>JAGAJL010000040.1 GCA_017626095.1 Lachnospiraceae bacterium
AACAGGATTGTCCGGTTTATGTTATGATTTTTTTGTTATAACACAAATGAAGCGAGGATAAAAAAGAGATGCGTACAATGTTAAAAAAGGGAATTTGTATTTTCATTATGATCTTTTCACTATTCGGGATTGCGAATGCTGTTTATGAGTATAGTGGTGGATTTGAAGAGATACCTGCTACTGTAACCAATGTATATGTGGCTAGATCGAGCCACAAAGGGCGAGTCAGCGAAAAATATGTTTTGGAATGGACTTCTAAGGATGGAGAGACAATCCAGGAGGGAAATCTTTTCAACAAATATGATTATTCTGTAGGTGATGAGATTACGATTCGGGTAGATGCACGAACGCATCAAACAATGTATGGGAACTATATCCCATATATAATTGTTTTTCTGGTTTTGTTTATCGTCAGCGGTTTTGTTGGTTTCAAACCAAAAAAAAGGGAGAAGTAAGATGAAGAAAACATTTTTAATATGTGCAGTTTTTCTAATCATGATGATTACCGGTTGTGAAAAGAAGCAATATGAAGAGATACTTGGTAAATATTCCAATGTAAAGGTTGAATATACGCAACCTTATATTCTGGAGAGATACCCAAGGTATGAAATAGAAGATAGTACTGTTATTATGCAGTTTAATGGAATTCACTGGTGGCGACTTACGGTAATTGACGATGAAACGCTGGATGAAATAGAAAGTAACGGTATGTTGTGTGCAACGAGCAGTAATGTCGATGTATATAAGGTGGATAATCCGGACTATGAATATGCGTATATCCTGTATCCGGATAACTGTGAGGACACGTATTTAAGATTTGAATCCATTTCCGGTCCGGAGCATGGAAGCACGGGAAATGACTTCACGGAATCGACGCGTTATTCTATTGATGGAAATTATATTTATCCTGATGAAAATTACGAAATAATCGAGTCTTTGGAAGAAAACGGTTTATCTGAGAACGAGGAAAAATCGCATTGACTTTCACACCTGCATATTTATTGGAAAATGGATATTTGGATGATGAAATAATTATGGATATTGAAGAAGAATAAACGGATAATAAAAAAAGAGCGCAGCATTTTTCGTAAATGTTGCGCTTTTTTAAACAGAAAAATCACTCTTGACACATATAGGATATATCCTATACAATCGCTTTTGAAAGGGTGAAATTTATGCCGGTTATTTCCAGATTTTTTGGTATTACTATTAAAATGTATATTAAACAGAAAGAGCATAATCCACCCCATATTCATGCAATTTATGGGGATTATATTGGAATGTTTTCAATTGAAAGCGGAGAAATGTTTGAAGGAGATATTCCAATGAAGGAGCAGCGCATTATCAGAAGATTTATTTCAAATTATAAGAATAAATTATTAGAGATGTGGGAAAATCAACAGTTTGAGTTATTGCCATATAATGAATAGAAAGAAGGAAGAATGTATGGTTCATAGAATCGAAGATATAAAGGCACTACCAAATTTTATAATTGAAGCAAGGTTTTTTGGTGGAGAAATCAAACAATATGATGTTACCAATTTGTTTGACCAGTTTCCACAGTTTTGTATTTTTAAGTCAAATCCATCTTTATTTGAGCAGGTTCAGGTCGATGTCGGAGGATATGGCATATCTTGGAATGATGAATTGGATTTGGATGCTGATTTGATATGGGATAATGGAGTATTAATGGAGATTTACAAAGAGACAAATATAAATCGCCTGATTGCATATCAGTTCACATTGGCCAGACAAAGAGCAAATATTACACAAAAACAGTTGGCAGAGAAGACCGGGATACATCAAGCTGAAATCAGTAAAATTGAAAGAGGAATTGGCAATCCGTCAATACAGACACTACAAAGATTGGCAGACGGATTAGGAATAGAACTGGTGGTTACATTAAATATGACAGAGGGGCACTCTTTGTGATAAGCTTCCAGACATTTTCCCAAGTATTTTACCAAAAGAACCGTCCCCACTACAACGGTTTATAAAAAGTTTAGAATAATTATTAGCACTCTCTCTTGACGAGTGCTAATTTTTGCGTTATAACAAAGCCAGAGCATGAGAAATGCAAAATAAAGCATACTATTTTGAAAGGGGTGCTGTATATGAATTTTCAAAAATTTACACAAAAATCTGTTGAAGCCATCAATGGTTGTGAAAAATTAGCCTATGAGTATGGAAATCAGGAGATTGATGAAGAGCATTTATTATTGTCCCTTCTTTCAATAGAAGATAGTCTGATTTTAAAACTCATTGAAAAGATGGAAATACAGAAAGAATATTATGTAAACTACGCAAGGTCCTTGGTAGAAAAGAGAGTAAAAGTTCAGGGGGGCCAGGTCTATATCGGGCAGGCTCTGAATCAGGTTTTGATTTCCGCTGAGGATGAGGCCAAAGCCATGGGTGACGAATATGTATCCGTTGAGCATCTGTTTTTATCCATGTTGAAGCATCCAAACAAAGCAATCAAGGACATGATGCAGGAGTTTGGTATTACAAGAGAACGCTTTTTACAGGCGTTATCGACGGTAAGAGGCAATCAGCGTGTGACCAGTGACAATCCGGAAGCAACCTATGATACGCTTGCCAAATATGGAGAAGATCTGGTGGAAAAGGCAAAACGCCAGAAATTGGATCCTGTTATCGGACGTGATGCAGAGATTCGGAATGTAATCCGTATTTTGTCCAGAAAGACCAAAAACAATCCGGTTTTAATCGGTGAGCCCGGTGTTGGTAAGACGGCAGTCGTTGAAGGACTTGCGCAGCGTATTGTAAGAGGAGATGTACCGGCAAGTCTGCAGGACAAAAAGATTTTCTCACTGGATATGGGCGCATTGGTAGCCGGTGCAAAATATCGTGGTGAATTTGAGGAACGTCTGAAAGCGGTGTTAGAGGATGTCAAAAACAGCGACGGACAGATTATTTTATTTATTGATGAACTTCATACCATTGTCGGTGCGGGTAAAACCGATGGCGCATTGGATGCCGGCAACATGTTAAAGCCCATGTTGGCGCGTGGAGAACTGCATTGTATCGGTGCAACTACTTTGGATGAATATCGGCAGTATATTGAAAAAGATCAGGCCTTGGAGCGTCGTTTCCAGCCGGTTACGGTGGATGAACCGACTGTAGAAGACACGATTTCCATCCTCCGTGGATTGAAAGACCGTTATGAAGTCTTTCATGGCGTTAAGATTTTGGATAATGCACTGGTTAGTGCAGCAGTCTTATCCAATCGTTATATCACCGACCGGTTTTTACCGGATAAAGCCATCGACTTGGTGGATGAGGCATGTGCATTGATTAAGACGGAGCTTGATTCCATGCCTACAGAGCTGGATGAGTTAAACCGCCGTATAATGCAGATGGAAATTGAAGAGACGGCATTGAAAAAGGAAGATGATAAGCTTTCTGTTGAAAGACTGGCAGATTTACAAAAAGAACTGGCCGAATTAAAAGAAAACTTTGCTTCCCAGAAAGCCACCTGGGAAAATGAAAAAGCGAGTGTTGAAAAGCTTCAGAAACTGCGTGAGGATATTGAAGCTGTCAATAATGAAATTCAGATTGCTACAAGAGAAGGTAAACTGGAAAAGGCAGCGGAATTAAGCTATGGTAAGCTGCCGGCAATGAAAAAAGAATTAGAGGCTGAGGAAGCAAAAGTCAGCAAGCAGGATCGCAGCCTGTTACACGAAAGTGTGGATGATGATGAGATTGCCAAGATTATTTCCCGTTGGACCGGCATACCGGTTTCCAAACTGACCGAGAGTGAGCGCAATAAAACCCTGCATCTGGACGATGAACTTCATAAGAGAGTCATCGGTCAGGATGAAGGAGTAACTAAGGTTTCCGAAGCAATCATCCGTTCTAAAGCCGGTATTAAGGACCCGAGTAAACCAATCGGTTCTTTCCTGTTCCTTGGACCTACCGGTGTCGGAAAGACGGAGCTTGCAAAAGCGCTTGCCCAAAGCCTGTTTGACGATGAAAGCAATATCGTCAGACTGGATATGAGTGAGTACATGGAGAAATATTCCGTATCGCGTCTAATCGGAGCTCCTCCCGGATATGTCGGATACGAAGAGGGCGGTCAGCTGACGGAAGCAGTTCGAAGAAAACCTTATTCCGTTGTTTTATTTGATGAAATTGAAAAAGCACATCCGGATGTCTTTAACGTCCTTTTGCAGGTCTTAGATGACGGACGTATTACCGATTCACTTGGACGTACGGTGGATTTTAAAAATACCATTTTGATTATGACATCCAATATCGGTGCGCAGTATCTGCTTGACGGTATCGACGAAAACGGTGAAATTTCAAAAGAAGCAGAAGAAATGGTCATGAATGATCTTCGTGCGCATTTTAGACCTGAATTTTTGAACCGTCTGGATGAAACCATTTTGTTTAAACCGCTTACAAAGAATAATATCAGCGGTATTATTGACCTGATCATAGAGGATTTAAATAAACGTTTAAGTGACAGAGACCTGCATTTATCCTGCACGGATACAGCAAAACAGTTTATTGTCGAAAACGGCTATGATCCGGTTTATGGTGCAAGACCGTTGAAACGGTATATCCAGAAATATGTTGAGACCGCTGCCGCAAAACTGATTTTGGCAGATGAAATCGGGCAGGGAGACCATATCGTGATAGATGTGGAAAATGATAAGCTGGTGGCAAAGAAAGCGTAAATTGAAACTGCTATTTTATAATTGTGTCGCCGAGAAAGTTTGCATATTCTACTCACAGACTGTATGACAACGTCAGCACTTAATGAGCAATTTATTGCGAATTTAGTACTGCTACGTTGTCATCCAAGTGAGAACGCGTCTGTGATAGGATATGCAAATTTCGAGGGGCACAATTTTAAAATAGCATAGAAAAGATATTTCACAAAATAAACACAGTTTTGTCATATTTTTATAACAAAGCTTCTGTATCTTATTTACTATCAAATACAGGGATAGCAAAGAGTGATGAGCAAACCGGTTGTAAAATCGTAATTTGCAGTCCCTTGAAATAGAAAAACATAAAAAAGAAAGAGGTTGTTGTTATGTACGAAAACAATAATTACTATGAATACAACAGTGCGGAAGGAAATTACGGTGCTGCGCCCAATACCAATGGCGAGCCAAATGGAAACGGTCCCCAAAAGCATCATAAAAAGATGCCACGCATTGTCAGAAAATTCGGTGTGATGTTAGTAAGCGGTGTTGCTTTTGGATTGGCCGCATCCCTTGTTTTTATCGGTGTATTGAAAGCGAGTGGAATCGAGGATAAACTGGCTGTTTTGGACGGTGCGTCACAGACGCAGATTGGTGAGACGGTTATGGCAGCGGATGAGACGGCAATCGGGACGGTAGAAGTTGGAGCGGATGCTTCAAACCAGACATCCGAAGCTTCTTCGGCGTCGGCAGAGCAGGTGACAAACAAAGAACGGTCCGAATATTCGGTTGCCGAAATTGCACAAAGCTGTATGCCTTCCATTGTATCCATTACCAATAAAGGTGTGGAGGAAGTCCGCAGCATGTTCGGAACCAGACAGTATGAATCAACAAGTGCAGGTTCCGGTATCATTATCGGACAAAATGATGAGGAATTATTAATAGCAACCAATAATCATGTGGTTTCCAATGCTACGGAAATTTCCGTATGCTTCGGCGATGATGAAGATAAAGTGGTTGAGGCAAAAGTAAAAGGAACGGATGCGGATAATGACCTTGGTATCATTGCAGTTGATTTGGACGATTTAACGGACGAAATCAAATCCTCCATCAGCATTGCCAAAATCGGTAATTCTTCCGATGTAAAAGTCGGAGATCAGGTGGTTGCTATCGGTAATGCCTTAGGTTATGGTCAAAGCGTTACAACCGGTATTGTCAGTGCCATGGATCGGGAAGTTACCATTGAAGGTATGACAGCAAAACTGATTCAGACGGATGCTGCCATCAACCCCGGTAATAGTGGTGGTGCACTTTTAAATATGAAAGGTGAATTAATCGGTATCAATTCTTCTAAATTTGCATCTTCTGTTGTAGAAGGCATGGGTTATGCAATTCCCATTGATACGGCAGAGCCAATCTTAGAAGAACTGATGAATCGCGAAACCAGAGATTTAGTTGCCACCGAAGAACAGGGATATCTTGGTATCTCTTGCCAGAATGTATCTTCCGATATTTCCGAAATGTATAACATTCCTCAGGGTGTTTATGTATTGGAACTGCAAAAGGATGGTGCGGCAGAAAAAGCAGGACTTTTAAAAGGTGATATTATTACAAAATTTGACGGAATGAGTATTTCGGATTATGATGATTTAAAATCATCTTTACAATATTATAAAGCCGGAGAGACCGTTGAAATTGTCATCCAGAGAGCCAAAGAAGCCGGCGGTTATGAAGAAAAGACACTGCAGGTGACTTTAATCGGAGATGACGGACGCAGCGTTTCTTCCCAAAATCAGGACAGCACCAACTCAAATGGAGAAAATGATAATTCCGGACGAATCGGAGGAGGCAGTGCAGAAGACTTTTTCCGTGAGTTCTTTGATTATTATAACAATGGAAGTAATGGAAACAGCGGTATGAATTCCGGCAGATAAGGAAGGAAACTTTTTATGATGCCCAATGATCCGGTAATGTTGCTCAGTTATGTTAACCTAAAGCTAAGAGATTTTTATCCTTCGCTCGACGATTTATGTGATGACGAGGATGTTGATAAGCAGACAGTACTTGATAAACTTTCCACAATCGGTTATGTTTATAACAAAGATAGAAATCAATTTGTATAATTGATTTTTGCTTAACACAAGAGTATAAAAATGCATTTGTGATAAGGTATGCAAATTTATCATGAAACATTTTTAGAATTTGAAAATAAAGATGTGTGGAAACCTATGTCAGATTTACAGCTTATTATAAAATATGAAAATGATAATGCAGAAAGTAAGCTTTTTTTCCAAGCGGGAGAAAGCTTACTTTTGTTATGTCAAAAAGCCGGAATTGTACTTTCTTTAAACTGCGGTGGAAAAGGTATCTGTGGAAAATGTAAGGTTCGTTTTTTAAAAGGAGCACCGATGCCGGGCATAAGTGACCGGAGATTTTTCAAACCGGATGAACTCAGGCAGGGATATCGTTTAGGATGTCTTGCTAAATTGTATTCCGATTGCGAAGTAGTTTTGCCGAAAAAAAAAGAGCCGGATATTGTTGAAGATTTTGTCAAAGTTAGCTTTTGCTTACCTGAAAATATTATCAGAAACGGACGAGCCTATTTTGTGACAACCGATATTGGAACAACAACGCTTGTGATGCAGAAAAGAAGCGTTTTGGACGGAAGCGTTTGTGCGGTATATAAGGCAGTGAATGCGCAAAAATGCTATGGTGCGGATGTCATTTCCCGTATGGAAGCTTCCATGCATGGGAACAGGGAAGACTTGAGTAATCTGATCAGAGGGCAGATACAAGAAGGATTTACCACGTTGGGACTCGATGACATTTCCTTTATGGTCGTTGCGGCGAATACAACCATGGTTCATCTGTTGATGGGGTATGACGTTTCTTCTCTAAGTAAAGCACCTTTTTTGCCTAAGACACTGGATGAAATTGAGACCGATATTGCGGACATTCCCACCTATATTATGCCGGGATTTAGTGCCTTTGTCGGAGGAGATATATTTAGCGGACTGTTAGCTCTTGGTATGAAGAATGTTGATTTGACATCAGACAGAGTGTTTGAGCATTTGCGTGATAAACTGATTTTACTTTTGGATTTGGGAACCAATGCGGAAATGGCATTAATCCGGAATAACCGGCTGGTTGCAACTTCCGCGGCAGCAGGTTCTGCATTTGATTCGATAGCAGATGTGGGAATTTATGGCGCAGATATTATTTCGTTTTTGTATCGTCTGTTGCAGGAAAAGAAAATTGATGTGCACGGAACCCTGCAGGGAGAATGGTTTGAAAAAGGCGTTCCTTATGTTGTGGATGAGGACAAGGATGTGAATACTGGCATAGATGCGATTTACATAACACAAAAACATATCCGTCAGATGCAATTGGCAAAAGCGGCAGTTCGGTGTGGAATCGATTATCTGGTTGAAAAATTCGGTTGTACGATGCAGGAAATTGATCATGTATATGTAGCGGGTGGATTTGGTTATTATCTGGATATCGAAGCGGCTTTTGGTGTGGGACTATTACCGGAGACTTTTCAGAAAAAGACGACAGCATGCGGAAATACCGCATTGTCAGGAGCTGCCTGGTATGGATACAGCAAGATTAAGAAGAACTTGGATGATGAGACCGTTGTAAACTCAAAAGATCAAACAGATGGCGGAACAAGTGAGAAAAAAGAAACAAATATAGTTAACATAATAAATAAATATGTTAACTTAGATAGAACTTTAATTAATCTTGCCAATGAACCTGATTTTTCAGAAAGATATATATCTTATCTGGATTTTGAAAAATGATATACATCTGATGAATTTGCGATTCTTATACAGTATGTTGAATTTGCTAAGTGAAAACATATCATGATTGATTTTGAAATAAAAACAGAGGATAAAAATATGAATGAATTACTACAGCTTTATTTTGCTTTTTTCCGGATTGGCGGTTTGACCTTCGGTGGAGGGCTTACCATGCTACCGATGTTAAAATACGAATTGGTTGAAAAAAAGAACTGGGTGACAGAAGATGATTTATTGAATTACTATGCAGTCGGACAGTGTACGCCGGGTATTATTGCCGTCAATGTATCAACCTTTGTGGGGTATAAGAGAAAAGGAATTCCGGGAGCTATTATTTCAACGCTGGGCATGATTAGCCCTTCGCTTATTATTGTTTCCATTCTTGCCATGTTTGTGCAACAGTTTATCGAAAATCCTTATGTTGCGCATGCAGTCGGAGGCATTAAGGTGGTTGTCTGTGCATTGATGCTCAATACTGTGATTACGATGGGAAAGAAAAGCATGGTGAGTAAAATTACCATTGCCATGGCGTTGATTGGTTTTGCACTTGCAATGTTTACCCCCATCCCCACGGTTTTACTGGTGATTTTTGCCGGTATTATTGGAATTGTATTATACAAGATGGGGAGGCTTAAGGTATGAACTCTATTTTCTTACAGCTATTTATTGAATTCTTCCAAATTGGATTATTTGCAGTCGGTGGCGGTCCGGCGACAATTCCTTTTTTGATGGATATTCCGTCCAGACATGACTGGTATGCCAAATCCGACGTGGTCAATATGCTTGCCATCAGTGAAAGTACGCCGGGACCGATTGGTATCAATATGGCAACCTATGCAGGTTTCCATGCAGCAGGGTTAGCAGGAGGTATCGCTGCAACGCTTTCTCTGGTTTTACCCAGTCTGATTGTGATTGTCATCATCGCAAAAATTCTGGATAAATTTAATGAAAATCCGTATGTGAAATCGTCTTTTGCTATGATCCGACCGGTTGTGACAGGCCTTATTGCAACAGCGGTATGCGGAATCTTTGAGACTGCTTTGTTTACGGCATCGGATGGCAGTTTTCAGTTTCCGGTCTTTTCTCTGATTCTATGCGCGTTATTTTTTATTGCCATGAATCTCAAGAAACTGAATAAGATTCATCCTTTCTTCTGGATGGTTGCCGGAGCAGTGGTCGGACTGGTATTTCAGATGTAGTTAAAACGCAGGTTGCTAAAAATAGGAACGAAAGACATAGGCAACAAAAAGCAATGTTACAAGTATTCCTATCACGAGTGCAATTCCCGAACAAATGATACCGGCCCAGGCAAAATTGTTGTTTGACTTTTTCTTTTGTAAGGCAACTATTCCAAGGACAAAAGAAATACCGCTCATCAAAAAGGAAACGAACGGAATACAAGAAAGAAACAGGGAAATAAGTCCCAGAACCATAGCAGTAATACTGAGGGGTTGTGCGGTGCTATCCGGCGTATTGCTATCGATATCTCCGGGGCAGGAAATATACGGATTATTTGATTGGAAATATACTTTGCATGGTTTTCCAGCCATTCTGGCATGGATATCTCTGCTGTATCCGACTTGTGACGTGCCGTAATAGGTTTTTCCGTTTACTTCAAAACGATAAGAGAGAAAAGGATTTTTGAAATTCTGAGTACCTATGGAGACATATACTTTTTTTGTGTTTTTCTGAATATACCAATATTCTTCTATAGACATGCCTTCCTGGATTTTATTGATAAAATCTGCCCGGTCGATGATGTAGTATTTGGTATATTGTCCTATGCATTGTGCATCAAAATTGTTCATATCTCAGATATCCCTCACTCTTTTTAACACATTATACATCAGGCTGTGGAATCGGTAAAGGTAAACGAGGGATTTGCATGTTGCTTCGATTTAGGATATGCTCAAAATAATCATACGGTAGAGGTGGCTGTAGTGGATACATTAAAAAGCAATGGATTAAATAGTAATCAAATTAAGCTGATCGCGATTATTGCAATGACAATTGATCATTTAACATGGCTCTTCTTTCCCGGTTGTCAAAAGATATGGTGGGTTATGGGATTGCATGTGATAGGAAGATTAACGGCTCCGATTATGTGGTTTTTCATTGCAGAAGGTTTTCATTATACGCGAAGTGTAAAAAAGTATATTTTTAGACTATTTGTCTTTGCAATCATATCTCACTTTGCGTATAACTTTGCAGGAGGAATTCCTTTTGTACCGAATGGCTTTTTCAATATGACAAGTGTCATGTGGCCGCTTGCATGGGCAGTCGTTTTGATGGTTATATTTACAACGGATCGTTTGCCGCAATGGCTTAAAATTGTACTTACCGTTTTGATTTGTTTTATTACATTTCCTGCGGACTGGTCGACAATCGCAGCCATTTGTCCGGTATATTTGTATTTGCATCGCGGCGATTTCAAAAAACAGGCTGTTACGATGTTCATATGGACAGGCTTGTATGCCATTGTGTATTTTATCTTTATGGATAAAGTGTATGGAATCATCCAGATGTTTACTCTGTTATCGTTACTTTTCTTAAAGCAGTACAATGGTGAAAGAGGACAGTGGAAGGGAATGAAGTGGTTTTTCTATTTGTATTATCCTGCTCACTTATTTGTGATAGGTATCATTCGGGTGATGATGGGAAATGAAAGTATTTTTCCGTAAATTGTATTAGAAGAATGGATGACCTGTGTTTTTACGTTTAGAAATAGATTGAAAAAGGAAAATCATTATGAAGAAAAAGATATTGTATGCAATATTTGTCATTTGTATCGTTTTTATTGCCGGATGTGGAACAAAAGAAAATGCTGATTTTGTTTGTGCATCAGGTAACGCAGATGTGGATAAAAGAGTAGAAGAAATCGTAAAATTGATTAATGATAATGAAAAAATAGAATCTATGGAATGGGTTGAAGAGAATCGTTGCTATAGAGTTAGAATACAGTACATTGATACTCCAAAGGGCGAGTATGAGCACAAAAGAGATTATTTCTTTTATGTAGATGATGAAATAGGAGCAATTGTAGTAACTTATCCATTAAGTGACGAAATTGGTGCTGGTAGATATGTATATGATGCTTGTGATTTTGAAGCAAAGCTGGAAGATGTGAATTTTGATGGACTTGATGATTTAGTCATATTCCTTGGTCATTCAGTCGCACAGGGAGCTTTGGTTCATTGTGTGTATTTAAATTATGGTGGAGTATTTGCTTATAACGCATCATTCGAACAGATACCGAATTATCAGATTGATAAAGATAAAAATTTGATAATTGGAAGGTATAGAAGAGATACGAATACACAGGTGGAGTGCAGTTATAAGTATGATTACGATACAAATGCTTTTGTGCTTTGTGAGGAGAGTATTATTGAATGAAAGCTAAGCAAAAGAAGATAGGATTGAAGTATTTTTTATTGGTATTATATATTGAAATATTGACTGCCTTTAGAATAGGATTCGATTTTAATTATAAGATAAATGTGTCTTACGGGTGGGCTGGGTATAGACGATATCTGACCGGTATTGGACATATTGTCAGCATAGGAGTGACGATCGTAATCGTAGCATTCATACTTGTTCCAACCATTTACCTTACAATGAAGATAATTAATAGTAAACAATGTAAAGGTCAAATTTTTATTATCTGGGCATGTGTTATATTGGGAGTTATTATAGCTGTTTTATTAAATTTAGCAGGGATTAGTATAATAGGAAGGATGGCATACTCGTTGTTTGAATTTATGAATAGTGGAATAGAGCTATATTATATGGACTGGTTGATGTGAGATAAATTGATTTTTGCTATAGCAATTTCCTATAATCAACTATAAAATTCGCGTATTAACACATTTCTTTGCATGATGCTATACTAAACACATCGAAAGGAACAAAAAGCAAAAGAGGAAAGGAGAAAACAATATTATGCAAAAAACGGTAAATACTATGATGATGAATATGCAAACACGCTGCTGTATGATGACAAGACATGATATGGTTTATTTTCCTGCACCCCGAAAGCGATGAAAACCGATAAAGGTTATTTTATAGAAAACGCAGGTGCAATGGTGTGCCTGCGTTTTTTTCATAATAGGAATTGAGAAAGTTCGATTTCAGAATATAGGAATTGAGAAAGTTCGATTTCAAAATAACAGGATAAAGAAAATCAAAGAAAGGAAAAGACATGATACGACTGGAACAGGTAAGCAAAACTTTTGTTCAGAAGAATAAAGAGACCGAAGCCGTAAAAAACATAAATCTTACCATTGAAGATGGAAGTATTTTTGGTATCATTGGTTCTTCCGGTGCCGGAAAATCAACATTGGTACGATGTTTGAACCTGTTGGAACGGCCAACAGGAGGAAAAGTTTTTATCGATGGTACAGAACTGACGACACTTGGAAATGCAGCGCTTAGAGAAGAGCGAAGAAAAATCGGAATGGTGTTTCAACAGTTCAATTTATTGTCACAAAGAAACGCTTTGAAAAATGTCTGTTATCCTTTAGAGATTGCAGGCACAAATAAAAAAGAAGCAAAGGAGAGGGCAATTGAACTCTTAAAACTGGTAGGACTTGAAGATCGAATGTATCACTATCCGGAACAGCTTTCAGGAGGACAGAAACAGAGAGTGGCTATTGCAAGGGCGTTGGCTACACAGCCGAAATACCTCTTGTGTGATGAGGCAACCAGTGCTTTGGACCCCAATACGACCAATTCCATCTTGGACCTTTTAAAAGAAATCAATGAAAAGCTGGGTGTTACCATTATCGTCATTACGCATGAAATGCGGGTGGTGGAAAAAATATGTACCCACGTGGCTGTGTTAAATGAGGGAGAAATCGTTGAGCAGGGAAGTGTACAGGAAGTATTTTTATCACCCAAAACAAAAGTCGCACAGGAAATGATTTATCCCAAACAAAAATTTGATAACCGAACTTATCAGGGAAAGGTGTTCCGACTTGTTTTTGGCGGGCAGGCATCTTCCGAACCGGTTGTAGCCAATCTGGTTTTAAAATGTCATATTCCGGTCAATATTTTGGGAGCCGGAACAGAAGATATCGGAGGAAAAGCATATGGCCAGATGCTTTTGGAATTTCCGCAGGATGAAGCGGTAATTGCTTTAGCAAAAGAATATCTGGATTCGATAGGAGTTCATTACGAGGAGGAAGATGTGGATGGAATTTAATCAGTTAGTTACACTGCTTTACAAAGGTGCCTTGGAAACCTTATATATGGTAATCCTTTCTACAGCCTGTTCGTATCTGGCGGGAATTCCTTTGGGAGTACTGCTCTTTATAACAGATAAAAACGGAATTTGCCGATGTCGGATCGTCAACACGGTATTGGGTGTGATTGTGAATCTAACCCGGTCCATACCCTTTATCATTCTTTTAATTGCCATTCTGCCTTTTACAAGGCTCGTGGCAGGAACGACGATCGGAACAAATGCAACGGTCGTTCCGCTGATTGTAGCAGCCATTCCGTTCATTGCACGGATGGTGGAATCATCATTAAAGGAGGTTGATCAGGGTGTGATTGAAGCAGCACAGGCCATGGGCTCAAGCAACTTCCAGATCATCTGGAAAGTGTTACTGCCGGAGGCAAGACCATCCTTGGTTGTCGGATGCACCATAGCATTTGCAACCCTGCTTGGTTATTCTGCAATGGCGGGATTTACCGGTGGTGGAGGACTTGGAGCAATCGCTATCAATTATGGTTACTATCGCTATCAGGCCAATATCATGTGGGCAACGGTATTTGTACTGGTCATTA
This sequence comes from Lachnospiraceae bacterium, assembly GCA_017626095.1. Classification (GTDB taxonomy): domain Bacteria; phylum Bacillota; class Clostridia; order Lachnospirales; family Lachnospiraceae; genus UBA2882. Next base: position 14,261 of record JAGAJL010000040.1, read on the forward strand.
TTGTACAGGTATTTCAGGAGCTTGGCATGTTTATTGCAAATAAAACCGACAAGCGGATTCGGTAGTCGGTTGGGGACGGTTCTTTTGTCACAAGGAGTGTCCCTGTGTCACACAATTTAGTCACATCAATAATGACACAAAAAAGAAAACAAATTAAAAAATTATTTTAAAAGAAATCATGACAAGGGGACACTCTTAGTGACAAAAGAAACGTCCCCAAAAAAGGAGGAAAATTATGAAAAAGAAAATCGCAACATTATTAATCGCAACATTGGCATTCGGAGTTGTAGGACTGACAGGATGTGGAGCAAACGATGGTGCAACAAATGAAGCCACAGAAAACGCAGCAACAGAAAACGCAGCAACAGAGGAAACCGCACAGGAAACAGAAGGTGCAGACACAGCAGAGGATTCAACTGAAGAAACGACAGATGCTGCAACAGGAGAATTGGAAGTATTAAAGGTCGGAGCCAGCATCACACCCCATGCTGAAATATTAGCACAGGTAAAAGATACACTGGCAGCAGAAGGTTATGACTTACAGGTTGTAGAATACAATGATTATGTATTACCCAACACAGCATTGGAAGATGGTGAGCTGGATGCAAACTTCTTCCAGCATCAGCCGTATCTGGATGATTTCAATGCAGAAAACGGAACACATCTGGTTTCTGTTGCAGCTGTACATTTTGAACCTTTCGGCCTTTATGCCGGTAAAACAGATAGCATTGCTAACTTAAAAGATGGTGCTGTTGTAGCCGTGCCGAACGATACAACCAATGAAGCAAGAGCGCTTTTGTTACTGGAAGCACAGGGCTTAATTAAGTTGAAAGAGGGTGCAGGTTTAACTGCAACTGTTCTGGATATCGAAGAAAATCCTTTGAACCTGGAAATCAAAGAAATTGAAGCAGCACAGCTGGTTCGTTCTTTACCCGATGTTGATATTGCGGCAATCAATGGTAACTATGCAGCAGAAGGCGGCTTAAACGTAGCAGATGCCATCGCAGTGGAAGCTTCCGATTCGTTAGCAGCAGATACCTATGCAAATGTAATCGTTGTAAAAGAAGGCAATGAAAACTCTGAAAAAACACAGGCATTGGTAAATGCTGTATTGAGTGACGGTGTAAAAAGCTATATTGAAGAAACCTATGGTAATGCCGTAATCCCGGTATTCTAATGTCTGCATTGTCAATATAGGTATTGATTGTATCCATTTGGATTTCTGGAAATAGCACGTATGTGCCAAGTCATCCAAACTGAAAATGATATATCTTTGTCCGCCGGCTTTTACGAGGTCTTGTGACTTTCTTAGCGGCATGGCGAACAAAAAAGAATGCCCGGTTTCAGCTGTTCGAAGACGAAGTCTGAGTTTTAAAACCGGGCATTTAATATAATAATTCTATTCTTCCGTCGAATTCTTATCTACAACCTTGATAACACCTTTTTTCCACATAATGCGGGAAGAAATCAAAGCTATCGGAAGCATAAATAAAATCAGGAATCCGACCATTCCAAACAGGGAACCGCCGCTTGTCACACGTACCAGAATAGAAAGAATGGATACGATGATAAGAACCGGTACAACGCCCATAATACCATTTTTTACGACTTTATTTCCGGTATTGGTGCTTGAAAACAGTCCGAGTGTCAGAGAGCCGAACAATGCAGGAATGATATAGTTGGAAGCTGTTTTTACAGCCGGAAGTTCAAATACCGGGCTGATCCAGGTACTAAACAGTGCAGCAAGAGCTAAAATACAAACGGTCATAATGGAGCTGACTGCAACTGCTACGGAAGCAATTGCATCACCTTCCGGTGTATTTGCTTCTTTTTTCGTGATTTTCAAAGCATTTACTGCACAGGGAAGTTTCAAGTTCATAATATTTCCTGTGATAAAAGTAAGGTAGGAAGAGGAGCCAAGGATTGGAGTATAGCTGAGAGCTTCTGAGATACCTACAGGAATATAAATCATCAAAATACTGATGGTTGAAATATTGATAACTTCTCCAAATGAGGGAATGGAATCATAATATGCGAGCACAACAAAAGGAAGTGCAATCATGTAAATTAATGCAATGACTGTGCCAAAACGTCCCCATTTATGAGACCATGCCTGAAACGGATCTAATGTATGTGTGGTTTTATTTTCTTTTTTCATAGGTAGTTCCTCCTTTTGCTATTAAAATATACTGGTCCATAAAATAGATGAAATCATACCACCAATCATGGAGAAGGCCATGATGAAATCACCTAACCAACGTAATTTCGGGCTCTTTTTGGCAAGAATACCAAGACCAACTGCAATCACCAAGCCGGTTAACATAACTGCGGCTTGGATAGTATCACCAAACAATAATACGGGAACATAAACGGCAAAGAGACAAAGCATGAAGGTGCCGCTCAAAACATATTTCCATGTGCTGGAATTTTCGGTTTTATTTACACTCATAGAGAGTTTTTTACCAAAAGGTATCAGGATAAAGAAACCGCTTAACATACCAATGCTCATCAAAATCATAACAACACCGAATTCTCTTCCGGTAGCATTTGCTAACATTTCCGCATTGGAAGAAAAGCCGAGTGCGGTCGAAACGCTGCTTGAAATCAGCGATTCATAGGAGAGAGAGCCGATAACTGAAAGTCTCCACCAGGACCATACAACACCTAATACGGAGATTAAGGCGAATAGACCGACAACGATGGATAAACTCGGAACAATCGAAAATACGACGCTGGATTTAATGACTTTTTTCAGTTCTTCTTTGGTAATCCCCATTTCCAGACAGCGGCTGTAGGCTTTTTCAAATAAACTAATGAAAAACCTAAGATGTAGATCAGACCGATACTGACCAGAGTAAGTAGCAGGGGGCTTTGGATGATTTCTTTCATGATAAGTACCTCACTTTCATATTTTTAATTTTTGGTGCCTTCAATTTTATATTTTAAAATTACAAATAAAACATTATAAAATTTACCATGATATGTTCTTGCGTTATTTTTGATCTTTTAAAAGATGAATTTGAAAAATTATTTATTCTTCTTTAGACCAGTTACAGATTGGCAAACAGATTGGCAAACAGATTGACAATCCGAAAACCGTATGCATATTCAAAGATAATTACGAGTGTTCTTCAAGCCAGCGCATGGCTGTGTATGCATAAACGACGCTTCCGCCTGCTAAAGCTGACTCGTCAAATTTAGCCTTTGGATGATGCTGTGGATAACAGTATCCGTCATTTGGACTTCCGGCAGCTAAGGCTAGCATAACGGAAGGAACTTCCTGGCTTACATAAGCAAAATCTTCAGAACCTGCAGATTTTGGCGGCTTTTTATCGCCAGATAAGGCATTTAACTGAGCCGCGGTAAAAATTTTGCCCGGAGGTAACAGTTCTTTATATCAAAACCCGTGCCGGGATGCATGTGCAGAAAACGTCTGGTGGTAATCAGTTTTTCTTCGTAGCCTGCAGCTTCCTGTAGTAATTCCTTTGCTGTCATAGCATTTTCCTCCCAATACAATATAATTATAATGATGTTGGGGTCAAAGGTATTTTTCCCCATGATACCAACGGATTGCTACGCATTTTGTGGTATCATATTATCAATGATAAAAAATCAAAGGGCGCTCAGATTTACGAGCACCCTTGCATGGGGGCATGATTACATTTTTGTTATGTTTTTGTCAAGGTCAGGCACACATGGGGATGCTCCTCATGATAGAAGAACTGTCTCCCAAAATAATACTGCCTTAGCGGCAGTGAAATTTCATACTGTCAAGCGGCAGTGAAAGGAAAAGAAAATGAATATAGAAAGACAAATTGAATTTGATAAGGTAAAAGAAATATGGTCAGAGTTAGCAATTACTGACTGGGCAAAAGAAAAAATCAGGGAAGCCAGCCTGTTCTTTTCTGAAAATGAATTAAAGAAACAATTGAAAGATACAACCGATGCACGATTCTTAATCGAAAAACTGGGAACGCCCCCATTTCAGAATATAACAGAAATAAAAGAAGTATTGCTGATAGCTAAAAAGGGAGACTGTTTGACGCCTTACCAATTAGAGAGAGTAGAAAGAGTACTGGTAGTAATAAAAAGATTGAAAGACTATCTTTCCAGAGGAAAAGTGTTTCAGAATTCGCTGGCCTATTATGATGAGAATCTGAATATTATTGCAGATTTGGGGCAGGAAATCAGTCAAAAAATCCGAAATGAAGAAGTGGATGATTATGCATCAAAAGAATTGGAACAGATTCGAAAGCAGATCGTTAAATGTGAAGAACAAATGAAACAGAAGGCGGAGCAGATACTGCGTTCAAATAAGGAGTATATGGCAGATCAATATTGTACGTTCCGAAATGGACGAATCTGTCTTCCTGTAAAAAAAGATTATAAGTTTAAGATATCCGGAAGCATAATTGATAAGTCTTCAACCGGAAGTACTCTTTTTATAGAACCCGCAAGTGTCGCTAAATATTATGAAGAACTGCAGTTATTAAAAATCAGTGAAGAAAACGAAGTTTACAACATCTTGTACACTTTGTCAGCCATGGTTATGGCATCAGCACCTGTGTTGCATGAAGATTTAAAAATGATTGAAAAACTCGATTTTATTTTTTCAAAAGGCAAACTAAGTCTTAATATGGATGCGAGCGAACCGATTATCAATACGGAACGTAGAATCCGGTTAATTGATGTAAGGCATCCTCTAATGGATAAAACGATTGTGGTGCCGTTGCAGTTTGAAGTGGGAGAAAACGTGAGAGGAATTGTGATTACAGGTCCCAACACAGGAGGAAAAACGGTATCCATTAAAACCGTTATGCTAAACTGCATCATGGCGCAATGTGGATTGCATGTCACATGTAAAAAGGCAGACATCTGTATGAATAGTTCTTATCTGTGTGATATTGGTGATGGACAAAATCTGTCAGAAAATCTGTCTACTTTTTCGGCTCATATCACGAATGTGCTGGAAGTATTAAGGGAAGTAAATCAGGACAGTTTTGTGATTATGGATGAATTGGGTTCCGGCACAGATCCAACGGAAGGTATGGGGATTGCCATTGCAATTCTGGAAGAGCTTCGGAAAAGCGGCGCCATTTTTTTAGTTACAACGCATTATCCGGAAGTAAAGGAATATGCAGATAAGGCTTTGGATATTGTAAATGCAAGAATGTCATTTGATAAAGAAACCTTGCGTCCTACCTATCAAATGGTAATCGGAGAGGCCGGTGAGAGCTGTGCGTTTTATATTGCGGACAGATTGGGGATGCCGGGCGAAATGCTGAAAGTGGCAATTCGTGCTGCATACGGCGAGAAAGCAATCGATAATTACACGTTCGAAAATCCGGAACATAACACTGCAAAGAAGAGCGCGACGAAAATTGTAAAAGCAAAAACAGTAAAAAAGCATACGGATCTTAGTGAGAAGTTTCATATCGGTGACAGTGTTATGGTTTTTCCGGAGAAAAAGATCGGAATAGTTTGTGAACCTATAAATGAAAAGGGCGTATTGAGAGTACAGCTTCCGAATAAAAAAATATGGATTAATCATAAGAGAGTGAAATTGCATGTGGCTGCAACCGAATTATATCCAAAAGATTATGACTTTTCCATTCTTTTTGACACGGTTGAAAATCGAAAAAAAAGGCATGATATGCAAAGGAAGTATACAGATACTGTAATAGAGTCGGAAGAATAGGGTACAGTAGGCAGATGCGTTTAACAAATGAAATGGGGTGTTATGCATGACAGAGGGACACTCTTTGTGACAAAAGAACCGTCCCCACGTATAATAGCGGGAAAACATTCATATATTATACAAATTCATTTTTGAGGTATCCATGAAGCGCTGTTTGAAAAATGCTAAGACACTGGCCGGTCTGTTATTTACCTTTTCTTTGATCGTCTTTGGATACTTTGGAAAATATGATATGATTAATGAGACAGACAGCAGAAATACAACATTGGTTTCTGAAAATGAAGGAGGAGTTATGTTAACTAAAAAGATTGCTATAACATTTGATGACGGCCCTAATCCGATTTATACTCCCATGTTGTTGGACGGACTAAAAGAACGTGGAATTCATGCTACGTTTTTTTTGCTTGGAGAATCTGCGCAAAACTATCCGGATTTGGTCAGACGTATTCAGGAAGAGGGACATTTGATCGGTAATCATACGTTTCATCATAAGGATTTAAAAAATGCCGATACGGTTTTGCTGCATCAGGAAGTTGTAAAAACTAATGAGGTGATCGAAAAAATAACGGGACAGACACCCCAGTATATCCGTCCGCCGTTTGGAAGTCATAAAGAAAATCTGGAGGAGCAGACAGGTATGCTTGTTGTTCTTTGGAATATTGACCCCTTGGACTGGTGTTGTGAAGATGCTGCAGGAATTGTCAGACGGATTGAGGAAAATGCAAAAGATAACGGGATTATTCTGATGCATGATTCTTATAAGTCAAGTGTCATGGCCGCGCTAACCGCAATTGATGATTTGCAAAAAGAAGGTTATGAATTTGTTACGGTTGATGAAATTATTTTGGAATAAATCTCCCAAAATTGAAATTGTCATGAATAACATTGAATTATCGATGAAAAAGCTGGAATTCTTATGAAAAACATTGAAATTATCGATGAAAAAACTGAAATTCTCATGAAAAAATAATGGACTTCTCAATGAAAAATTATTATGGAATGATATTGAATGAAAATTGTGATTCGTATATCATAGAATGAAGAAAGAAAATGTATGGTAAAAAGAAAATGTACGGTAAAATATATGTGATAGGGTTTTACAATACATAAGGAAACAGATAAGATATTTTAGGAATATAAGTATATGGATGGAATGAATTTATTTGACTATATGCGTCAAAACAACCAGGAAAAGGAAGCACCATTAGCTGCACGTATGCGTCCCACAACGCTCGAAGAAGTGGTTGGGCAGCAGCATATCATAGGAAAAGACAAGTTATTGTACCGCGCAATCATGGCGGACAAGCTGGGAAGTGTGATTTTTTACGGACCGCCGGGAACCGGAAAAACAACACTTGCAAAAGTCATTGCCAATACGACCAGTGCCGAATTCACACAGATTAATGCAACTGTGGCAGGCAAAAAGGATATGGAAGAGGTCGTTGCCAAGGCAAAAGATACCTATGGAATGTATGGGAAAAAGACGATTTTGTTTGTGGATGAAATTCACCGGTTTAACAAGGGGCAGCAGGATTATTTGCTTCCTTTTGTGGAAGACGGAACCATTGTTTTGATTGGTGCTACAACAGAAAATCCGTATTTTGAAGTAAATGGGGCGTTGATTTCCCGTTCCATTGTTTTCGAATTAAAACCTTTATCAAAAGATGATATTTATGAACTGATTCAAAGAGCTGTCTATGATGAAAAAAAGGGAATGGGTGCTTATGGCGCTGTCATTGATGAGGATGCGGCAAAATTTCTGGCAGACATCTCCGGTGGAGATGCAAGGCATGCATTAAATGCTATTGAACTGGGCATATTGACGACGCAACCAAGCGAAGACGGTAAAATACACATTACGCTTGGGGTTGCAGGTGAATGTATTCAAAAGCGTATTATGCGATACGATAAAAACGGAGATAACCATTATGATACCGTTTCGGCCTTTATCAAAAGTATGAGAGGCTCCGATCCGGATGCGGCTGTCTACTATTTGGCTCGTATGTTGTATGCAGGTGAAAGTGTGACATTCATTGCACGGCGTATTATGATTTGTGCTGCAGAGGATGTCGGAATGGCAGATCCGAATGCATTAAACGTTGCCGTTAGCGCATCGCTTGCCGTAGAACGGGTTGGAATGCCAGAGGCACAGATTATTTTGGCGGAGGCGGTAACCTATATCGCAACTGCCCCCAAGAGTAACTGCAGTTGCGAGGCAGTTTTTGCCGCGGCGAACGAAGTTCAAAAGAGTGGCAACCTGCCGATACCGACACATTTGCAGGATGCACATTATAAAGGAGCAGCAAAGCTTGGGCATGGTGTTGGTTATTTATATGCCCATGACTACGATAAACATTACGTGGAACAGCAGTATTTACCATATGAATTAAACGGAAAAGAATTCTATCAGCCTTCCGATAACGGATATGAAAAAAAGGTGAAAGAACATATGAAGTGGCTGAAAGAGAAAAATGAGGATAGTAGTGGAAAAAATGATGTAAAGAAATGCGATAAATGATCTTTTCTCATTGCATATCACAACATTTCCTTTTGTTCGCTAATAACACAAATCCGAAAAAGGAAATAATAAAAAAGGTTCTAATTTCGGATGAAACGAAATTGGAACCTTTTATTGTTTGTATGAAATCATTTGGGATTAAAACAATTCCTTCATAATCAATGCATAAATATCTTCATTTTTTTTCTGCCATTGCTCGCATACCGCAGTAGCTGTCTTTTCATCCGGAACAAGGATTTTTAATTCCATCAAAAGCTCACCGCGCTCGGTGGCACGTAAAACAGTTTCATAGGACTTGGAAGAAACCCTTTGATATTGTCCGGTGACAGAAACTTCGTTTCGAAGCTCTATGGCATGCTCCCGTAAGTAATCGCTAACTTCCTGCTTGATGGCATCTGAAATCTGTTTATGAAAAAGGGCAATGGTAGATTTACCTTCTTCGGTTAACATAAGTTGCGTGCGATTATGGAAGGTTTCAGTGGAAATTAACTGAATTTCACTTAATTCCGCAATGGCCTGCTGGAGCGTCAGATAATTGGTGTATTCTTTTTCCAGGATAAAATCATCAATCTGGGCTTTTGTCAGAGGCTGTGTTGCACGATCCAACATATACAGGATAATTAGCTTGTATAAGGTCATGGGTTCTTGTGTCATAATTATGTAAACCTATAATTAATATTTGTTCTCACTTTTATCTCTATTCTATGCGGCAAATTTCGTAGCCACATAATAATAAAATGGAGCTTATTTTTGGATATGAGCCTTAACTGCAGCTGCAACCGTTTCGGCAACAACCGGATTGAAAGCTTCCGGCATAATGTTATCCTCATTTAATTCATCTTCGGGAACTAAATCTGCCAGTGCGAAAGCAGCAGCTAACTTCATTTCTTCGGTAATCTGTGGAGCACGTCCTTCCAAAGCTCCCTTGAAAATGCCGGGGAATGCAACCACGTTGTTAATCTGATTCGGGAAATCACTACGTCCGGTTCCAACGATTCTGGCACCTGCTGCTTTGGCAACGTCAGGCATGATTTCCGGAACCGGGTTAGCCATAGCAAAGATAATCGGATCTTTTGCCATTGTTTTAACCATTTCAGGTGTTAATGTATTCGGAGCAGAAACACCGACAAAGATATCAGCACCAACTACGGCATCTGCCAGCGTACCGGTTTTGTTTTCAAGATTGGTAACTTCAAGCATTTTTTCCTGCATCCAGTTTAATCTGGCAGCACCTTTGGCAACAATTCCTTTGCTGTTACACATAATCACATCTTTGATACCATAGTTTAATAATAATTTGGAAATTGCAACGCCTGCTGCACCGGCACCGTTTACAACTACACGGACATCTTCTTTATTTTTCTTAACAATCTTTAATGCATTAATCGTAGCAGCCAAAACAACAATCGCGGTTCCGTGCTGATCGTCGTGAAATACCGGGATGTCCAGAGTTGCTTTTAATCTTTCCTCGATTTCAAAACAACGGGGAGCGGAAATGTCTTCTAGGTTGATACCGCCAAAACCGGGTGCAAGATAGGTAACGGTTTTGATGATTTCTTCGGTATCCTGCGTATCCAAACAAATCGGAACGGCATTAACGCCACCAAATTCTTTAAATAAAACAGCTTTTCCTTCCATAACCGGCATAGCGGCCTTGGCACCGATATTTCCAAGTCCCAATACGGCGCTTCCGTCAGAAACAACGGCAACCGTGTTTGCCTTCATGGTATATTTATAAACATCATCGGGATTTTCTGCGATTACCTTACAAGGTTCTGCAACACCGGGTGTGTAAGCAAGTGCTAAATCTTCTCTGGAATTAACAGATGCCTTTGCGGTTGTTTCGAGTTTTCCCTGCCATTCTTCATGGAGTTTTAAAGCTTTTTCATTTACTGTCATTGTGTGGTCCTTCTTTCTTATTTGTATGATATCAGGGATTGCGGGAGCACAAAGTGCGTAGCAACCCGTTGTTACGATTGGGCAAATACACCTTTTTCCCAACATCATTTGTATTATATTATGATACATATGGTTTTTTCAAGTCGATAAAGGTGGAAAAGTTTTTTACTACACTGCCATGCGTTTACATCGACGAAATGTGTGTAAGAAATTATCCCAGGCTTTTAATTTTATGCAATTTATTATGTCTTGTGGTATAATACACCAAAAAGGTGAAAGGTTATAATGCAGGCACAAAAAGATACTTTTTTGACTTGGCACTATGTTATAAAATAAAAACTGATTTTTGAGTTATTATAAATAAAAAATGCATCAATAATTCAAAAAAGAGTAGTGCTATGAAAAAATAATCCAATAATATTTCATTTTAGCTTAAGATTAGTCCAAGATTAGTCCAAGATTAGCTCAAGATTAGTTCAAGGCGGGAAGGAAGTAAGATGATTTATACAGATCAGCAATTGATTGAGAAAATAAGAAAAATGATAATTGACTTTGAAGATGAAGTTGTCGAATTCAAGGAAGCTCGTATAAATTATTCATTTAAAGATATCGGAAAATATTTTTCAGCATTGGGAAATGAGGCAAATATACGTGGCTTTAAAGAGGCATGGCTTATTTTGGGAGTGACAAATAAAAAAGAGATAGTAGGTACTTCATATCGTCAGGATGGTAACCTTCAGAATCTTAAAAAAGAAATTGTTGTTGGAACAAATGAAAGAGCTACGTTTATGGAAATCTACGAATTGAAAATAGACGGTTATCGAATCGTGGCTTTTCAAATTCCGCCGGCAACAAGGGGAATTCCCACTACTTGGAACGGTGCAGCATATGCCAGAGAGGATGAAAATACATGTCCTCTTCCAATTGATAAGATGGATTTGATACGAAGTCAGGTTGGAGTGGACTGGTCCAAAGAGATTGTAGAAGGAGCTACTTTTGAAGATTTAGATCCGGAAGCAGTTTGTTATGCAAGAGAGCTTTTTATAAGAAAACAAAATTCGGCTAAAAAGTCAACAGATATGCTGCTAAAGATGAGCGATGTGGAGATACTAAATAAGGCTGGTATTTTAATTAAGGGAAAGATAACTAATACAGCATTGATATTATTGGGAAAGGAAGAGTCATCATATCTTTTTGATGGATTTATTCCGAGGATTACTTGGACATTATACAATGGTAATGGAACGGTAAAAGCATATGAGCATTTTGATATACCACTGCTTTTAGCGGTTGATAGAGTATATTCTAAGATTCGGAATGAAAAGTATAGATATATCGCAGGACAACAAACGTTGTTTCCGGATGAAACATATCAGTATGAAGCTGATGTGGTAAAAGAGGTGCTCAATAATTGCATTGCACATTCAAATTATCAATTACGCGGGAAAATCAATCTTGAAGAATTTGAGGATCGATTGGTATTTATTAATGAGGGGAATTTTATTCCTGAAACAGTAGAGAGAGCTTTGGAAGAAGGATATAAGCCACCATATTATCGAAATACTTTTTTGTGTAGAGCCATGGTTAATTTGTATATGATTGATACAAATTCTATGGGGATACCAATGATGTACCAAATACAAAAGGAAAAATGCTTTCCTTTGCCAACATATGATTTAAGTGATCCGAATCGTGTAAAAGTAACTTTGTATGGAAAAATTTTGGATAAAAATTATACTCAACTGTTGCATGCGAATGCAGATTTGGATTTGTTAACGGTATTTTTGCTTGATAAGGTACAGAAGAAGGAAGTTATATCGAAAGAAAGCTATTGGCGGCTAAAGAAACAAGAATTGGTGGAAGGTAGGTATCCACATATTTATGTTTCGTATAAGGTTGCAAATATTGTCGGACAACAGACTGATTATGTCAGAAATAGAGGTTTAAGTAATGATGTTTATAAACAGATTCTTATTAATGCATTGGAAACAATGGAAAAAGCAAGTGTTACTGAACTGAAACAAATATTGTTGGGGGCATTGCCAGCTGTTCTAGATGATAAGCAACAGTCAAAGAAAGTATCTAATATTCTTCAGGCTATGAAACGAGAGGGAATCGCAGAGGTAGATGGAACCGGACATGCGGCAAGATGGTATCTGAAGAAATAGTTTTTGAACTAAATTATCCCAACTTACAGTGGTAAATGAAACAAAGATTGTGCTATAATGCAGATACAAAAGAAAAAGATATTCTGTGAGGAATGAGAGATATGAAGAAAAAAATATATACGGCATTATCTGCATTGTTAGTAATCTTTGCCGGAAGCATTGCCGTCGGTGCAGCTAGTAGATGCGATACACCTACGCCTGCAAACGATTCGTGGACAAGCGTAGAATTAGAATACGATCCGGAATTCTTGGGACGGTTTGGATTACAGACCACGGAAGAAGGATTAAGAGCGTTATATGACGCACATTTGGAAAATGATAAAGCAGTGTATGAATCCTGTTATAATGAAAAATACGGAGCCGGCAACACGCAACCTCCCGAATCGACACAGCCAACACAGCCGACACAACCGACACAACCGGTACAGCCATCGCAGCCGGAACAACCGACACAAAATTCACAAAGACAGAATATCGAAGCCTTTGTGAAAAGAATGTATAACGTGGCATTAAACAGGGATGCCGAATACGACGGATTAATGTTCTGGTCCAACGGGTTGGAAAATTATGAATATGACGGTGCATCCATCGCACGCGGATTTTTCTGTTCCAAAGAATTTATAAACCGGAACTTAAGCAATGAGGAATTTGTTGCAACCTTATACCGGACATTCTTTAACAGGGAAGCGGATCCGGAAGGATGGAACTGCTGGATTGGCGTATTAAATAAAGGATACAGCAGAACCCATGTATTATCCGGTTTTGTGAATTCCAAAGAATTTGCAAATCTGTGTGACAGTTATGGAATTGCAAGGGGTACCATGGAACAGGATGGTTCAAATGTCTACAATGCAGGTGTCAGAAATTTTGTATTACGAAACTATACAAAGGCACTTGGCAGAACCGGAGAAACCGAAGGTGTAGAATACTGGTGTCACTTAATCAATACAAAGCAGAAAACCGCTTTGGATGTCGCACAGTCGTTCTTTCATTCGAAAGAATTTCGGGAAAAGAACCTTTCTAACGAACAGTTCGTGGAAGTATGTTATCAGACATTCTTAGACCGCAGTTCAGATTCAGCAGGTAAAGCATACTGGTTACAGGTACTTGCAAGAGGGAAGAGCCGGGATGAAGTCATGCATGGTTTTGCTTATTCCAAAGAATTTAAAGAAATCATGAGCCGGTACGGACTAAAAACGGAGTCTGATATCACGGTAGAAACGGTTGAGATGAATACCGATGAAGAAGTTACCATGGAAGTTGAGGCTAATCGGGCACCTACGGTTAATGTGAAAGATGAACAGTCTGCAAAAGAGAGCGTCAGCAATGAGAGCGTCAGCGAAAACCAGTTAGAAACGGTTGAAATGAACACCGATGAAGAAGTTACCATGGAAGTTGAATCTTATCCGACGTTTACCGTTAATGTAAAATACGAACAGTCCTTAGCAAGAAACGAAGTGCTTCGTGCTTTAAATGAATACCGTGTGGCTAACGGTGTTGGTGAAGTAACATGGGACTACTGGATCGAAGAAGATGCCATGTATCGTGCAGCCGAAAGCATGATTTATCCCGGTCACACCGAACTTACAGAAAGATGGAACGAACACCTTATCCGTTCAGAAGATATGTTATCCAACAATATGTGGGTAGACCTAACAAACGAAGAACTGGCAGACAACATCATCGCACAGTTTGACCGTTCCTGTCAGACGGCACATTGTGGGAGGCGCAAACCGCACTTTGATTTCGGTGGAAACACCTCTCCGATTGTGCCGTATCGGCACTTGCCGCAGACTCTCCGCGGGTTGACCGGAGATTGTCGTAGCCTTGTTTGAAAGGCAGCT
>JAGAJL010000004.1 GCA_017626095.1 Lachnospiraceae bacterium
TCTCTTTCGAGACGTTCTGAAATTTTCTCTTGGAATTTTTCAGGGTTGCATTGCTGTTTAGTTTTCAAGGTTCTGTGCGTTCTCTCGACGCGCAACGATGTTATATTATCACTATCGTTTTCTTTCGTCAAGCACTTTTTTAACTTTTTTCAATTTTTTTGAAAGAAGCTTTTTTATCTTCTACAAGTCATCCCTTTTTAGTGAAAAAAAAAGAAATCTCAAAGAGCAAGATTACTTTTCTTGTAGAAAAACGGAGAAAGAGGGATTTGAACCCTCGCGCCGCGTGAACGACCTACACCCTTAGCAGGGGCGCCTCTTCAGCCTCTTGAGTATTTCTCCGTACCACTGAACTTTATCCTCTACCAATATAAAGTTGCAACGTCTCTAACGTGACGCAAAAATTATTATACCGAAGTGATTTTTGTTTGTCAATCCATTTTTTGTACTTTATGAATTAATAGAAACTGTAATATTATTTTAGACTGCCTTTTGAATAATTATTGTTGTATTCTCCACAGTTTATTTCAATAACCACTTTAATATTTCTTATTCATATTCCGCAATCGCTTCTTCTATCCGCCGTTTTACTTCCTCGGCGATTTCATTCGTTTTCATTCCTTTATACTCTTCATAATACATCGGTTTTAAATAGATTAGTTTAACCGTAATGTGTCTTAATGAAGGTTCATCAAACGGAACAAAAGAATTGATTAATGCGCAGGGAACAATCGGACACTTTGCTTTTTGCGCCGCTTTAAAACTACCGCCTTTAAAATCCCGTAGCTTATTCCCCATTTTGCTGCGAGTTCCTTCAGCAAAGATTACATAGTTTCTTCCATTCTTTACTTCTTCCGCAATCTGATTGATTACCTGCATGGATTGTCTTAAATCTTCCCTGTCCATGGCAAGAGAGCCCGTCGCGCCAACTGCTTGTTTTAACAAGATAATATCTTTGGCTTCTTTTTTAATTACAAAAGCTAAAGGCTTTGGGCTGGAATAAAAAAACATTAATGTATCAAACAGCCCCTGATGATTGGGGTATAAAATAAACCCATCTTCTTCGGGCAAATTTTCTACATTATGTATTTCTGCTGTAATATTTCCACCTTTAATTGCATGTGCCGATATTTTTTTACATTGCATAAATCCAGGATAGTAATCCCCGTTATAATGATGACTTAACCAAAGAAGCTTAATGAACAGAGCGGGAACAAAAAACAAATTGCGTATTACCATCATTGCAATTCTCATAGTTACCTCTTTCTCACAGTTCAACAATATATTGTGCTATAAAAATATTGTTATCCTATATATATAGGAAGAAACTGCTTTTTTATTTTTTATTTTGTTCTTTATTATACGCTGTAATTGCTGTTTCATACAGATTGTTTCCGTCTTTGTCAATAACGACAATAACCGGAAAATCTTTTACTTCCAGTTTACGAATTGCTTCTGTTCCCAAATCATCATATGCAATTACTTCTGATGAGACAATTGATTTTGACAAAAGAGCACCCGCACCACCTACTGCAGCAAAATATACAGCACCATTTCTTATAATGGCATCGGATACCTCCTGCGAACGTTTGCCCTTTCCTATCATTCCGCATAATCCTAAATCCAATAAAGAAGGAGCATATTTATCCATCCGGCTTGCAGTTGTGGGGCCTGCAGATCCAATCGGTCTTCCCTCTCGTGCAGGCGAGGGTCCCATATAATAGATGATATTGTCTTTCATTTCCATGGGCAGGGGCTCATTATTTTGAAGCGATTCAAACATGCGCTTGTGTGCAGCATCCCGTGCCGTATATATCGTGCCGGTAATATATACATAATCACCGGATTTTAATTTTGCAACCTCCTGCTTAGATAAAGGAGCCGTAATGTGTTGTTCCATATTCTCTCTCTCCTGTAAAAACTTTTGTTCAAATAATTATATTATCCTGACACTATGTCGATTGACATGACAGCATATATTGATTGCAACCGGCAATCCCGCAATATGTGTAGGATAAGTGTTAATATTAACAGCAAGTGCGGTTGTCGTTCCACCCAATCCTCCGGGTCCAATGCCGGATGCATTGATTCTATCTAAAAGTTCTTCTTCTAACTCTTTTACATATGGTATTTCGGAATGTTCATTTACAGGTCTTGTCAATGCCTTTTTTGCCATAATAGCGCATTTTTCGAAAGTTCCGCCAATACCAACACCGACAACCATAGGCGGACACGCATTCGGTCCGGCATCCTTTACCGCTGTTAAAATGGCATTTTTAACTCCTTCTATACCATCTGCCGGTTTTAGCATAAAAACACGGCTCATATTTTCACTGCCAAAACCTTTTGGTGCAACCGTGATTTTTACTTTATCTCCCGGAACAATTTCATAATGAATAATTGCTGGTGTATTATCCTTTGTATTTTCCCGAATCAACGGATCTTTTACAACGGACTTTCTAAGAAATCCTTCCACATATCCGCGCCTTACGCCTTCATTTATGGCATCTTCCAGATCTCCACCTTCAAAATGCACATCCTGTCCGATTTCCATAAAGATTACCGCCATACCGGTATCCTGGCATATGGGAATCATATCTGTACCGGCAATATTCAGATTATCCTGTAATTGATTCAGAATCTGTCTGCCTAATAACGCTTCTTCTTTTTCACACGCATTGTGCAGAGCAGATTTCATATCTCCCGACAAAAAATGATTTGCCTCGATACACATTTCTTTTATATGCTCTGTAATGTCTCCAACCTGTATTGTTCTCATTCTTTCACCAACCCATTTTGATTATATAGATGCATTTCCAAAACCCCAAATACAGAACAAAATGTGGTTTATTACACAATTTCTTAGGGGGTTAAGTATTAAAATGTCTAAAAAAGAAAGAAAATGCACATTTCCTATTATATAAAGAAATGTGCATAATTTCAATCAATACACCCTTTGTTTCAACGATTCTTTTTATATTTCTTCCATATACTCCTGATAATCGCTTTCACTTGCAAACAGCATGTATTCTCCTTCTACCAATCCCATATATCCACCACTTACCAGATATCCTTTCATATTGTTCGCCTCCTCGTCTGATACTACATTTATAAGGTTTTTCAAACCTGTTGTCTAAATAGAGTATCTCACGTTTGGCGTCCAATATTTAGGACAGTGGACTATTGTGCAATCACTTTACGGAAATTCTTTTTACCGCGTTTTACAACAACGCCATCTCCGGATAATTGTTCTTTGGAGAAAACTGCTTTAATATCTGTAATCTTTTCACCTTCTACACTGACACCACCCTGTTCCACAGCTCTACGTCCTTCATTACGTGTCGGAACCAGACCTGATTTTACAAGAACAGATAAAATATCAATATTTCCATCTGTAAAATCATCATCCGTCAGTGTCGCAGTAGGCATATCTGCAGAATTACCGGAACCTCCAAACAATGCCTTAGCAGCTTCCTGTGCCTTCGTTGCTTCTTCCTCTCCGTGAATCATTTTTGTAAGTTCAAATGCAAGGATTTCCTTAGCGGTATTCAGCTGACTTCCTTCCCAGGAATCCATTTTGTCAATTTCCTCTAACGGAATAAATGTCAACATACGGATACATTTTAATACATCGGCATCCCCGATATTTCTCCAATACTGATAAAATTCATAAGGAGAAGTCTTCTTAGGGTCAAGCCATACGGCACCCTTCTGGGTTTTTCCCATCTTCTTACCTTCTGAATTTAATAAAAGATTGATGGTCATGGCATATGCATCTTTACCAAGTTTACGGCGAATCAGTTCTGTACCACCCAACATATTACTCCACTGATCATCTCCACCAAACTGCATATTACAGCCATATCTTTCATATAAAGATAAAAAGTCATAGCTTTGCATAATCATATAATTAAACTCTAAGAAGCTCAAACCTTTTTCCATTCTCTGTTTGTAACACTCTGCTGATAACATACGGTTAACGGAAAAATGTGCACCGATATCTCGAATGAATTCGATATAATTTAAGTCTCTCAACCATTCGGCATTGTTTACCATCAATGCTTTTCCATCAGAAAAATCAATGAATTTGCTCATCTGTTCCTTAAAACATTCACAATTGTTATCAATGGTTTCCACACTCATCATAGATCTCATATCCGTTCTTCCCGAAGGATCACCGATCATTGCCGTACCGCCACCGATTAATGCAATCGGTTTATTTCCTGCCATCTGCAATCTCTTCATCAGACATAAAGCCATAAAATGACCAACATGAAGACTGTCAGCAGTCGGATCAAAACCAATATAAAAAACAGCCTTTCCGTTATTTACCAATTCCTTAATTTCTTCTTCATCTGTCAACTGTGCAAGTAATCCCCTTGCTTTCAATTCATCAAATACTGTCATCTTTCTTCCTCTTTTCCGATATATTGGTTTCTAACCCTCAACTTCTTTTATGAACTTACAAATTCCCTTATATGTAGCATCCTGTATAGTAAATGCCATTTTGCCGGCATCTACAACGGCTGTTTCTGTATCCGTATCGGCTGTCATTAATAAGAATTTAGTTAAAACATCAGTTCTTTCTTCTAATTCCTTTGCGGTTTTCAATCCGGTCTTTGTCAGTGTAATGGCACCGCCCTTAGCAATTTCTATGAATTGAGCATCTTTTAACAGTCCCATGGCACGACTGACACTGGGTTTTGAAAAATCCAAAGCCATTGCAACATCAATGGAGTGAACAGTTATTCCGGTCTGTTGCAACCGGTAAATTGTCAATAAATAGTTTTTTCCTGATTCTTTCATAATCTTTTCCTCTTTTCGTTTCGTCTCTAAACAATGAAATTTGCTTATTCAAATACTTCATTCAAATATTTCATCCGATATATTTCATTGTTCAAATATCATCTTCGACAAAATGTTAGCAAATGCTAACTGTTTTGTCAAATACTTCTGATTATCCCAGCCATCAATCACTTCTAATCATCTTAAACATCAATTTGTAACAATCATTTATCTGACATATTCTTACAAAAAGAAAATCAATCAGAAATAAAAGGAATATTGGCAGAATAAAATCTCTATTGCATTCTACTGACTATTGGAGAATCGTATTTTGAATTTCTTCCAGTTCTTCCTGAGAAACTTCTTTGGGTTCCCATAAAATATGCTGTCCGTCATCTTCATAGCGGGGAATTAAATGAAGATGAAAATGATTTACAGTCTGTCCTGCTGCCTCACCATTGTTCTGAATAATATTTAATCCGTCTGCGTTTAACTTTTCAACCATCTGCTTTCCAAGCTTTTTCGCCAGAATGAGAACCTGCTTTGCCGTATCATCCGGAAGCTCAAATAAATTTTTCGCATGATCTTTTGGTAAAATGAGGGCATGGCCTCTGGTTGCCGGACCAAGATCTAAAATCACCTTAAATAAATCATCTTCATAGATTGCCTTCGACGGTATATCTCCATTTGCAATTTTGCAAAAAATACAATTGTCATCTCTCATGTTTATCATCCTTTCATAAATACAAATAACTGATCCAGTGACCGCATCAAGGTAAAGTCACCTTTCACTTTCATGGTTCCGGCACTCATAAATGCTCTCTGGAAAGTCATGCGGCCGTTAATAATCTCAGACATGGTATTTTTGTCGGTAGTAATCAGAACATCCTGCTGTTCCACATCTTTAAATACACATTCCAACTGTGTCTTGTCCACCGAGATATAAAGCGGAAGACTCTTTTCTTCTATCACAATCTTATAAGTTGCTTTCATTCCGGGCTGTGGTGAAAAATGTTCCCGGAAAGCTTCAATCATATGTTCATCTTCGTTTTCATCTCTCGAAAGCATTCCTTGGAAATAACTTGCCAATTCCTTAATATCTTCCTTTTGCGTCTGAACATAGGATTCATCTGCAGCATACTGAGACAACTGCTCCGATTCCTTTGGCGTCAGATTGATGTTTTTATTGATCGCAACCGTCTGCGTAACTGCTTTATTACTGGCAGGAAAACTGGCCATCTTCTGACTGATGGTACGATACATGTTTTCCGCTTTTTTCTCAATAATATTGTTATACCCTGAATTTGTATCAAAAATGGCTGTATCCGGCACATAACCACAGATGCCGCTACAAGGTTTTCCACCTAAAATCTCCCATGCAAGAGAAAGATCCAGTTTCGCCTCTCTTTCGCCATAAGTTGTACTCATAACAATAGGGCACATGTAGATTTGGCTTATTTTTTCCTTATCGCCATAGAGCCAGCATGCATCTAAAAAGCTCTGTAAATATCCTCCTATTCCGTACCATTCGACGGTCGTCGCCAGAATAATTCCATCTGCCGTTTTCAATGTCTGAGGCAAAGTCGTAATTGTGTTTTTCAACTCAGAAAGCATAAACCGTTCAACTTTAACATTTAACTCTTCCAAAACGTCCTGCATTTTATTGATTACATACAAAGACGGATCGTCCATCAGTCCTCTTCCGCCATAGTAAATATTAATCTTCACCGGTTGCAACCTCCTTTTTGTGTTTGTTTTTCCTATAAATCAAAACAGCGATTAAAATACCCGCAAATAGTCCACCAAAATGTGCTGCATTATCAATTCTTGCCTCGGTCAATCCACCAAACAGACAGTAGCAGACCAAAAACAATACTCTGACAAACGACATGTTGGATGCTCTTCCATGATTGCGTATCAAGATCCACAAAAACGCACCCATTATACCAAATATCGCTCCACTGGCTCCAATGGAACCGACAACTTCCTCTCCCAAAGCCAAATGGACGGATTGTAAATATAAAGACTCACCGGACGCAGCCAGGCCGGATCCAAAATATAATATAAAATATTTCAAATGACCCATTTCTTTTTCAACAACATTGCCCAGCAAAAACAGCATCATCATATTGCTTGCGATATGTGTTACATTTCCATGCAAAAACAGGCAAGTTATTATGCGGTACCATTCGCCGTTTGTAACATCCTGCATCGTCAATCTGCCATAATTATACAACAAATCACCGGTCAATGTACACAGTGTAAAAACAATCACATTAGCGATAAAAACAAAATGATTTACTAATGGCTGCTGTTTAAAACTTTTGATCTGTCGACCATCTGCCTGATAATAGCTCTCTTCCGAAACACTTTGGTCAAAATCTGCCCGTAACCAGGTTTCGATTAATCCTTTCATACCATAAAAATCTTCAGTACTGCCCGTAGGAATAACCAATTCACTCTGCTTACTGTCAATAACCCAGAAAAACGGATTCTCATCTTTTAATAAAACCGCTCTGTCAACGTCTTCAGAAATTGCCAAAACCATCATATGAACCTCTTCCATTCCCTGGTCCATAAATTTCCATTTTACTTTGTTTCTGACAGAAACCACCTGATCGGTTGTCACATAAGGATTCTCATCAAGATCTGCAAGGATTACCGTACTGATAAATCCGGTTTCTTTTTTAAAAAAAACAGTAAATTCCGGAACAGAGGTATTCATACGTAAAAATCCGTCCTGCCCGAGAAAATAGAACAATCTCTTTTTCATAACCATTCTCTTTACATAAAATGTATTAATACAGATGCATTAATACAAATACAATAATACAAATATATTAATACAAAAAAATAAGCTAAAAAATCCTTTAGAATTAATTTACATTACGCAAACACTTCTCATACCATATATAAATTCTAAAATAAAAACGCTTAATTACTATCATACACTAAAAAGGATGGATTTAAAAGAAATTGTAAATAAGAACTGTCAATAGCAATAAATATAAAAACAAATCGGGAGTAAAATGAACTAATGATATGTAAATGTCACTCTGCCAAACTTTATTTCATCCTCAGCCTCCAATTCGACCAATTCATTTGGCTGAAGCCGAATTCCATTTTTCATACTACCGTTGGTACTGTTTAAATCGGTCAAAAAAACGATTCCATCACGCAATGTAAATCGCGCATGAATTCTACTAATCGATGGATCATCAATCACATAGTCGGCCTGTTCCTTACTTTTACCAATAATAAAGGGAAATGACGATAAGTCAATCTGTCTTTGTTTCCCTTTTATCTTTCCAACTAATATTCTTTGTTCTACATAACAATCTTCCTGTAACAAAACGGTCTCATACATATCATCAACTTTTGAGGAATTTTCTCTGTCAGTTTCAAAAGAAACCCCTGTCTCTGTTTCCAAAAAAGTCTCTTCATTCCCACTAAATATAGAATCTAAATCATTTTCTATAACTTCGTTTCTATTTTTCTCATCTACATCCCGGTAAATATCTTTTTTCTTATCCTTTGCTTTATCGCGGACAAAATCTATGACGGAGAAAAGGATAAATGCCAAAACCGCCAAAATAGTAATTGCCAGTCCGATGATGGTTTCCTGTTTTGTGAATAATTCTTCAAATCCAAGCTGATTTTGCCATGCTTCAAATGCCATTATTCCAACTCCGAGCAAGGCAAAAAAGCTAAAAACAATAATTCGTTTTTCTTTCAAATGGTTTGATTCTGAAGGCTTCTCGTTATCCTTAATTTGTTGCAACTCTTCATCAAAATACAAAGTTTCTTCATCTTCTTGAAACAGTTCGTTTTTTTCAACCTGCATTTGCTTTGACGCTTGCTCTGATTTTTCTTTTTCAGAATTAGCATCACTATTTTCCATATCCTGAAATATAGAGATTAAATCTCCTTTTTCCTCTTTTACATAGCGATAAAAATTATATGCATATACTACAGTCCGTTCATCTTCGTTACAGATTTTATCAAGAATATATTCTGCGAATTTTTCTACCTCGCTTTCAAAAGATTCTTCGGGATAAGGATAGTATAATAAATAAACCTTCTTTTCTGTCATGTTAATATAGATATAATCCGGATCAATCAACAAATTTTCCATATCCAAAAGATAATTTTCCAGTTCACATACGGCCTCATTTATTCCGCTAAATATCCACTTCAAATCTTCCCGTGTAAACATCTTTTTTTCAAACAAAACACGTAACGTTTGTTTTGTGCTGATATCATAATATAGCTCTGTTTCTCCGTTAAAACTATGTAAAGAAACCGGTAAAATTCCCTGCATCTTATTTTCGCACAGCATTTCCAGATCATATACTTCATGTGAATGTTCATCTGAGTCAAGTCTCGAATCTCGAATAACAAAATAACTTTTATGATTTTCCCTTTTAAATTCCGCCTGCATCATTTTTTTTCACCATCCCTTTCATCTTTCGAAAAGTTCGAATCCATAAAACCGGATTTATTGCTTTTTTACCGGAGTAAGTTGTAAAAGTATTGTTTTTCTCTTTTGCTTCCAATATTACAACCATGGAATTCCCTTTTATTTTAATGTTTTTATTCATTTCCGATTCTGAAAGCAGATTAAAGCAAAGCACCTCATCAATAGTCTGGCTGATCTTGTTATACCGTGCTGCATTATCTGAAAAAATCTCTTCACTTCCTCTCAGTGCAGATACTGCTGCCGCCCGTTCCATACTACAGCGGTTGTAAAGAGAAAACGAAAGAGAAATCATTGCCAAAATCAGGAATAAGGTTATCGGAATGATAATTGCTGCTTCAATCGTATAATTACCATTATGGTTTTTTAAGATTAATTTATTTACTTTTCTTACATATGTCTCATCCATGTATTGCAATTTCTCCTCAAAATGCTCCCAATCGGTTTTATGTTTCCCATCCAAAGCATCAAATCAAATTCTTGTCATTCCATAGTTTCAAACTATGACCCACATTTACTACAGGGGGTTCTTGTCCCGACTTGTGACATCGGAATAGCCTGTATGGTTCTCTTAAGTCCGCTGCATAGCAAATCATAATGATAACAGTCTCCGTAATCAGTAACGTAAGCAATATTGCCTATTCCGCTTTTTGCACAGAGAGGACATGCATAATATCGTCCTCCGGAATGATTGCGCAATTCCGAAAGTTGGTTTTTGTCGGTTTGCTGAATGGATAAATCCAGATAATGACAATTACGAGTTTGATGATATACCCGCCCGGTTTCTGTAATATAAACATACTTTTCTTTTTCAACATTTGCACAACCAGATGAATTATCATATCCGGTAAAAGCACGGACAATTGCAGTCGATTCGGTAAAAAATCCCGCTTTATCAGACAAAGCAAAAAATGGTGTGACAGTATATGCACAACGCAGTTCAATCCGATCCTTTTCCATAAATTTGCTTTCTGCAAAACTTATGTTTCCACTTCCTTTTACCGGGGAAGCCTGCAAATATTCTTGCGTCACATCTTTGATTAGGCGTGATCTGACATATGTTTCGGATATAGCAATCCCTGAAAAAGAGGAGCCTGTTTCAAAATCCTCATTCGAACTATCAAAGACATCCGTTTGCAGATTATTCTTTACAGCATATGCGTAAACAGACAATTCTTTTGCCGTTTGTTGCAAAGAACTGTTTATTTTCATTTGAGCGCGCAAAATCTCCGTAAAAGAAAGAATGGAAATAACCGCAAATAGAAAAATCGGAACCAAAAGGGAAGCCTCTATGGTCAGACTCCCCTTTTTTGAGCAAGCATTGGAGATGGCAAGGGACATCCTTTTTGAAAAGGAGTTACGGTGTGTATGGCAAAAACAGATTTCGGGGAAAATCAGTTTCATACGATGTGTATTTGCTATGTAATCTAGATGAGTTTGGAGAGATAATGCACTTAACTTTCTGTTGCTATGTTGTCTTCTCAAAAAGGACATCCCTTGACACCTCCTTACCGGTTTACTTGATTAAAACGGATTTTGTATATTTAAAATAAATATTATGATTAATCCTGATAATAGAATGACCGAAGAATGCTAAAATTTGCGCCGTATCCGCTTGAAATAAAGGCCTCTGCTTCCAGATAATCCACACAGGTATCCAATCGAAAATATTGGTTCCCGTCCGTTTTTCTGATATCCATTTCCACAAGATTCATGAAACGCTTTGTTTTTGTATCGACATTCTCCAATGCAAGAAAAATTCGTAAATAATCTGTGTACGACAAACCGGCTTCCATAGAAGTATTGCCTTCATTTACATCCGTTGCAAAACGAAACATTTCCGAAAGAGAGTAATGCCAGCTTTCATCTGCCTTCATCAAGGGAATTTTACCTCCGGACAACAAAGTCCTGACATCATAAACACTTTCTGCATATGCCCACGCAAATAAAATTGTCTGCTTAATCGGATCTTTTAATTCGGGCGAATAGGCTGCCAATGCAATAGCTACAGCCAACGTTTCTGCTTCACCGCTTTTTCCGGGATTCGAGCACAAAAAAATATAGTTAGCCGTTTCCCGCAGTAATAAAAGCTGTCCAACGGTATTTTTCAGATTTTCTATATCACTTGGTTTTCCATGTAATACATATTCCGTTTCATATTGCAATTCACTGTTTTCTTTTAGCTGTGTATAATTTCCGGCCTTTTTCAAAATATATTCATTAAAAATCCATTCATCGCCAGCCTGAAGATTGTTTCTGCCCGCCAGAGAGCTTCCTTTATTGCAGTTTCTTTCAGATATGTAGTTGGAGGGGTTAATGCCAACAGTTGATATTTCCGTTTCTGTCGGCAACACAAGAGAAAGAATTCCTCTCGTCGCATTCACTGCATCAGCAGGGTTATTTAGCTCCACCTCTTCCCATTTATCATCATCCACCTTTTTCTTTGGGAGCGGATACTGATCAATAATACTTTGATTTGCCAGCCGCTCTGCTTCAACATTCCTTGTTAACAAAGCGTTTTCATGAACCATATTTATCTGATCTTGTAATTCTTCCAAATAGGAAATCCCATACAAATCTTTCATATAGGATACTGCCTGCTTTTTTAGCAACAGTCCATCAGAATCACTTGCTAAAGAAAAATCCGTAACCGTAACTTCTTCTGCCTTCAAATCTAATAAATCCTTTTTGATTCCGAAAAATTTAGAAACCTCAAAATTATCATTTAAATATCCTTTTAAATGCTCAGCGGTATTATCGATGGCAGCATTTTTCTGCCCATAGGATGTGTCAATAAAAAAGAGATCATATTGATTTAGTAATTCTCTGTTGTATTCGGCAAAAACTGAACTCATAGATAAGTCCATTGCACATTCTATTTTCATTCGTATGGCATTTTTTCTGGCTCCTTCTACAATCAACAGAATGAAAGAAAGTAAAACTGCAAATATCAGAATCAAATACACAGCTGCAGAACCTGCATTTTTACGGCTTTTAATCATATCTTTTCTCCTTTACTCATGCCTTTTTATGACAGTCTGATCATTCATGAAAATCTTACCTTCTTCCATTTTGCCGGGTTTTCCTTCTTATCAGACCTTACTGCTTTGGGAATTGATTTTCTCAAAAATGGTATTTACCAGATTGGTAAGCTGTTCTTTGAAGATTAAAACCAGTGCAATTAATACCACGAGAATTAAAATCATTTCCACCGTTCCAATTCCTCTTTCATCATTCCAAAAGGTTTTTATTCCATTCATGTTTTCTGCCTCCTTTCTTTAAGAAATCTGATATGTTAAAAAAGCCGGTATCATAATAACCCCAATTACAACAACAAGCATCATAACCATTGGCAGTAATAGTTTTGTACCTGCCTCTTCTCCCATTTTCCGAATTAAAGCCTGATGCTGTTCGAACGCATCTTCCGCTTCCTGTTCCAACACGACTTTCATATTCATGGATCCTTTTTTCATATTGACTGCCAAAAGTGAACACAGTTTTCTATATTGAACCAAGCCGGTTCTGTTTCCCAAATCCTCCATTGCCCTCTCTTCCAAAAAGCCATTATCCAAGTTATGAATAAAAATCTTTATTTCCTCATATAACGGAGCCTGTGAATTCTTATGATCCACATAAATTCTTCGAACTGCTCCCGTCAGACTCATACCGGCACCAATTAGCAAAGCTAACTGACTGACAAATTCCGGATAATCAAAGAGCAGTTGCTGCTGCCTTTTTTCATATTTTTTCTTTACATCATCGTCCATTCCAAAAGAAAGAAGAAGTGCACAGCCAATTCCCAAAAAGAATATATAAAGAAACCTGCTATTGATTTTGTTTTTATAGGAAATCGTGGTTCCATCCAGTTTTTCCGGAAGTTTTATGAAATCTTTATCCTTCTGCTCATAATCCATCTTCAAAATCTGAGCTTTCAATTTTTTAATGAACTGTTCCTGTGCAGATAATTCAGGCGGATAAACAGTTACCTCGTAATCTTTTGTTTCTTCCCATTCTTCATACGAAAATTTTGCGGTAATCACAATCGTTTGAGGCTTTTTTAAATCCTCGTTATATACCTGCCCTTGCCCGTCTATCAACTTATAATCACTGCTTATATAAACAATGTCTATCTGCATTGGTGCGTATTGTGCAGGAAAAGACAGTTCATCTTGAACATGTTGCAAAGAGGAATTATTTCCCTTTAATTCTTCCTCAAGCCATGTCTTTGCTTTTAAAAATCCCTTTTGTATTTCCTCTTCTGTATACTTTCTGGAAGGAACGGAAAGCTCTAACTCAAATTTCTCATAATCAGAGCTTTCCACGAATGTATCAATATGTTTTTCAGAAGAACCATATCCATTCCGTCTTATCTGTCCGTCTTCATCAATCTCGCGATTGGTAAAATCCATATAAAACAGCATACATCCTATTAAAAATCCTGCTGCCATTACCAACATAGAGGTCTTTTGCTTCCTTTTTTGATGTTGCATATATAATTCATGAACATTCTGTCCCGGATATAGTCTTTGCAGATAATTTTCCAAAAATTTCTTTCTCCGATTCTGCCGGTTATGAAAAAAAATGTTATTTATAATTTCATTTTTCAAGAATTTATCTTCTTTCAAGGATTTATCTTCCGCAATTTTATCTTTCATTTTTTTCTCTTTCATGATGTCGTTTTTCATATTTCTGTTTTCCTGATGTCTTCTTCCTGCTTTGTCTTTATACATCTCATGCGGCAATTTTCCATATTGATAGTTGTTTTACTCAAACCATATTTTTATCTGCCCTTTACGGAAAATAAAAAATAGAGATATGGATAATATATGTTAATCACGATGATTGACGGATTATTGGAGTAATTCAAACAGTTATCCCAGATTTAGAATTTTTTCTGATAACCGGTAAGCAAAATAATACAATGCCAGAGCAACACTCATAATAAAAATGCCAAATAAATTCCCATAAAGCGGTTGGAAAAACTGTGGATTAGTCATCCGTATGTAGAAAATAATACCCATGGGTACAAGATTCATAATTTGCTGCTCATATTTTTTTGAAGCAACTAAAAGCTCAATTTCCTGTTTTAATTCTCTTCGTCTTGTAATAATGGAAGTGGTTCGTTCCATGATTTTTCCTAAATCGCCACCACTTTTTCTTGCTATTTTAAAGACAGCCGCAAAATCCAGAATATCCTTTGAACCGGTTTTTTCCGCTAATTGAATCAAGAGTTTGTCAATAGCAATGCTGTTTTTTACCTGACGGTTTATAACGGCTAACTCCAATACCATGGAATCTGTCTTTCCAAATCGGTATCCTAAATCCTTTTCTGCCTCCACAAATGCATTCTCTATGGAATATCCTGCCCGCAAAGCAGTCAGGACAGATTGCAGTACATCTTTAAATCGGTCTTCCGTCTGCTCTCTCTTTTTTTGTTCTGCTTTTATGCAAGCATCCCGATATAAGAGATAAAGTACGGGACTTAACGGAAAAGCAGCAAATGCAGAGTTATAAAACAAATAAGAAATACAAAGGATGAGCAACAGACACTTTGCAAGAATAATGCCTCTTTCTTTTCTTTTCATAGACCCTCGATTCCTGCACTGATGCATTTTTCTGTATGTATTAATGCTTCTTTTTTTATAAACGAGCCCTGAATTTTCCCTTCTTTTGTGCAGCCCTCTTCCACGAATGTGTACAAAGGTGAAAGCACAATCTCATGATTGACATATCCTACCACCTCCACAATTTCCAACAGCTTTCTGCTATGGTCTCGCAACCTTCCCAAATGAATAATGATATCCACGGCAGAAGCAATCTGGCGTCTGATTGCATCCAATGGCATATCCATCCCCATGATCACCATGGTTTCCAGCCTCGTCAACATATCCTTTGCACTGTTGGCATGACCTGTAGATAAAGATCCGTCATGTCCGGTATTCATGGCCATCAGCAAATCAATCGCCTCCGCACCACGGATTTCACCTACAATAATCCGGTCCGGGCGCATACGCAAAGAAGCTTTTATCAAATCTCGAATGGTAACCGGCATACATCCTTCGATATTTGCATTTCTGGTTTCCAAGCGAACCAGATTTTCTATGTTACGGATTTGTAACTCCGCGTTATCTTCAATTGTCACAATCCGTTCGTCTGTGGGAATAAATCCGGATAAAACATTCAAAAATGTCGTTTTTCCGCTTCCGGTTCCTCCGGAGATGAAAATATTGTATTTAGCTTTTATCAGTTTCTTGATAAACTCCATGACTTCTTCATTCAGAGATCCGAAACGGTAATAATCTTCTACACAAATGGGATGATCCGGAAACCGCCGAATCGTTAAAATAGGTCCGTTTAATGCTATCGGCGGCATTACCACATGAACTCTGGCGCCTCCGCTTAACCTGGCATCAACAATCGGAGATGCTTCATTTACTACACGATTTACCTTGGCAACAATCTGCTGAATGACATCGGTCAGCTTTTCCTGTGATTCAAAATGTACATCAACCTTTGTAAGCGATCCGTCTCTTTCTATAAAAATGCAATCGGGACCATTGACCATAATTTCCGTAACAGAATTGTCTGCCAGGAATTCTTCCAAAACATCCAGTTGTCGGATTGTGGCAAAGAGCTCTCTTTGAAGACGGTTTTTTATCTGAAGCGACAGTTTCTGTGTCTTTCCGACACGCAAAACACAATCATCAATCAAATCAAGGATTTCTTCATCCCGCATATCTTTTGTATAATCAATTTGTTCTAACAGCTGATTTCGACATTCTCGTCGAATTTCTTCATAATTATTTTCCACGTGCTAAATTCCTCATTCCATATTCCCTTTTCTTTATTTCATGATTTAAATTCCCTATTTCTCTTTTTATTTTTTCATTTCATGATTTAAATCTCTCAGCCCGTTTTTCATTTTCTTTATCTCATGATTCAAATCTCTCATTTTCATTTCCCTATTAACTATCAAATTCTTATACCCCATTAACCAGCAATTTCTTCTCCCTATTAACCAGTAATTCTTATACCCTATTATTCATCAAATTCTTCTCCCAATTTGTTTCTCATGTAATCTGCAAGCTGACTGTATGACAAAGCATTAACTTCCTGCGGAATTTCCTTAAAAACAGGCAGCCGGCACTTAATCGTCTTTTCCAATACTGATTCCTTTCCACTCATTTTCAGCATTTCCTCATAGGAAGCAATTTTTGCCATTGCCAGTCCATCTGGCTTTGTCATGGTATAAATCTTTGTACATAGATTTAAAATATTAAACAGCCCCTGCATCTGGTCATCTAAGTCCAAAACCAGTACTTCATAATCACTTTTCTGAGCAATTGTTAATATCAATTTCTCCCATTGCCTTGCCGAAACCTGCATAAAGTCCTCATAAGAATAAGCCGGCGGTATATATTTTACATTTCCGAATTCTTCCGTCATGGCAGCCATCTTTAATAAAAAGCGTTCGGGATCATCCTTTAAAAAATACATTAGATCCATCAAATCTGTACTGTATTCTTTTCGAAACCACGCATGAAATCCTGAGAAAACTTCAAAATTCAGATAGAGTGTTTTTTTATTGTTTGCACGCAGACGACTGTATATCAGTGCAAAAGAAGTCTGAAGGCTTCTTTTTACCGGGGAGTAAATCCCAATGATTTCACAGGTCTGTTGTTGGCGTTGTGCCACAGATACCATTTCATCGAGCGGCATCATAACACAGATATTCAACAGCTTTTTACACAACATATCTCCTGCCTGATATTTGCAGATTGCCGGAAAAGATGTATTAACTGCTTCTAAATTTTCATCCGATCTTTTTTCCACCAGC
This sequence comes from Lachnospiraceae bacterium, assembly GCA_017626095.1. Taxonomy (GTDB): domain Bacteria; phylum Bacillota; class Clostridia; order Lachnospirales; family Lachnospiraceae; genus UBA2882. The sequence goes on from JAGAJL010000004.1 coordinate 17,097, forward strand.
AGAACAATGAGATCTGCCATGCCACAAAAATCTTCTTCCTTCCATTGCTCACTCAAAAGTAAAATAGAAATCTTGTGTTCCTGCATGTAGGTATGAAGCCTGACCCGGCTGTCAAATCCCTGGATTTCAAAAGGTAGATGATCCTGCCTTGCCATAAATGCAGTCAATTTTCTGACATATTTTTTGTCCGGATCCAAAACCGCTAAAATATTTGCCATACGATAAATCCTCCGTGAAAGTTGATAAACAGAGTTGCCAAAACAATCGGCAACGAGAAATGAATGTAAAGATGTGAAAATTGAAATTCCTTTTTTTGATATAACAGGAAGGCAATTTTCAGAATTGAAATAACTGCACCTATGGCAATTGCAAGAATTGACAAATTCAGTCCCTGTTCAAACCCAAGATAAACAGAAATACAAGTTAACAGCTTGATATCTCCTCCCCCCAGCGCACCGACTAAAAACAGAGGATACAAAATCAATAAAAGCAGAAAGCTGTCAAAAATATAGAAATACCACTGACTGTCACCAAGATAAGCAGATAAGCCTCCCATCATATATCCGGCTACAACCAGCCAATTGGGAATTCTGCATTTTCTGAAATCAAATATTAATGCAATTACCAGAACAGCGTATAAAGATACTGTCTGTAACATAAGTTTTCCTCAAAATGTTCAAAATTTATTTTTATAACATAATCCAAGTATTTTAATACGGATAAATAATAACTGATATACAAATTTACAACTCCTTAAAATATAGATTTTTCAAATTATCAAGAATCTTCAAATAAATATTTGTATTATCAAAAATTTTGAAATAATAATATATCAAAGTTATTCAAATAAAAAAATTTGACTATCAAAGATAATCGAATTAATAATTTTTGTTTATCAAAGATATTCTTCGAGTTTTAATATACCTTTAATAAAATAATAAACTGGGAAACATGTCCGAAACGGACTAGAAATGTTTCAATGATTTATTGTAGTTGCATTATATAAAACGTTTTTTGTCTTGTAAACCCTTTTTTTCAAATTTTATTTTTTTTGTGAAAGTCTTACAAAAAATCACAAAAATAAAATTGCGTATAACACGCAAACCCCCGGAATTCCTAGGATTGCGCTTGTCAAAAGGCTGATTGCATTTATCCCTACCAGCGTAGAAATCTGATAATAGGACAAGATGGAATTGACTAATAAAATCATGGCAACGCCGCAAGTCATACGTATCATAAATCCAACCAAAAAAGCGGCTTTTTGTTTTAACGCACCGATTGTCAAAACCAGTACTAAAACCGCCAGCAATGCCAACATGCTATATCCTTCGGTTTTATTGATTTGCAAAGTATTTGTCAGCCAATCAAAAAAAACAGCCATATCTGTATCCTGCTTTAACATTTGATACATTATATGCCTGTTTCTTTTTCATTATGTCTGAATTAATGAGTACCCCACTGATTTTTCTATTCTTTCCCTTTCGGATTTGTGTTCCCAATATATATCTTTGTCCGCCAACTTTTACGAGGTTTCCTGTCTTTCTTAGCGGCGTAGGCGAACAAAAATCAAGCAAAATACCCTCGGTTTGCGTCACTTTCAAGGCTGACATTCAAATCTTTTTTTCCATAGGTCAATCCCGCATATACCGTCTGTGTATTGCCCATTACCGGTCCGGATGTATCCTCTTTACTTGCAACGGCAAACGCATCATGAAGTTTTTGCATAATTTTATTGCTTTCCTTTAAAGGCTCTGTTTCATTGTGCAAATCGGCACGAACCAGCAGTCGGCTGATATAGATATATAACTTTAACAGCGTGGGCGCGGGCTCATATTCAAAATGCAGAGAGCCCATTAATTCTTTTAAGCATCCGCGTGCTCTTTGAATATTGAGACGGAATTCTTTCATTTCTCCCTGTTCCTGATTGCATATCGCATCAGAACAATATGTCATAAACATTTCATATAAAATAACGCAGAGCTCTGTTTTGTTAGCCTGGGTAATTCGCAATGTAAACTGCTGCTTTAATTGACGATCCATCTGCTCTCCTCATTACTGTAATAACTGAAGAACCTGCTGCGGTCTTTCGTTGGCCTGTGACAATACGGAAATACCGGCCTGGGTTAATACCTGTTCGTTGGAATACTCTGTCATTTCTTCTGCCATGTCCGTATCCATAATACGTGAAAATGCATCGGTCAGATTTTCATTGGTCGCATCCAGGCTGTTTGCCGTATGCTCTAATCGATTTTGATATGCACCCAGTCTTGCACGAACGGATGATATGTAAGTATTTGCAGCATCCGTCAGTTCAATCGCTTTCAAAGCGCCTTCTTTTGTTGACAAATCCACATCTTTTAGTCCCAATTGCTCTAAGCCCAATGCCGGAATACGGATTTCCATAATTTCCCCTTCATTAGCGCCAATCTGCATTCGCATCGCACCAATTCCGGTAATATCTAATGTCACATTAGAAGCTGTCGCCAAAGAATCATCAATGGTAAGATCCACGCGGAAACTGTCTCTTCCTTCAATGATGGCTTTGTTTCCTTCATAACGGATCGTACAATCAGCCGGAAAAGCATTTGCACTTCCATCCTGCAGTAAAGTCACGGAGCCATCGGTCAGATTTCCGTCTGCATCATATGTGGGGTTAATAGCTGAAATAACATATTGTCCGACCTTGACCTCATCAGAATAATAGGATACCTTTACTTCTTCCACATCACTATATCCTTTTAAATCAAAATCGCCGTTTAACAGTTTTTTTCCATTAAAATCAGTATCCGATGCAATTCTGGTTAATTCCAGCTTTAACTGGTCAATTTCTTCCTGTATCATCTTTCTGTCATCATCGGAATTGGTACCATTGGCCGCCTGCACGGCAAGCTCTGAAATACGATGTACCATATCCTGCATCTCAGAAATCGCACCCTCAGCCGTCTGTACAACAGAAACACCGTCGGAAGCTGTCTGGGCAGCATTGCTCAATCCGCGAAGCTGCATAGTCATACGATGTGCAATCGCCAGACCGGAAGGATTATCCTTTGCATGATTGATTTTATATCCGGTTGATAAACGTTCGGATGAAACGGATAACTTACTATCTGTCTGATTCAATGCTTTATTTGCTAAAATTGCGGAAATATTATAATTAACTCTCATAAGCTGTAACCTCCTGCACCACACTCTGGATAAATGCTTTTGCAATCTGATATAAATCCTTTGTCGATTCGGTTTTTTCATCTTTGTGGAAAGCATTTAAATTCATTGTCTGACTTTGTACACAAGTTATATCGGCACTTTTTCCTGTTTTCTCAAGTATCAGACCACAACATTTACGGGCAATTTCCTGATAGCTTGCAAGGTCTTTATCGTCTGCAACCTGAAGCAATCCTTCGACTTTTCCTTCCTTTATCTGAAAAACAGCTTTGGCTTTTCCCAATAATCCGTCATTTTCTTTTAAGTCGACGGTTACGGTTCCTTTTTTATCGCCATTTACAACTTTGACATGGACCATTGTCACATGCTCCGATAACTGCATCGGAACATAGTAACTTTCCTGTTTTGCATGCTCACCCCAAAGAGAAACCTGACGCATATCAAAAGCAAAGGATCGTACATCGATATGATTTTTACTTTCCTCTCCGGCATCGGAAAATTCCTGTAAAGCCCTTTTTGCAAAAGCTTCATAAGCTGCCTGAACACTTTCTTTTCCCGAATTGAAAGAATCCGTCAGTTTTTCCAGCTCATCTAAAAACTCCTTTTCTTTGTCCCGGTCTTTTAATATCTTGCGATAATCTTTAACAAATGCCGCATCCTCTGATATCATCTGCTCTGCCATGAGATGATTTGCGGTTGCCGCAATCCCGTCCTGAGTCAATCCTGTAAAAGTATCCTCGGAAATTTCTTTCATTTGACGTATAAACGCAAGGTCAGACTGATAAAATTCTTTCTGCTCTTCGAAATCTTCAAACCCTTCGGCAGACATTTCATGAAGAACCCGTCCTGCCCGGTTCTTGTAATAATTCATGATTTGGTCAGAAATAGATTTCTGATTCTTCTGTACTTCTTTTAAAAATCCACAGGCATCATCAATTTTTGTATCAATAAATCCTTTTTTCCGTGTACGGACTGCACTTAGGAGATTCTCAAAATTCATCTCCCGGTTTTGGGAAACAAGCGTTCCGATTGCCGCATCGTCTCCTTTTTCAATCTGTCGTAACAGGCGGTACACGCCAATATAGGCATCTTTTTCTTCCTGCGATATCTCCTTGTTTTTTTCTAAGCGATGGAGATATTTGCTGTATTTTTCAAAAGATTCTCCTTCATCCTGCAGCGTATCCAGATAATTGGAAAGCTCATCCAGATTGATTTCCATAGGATTTACACCATCGCGAAGCATATGCAGTGTTTTCTCCGGCGTTAGCTGTTGCACGACTTTTGTAAGCAATGCTTCCGCTTCTTTTACGGCATCCAGATTTTCCTGTGTGATTTCCATCCGGTTATATCCCAAAATCCGTGCGGCTTTTCGGTTTTCATCCGATACTTCCAATCCGTTTTCCAAAAGCAGATCATCCACATTTTTAAATGCCTTTTTGATGTGATCACCCAAATCCGCACGAGGATTTGTCATCAATGCTTCGTAACTCTGGCCGGCTTTTTCATAATCTGCAGCAATATTTTTTCCTGTCTCATACACATGATCTAAGGTAAAGACACGATTTGCCATCCAGGCTTCCTGAACGGAAACTCCCAGTGTATCCTGTGGCAGATGCTTAATTTCCTCTGTCTTCTCAACAATGTTTCCAAGCTCTGTTGCATGATACAGACTTTCTTCTTTTGCAAGCATTTTGGCTAATTGATTTAGTGGCTCTAAATCAATAGAAATTCCGTGTTTCAGTAATTTAAGATTTGCCTGGGCACTCATGGTAAGCTGAATCTGTACCAGTTGCTTTTTGGCTTCTATAAATGCTGTTTGCTGTTGGTCTGTCAGCGGTTCAATCTGTCCGCCTACCTGACGTCCAGACTGTTGTTCGATTTCGTTTTCTGTTTGTTTTCCTATTTGCTGTCTTGTTGTTTCGCCTTCGTTTTCCGTTTGCACCGCAGTTTTTTGCAAATTATCTACTGCATGAAACAAATTGAAGAGATTGAGACTTTTTCCGCTTTTCATAACGGTAAAGATATCTTCATCGGATACAGCCTGTGTTTTTTCATATATTTTTATAGATGTATCCAAATATCCGGATTCTTCCGTCTGATAACCATTGCCGGTAATCAGATTACCTTCTTTGGCACTTAATCCCATGGAAACAGCATCTGCAGCTGCTAATGCAACCTGATTTACATCCAGAGGAAATGTAAGGGAATCCAGATTTGCCATATAGTGCAGATTTTTCTCAGTCAGAGGGAGTCCTTTTTCCAATAACCAGGTCGCATTTTCCATATTTTGGGAATTTTCTTCCAGACCGGACTGTCTGATAATGTCCCGAATCTGCGATTCCAGTGTTGAAACATCATCTATCGTTCCCTTTTTTGCCATGTATCCGGAGGTTCCGGTTTCATAATATCCTTGCGAAACAGCGGTTTTTTTACCTGCCATATAGTTTGCCTTATACAAATTGTCAAAAGTCGGCTGCAATTCATTTTCAATCAGATATTTTCTGGCTCCATCCGATAATTGATCCATATTCTGCATCTGATTCATCTGCGTTGCCATGGATTTGATGTTATCCTCAGTAGCCGGAAGATTTTTGTATTTTAAAGCATTGGCTATTGCATTGGCATATCCGTCACTTAATCCTGCATCTTTGATTGTTGCTGCATCCAATTGATCCGTAAAACCGGAAACTTCCACTCCTGCCGTTGCAAGTGTGATTTTGATCTGATCCATGATGGTGACCATTTCACCCGGCTCACAATCTCCCGGATTTCCGCCGTTTTCCTGCCATTTGCAATAATCCTCATCCGACATGGTATTGGACATAACAACCATATAATCTTTGCTGTTTTTTTCATCAAAAGAAGCTGCTTTTTCTAACAACGAACTTTGATTGTCATTGTCACGGTATGCCTGCATCCCAAATCCATCCTGCGAATGATCCCACGCAAAAACCGCCTGACCTTTGGAAACTTTGTCATTTGTCCCCGGTGCAGACGTTTGGTGTCCATTCTTTACAACCTGATTTTTTTCATATGCATCAATCTGATTAATTGCAATGCTCATAGCGTTCCTGCCTTTATATAATTTTAAATTAAATTCTATACACTTTCCTTACTGCCATAAAGACTGCCATAAAGACTGTAATAAAACAGTTTTATCATCTGTTTTGTAGTCGTTAAATCCCAATTCATGTGCACACGACGTCCATTCTCCTTTTTGTCATAACAAAAAGGGGGAATGCGAATTGCATTCACCCTATATTTCGGCTTATTTTTCTGTTTTCATAAGATTAAAACTGGAAAACTGCTGCTCCATATGCAGGAAGATCAAATGTCAGAGAATAAGGTCTTCCATCCACTTCCTCTGCTTTTGCCGTAATCGAAGCCGGGATCTTATTACCACGTCCTCCGAAACACTCTTCATCGGAATTTAATAATAATGTGTACTTTTTCTTTTTCGGTACACCGACTTTATAGTCTTTGCGCTCTATCGGTGTCATATTTAAAACAACCAGAATATTATTTTTTCCGGAAGATGCTTTTCGAACATAACTGAACGTACTCTGTTCACAATCATCCGCATTCATCCATTCAAAGCCCGCCCAGTCTCTGTCAATCTCAGAAAGCGCAGGATATTTACGATATAATTCCAACAGCTTTGATACATAGTATTTTAAAGAACTGTGCTCATGGTCGGAAAGTAACTCCCAGTCTAGCTCTTTGGATTCATCCCATTCATGGTCCTGTCCAAAATCCTGCCCCATAAAGAGAAGCTTTTTACCGGAATGCGTAAACATATACGTATAGCCCACTCGCAAGTTTGCAAACTTATCCACATAAAATCCGGGCATCTTATTTAACATAGAGCATTTTAGATGTACAACTTCATCATGAGAAATCGGAAGAATGTAATTCTCACTTCCGTTATAACTCATGGCAAATGTCATTTTGTAGTGATTGTTCTTTCTAAACAAAGGATCCAACTTCATATATTCGCAGAAATCATGCATCCAGCCCATATTCCATTTGAAAGAAAAACCTAATCCGCCTTCTTTTGCATCACCCGTTACCATCGGCCATGCGGTGGATTCTTCTGCAATCATCAAAGTCCCGGGATTTCTCTTTTGCATGATGCTGTTTAAATGACGGAAAAACTCGATGGCATCCAGATTCTTATTGTTGCCGTATTCGTTTGCCAGCCATTCTCCATCCTGTTTTCCATAATCCAGATATAGCATGGATGCCACAGCATCTACACGAAGACCGTCTACATGGAATTTTTCAACCCAGAACATGGCATTCGCGATTAAGAAATTGCTTACTTCTTTTCTGGCATAGTTAAAAATCTTGGTTCCCCAATCCGGATGCTCTCCGCGTCTGGGATCGGGATGCTCATAAAGACAGGTGCCGTCGAAGTTAGCAAGACCAAAACCGTCCCTGGGAAAATGTGCGGGAACCCAGTCAAGAATAACGCCGATGTTATTTTTATGCAACAGGTTTACCAGATACATAAAATCCTCCGGCTTTCCGTAGCGGGAAGTCGGTGCATAATAACCGGTTACCTGATATCCCCATGAACCATCAAAAGGATGCTCCGCAATACCCATCAACTCAACATGCGTATATTTCATTTCTTTTAAATATGTAACAATGCGGTCCGCAAACTCACGGTAATTGTAAAAGCCGTCTTCATCTTCTCTGGGATGACGCATCCATGAGCCGATATGACATTCATAAATCGCAATCGGTTCCTTATTCCAGTCTGTATTGGCTTTTGTATCCATCCAGGCTTTATCCGTCCATTTAAAATCTGAAATGTCTGTCACTTTTGATGCGTTACCCGGACGTAACTCTGCATAATTTCCATAAGGATCAGCCTTATAAAGCTTATTTCCGTCCTGCGTTGTAATAACATATTTATACAGATCGTCTTCTTTGACTCCGGGAACAAATCCGGCATATATTCCGCCTTCTCCCAGTCTTTTTAATTCATACTGGTAAATATCCCAGTCATTAAAAGAGCCTGCCACATTGACATACTTGGCATTGGGTGCCCATACGGCAAAATAAACACCTTCTACCCCGTCTTCTACCGTCTTGTGCGCTCCCATCTTATTGTAAATTTCATAATGACATCCTTGGGCAAATACATACTGATCTGCCTCTGTGATGTAAAGTGGATTTACTTCCTTATTTTTTGCCATTTGTTTACCCCCGTTTTTTTATAAGAAATCCTTCTCTCGTAAAATAATCATATCATTTTCATCATATCGCTTTTTCAAAATGACATCCATGATATGGGAAACACTTCCCTTTTCTGATTTCGCGATTGCTTCATCTACAATCTGTTTTACCTCTTCAACCGTAACGGCGTGCTGACTGGTCTGACGGTTGGCAATACTGGTATACAATGCCAACATACCCATTTCATCAATGGCATATTCTTGTTCCAAAGCATATTCTCTACCATAATTAATCAGGCCGTCATTATCTAAAGCTGCAACATCAATCCGCAGGTTAAAACTATTGAGCGGCATATTATCTTTTGCAAGGAGATCATCCATTGCCTTTTTGCCATCTTCCATAAAAATTATCAAACCGTCATTATGAGGTGTTCTCAAATAATCAGAAATGGCAATCAATGTAAAATCAGACAACTCGCCGGCCTGCTCAATGATGAGTGCGCCGTTATTCAATCCGTTTAAGGTATCCGGAATATTTCTGGTATTTAACTGTTCTCCCGTAACCTTTGCCACGCGACCGGAGAAGTTTTTGTTTTCTACAGAAATTACCTTAATAATATTCTTTGCAAGGTCAAGTGTACCAACACCCTTTTCACCGGTAATAATAATATTGCCTACTGCCGGATCCAGGCTGACATTGTCTATAGCATAAGCTATTTCTTCCTGCACCTTTTTCGTTTTGGCAACCATTCCAAACAAATCTTTTTCTTCTTTGGAAAGCTGGCGCAAAGAAGAATGCGAATCCGTTTCCTTATCGGTATTATCCGAATCAACCGCCGAAGCATTGGCTGATGCTGAATGCTCATTTTCTTTTTCTGCTTCAGCCTCTCCTAAAGGCTCTTCCTTTTTCTCTTCGGCTTTTTCTTCCGTCAGGTCGGTAATTGTAAACTCAACATCTGCAAAGGATTTTTTATCACCCTGTGCTGCATTTCCATTTTTCTTTTGCGCTTCCTTCTCTTCTAAGGCCTCTAAAATCTGGCGCTCAAGATCTTTATCAAATTCCTCGGTAACGGATATTCCCGAAAGGTTAATCGGTTCTAATTCCGGATCTTTTATTTCTTCTTTTGCCTGCTCTAAGGAATTAAGAAGCTTTTCTTCTATATTATTAATCTCTGCCGTGTTAAATGTAAATTCGCTAAGCTGTGGCTCCTGCGGCTTTTCTTCTTCGATGACCGGAAGCTCTTCAGTCTCACTAATCGGCTGAATGTCTGTTAATTCCTCAACCTCATCATCTTCTGTGATAAGCGGATCTACCATCGGAATACTGCTTTCATCAAATACTTTGATGGCAGGAGTAATCATATCAATACTATCAAGCAAGCCTTCCTTTGCCGGTTCTTCATAATCCTGAAGCAGTGGTCCGGTTTGGGCCATGACCTTTTTACGCATCTCATCCAAGCGACGCTCTTCAGCAGCTTTTTTGGTCTCTTCCCAACCTGCCACAATATCATTAAAGCTCAACTGTCCGGTAATCTGTTTTTCAATAATCGGAGCATCGGGATCGACCGGCTGTACCGCTGCAACCGGTGCATGGGTAGGTTCTGCTGCTTTTACTGCCTCAACGATTGGTTCAGGAATGGGAGCCTCTACTTTTACTTCCTCGACGATTGGTTCAGGAATAAGTTCTTCTACCTGCACTTCCTCAACAATCGGCTCGGAAATGATTTCTTCTACTACCGGTGTTTCCTCTACTACCGGTTCGGATATAGGTTCTTCTACTACCGGTGCTTCCTCAACAATCGGCTCGGAAATGATTTCTTCTACTACCGGTGTTTCCTCTACTACCGGTTCGGGAATAGTTTCTTCTACTATCGGTGTTTCCTCGACAATTGGTTCGGGAATAATTTCTTCTACTACCGGTGTTTCCTCGACAATCGGTTCAGGAGAGATTTCTTCTGCCGGTTCTTCCGTAACAGCCGGTTCAGGAATAACTTCTTCATTTTGAATTTCTGCAGCCATCATTTCAGAAATGGCTTTTTCCTCTGCAATCGGTTCAGAAACATTTTCTTCCTCACTTTCAAGCATGGATTTTAATAAATCTTCTTCTGTGATGGTTTCTCTGGGTTCTTCGCCCAAAGCTTTTCTCACTTCATCAATCACTGCTCTCGTTACAGCAGTATCTGTGAGAGGTTTGAACTCTTTTGTTGCGGCAATATCCTCTGTAGAATCCGCTTTCTTTTCATCGAGTTCTTCAGCCGGGCTGCTATCAGGTTCTTCTGCAGCAAGTTTCTCAACGGAAGTTTTTCCTGACATTGCATCCTTAAGCTCTTCTTCAGTCATATTTTGAAGCGAATCAATTGGCAGAGCTTTGGTTGCATCACTTGCACCCATATCTTCCTGCTGCATCACGGCAGCCAAATTCTTAGCCAGCTCTTTTTGTAAATTGATGGTATTAAATTTACCCATATCCGGCGTTTTAATCTGAAAATCTACTTCTTCGCCGGATTCGGTCAACGGAATCTGCGGAAGATCAATTTTAATCTCTTCCTCTTCCTTTGCTGCCTCTTCTTCCACTTTCTTTGCGGGAATCCGGGTTGTGGGCGCATTGGATACCTCTACAGATTTGATCTGGATCGGCATGGACGGAATGGTTTCCATGGAAACAGAAGACATAATCGGTTCATTGGCAGAACCCAAAATCTTCTGCGCAACCGCATTCGCTTTTTCCAGCGCAGCTTCTTTTGTCTCATCCGGTTTCTTAACCACGTAAACATTGGATTCGGATGCGAATCTCTGGTCGTATTTTTCCTGCTGGGAAGATGTCAAAGGCGCATGTAGCATTTTTAATTCCATGGCTTTTATGACATATTTTCCTTCGCCAAACCATAAAATCAATTCGTCACATTCTTCGACACAACGGGTAGCCAGACCAATACGATGATATAGATAAGCCAGTTCATATGCCCATTTTTCGCGATAATCACGTTTTTTGTATTCCTCTAATACAGCGATACGCTCTTCTAAGCTGACATCCTGCGCTTCATACAGACGATACTGTAAAATATAACGACCGGTATCCCTGGGAGCAATCTGTACAAACTGTTTGTAATACTCCACGGCGGGAATCAAATCTTCCAGCTTGATGCTCAATTCACAAAGAGAATAAATAATATTACGTGAATTGGGAAGATGCTCATCCGCCAATAACAGAATCTCTTTACTGTCCTCATAACGACGGTTCATTTTATACAATTCACTGACTTTACAGAGCATTTTTGCACTTTTTACTCTACGCCAGTCGATCGTATCTGCAATCTTTACCGCCTCGGCAAATTTTTTCTGTTCAATTAAAGAATTGATTTCTTCGGCACGAACCTTATATTCATACTTATCCAAATGGCTCACCTCTCAGTGTCACATACATAATGTGGTATATTTTTACATAATAACCCTATTTTCTAAACTAAATATAAGTTTAGCATAGGTACATTTTGATGTCAAAAGAATAACCTTTTTCTACACAATTTTTCACAATTATTTTTGGTGTACAATTTCATCGGAAAGTTTAGCAAACTGGGAAAGGCTTAATGCCTCGCCACGTATGGTTGGGGATAAGCCAAGTTTTTCCAAAGCAGCCTGTACATCATCTTTGGTTATTCCGTATATTCCCGCGTTGGATATGGCATTTACCAAAGTTTTTCTACGCTGGTTAAATGCCGCCCGAATCAGGGCAAACATCTTTTTTTCATCCTGCACCTCTACCGGCGGCTTTTCATATCGGGTCAGACGAATAACAGCGCTTCCGACATTTGGCCTTGGCATAAAACAATTGGGCGGAACATTGGCAACAATTTCCGGTTTGGCATAATATTGTACGGCCAGAGAAAGAGCTCCGTAATCCTTACTTCCCGGTCCTTCCTGCATCCGGTCAGCCACTTCTTTTTGTACCATAATGGTGATGGAAGACAGTGGAACGTGACTTTCAAACAATCCCATGATAATGGGCGTCGTTATGTAATAAGGAAGATTTGCCACCACCTTTAATGGTTTGTTGTCATTGTATGTGGCGCACAAATCATTTACATCGGTCTTTAAAATGTCGCCATGAATAATTGTGACATTATCATAATCAGCCAGTGTTTCCTTTAAAATTGGGATCAGATGATCATCAATTTCCACACAGATAACATGTCCGGCTGTTTCCGCCAAATATTGTGTCATGGTTCCGATACCGGGTCCGATTTCCAAAACACAATCATCTGCCGTTATTTCAGATTCTATTATGATTTTGTCCAATACATGCATATCAATTAAAAAATTTTGTCCATATTTTTTTTGAAACTGAAATCCGTGTTTTTGTAAAACCGCAATCGTGTTTGCCGGTATTCCCAATGAAGCCATATGGTTCTCCTTTTATTTCGCTTTAATATAGCTTTTACTTTGTTGCTTCTACTTTGACTTTTTTCTCAATTAACACTATCTTATCTTTCTATATAGACGTCTTGCATTTGCATTTGTGATTTCTATTACTTCCTGCTCTGAAATGCCTTTGATCTCTGCAATGGTTTTTGCCACATAGGTCAGATAAGAGGAATCGTTTCTCTTTCCGCGGAAAGGCTCGGGTGCCAGATAGGGAGCATCTGTTTCCAAAAGAATTCTATCCATGGGAAGCATGTCAACCGTCTCTTTGCATTTACGCCCGTTTTTAAAGGTCACAACACCACCGATTCCAAAATAGAAGCCCATATCAAGGTATTCTTTTGCCAATTCCCGGCTATAGGAATAACAGTGTATGACGCCACCGATTTCCTCGGCCGCTGCCTCTTTCATAACAGACAGGGTATCTGCCGCCGCATCTCTGGAATGCACACAAATCGGTAACCCGACCTCTCTTGCTAATGCCATCTGCTGCAAAAACCAGTGCTTTTGGACCTCTCTGTCTGCAATATCCCAATGATAATCCAGACCGATTTCCCCAATCGCCACGATTTTTTCTTCTTTGGCATGTTGTTTCATAAAATCAATGTCTTTTTGTGACATATCTCCTACATCATCCGGATGAACGCCTAACATCCCATAGATAAGCGGATACTCTTTGATCAATGCCAAAGTGCGTCTACATCCTTCCATGGAAGCCGCCGCATTGATGACGATTTCCACGCCTTTATCCTTTAAATTGTTTAAGATTTCTGCCTGATCTTCTAAAAATGCCTCATCATCATAATGTGCATGTGTATCGATAATCATTTTCAAATCTCCGGTGTCAATATTTATAGTAAGAATTTTTTCAAAAAACCCTTGCCAATCGGCATTTATTATACTATAATAACACTTGCGTCGCAAGTAAACGCGCCCAATATGCACCATTAGCTCAGTTGGTAGAGCAGTAGACTCTTAATCTATTTGTCCAGGGTTCGAGTCCCTGATGGTGCACGAAAAAACAGAGTGGAGAGTTCCACTCTGTTTTTGTTTTTAAAATATATCTGATTATGTTTCAAATTCTATATTATGAGTTGCCCGACAAATGGACAACTTTAGCACTTTGAAAACTTAACACATTAGCCTCAAATAAAGTATAATAGAAACAGATTTTAAACGAGGAGTGTACAACAAATGTCATTTGCTACAAATCAATCGCAACAGA
>JAGAJL010000041.1 GCA_017626095.1 Lachnospiraceae bacterium
ATCTTGGCATTCGCCAACATTTTTCACAGAGAAATAATTTTATATGTTGGCGGAGTTTGGATTTGTTTTGAAAATCTATTTTTACTCATGGCTCCGCCGGTAAGGAGGATTATATGAGTAAAAAGAAATTTGAAGAACTGGTCAGGCAAAGATTGATGCCCAAAACCTGTATTCGGGTGAAAAGGATTTTGATAATCTACCGGATTTATGTGTGATTAACATTCTGGACTATGATCCTTTTGGCAAGGGGAAGGCAAAATATCATTTTCACAACATGTGCGAAGAGGATACCACCATAACCTATCCGGACGGACTGGACTTTTATTATTTTATCACGACAGCTCCCGATGGTGAAGACAGTGAATTAGATGCTTTGCTAAAGTATATCGCAAACAGCAGAGAAGAGAATGCAACGACAGATTTGACAAAACAACTGCACAAATATGTGACAAAAGTAAAGACGTCACCGGAAGAGAGGTATCGGTATATGACATGGGGAGAGTATATTGATTTTGAGACAATGGATGCAAAGGCGGAGGCTCATAAGGAGGGACTTGCAGAGGGACGTATAGAAAGCAAACGCGAAGATATCATCGAAGCTTTAACCGAATTGGACACAGTCCCACATTCTATATTACAAAAGATTAATTCTTCTACAGATATAGAACAATTGAGAAAATGGCATAAAATAGCAATCAGTGTCAACAACATTTCCGCTTTCGAAGAAAAAATGTAAGTTTAGTAGCATAAAACAGGGACGGTCATGTCAAAATAACCGTCCTCTTGATTATAATGCAATTCTATTTCTACACTCCTGTCTGCAAAATCAAACGGTCATAGACTTCCGATAAAACGGAAATCATCTGTGATGCCAGATTATACGCATGTTGATACTGGACAAGATTGAGTGCTTCTTCATCCGTATCCACTCCATAAACTGACAGTCTCTGATTATCAATGGCTTTGGAAATGTTATCATAGCTGCTGTGCATGGTGGTCGCACTCTGTGTATTTAAAGCGACATCAGCCAAAACACACTGCAGAAAATCTCCGGCTCCACATCCGCGGAAACTCATAATAGATGTATCGGTTTTTAATTTAATCAGCTGATCCACAATATCACTTTTACTGGCTTCATCCGCATTACCGGTATGGGTAGCCATAAGCTGCGGATCATCAACCATCTTGGAATTGATATTAAAATTCTTTGCGGTCAGATAATAGTAAGAATCATCCTTGCTGGATATCACATCTCCGGCAGCGATATCCTGTCTGGAAGCAAGGAAAGTTCGCTGCTTATCATCTACGGCATCATCTGCCACAAAGACCACATCCGGCGTATTTCCATGACCGTCCACAGCACCGTCCTGTGTCACAATCTTATTGAATGCTTCCGCAAACAGACGACACCATTCGTTTAACTGTTCCTGATAATAAGGAATACCCTGATATGCAATACTGTAACCGACTGTCGCATCTTTTCCAATTCTTCCGATATCCGGCTGGGTTGCATTTTTTTCAGGCTCTTTGCTGATAATAAAATTATAGCTTTCGATATAGGGATTTCCATCGGCATCGAGAGCATAGTTTGCTTCAAAGCTGTCAAAATAGTATTCTTTGCTACCAAGCTTTAACACGCCACCGTCAATCGGCAGTGTACATGTGGAAAGATCCTTTAAATAATCGGCACTGACATCCACTTTTACTGTGGTATTGCCATCGGCGTTCATTCCGATTTCTGTCACTTTTCCGTTAAAGTTTTCGCCGTTATTTCCGTCCCTGATTTCAATCAGACCACGTAATTGTCCGCCAATCTGATCACTTGCCAGCGAAAAGTCCCGTCCGTCTTTCCAATAGACATCATAAAGACCAACCACATCCGACTGATTGTTACTTGCATAATTTTCCTTTGCACGACACTCTAACGTATTGTAGGATGACGAATCGACCAAAGTCTGTCCGCCCGCAATTTTTACCACATATCTGGTTGCACCGGTCTCGCGTCCTGCATTGTTGGTATCGTAAACCGGTTGTTCTTCTGTAGATACGTCAATCAACACGGATAATTTATCGATTAACAAATCTCTCTGATCCCTTAACTCATTTGCCATGGAACCGGAAAGTTCAATGACATTGATCTGCTGGTTTAAGGAAGCAATCTCTTCCGCATAGCTGTTAATCTGCGCCACCACGTTTTTTAATTCCTGATTGCAGTCAGACTGCAGGGTTTCCAATTTTCCTGCCATATTGTTGAAATAATATGTCATATTAGCGGCGAATCCCAAAAACTGTGTTTTGGTAACGGCATCTCCGGAATTTTTGTCCAACTCTTCTAACATGGTATACATTTTCTGAAAAATGGTAGAGAAACCGTCTACCGTAGAATCATCTTTGAAGTAATCTTCAATCTGCTTCATATAATATTCTAATTCTTCAAACTCACCTTTATTAGCATTGTTATTCCAATATTTGAAATCATAAAAGGCATCTCTTTCACGCTCAATGGACATCGTTTCCACACCGGCACCAGAACAACCATATGTTGTATAAGTACGGATACTGTTGGCTGCTTTTTGATTGACAAGCTGTCTGGAATAGCCATCCGTATTGGTGTTGGAGATATTGTTTGCCGTTGTATTTAAAGCGGCATTTGCTGCCGTCAAACCTGTATATGCGATATTTAATCCAAAAAATGTTGAAGCCATCTATGCCACTTCCTTTCTATTCGATAGTTTGATATCCGACCGTTTAATATTCGATAGTTCTATGTACGAATATCTTGCTTTTATTGGATATCATTAATCTAATACATGTTCATTGTACTGTCCTTAGGCTCCCAGTGTATTGATAATATGCTCAATCATTTCATTGATCGCATTGATAAAACGGCTGTTTGCATTGTATGCATTCTGAAATTTTATCATATTATTCAATTCTTCATCATCCGAAACTCCGACAACCTGCTGACGTGCAAACTCCGTACTGTTAACGGTTGTCTCCTGATTGGTATAAACACTCTTAAATACCGAACCGCTGCTTCCGATCTGGGAAACCAGATTGGAATAAAAATCAATCAGATTTGTCTTGGTCACGACATTGGGATTGAGTACATATTCTTCTGCGGTAAAGACATCCTGCAGTTGTTTAATCAGTTCGAAGTCTTCTGACTGATCGGGTTTAACAAGACCAATCAAGGTAGCTTCTTTCATCAGATCCTCATTGATGGTCAGATTTGCAACAGTATAGAGGGTTGTTCCTTTTTCCTCTGTAGGATCCTCTGCAATATAATTACCGGTTGCATCATAGCCATCTGATGCAATCTTTTGGAATATCTGCAAAGGATTACCGTCCTTATCAACCATATATCCGTTATCTTTGTCCGCTACCGAAGCAAATACTTCATTCACTTTGGTAACAATGGAATGAATCAGGGAATCAAATTCGGCCTGTACATTCATGATAACGGACTGTGCCGTTGTCTGGTTGTAATCCGGTCTGTCTAAATAGGTGTAATTTGCTCTTGTATCACCGCGTGCAAGAAGCTCCGCCTTAATACTGCCCACGTCCGTATTTCTTGCAGTCGAAATAGGAAGGGTCAAATCATAAACCTTACAGTTGGATATATCCGGAATGCCTGCCTCATCCAGTCTTGCGTCCATTTTCCAATATGGGGTATATAATCCATTGTTGGGATCCTGGTATAAAGCAATATCATAAGATGCCCCACGTGTGACCAAAGCATGACCTTCTGCCTTGACCATGACGGCTCCATCCACATCTTCTTTATAGGAAATGTTCATAAGGCCGCCCAGTTCATCCAACAAGGAATTTCTTTCATCTCGCAAATCGTTTGCGCGTTCTACTCCGGCACATTCTATTTTAAGGATACTGTTATTTAAATCAAAAAGTCGTTTGGATATTTCGTTGACACGGTCGATGTCTGTCTTTACTTTTTCATTGAGATTGTCCTGTAAATCGCTCAAATCCGTATAAACAGCTTTTGCACGTTCCAAAAACTGATTAGCACGTTGAATAAACAATCCCTGTTTGACACTGCTCGAAGGTTCCTTGGCAAGCTCTTCAATAGATTCCCAAAAATTGGTAAGGGAATCATTGAATGATTCTCCATCCAGCTCTCCCAGCGTATTTTCTACTTCTTTAAACGTAGTATAGGTTACGTTATAGAAAGACAAACGACCGTTTTCTTCGCGATAGGTCTGATCCAGAAAATAATCTCTGACCTGACGGGTTTCTGAATAATAAACACCCAGACCCGTCTGCTTATTAGAAACGATCGATGCGTTTACCGATATAGTATTGTATGTACGATCGGACTGTGCCACCTGCTGCCTTGTATATCCTACCGTATCCACATTGGTTAAGTTGTGGGCAACGGTATTTAAAGCATTCTGGCTCGTCTGCAGTCCGCTGTTTCCGATATATAAATTTCCGAATAATGACATATGTTATCACCTCGCGTGGCTATTGCTTTGCATCAAAGCTCTTTTGCCCTCCGCCTATGGTACTGCCTGCATTGTAGGCACCCCGCGTGTAATTTGCTGTTTCCGGTGCTGTCTTTAAGCTTTTGACAACATTCATATTGTACTGAACCATCTCCAAGGATCTGGCAATCAAATCCCTGTTGTGTTCATTTACTCTGACCAACTGCTCCGTTGTAATCTTTAATTTTGTATGAATCGCTGCTAACCGTTTCTGCTCCTGCGGTCTTTCGGCAAGTAACAGGGTCAGTTGTGTCAGTTTCAATTCCTGAACATCCTTGTTCAATACTGCGGCAATGTCCTTCATAACCTGCTCACGCTGCTTATCAAGGGAATTTACCCTGCCGACAATAACATTTTCATCATCCGTGATTTTTTCCAGCATTTCAATATTGCCTTCGATAATAACCGGAGTTTTATTCATGGATAATTCCAATAACTTTTCATATTCACTATTTTCCCGCTCTAACAGGTCCATTAAGTTTTCCATAAGACTAGCCATTGGAATTACCTCATTTTCTGTACATTCATCTCTGAATGAAAACTTCTGAATTAAAACTCCCCATTGAATTTTGCAACCAGCCTGTCTGCAAAATCATCTGCACTCACATCATATGTTCCGGCCTGAATCCGGGATTTGATGGAGTCCACAAGCTCTGTTCTGACATCAGGCGAAGCTGCTACGGCCGCTTTTGCCGCAGAAACATCTTTTCCTGCATTTGAAATGGATACTACATCAGAAAATCCTTTTTTCTGTGTTTTTCCGGCGCTTGCGGGTTTGGTTGTGTTGTAAATTTGCTGTATCATTTGATAATTTCCGATACGCATAAGACTCCCTCCTTCCCTGGAATGTGCTTTGTCTTATTATGTTTATCGGAAGGAATTTTTAAAACTTTAGTTTTCCTCAAAATATTTTAGTCAAAATTTTCTATGTGCCTATTTTAATTACAACAAACACGTGCAAATTATGAAGATTTAAGCACAAATCACAATACACATTAACGACCTGCTAAATATTGATCAATTCCATTCGCCATTCCCATAACCATTTTATTCTGATAATCTTCACTTGCCATTGCCGCATCCTCTGTGGGATTGGTCATGTACCCCATCTCAATAATGGTTACGGGAACCTGACACCAGTTAATGCCGCTCATGGTATCCGTTTCCCAGACATATTGTTTTTTGCAACCGGTGGCAGCCACAAAAGCATCCAGTACACTCTGCGATAAAGCCTTACTCTCTGAAGCAAGATTGCCATTGTAGGGATTGGAAGCGGTCTGACAGATCGTCATAGCGCCATTAACAGAAGAGTCTTCCGAACCGTTGGCATGAATACGGATAAAAGCATCTGCTCCCGCATTGTTGGCAACAGCAGCTCTTTCGGAATTGCTGATGTTTACATCATTCGAGGTACGGACCATAATCACTTCATATCCGCGTGCTTCCAATTCAAACTGCAATTTTAACGCTACCTGTAATGTCAGCTGATACTCTGCAAGCCCGCTGGTTTTTCCGCTGGTTCCACCGGACACTTTTGCTTTTGTTTCCGTAGCACCGGGACCTATCGGTTCTTTCTCGGAATTTCCTTTGGACTGATGTCCGGCATCAATCACAACGACATATCCATTACTGCCTTCCGCTTTTACTTTCAAAAATTCACTGGCGGCATAATAAACTCCACCATCAAAATAAATACGACTCCATTCGCCATCATCTGCGATACGAAACAGCTTCGTATGTCCCGAAACCAATTGATAAACATCCGCTTCTTTACTTGGAGCTTTGCGGATATTTAATGTTGAAGTTGTATATACTTCTTCTAAATCTTCTTCTGAATACGTAACCGTTTCCTGCGATTTTTGTATCTCTGTACTACCGGCGATCCCTTCAGTGTCTAATCCCGCATTATCATTTTCAGTTGGGGATATGGTAACGGTATCTTCGATATCACTTCCTGCTAATTCAGTTTCTTCCGTTTCGGTTTCTTCTGTTTCTGTTATTTGTATATTTTCGCTATCTGATAACTCACTCCCGCTATTTTCTGTTTTATTTTCTATATCTTCCTTTTTAGAACAGCCCATAAGTCCAACACAAAGGAAGATCATCATACTGCACATGAGCAATATCAAATGAATTCTTTTTTTCATAATTTCTCGCAATCCTTTTTAGTATTTTTTCAATGACAATTATAACAACTATTTTATGAAAATGAAATATTCCTTTTCCGTTGGTTTTTTTTTACAAACAAATATGATAGTATATCTATTACAGACACTACAGGAGAAAACACCTATGGGAATTATATTTTTTATTATTTTCATTATTCTATTATATTGCAAAACACAGCCGGATAACCGTCATGCGGATTTATTTAAACTTTTGATTTTTGGATGTGTTGCTTTGGGAATTCTATCTATTATTCTGGGACCGGTCGGAATTCTGGCTATTATCGGCATTATTGCATATCTGATTATTAACGCCCAGAAAAATAAAGAATCAAAGGAACGAGAAAAGCAATACGGCTGGGACCCAAAACGCTGGGAGAAAGAAAAGGGCAACACCCGTACCGGCAGCCGTCCGTCTCAGACAAGAGCACAGGCACAACAACCTTATGTTGATACTGTTAAATACGATCCGCTTCCAAAAGCAATTAACAAACGAAAAAAGATTATCCGTGATTTTAATGAGAAATACAATCTCTGCTTAACAGATGAACAGATACAAAACATCACAAACTCTTCCTATATGTCAGAGATTTGGAACCGTGAAGTACAGAGCATGAACCAAAAATACAATGTTATCTACGAATGGTTCCCCGGACGCACACAGTGGCTTCGCGTCTATATGTATGTATTTCATGTTCAGGAAATCACGTCGGATATCCGACAGCAGGAATCGATTGCCATGTATGCGTTTGAAGAAGTCTTTCGTTTTGCAGACACACTCACTTCCATGTCAACTGCTGAAAAAATTGACCGCATCAACTCACAGTTTTTCACTTCTTTTGACGATGCTACTTTTATGATTGCCTATCGTTTTTTGGAAAGCAAAGGATTAAGGCATCAGTTAAATGGACCGGAACTGATTAAAGATGAAGATGAAATGGACGAGCTGTTAAAGAAATATCGTACAGGTAGTGCATCTGCTCAATCATAATCATTCCCCAATCAAGCAATAGGAAACCGGGAGAGCATCTTGATGAGAGATCATCTTAACATGATTAACAGGAATGCATATTGGATGCAATAACGAGAATTTTTGATAAAGAAATGAGGATTTATTCATGTATTGCAAAAAGATTTTTTTAGCCAAAGAGCGTAAAGTATTTATGAATACATTTATTATAGAGGATTCGAAAGATTTTCAGCATAATGCTGTCCGCCCCGTCGTGATTATCTGCCCCGGTGGCGGCTATCATTTTCTGTCCGACAGAGAGGCAACTCCGATTGCTCTGCAATATGTTGCAGCCGGTTTTCACGCAATTGTTCTTCATTATGGTGTCAATGAATTTGCAGTTATGCCGGGTCCTCTGAAGGATCTGGCAGATGCCGTTTCTTATGTACGCCGTCACAGCAAAGAATGGCATATTGATCCGGATAAAGTTTATGTTTCCGGTTTTTCAGCAGGTGCCCATGTTGCGGCTTCTCTCGGTGTATTCTGGAACAACGCTCTGCAGCTTCCCGATTATGCGGATTGTCCCGAATTAATTCGCCCCAATGGTATGATTTTGGGATATCCGGTTTTGGATCTCGCATCCTCTACCAGTCATTTAGACATTGGAACAACTTCGGATATGAAGATTACAGATATTTCCTATGACATGATTCATCCGAATATGCCGCTTGAACAGATTTTTGTCATGGACAAACGGGAAAAACGCTATTTTGTAGATTTTGAAGCGGCCATGAATGCCTATATTTTTGGCGGTCCCTATACAAAAGAAAGCGAAAAATTTTATTCTTTGCAAAACCAGGTTTCCATTGATACTCCGCCTACTTTTATCTGGCATACAGCACAGGACAATTTGATTTTACCTGCTAATGCCCTAAAATTCGTGACCGCTTTGGAAAAATTTCATATTCCCTATGAACTGCATATTTTTGGCGAAGGTGGGCACGGATTGGCTCTTGGCACAAAAACGACTGCCCGCGACGATTCTCAAATTGTCGAAGCGGTGCAGCCATGGATGGATTTAGCCATTGCCTGGTTACAAAGGCAGACAGCATCTTAATACCTGTATGCAGCTGATTGCAATGGTTTTACATTACTTGGTTACGCAGATGGACAACTTCTTAATAGCACCTCTTCAATCCAGTGTCAAACCAAGATATCACTTGCACTGCTCAATCCAACGTCAAACCAAGATAGCCCTTTTTAGAAGAGTTTTCAATGATTTCTGCGCACTCTTTTGTCGGCAAAATCATTCCACCACGGTTATGGGCCCACAAAATATGGCAGTTATCTTTTTGACACAATTCCTGTAAAACTCCCTGCCAGAAATCACTCTTCAGTTCATCAAAATGTATCAAGGATTCTACAATTCTTACGACACCTTCTTCGGCTCTGCAAAGCAAATATCCCTGTTTTGCCTTAACTAAATATCCGCCTACAAATGCATTTTCCTTAAGTGCATACGAAAGTGCCTCATAATCCCAGCTCGCATACATACGTCCATCAAAAAAGGCATTTCTCTTTTCTTCGTAATCGCGAATAACTTCTTTTGTAAAATCACGGATAATTTCAAACTCTCCATGCGTATCAACACGACCGGGAAGCAGATTTTCTGCCGCGAAATCATATAGATAACGTTTAAAACATGTGACAAAACCTTGCTTTTCATAATAAGTTTCAAGACTTTCCGATGCATGTTGTAAAATCAGAGGTTTCTTCCATTTATGAATAGCATGCTGAATGATTTTTGCAGCATAGCCTTTATTGCGAAATTCAAATCCGGTTGCTACCGCATAGACATACAAAACTTCTGCGCTCTGCATGCTGATATCCTTACTCTCAACCGGACATTTTAATTTCGCCGGAAGAAAACTTGCCATGGAAACAATTTTTCCGTTCTCACGGATACAAAGCATATTATCTTCTGTAAAACGATTATTAAGATAAAAACGAATGTAACGCTCCTCGTCTCCAAAGCATTCTTTCCAGAGTTCTACAATCTGTTCTTCATCCTCTTTGGAAGCGTAGGTAATATCACTCTCGATGGCATAGTATTTTTTTGCAAACAAATCGGGATAATAAGACAACTTTGCTTTTCGCAATCCGGGATCTCCGGTATCCTCTTCCCGATTAATATATTTCATTCCTTTACAGTTGTTTGCTGCAAACTCACGGTTAATCATCTGAAAAGCTCCTTGCATATCCGGATATGCCTTTTCAAAATGTACGACCATGGTATCTTCGTTTAATTGCTCACCGATTGTAAAAGCCACCACTTTTCCATCTGCTTTCAAGATACCACCGGTAAAGTTAAGCTCTTCAAAATAATCCAGTGCTGTCCTGATAGCCTGCTTCTCGGCCTCAAGTTCCCGTTTTTCGACGCCTGACTCCTGCATGTGCAGATCAAACCAGTTCTGCTCCATCTCCCAGCATAATTCCTTATTTGTATAGGTAATCCTTTCATAACTCCATTCATATTTCTCAATAAAGCGATTGATATGATTGCGTTTTGCCGAAAGCTTTTTACCCTTCAATGTAGCAAGGCGTTCTGTCTCATATACGTAGTCATAACGGTCACGAATACCGTCTATTTCAAAAATACCCGGAAAATATTTTTTAATATGTGTCTTTTGGGATTCAGAGAAGACTGAGAGCCAAAGCTTTTCACTTTTAGCATGCGTTAACTTTAATAGTATTTCCACAGCCTGCTGCCGGTTTTCATCCGTCCCCCCCATAGGATAACTGTAGACCTGCTGCCCCTGGATAAAATAGCGCGCAACCGCACATCCGGCTATCTTTGCCACTTCCGTATAATAAGCCTTCGACCACAAAAAAATACTGCCAAAAATGCTGTCACAGGCTTGTACATCATCTTCCTTTTCTCTTGCTTTATACCACCACATATCGTCTAGATCAATCGGATGGAAAGGTATCTGCATATTGGAATCAATAATCATTCTTGATATTCCTCCATGTAAGTAATATATATTCGTAATTGACAACCACTGTTAAAACAAAAAATCTTCTGCCAACAACAATACAAAATTCACTTTAACTATTCTTTCCTTATTATATCTCTGAAAATCAGAAAAAACACGTACTTTTCTACATGATTCTATAAAAATACATCCCAAAATGTATCTGTGAAAGTACAATTCCTTTTCTCTTTCTGTGCTAAAATACTGATGTTATCATATGGTTTCTCGGATTTGTGTTCCCAATATCTATCTTTGTCCGCAGTCTTTTACGAGTTTTCGTGTCTTTCTTAGTGGCATAAGCGAACAAATATAATGACCTGTTTCAACTGTCTGAAACAGATGTACAAGGCGAAAAGATAGATATCGGGAATACAAATCCAAAACGTAATAGAAAATAAAGGAATATAGAACATGTTTCAAGCACTCAAAAATTTTTTCCGAAAATGCAATGAAAACATTATACCTCTGATTATTGTGTTACCCTTTTTTGAAATATTGGTGATTGAATGTCTTCACCGCCGCTCTATCAAAGCCGGATTCACTTTTATCATAGAAGAGCCTTTTTCATATTTCATCAATGTGGTTCTTTTGATGGCAATGCTTTCGGTCTGCCTCTTATTCCGGGAAAGATTATTCTGGGCATTCCTTTTTAGTCTGTTCTGGCTGATTCTTGGAATTATCAATTGTGTCATACTCGGAAACCGTGTATCCCCCTTTTCGTTCAACGATATCAAGGTTTTTTCTTCTGTTGCCAGTATCGTGCGCCAATATATGGGAATCCCCCAGATTGCCGGCGCAATTGTATTTTTAGGTTTTTGTACGGTAATCACTGTCTATCTGCGGAGACGAATTCCAAAAATAGACCGCAGAAAACACATTCTTCGCGATATGATTTTCTTATCTGTTTTTATGATTTGCGGCGTCCTTTCCGTTTATGCAGGAAAACGTCAGTTTAAACACACGGGTAATATTACGCTAACCTATTTATATGATGGTTTTGTGTATTGCTTCACAGACAGCGTTATGAATGCCGGAATTCAAAAACCGGTTGCCTATTCCGAGCATCGAATTCATACCATTCAGAATTCATTAAATCAATATGATGCAGAAAAATATCGGGAAACAGACCAAAAACCGAATGTGATTTTTGTTCAGTTAGAATCTTTTTTTGATGTAAACAACATGCGGTATTATTCTTATAATGCAGACCCAACGCCTTATTTTCACAGACTGATCAAAAACTATTCATCCGGCCTTTTAACCGTTCCCGCTTTCGGCGCCGGAACCGTAAATACGGAGTTTGAAGTTTTAACCGGAATGAGCATAGAAAATTTTGCCCTGTGTGAGTATCCATACAAGACTATATTAAAAGAACAGACTTGCGAAAGTCTGGCCTATAATTTGCAGGAAGAAGGATATGCAACGGCTGTTATACACAATAACCGTGGCACTTTTTACTCTCGAAATCAGGTATTTAAACATCTTGGTTTTGATGTCTTTGATTCTGTGGAATACATGAATGATCTGGACTATAACTCTATTAATTGGGTAAAAGACAGTATTCTGCCGGGGCAGATTATCGAACGCATGAAGTCTACTCCGCAAAAAGATTTTATTTATACCATTACCGTTCAGCTGCATGGAAAATATCCGACTAAGGCACCGGAAAATCCCTATAATCTTACTTTAGTGGGCGAAAAAAACGAGGATACAAAAAATGCATTTGAATACTATATCAATGAATGTCATGAAACAGATTTATTCATTAGGCAACTGATTGCCGAAGTAAAAGCTTTGGGTGAAGATACCGTCATCGTCTTTTTTGGTGATCATCTGCCTACACTCGATATTACAGATTCGGATTTACAATATCAGAACACCTATCAGACAACCTATGTCATCTGGGATAACATTGGTTTAGAGCAGAAAGACAAAAATCTAAACGCTTATCAGTTGTCCTCCCATGTTATGGGAAAACTGGGATACTCCAATGGTGTATTGACCCGTTTCCATCAATTATATGCGGACAATCCATACTACGATATGAATCTGCATTTACTGGAATATGATATATTATATGGAAAAAAATATATTTATGGCGGTGTTGATCGCTATGACGCATCCCAGTTACAGCTTGGTCTTTATCCCATCACAATAGAAAATGTCCGCCAGGGTACAGACGTTGTCGTTGTAACCGGCGAACATTTTACCGAATCCAGCTGTATCTTTATTAACGGACATAAGCAGGAAACCAAATTTGTTGATGAAAATGCTTTACTGACTTACGGATATGAATTAACCGATGGTGACCGTATCCGCATCAGACAAATCACTAGCACTGGTGGAAAACTGGGTTCTACGGATGAGTGGATTTATTTATCCAATCCGTAATTTCCCAAACATAATAATGATGTTGGTGTCAAAAGCTATTTTGACACCATGACACCAACGAATTGCTACGCACTTTGTGCAGTGTGACCTTTTGACCTTGGTATCACCACATTATAAATTTGCACCATGATCAATGACAATTACCTGACCGGTAATGGCAGACGATTCATCACTTGCCAAAAACAGGATTGCATTTGCAATCTCATTCGGACGGCTGACAGGGAGTGTTAAATCAGCGTGTTTTGCCATCGCTCCCATCATGTTTGGATCCAGACCATCCTGTTTCATATTCATGGTCATTGGTGTAACCACACTTCCGGGACATAACGCGTTGCAACGCACGCCGTCAGCAGCGCAACGCATTGCGATATTTTTTGTCATACCGATTACGGCTGCTTTACTGGATACATAGGCTACTCCGCCTCCGCCTGTATAACCGGCAACACTTGATACATTGACAATAGAACCGTTTTTGGCTTCAATCATGACTTTTGTGGCTTCACGTGCCATATAAAGAGTACCTTTTGCATTGATGTCAATCAATCTGTCTATGGTATCATCTGTAACCTTTTCAATGGGTTCCAAACCGCTGTCCACAACTCCGGCATTATTTACCAGAATATCAACCTTTCCATATGCCTGAACTGTTTTTTCAATAACCTCTGCACACTGCTCTTTTTGGGAAATATCACAGGGTACAACCAAAACCTCTCCGCCTGCTTCCCTGATTTTTCCGGCAACTTCTTCCAACTGCTCTACTCGTCTTGCAGAAATGATAACCTTTGCCCCCTCTTTTGCAAATAATTCCGCGGTACATGCACCAATTCCGGAATTGCCTCCTGTAATAACTGCGACCTTATTTTCCAGTCTGCCCATAATAAATACCTCCTGCTTACATTATTTGAAATTGCAATCATGATATGTATAAGAATCTACGAGTTTAAAATCATCACATCGAATCCCATACACATGTATAGGTATATTTTAATCAGAAACAGACAAGAATTCAATATGAATAATCAATATTATCTAAATCTGGATTTTGGTTCTCAAGGCTCATTTTCTTACAATGTAACAACTTTTAAATTGATGGATTATACCATAGAAGAATTAAATAAAAAGAAAATGATTATTCTAAAGCATTGATTGCTGAAATGGATATTGAAATCGCTGAAAAAGACAACGAGATCGCTATGTTAAAAGCTCAATTAGCTAAACTGCAGGCATTGTCTTAGCTACGTTCTTTCAACTGAAGAAAAATACCTCCGATAATCATCAAAAGACCAATTTTTCATGCAGAACCGGAACAGAAAAAATGATAATCATAATCGGCCATAAATAGTTGATAATGCAGGCATCTGACGCCTTTAATCCGGCAATTCCCATATTATATGTAAGAATATACAGATAAATTCCCAGTGCTCCTAGGCCAAATAAAATCAAATAATCTTTTATATGATACGTTTTTAAAACCAGTATTTTCTTTGTAACAATATTTATCACAAATAAAGTGATTGTTGCTATAAGCATTGTTAAAAACAAAAATTCTTCCTCCGGAAGCGCATTAAGCATCAGTTTTGAAAATGGCGAAATCGTTGCCCATAAAACAACAGCAAGCATTGCATAAATATATGATTTCATTTTTATTTCATTCCAACATTTTATCCAATGATTTTACACGATTGGATGTTCCTTTCTTTTGTATTAAAGAGGTTTCTCACATCCCCCAATTTTGACACGTTTTCTACTTCCCGTTTGACTTAAAAAAA
The DNA here is from genome assembly GCA_017626095.1 of Lachnospiraceae bacterium. Taxonomy (GTDB): domain Bacteria; phylum Bacillota; class Clostridia; order Lachnospirales; family Lachnospiraceae; genus UBA2882. The sequence continues at coordinate 14,812 of JAGAJL010000041.1, forward strand.
AGGACAAAGCGTGCCTGACTGCTTTGTCCCCTTAAAAAGTTATACCACCAATAATGTCATTGAGCAATATTACTTTGTGCTTTTTTATAATACAAAGCTTTATCCTCATACATTCTTTGTTCCGCAACCGCCAGAATTTTATCTATATCGCGATTGGCAACCTCCTGCCAGTCAGATCCAACTGCCAACACTACAGAATTCTTAAGAGCAGTCTCTCGTAATAAGGAAGTTTTTTGTTCCAGGACATGTTTCTCTATCTGTGGACACAATGCCAACAATTCGTCTCCGCCAACCCGAAACAATCCATAAGTACCAAATACTTCACGCAAACTGTCACAAGCTCGTAAAATCAAGTCATCTCCTGCTTTATGTCCTTTGGTATCATTGACTCTTTTTAATCCGGTAATATCACAATATACCACACCCAAATTACCACTTTTAATGGCTCCTTCCAGATAACGTTCCATTGCAAAGCGGTTTCCAAGCTGCGTCAATTGATCACTGTAACTCATATTCTGCAACTGCTTTACAAGATCCCTGCGCTTTAAAGATGAAACAATAAAATGGCCCATAATCTGTAAAAAGTTTTGTGTATATTCATAAGACTCTTCATGCGGATTGTCCACACCGTAAAATCCGATATTTTTTGTATCATCATACAAAGGGACTACCACCAGCGAATGAATATCCTGTCGTTTTAAAATGTCATACTGTAAAGGATCACTTTCCCGGATATCCTCTAAATCTTCAATGATAATATTTTTATCTTCACAAAACTGACGATACCAGTTTGCACAAATCTCGGGTGGGAGATTCTGAAGATTGTCTTTTTCCGGTGTGATACCATTTGCCACCCATTCATGCGTATTATCATCACCACCGGTTTCATTTTTTTCAAAGATATAGGTTCTTTCACCGCGCAATGCCTTGCCCAGATATTCCAAAATAATATCCAATTCCTTATCCGGTGTAGCGGCACGCAAGGCAAGACGCATTCCTTCATTGGCAATTGCCTCTAAATCCTGCCTTTCCAGTATCATTTGATATTTCTGTTCCTGGGCACTGTTATCAATGGCAATCTCCATACGGTAACGTCTGTTGCCTTCCACAATTAGTGTATCTTTCAAGACATAGTTTCTTTTTACAATCGGATTGTAATACTGCCATTCCCGAAAACATCCTTCTTCAAGGTCATCATTATTGCAAAAAGCACAGGGGGCCAGACTTTTTTGTAACAACTCATGACACTTTTTTCCCTTCAATTCATCCAAAGAATGGAGGTTATATATCTCCAATGTCTTTTTATTCATATAAATCAGTTCATGCGTATCGACATCGGCAACATAAACCACTTCATTCAAATTTTCAAAGAATTCCCAAATCTTTTTCATTTGTATTGATCCTTCCAGATATTCAAATCCCCATTTATAGTTTCATTCAAATTACAATTCCATTTCATAGAAGAATAGTAAGATGTTGGGGTCAAAAGGTATTTTGCCCCATGATACCAACGGATTGCTACGCACTTTGTGCTCTCGCAATCCTAAAACATTCGAAATCCGCCCTAATCGGGCTACTTTCTCATGTTTTGCGGGTCCCAAAGTCATACTTTTTCATGCAAGCATGAAAAGTATGACCTTTTGACCCTGATATCATATTAACACAAAATAAGGTACAAAACTACATTTTTTAGCTCCGTATTTAGATTTATACATCTCTGCCGATGATTCTCGCTTCTTATGATGCGCAACTATGGTGATATAATAAGTCACAAAAAAGAGTGCCCGGTTTCACAGTGGGACACTCTTCATGACGGAAGATCCGTCACCACTTCAAAACCGGGCTTTTATTCAAGAAACACAAATCCGTAAAGAGAGGGAATTACTGCATATAAAACGGATCGGTTTCCACTTCTTTAATAACAGCTTCCAGCTTATCCAGTTCTTCCAAAAGCTGTTCTTGTGTAATGATTAACGGCGGATTGCAGAGTACCATATTTTCATGACCAAAGGTTAAGAAACCTTTTTCGCGCAGGGAACCGATAATCTTTGGCAATTTGCCGTACGGATCCTGTCCATAAGGAACAATCGGTTCTTTTGTCTTCTTATCCTTAACAAATTCTACACAAGAGAATAAACCGATATGTCTGACATCTCCGACACAGTTATATTTCTCTTTGAACTCATCCAGTTTCTTTGCAAGGACAGCACCAACCTTATTGACATTGTCAAGGATATGAGCCTTCTCATAATAGTTGACACAGGCAACACCGGCAGCACAGGCTAACGGATGACCACAGTAAGTCAAGCCGCATGAAAGTGTATGATCATCAAAATAGGCTGCAATTTCTTTGCTGACACATGCACCGCCAAGCTGGATATAACCACAGGTAACACCTTTGGCAAATGTAACAATATCCGGTTTCACATCAAAGTTCATAAAGGCAAACATTTTACCGGTTCTGCACCAGCCGGCCATAACCTCATCACAAATCATGACGATGCCAAACTCATCACAGAGTTTTCTGACACCCTGTAGGTATCCTTTGGGAGGAATGATGATACCATTTGTGCCGGTTACAGTCTCTAAGATAATTGCAGCAATCTGATCGCGGCCTTCATAGATGATCTGTTCGCGAAGTTTTGCAATATAAAACTCGGTTGCCGCCTCCTCTGATTCAAACTGAATACTCTCACGATAAATATAAGGATCAAAGAATTTTACAAATCCGGGCATACCGGGCTCAAGAGGAAATCTTCTCGGTTCACCGGTCAGGTTTCCGGCACCAAATGTTGATCCATGATAACTTCTGTAACGGCTCATTACCTTATATCTTCCGGTGTACATTCTTGCCATTTTAATCGCATTTTCGTTGGCATCCGCACCACCGTTGGTAAAGAATACTTTGCCCATATTATCTGGCATCAGTTCAACAATCATCTTTGCCAGTTTTGCTCTGGATTCTACACCGTAGCCGGGACCCATCCATGCAAATTTATCAATCTGCTCTTTCAATGCGTTGTTAATGTCTTCATTGCCATAGCCTAAGTTTACATTTACCTGTGTGGAAGACATATCTGTATATCTGTTTCCATCATAATCCCACAGATAGATGCCGTCTGCCTTTTCCATCGGGATTGGATTTACATCCTTCTGTTTTGCCCATGACTGCAAATAATACTTCTTTTGTGTCTCAACAATTTCTTTACCTGTCATTCCCATTTTCATTATCTCCTTTATCATATACATTACAAAAAATACTTTTGACACTCATATCAAAAAACTATTGTCAGCTTAGCCGTTTGTACTAAGCCCCCAAATATGCTTTTCGAACGTCATCATTATTCAGCAATTCTTTTGCATCGCCGGATAATTTAATTTTTCCCGTCTCCAGGACGTAGGCTCTGTTTGCTACTTTTAATGCCATTTTTGCATTCTGTTCTACCAACAGTACCGTAATTCCCTGTTTGTTTACTTCTTTAATAATATCGAAAATTTCCTGCACCAGCAGTGGCGAAAGTCCCATAGACGGTTCATCCATCAGAATAATCTTCGGATCGGACATCAACGCACGTCCAACGGCAAGCATCTGTTGTTCACCACCGGAGAAAGTACCGGCTAACTGATTCTGTCTTTCTTTCAGTCTTGGAAATCTTTCGAATACATGATCCATACGCTCAATGACTTTGTCTTTATCCTTGCGGCCATACATATATGCACCCATTTCCAGATTTTCACGCACAGTCATATCAACAAATACATGTCGTCCTTCGGGAACATGCGCAACACCATGTGTTATAATTTTACTGGGCTCTTCTGCCAAAAGATTGGTATCGTCCCAGGTGACAGAACCACTGGTTGCCTTTTTCAACCCTGTGATCGTGTGAAGAATAGTGGTTTTTCCGGCACCGTTTGCACCGATCAAAGTAACAATTTCTCCATCGTTTACTTCGATACTTACATCTTCAATCGCATGAATAACACCATAATGTACATTTAAATTCTCTACTTTAAGCATCCGCTTCGCCTCCTTCGTCTTCTTTACCGAGGTAAGCTTCAATCACGTCTTTATTATTGGCAATTTCTTCCGGCAGACCGCTCGCAAGAATTTCACCGAAATTCAGGACATATATTCTTTCGCATATGCTCATAACCAAACTCATATCATGTTCGATTAATAAAATCGGGATTTGAAACTTTTCACGCAGCATTTTAATGGATTCTTTTAATTCATCCGTCTCAACCGGGTTCATACCGGCTGCCGGCTCATCCAAAAGCAGCAGTTTCATGTCGGTTGCCAGAGCCCTTGCGATTTCCAACAATCTCTGTTTTCCATATGGAAGGTTTTCTGCACGCTGATCTGCAAATTCTTCCAGCTTGAACAATTTTAAAAGCTCCATTGCCTTTTTTGTTGTTTCCTCTTCTTCCTTCCAGAAAAACGGGGTTCTGGCAATCGACTGAAACAGACTGCTTTTCATATCTTTGTTAAAAGCCACTCTTACGTTATCCAGAACTGTCATTTTTTTGAATAAGCGGATATTCTGAAAAGTTCTGGCAATTCCTTCTTGTACAACCTGATGTGTGGAAAGACCGTTCATTCTTTTTCCGCACAGCATATAGCTTCCGGTCGTCGGCTTATAGATACCTGTAATCAGGTTAAAAATGGTTGTCTTACCTGCTCCGTTTGGTCCGATCAAGCCAATCAGTTCTCCGGGATAGATTTGTATATTGACATCATTAACGGCCTTAAGACCACCAAACTGGATGCCCAGACTCTTTATTTCCAATACCGGAACTCTTTCTTCTGCCATACCAATCACTCCTTTCCTTCTGTTGCTTTCTTTTTCGTAAACTTCTCAAGAAGCTTCGGAAGAGAAAATTCACGACCGCCAAACAAACCGGTCGGCTTAAAAATCATAACCACAACCAGGATAATTGCATAAATCAACATTCTGTAGCTGGCAAATGCAGGTACCACATAGGAAATCAACTGCGGCAATGCTGACAAAATAGGTGCTGCCACAATGGAACCTGTCAAAGATCCGCTACCACCAAGAATAACGATTGCAAGAAATTCTGATGATTTTGAGAAGTTGAAATAAGTCGGAACCAGTGTTGTAATATAGTGCGCATAAATGGCACCGGCGGTACCGGCAAAAAATGCGGAGATGGTAAAGGTCAATACTTTTGTTTTTGTCACGTTGATACCGGATGCTGCTGCCGCAATTCGGTCTTCTCTGATAGCTATCAAAGCTCTGCCGTATCTGGATCTAATATAGCAGTACATAATGAAGATACAAACCACCATGGTAATGTATACATAATGATAATCCGAAACTTTTGCAATACCGGCAAAGGACTTACCAAATGTAGCACTTCCGGTAATGGCCGGAATACCAAAGTTACTTAAAACTACCCGGACAATTTCCGCAACCGCAACGGTTACAATACAAAGATAGTCCCCACTTAAACGAAGTGCAGGAATACCAACTAAAAATCCGATAATTCCCGCAGCCACGCTACCGACTAAAATTGCGATTAAATATAATACGATAGACGGCAATTTTACCTGATCGCTGATTAACGTAGTTACAATTGCTGATGCATAGGCACCGATTGACATGAAACCCGCATGCCCCAGTGAAAACTCACCCATATATCCTGTTAAAAGGTTTAATGAACAGACAATAATTGTATAAAACATTCCAATGACGACAAGACCATTGAAATATGCTGATTTCTTTCCTAATATTCCCGTATCAAATAACAGACTAAGAAGTAGGAAACCGACAATAACAGCTATTATGCATATCAAATAATTTTTTTTCATTTTCTTCGGCATAGCACTACTTCCTTTCTCTTATACTTTTTCATTTACTTTTTTGCCCATCAGGCCGGACGGTCTGACTAACAATACCAAAATCAAAATCAGATACGTAACTGCTTCATAGGTACCGGGAAGCATATATACCTTGACCATGATTTCTATAATCCCTAACAATAGACCACCTATCATCGCTCCCGGAACGCTTCCAATTCCTCCCAGGACTGCTGCAACGAAGGCTTTCAATCCAAGTGTAATACCTAGTTCATTTTTAATACTTACATAAGATGTTGTATACATCATGGAAGCAACTGCCGCCAGACCGGAACCGATTGCGAATGTAATGGTAATAATTTTGTTTACGTTAATTCCTACTAAGGTAGATGCAATTTTGTCTTCCGGAACAGCCCTCATGGCTCTTCCCAGTTTTGTATACTTAATAAACAAAGTTAATAAAAGCATCATCACAATACCAATGACCAGTGTTAAAATGGTTGTTCCCGGTATTGTCACGCTTCCGATTGCCACAGCCGGCAAATTAAACATGGGAGGCACGTTTCTCGGTGCAGAACCGAATAAAACAAGCGCTCCGTTTTCCAAAACCAAACTCATTCCAAGTGCTGTAATCAATGCTGTTGTCGATCCCTGTCCGCGGACCGGTTTATATGCAATCTGCTCTGTCATTACACCAACAAATACACAGACAATGATTGCTACAAATACAGCAAACCATGCCGGCAATCCCATTTTCAACATAACAGGAATCAGATAAAATAGTGTAAATCCACCTACCATGATAAAATCACCATGTGCGAAATTAATCATTCTGATGATACCGTAGACCATGGTATAACCGAGAGCTGTCAGTGCATAAATTGAACCAAGATTTAATCCGTTTGCTAAACTCTGAATAAATTTTGCCATATGCTCTCATCTCCGTTTCGTCTCATTTTATTGGCAACCGGGAAGACAATTGCCATCCCGGTTGTCATATATATGCCAGTCTTTCATGGCCTTATAATTCAAAAAAAGTCTTTCGTTCTATATTTCAGAAACTACTATAAACAGAAGCTGCTATACAGAAACTATAATTTAGAAACTATAATTTAGAAACTATAATTTAGAAACTACCATAATAGGTAAGTGCGCCATCTTTGAATGTTTCAATTGTGAAAGGCTTTTTCGCATCACCGTTTTCATCGTAGGTAACGGTACCACCCATACTGTCATATTCCATTGCAAGAAGTGCATCTTTTACAACTGCAGGATCATAAGAATTAGCTGTTTCCATAGCCTGTACAAGCATCTTAACGGTATCGTAGTATAAAGAAGAAACCGCATTCAGACCTTCTTCGCCATATTCTGCTTTGTATGCAGCAACATAATTCTTAACAGCTTCTGTATCAGCAGAAAGATCAAGGTGTGCTAAATAGTAGCAATCATTAAATTTAGCTTCATAACCGGTTACATCTGTTCCGTCCCATGCATCACCACCAAGGATTGGTCCGCTAAATCCGGCATCTCTTGCCTGTGATACAAAGTTCGGTACGGTATCATAGTTGTTCGGATAAATAATAACTTCTGCGCCCTGTTCAATTGCTTTTGAAATCTGAGCGGTATAGTCTGTATCAGTTGTTACACAACCATAGTGTTCAAAAGTCACATCTGCCATTTCTGCAAGAGAACCTTCCATTGCTTCTGCAAGACCTGCACAGTAATCTGAGTCTTCAGCAGCTACGATTGCAATGTTTTTAGCACCAAACTCTTCGGTTGCCATTTTTGCAAGTGTAGGTCCCTGATCAGCATCTGAGAAACATTCTCTGAAGATGTAATCACCTGTTTTGCAAATCGTTGCATTGGTTGAGTAAGGTGTAATTACAAGCATTCCGCTTTCCTGTGCTGTTTCTACAAAGGATAAGGTACAGCTTGAAGAACAAGAACCGATTACGGCACTGATGTCATATGATGCACAGTTGTTATAAGCACTGATTGCTTCTGTTGCATCTGACTTATCATCTGCGAATACTGCTGACTCTAAGGTATAAGACTTTCCATCAATAGTAACGCCGCCTGCTTCATTGATTTCTTTGATAGCCAGGTTATAACCGTTAACGGCGCCTTCACCCCAGCTTGCAAGACTTCCGGTAAGAGGTGCAATACCGGCGATTAAAATGGTATCACCATCTGCTGCGGGGGCAGATTCGGTTGATTCGGTTGTCTCAGTTGTTCCGGTTGATTCCGTAGTTGCTGCGCTGTCTCCGCATCCAGCTAACAATCCCATGCTTAACGCTGTTACTGTCAGCATGGCTACGATTTTTTTCATTCTTTTTTTCATACATTTGTCCTCCTCTTTTAAAATATATCATTCAACCTTCAGCAAATGCTTACAGGCCAAATTTCGCTTTTACATAATGTTCCATCACATCAACGCATCTGTCCCTTCCAATGCGGGCACTGTTTAATGTCATGTCGTAGTTGACCGGGTTCGTCCAGTAGTTACCCTTTGTATAATGCTTGTAATAATCTGCGCGGTACTTATCCGTCTTTGTAATCAGCCGGTGTGCCTCAGCCTCTGTTACGCCCATCTTTTTGATAATGGATGCGACGCAGTCAGCTCTTGGCGCTTCTATATAGAAACTTGCAACATTGCAGTAATCCTTTAATACATAATCTGCACATTTACCAATGACAATAAAAGAAGTTTCATCAGCCAGTTTCCGGATGATTTCGCTCTGGATATTAAAAAGATTATTATTGGAAGTAAATCTCTTATCCGAAGGCTCTACCACATAATTAAACGGCAGTCCCTTTAACTTGTCGGATAAATACAGTTTTTCATCCGAGAGATTAAACAATGCCTCATTAATGCCGCTTTTTTCGGAAGCCATTCGAAGAATCTGCTGTTCATAACAGGGAATTCCCAAACGCTCCGCAAGCTTTACACCGATTTCTTTTCCGCCGCTGCCAAAACCTCTGGCAATTGTAATCACATATTTCTGCATGATTTTTCCTCCTCTTACTGATATCAAAGAAAAAAGCCTTTACATCCAATGATGTAAAAGCTCCTTTGCTTATTCACTCTTTACTTATTCACTCCATAAGTCTGTATATATTTTTAAAATATCTTTCTTGTTAACTTCTTTTTTTGTATTACCGGGGCTACCACTGGCAATTGCATCATCTGCCATTTTATCCATCTTTAAAAAGAATGTCTCTCTGTCAATTCCGTATTCCTCCAAGGTGGGAATTTCAATGGTTTTACAAAGATCTGCCAGATAATCAAAAAAGATATCCGCACACTCTGCATCGGTACCGGCTGCACCCAATTCTCTTCCGATTGTCGCAAATCGTTCAAGGCAGCCGTCCTTAGCGAATAACAGACATTTCGTAATCAGCATAGCATTGGAGATACCATGTGGCACATGGAACAGTGCACCGATGGGTCTGCTCATGCCGTGCACCAGTGTAACACTTGCATTATTGATACAAACGCCCGCTTCATATGCGGCAAATGACATTTCCGTTCTGGCCTCAATATCCTCTCCGTTTGCATAAGCACGCGGTAAAAATTCAAAAACACGTTTGATTGCGGAAAGCGCAAACATGTCGGTATATGGTGTAGCCTTCTTGGATGTAAAAGCTTCCACAGCATGTGTCAGGGCATCCATTCCGGTTGCTGCAGTAATGGATTTGGGAGCCGTTACGCACAATGTCGGATCAATAATCGCGAGCTTCGGTATGATTTTTTCATCCGTAATTAACTTTTTCGTATCTGTCGCAGATTCTGTCACGCAATAAAACTTCGTTGCTTCAGAACCGGAACCTGCAGTTGTCGGAATCAAAACAATCGGTGCATAATCAGATGCTGCCGAAACAGCCTTGGCGCTATCCTGTGGGCTTCCGCCTCCGATTCCGATAATCATATCGCATCCGGACTGATCATAAACCTCTTTTGCAGCCGCAACCATTAAATCATCCGGTTCTCCTTTGATATCTGTAAATACTGTATATTTTACTCCGACTTCATCCAATGAAGCGGTTAATTTTTTTACAATTCCACTCTTTTCAACAATTTTTCCGGAAATCACAAGGGCATTGGTTCCCAAACTCTGAATCTGTTCTTTTGCCGATGTAATTGCCCCTTCGCCTACAATTGTTCGGTTCGGCATTAATACCTGAAACATTTTGTGATACCTCCATTCCATCTTTTTAGAAAGAAAATAAAAAAGAGACCGAAGACTTTTGTCCCGGCCTCTTTGCCACTCATAATTATCTTTACATTTATCTTTATGTTGAAATCATAATAGCATTCTCGAAAATGGAAAACAATATTGAAAAAAACAGTAAATTTTGTGCAATTGCACAAGTGTAAAGTTATTAATTTCGGATTTTTGTGCTCATTATATATCTTTGTTGCCTCGTACTTCGGTTTCTAGTCTTTCTAAGCGGCATGCTCACAAAATATTATGAAATGACCGGTTTCAAAACTCAGACTTCGTCTTCAAACAGTTGAAACCGGTCATTATTTTTGTTCGCTTATGCCGCTAAGAAAGACACGAAACCTCGTAAAAGCCGGCAAACAAAGATATATAATGAGCACAAAAATCCGAAAAGGGAATAATTTTATAAGATACTCTCAATACAAAAAGCTGCATAAAGCCTGGCTTTTCCTTCCCAGGATGTCAGATCCAGCCCCATGATTTCCTCAGCTTTCCGGATATAATTATTTACTGTATTCCGATGAATAAAGAATTTCTGGCTCACATCTCCCTGATGCCCGTTACATTCAATATATGTTTTGATAAAATGATGATAATCCGTTCCGTTCTCTTTATCATATTCAATCAGTTTACCAAACGAATCCTTATAAAAATCAGAAAGCACCTCAGAATTTCCGATGTTGACCAAAAGCTTGTAAAGGCCCAATTCCTGATAACGGAGAATATGCTCCTGTCTCTTACATGCAACCTCACAAGCTGCATAGGCACGCATAAAGTTAATGTCCTGGTTTTCTAAACCTTTAACCGCATCTCCTACACCGATATAAACCTGCGAAAGTCTCTTTTGGGCAGATAGCTTTTTAAAAATATCGTCCAGATACTGCTCTAACTGTTCTTTTGAATAATCAATCAGAACTACAATTCTCTTTTCCTGATATCCAAAGGAAATGTATTGATCCTTGATTGCTTTTGCGGTGCGTTCCGAGAGATGTTTTAAACACCCGCATGCATTCACAAATTCTTCTGTTCCTTTTTCGATATCCAATGAAAAACACAGAAATGTCATGACACAACTCGACATATATCCATAACGCTCCATCTGATGAATGAGCGTTTTCTTATCACCCACATTAAAAATCAGATCCTTGATAATGGAGGCTACCGAATCTTCTCTGACCGCATTGTCCATAATCCGCTGGCAATAATCTCTGGTGACATCAACAAGAGGTACTTCCCACGGAATGGTAAAAAGGGGAAACTGGTTTTCGTTGCAAAATGCAATGATGGAATCCGGAATTGTCTTAATAAACATTCCGGTATTTACAATCAGGGCACTGGCATGCAGCTTATATACCGTCTCCACAAAACAACGCAGTTTTTCCTCGTCATTTCCCAGAATGCATTCAGTAATGACGACCTCATTTCCATGCAGAAAGTGAGCTCCCTCATTGGTTTCAATGATATGTACCCATTGCACAAGATTATTCAGTCCATTTTCTCCTGCGAGCAATTTCATATTATATTGTACGGATGCCTTAAATAAATTACCTACCGTCAATGCCATACTATCATCATCCTATTCTGTCATCATTCTTCTTTTCCATCATCCAATTCTATCATCATTTAATTCTGTCATGATTCTGCTTTGTCAGCGTCCGTTTCTGTCACTAACTCCGTCATTATCCCACTTTGACAGTATCCGTTTCTGTTGCCGTGCATATTTCTTCATACAACGCATCTCGAAGTTTAAACAGGGTTTCCCTGTCTTTTCCTCCCACCGGTTTTCCATCCAGTTCATCCACATACATACAGACGTGAGATGAGGATGTGACGATAATCTCATCTGCATTTCTTAAATCGTCCAGATAATACGGCGTTTCACTGACACCAATCCCCAGTTTCTTGCACATTCTAATCAGGTGCGCACGTGCAATACCGGGAAGAATCATATCATCTGTGGGGGCTGTATAGAGGATACCATCTTTTAGAATATGACAGTTACAATGTGCACATTCCGTAATTCTTCCGTCATGGCGATACAAAATCGTTTCATTGACGCCTGCTTTATATGCCTTCTCCGCATAAAGAACCGAAGGAAGCAGGTTCAATGTTTTACAGTTGCAATACAAAAATCTCTTGTCTTCAGCGGTTACACATTTAATCGGTTTCTGGCAGGGATCAATGGTTTCCGGCTTAATCATAACCCAGAGATTTCCGGGACCTTTATCATAAACATGATTACGAATTCCGGTTCCTCTTGAACATGCCCAGTAAACAAAGTTATTTCCCGTATCCATCTTTTTTACCAGATCAGAAAGCAGTTCTTTTAATTCCTCTTTTGAGCAGGGAATTTCAATATCCATCAACTTTGCGGAATTAAAAAAACGATCGATATGTTCGTCAATCGCAAACAGATGATAGTTTCTGGAAGGTCCTGCGTCATACACGCCATCACCGAAAAAACACACTCTGTCATTGAACGGTATCATCATATCTTCCAACTCATCAATCTTTCCATTGTAATAACCTAATGTTTTCATAATAATACTCCTCCTTTTTCTACTACAATATTTATGGTTAATATACCTAACAACCAGTTAGGTTACTATCTCCTCTAATGCGTTAATGATTTCTTGTTCTATCTCCATACTCTTTCCATCGACGGAAACCACTCTTTCATGTGTCACACCGTCCACGCTTCCGATTTCCACCGTCTTTTTAATATATGTTTCAATCCATTCAAAATGCGGCAACAGTTTTTGCCCGGACTGTTTGGAAAGAGCTGTTACAATTCCATAGGCACCCCAGTTGGAAACCGTTGCGATTACCAGAATGTCTGTGCTGACTACACAGGGTTCTAACGAAAGCTTTCTGGTGATTGCTCCCGCTATTTTCCCCATTCCGATTTCATTTCCACCATCTCCGACACCGATGGTCGGGATCATTCCCTGATATTTTACAAACATTTCATCAATCGGAGCTGTATAGGCATCGATGCTGACACCTCTCATATTTGCATATTTTGAAAACCTGTTCTTTCCACACCGCTCAATGGATATCATACCCTTTGGCTCATACTCCTCAACAAGCTGTCTGAAGATATCTTCATCTGCAACATACGGAATATAGATTGTCTGAAGATTTTCCATTTCAAAAAAGCCCTTACAATGCAAATCGGTAACAATAATCGGTCGATATCCCAGCTTTTGCAGTGCTAAAGCCAAAACAACCGTCCCGGCAGGTCCGTCTGTTTCTGCATAACCTGCCACATAAAATCCAGTTGTCAGAAAAACATTGCCCTTTTCCCAGGAAAGAATTTCCAGGGCAGCTTTTTCACAGCAATCGCCAGACACATATCTTCTGATATCCGGCATGCCACGCTCCGAATAACGCAAAACCACGTCTTCAATTGAATTCTTCATAAGCGTCCCCTCTTTCTATTTCTACTCAACGACTTTTCGAAGCGGAAGGATTTCAATCCCCTCTTTTGTCAGTTCCTCAAATAACATTTTTGCAAACAAAACAGCCTTTTTCCCATCTCCATGGAGGCATATAGAATCTGCCTGAATCGGGACTTCTGTTCCATCGATTGCCGTCACAAAACCTTTTTTTACCATTTGAATAGTCCGGCTGACCGCAATCTGCTCATCCTGTATTACGGCCCCATCTTTTGATCGCGGAACCAATGTTCCGTCTGCCTGATAAGCCCGGTCTGCAAATACTTCGTTTGCTGTTTTCAATCCTGTCTTTTTTGCCATATCAATCAAAAGACTTCCGGATAATCCCAATAAAATTAAATCAGGATCCACTTCATAGACAGCCTCTGCAATTGCACATGCCAGCTTTTCATCCTTTGCTGCCATATTGTACATAGCTCCGTGCGGCTTTACATGCTGCATTTTTATATGATTTGCTTTGCAGAATGCCTGCAAGGCACCAACCTGATACTGAACCATTGCTTTTAATTCTTTTGCACTGACTGCCATGTTTCTGCGGCCAAAGCCAACCAGATCCGGATATCCGGGGTGTGCACCGATAGCCGTATGATTTTCCACACCAAGTCTTACAGTCTGTGCCATTACCAAAGGATCCGAAGCATGAAATCCACAGGCAACATTTGCAGAAGAAATATAGGGTATGACTTCTTCATCCATTCCACATGTATAATTTCCAAAGCTTTCTCCCAAATCTGCATTTAAATCAACTTTCATATTCACCATAACCTTCCTATTATTACAAAAATATATTTTTTATCCATGTCTCAAATACGATATATAAAATTTGCATACATTTCATAATCACTATGCAAATAAATCAAATTTCCACAAAAGACTCAATATGATGTTGGGGCACAAAGCCATACTTTTTGCCCCTGATATCATCAATATTTCAAATTAATATTTTTGACATCTGTCACGAGCATATGCCCCGGCGCATGTGTAATACAAAAACGCGGTTTTGATGCCATGACAACAGCCTGTGGCGTAACACCGCAGGGCCAGAAAACCGGCACTTCTCCTTCTTTCATCGTAACGGCATCTCCAAAGTCCGGCTTGGAAAGATCTTTTATTCCGATTGCGGCAGGCTCTCCAATATGAACCGGAGCACCATGCACTTTCGGCATTGCTCCCGTTACCATGACAGCTTTTGTTACCAGCTCATAAGGAATGGGGCGCATGCTGACCACCATATTTCCATGAAATACACCGGCACTTTTACAGGGGATATTGGTTTTGTACATCGGCACATTACAGTTTTCTTCAATTTGTCTGACCGGAATATCCGCTTTTAACAATTCTCCTTCAAAAGAAAAACTGCAGCCGATTAAAAAGCTTACCAGATCATCTCTCCAAAAGTCTGAAACATCCGTATACATTCCCGTCAGTTCTCCGTTTTCATAGATACAGTACTGTGGTATCTCCTTGGCGATATCCGCATGATCTGCTATCTCATGCAAATATCGGTCACCCGCATTCGTAACCTCTAAAATCGGACAGGCTTTCGGATTTTTGGTAGCAAATAACAAAAAATCAAATGCAAGATCTTTGGGTAACACGACCAGATTTGCCTGCGCATAATCACCACACATTCCACTGGTTTCTCCGGTTATTTTTCCCTCACTGATTAATGCCCGTACCTCTTTGGGCGTGCTTTCTGCATAGTCAGCCGCACACTTTCCTTCCGGATATCGGTCTTCTATCTTTTTATACAAGCTCATAATTTCTGCCTCTTTTCTACATAAATTCATTTCATATATAAAAACATTCCTATAAATAAAACGTTTTTCATAAATAAACCGCTTTTCCATAAATAAAACGCATTTCCATAAGGTAATGTTGATAAATATCTTAGCCCCATGATATCAACAGATTGCTACGCACCATGTGTTGTCGTAATTTTGGTATCAAAATGAAAAAACCGCTTTTTCTGTATTTTTTCTATCTCTACCTTTTGAAAAACCACATGGTCTCCCGGCCTTGCCTGTGCAAGCTTTGGCAAATCTTCTTTTATAACGGTTGCAATCTTAGCATATCCGCCCGTCGTCTGGTGATCGGCCATCATAACAATCGGAAGTCCGGCCGAAGTAACCTGAATCGAGCCAAACACAATTCCATCCGAAACAATATCTGTTTTTCCTTTTCCTTCTATCTTAGGTCCTTCCATGCGAATTCCCATGCGGTCACTCTCAATAGAAACTGTATAGTCTGCACTCAGAAAAGTCTTGATTCCTTCTTCTGTAAAACAATCTTCCTGCGGACCCAAAACAACCCGGATATTCTTTTTTCCTTCGAAATCCGACTGTTTCATCTGTTTTTTCAACATTTTCTTTATTTCTTTTTCCGAAAACTTTTTGGTCCGAATCTCCAGTTGATCGCCATTTTGAAGTTTTCTTCCTCCAAATCCACCTATTTTACATTTCAGATTGGTGGATTTACTGTTCATGATAACCGGCACCTGCATTTCTCCCGCAATTGCAAGATAGGCACGGACACCGGTCTTTGCCATTCCAAATTTCAGCCGCTGTCCTTTTTGAACCAAATAAGCCTGCCCACGCTCAATCGGAACTTCATCCAGTTTTGCCTGCATATCCGCTCCGGTATAAGCAACCATTACATCTTCATCAAATCGAATTTCCGCTCCCATAAGCGTCATTTCCAACACGGCCTCATTCTTATCATTCCCAACCAATTGATTTGCCTGTGTATAAGACCGATAATCCATAACACCGGATTGACCAATCCCATATTCCATAAATCCAAATCTTCCCGCATCCTGAATGGTTGTCAAAGGTCCTGCCTGCAAAATCGTCATGATCATATCATCACCTCATCTTTGTCGGATTCTACACGAATTCGGCTTTATAACTGCCTCTCTCCACATCCCTGCGGATACTCTGATATTCCTGCACAGTCACAGGTTCAAATCGAATATATTCCCCTGCTTCACATAATACCGGTGGATTGTTCACAGGATTGTAAAAATTAAGAGGCGTGCTTCCGATCAACCGCCATCCACCCGGAGATTCCATCGGATAAACTCCTGTCTGATTACCGCCAATTCCAACAGATCTTTCCGGTATTTTGGTTCTCGGAACATCCAGCCTTGGCATATGGATGCGCTCATCCAGACCTCCTAAATAAACAAACCCCGGCAAAAAACCCAGCATATAAATTTTGTAATCCACACTTTTATGAATATTTATAATCTCCGTCTCACTCATTCCAAGCTGATCTGCCATGTCGGATAAATCCGGACCATATTCTCCTCCATAGAGGCAGGGAACAATCCTGATTTTTTTACTTCCTGTTTCCTGAACTGTGCTGTCTCTATGAAAACCGCTTATTTTTTTTGATAATTTTTTATAAGAAATCCGTGACGAATCATAAAACACCAATAAACTCCGATAAGTAGGTAAAATCTCCACCACACCACGAAGGGATGCACTCTTTATCTGCCGGGTCAAAGCCTGTACGTCGTCATTTATTTTTTCATCGATTTTATTTCCAAACTCACAAAGAATTGCCTGATCTCCTACAGGACACATACGAAATCCTGACATATAATCACCTCTTTAATAACAAAAGATAGCCATGAGCAAAACTCCGCCTATTCAGTATTTATGCGGGTTTGCGAGGCATGGCATACCTCTTTATCACTCAAAATTTATAGTAACAATCAGCTCCAAATGGTATAATTAAGTTGTCAAAATCAATTTCCCAGAAAGG
>JAGAJL010000042.1 GCA_017626095.1 Lachnospiraceae bacterium
AAGAGAAGAGGCAGCGGAAGAAGCAGCCGTAAAAGCCTTAAAGGATGCATTGATAAGTTGTATACTGACCTATTTCAAAAAGCAGGGAGATAT
Source organism: Lachnospiraceae bacterium (assembly GCA_017626095.1). Lineage (GTDB taxonomy): Bacteria > Bacillota > Clostridia > Lachnospirales > Lachnospiraceae > UBA2882. The sequence continues at coordinate 94 of JAGAJL010000042.1, forward strand.
TCCGGCAGGATTGCAGGAAAAATTGGAAGAGACAGAAGATACTGCTCAATTACAATCATGGTATGAGCTTGCTTTGGAAACCAAAGGGGTTACTGAATTTATGAAGTTGATAGAAAGTGATTCATTATAAAATATGTTACTACAGAAAAAAGGTGGCAATGAAGATATCCGGACAATGCTGAATTACTTTCAGAACAGCCGAAAAGAAAATGCAACGGATAAGGCAACAGAGGAACTTAATGAGATCGTGGAACAGGTAAGAAACTTGCCGGAAGTGAGGAATGAGTATATGACACTGGGAGATATTATTGACTGTGAGCGTAATGAAGCATCTGAGAAAACTTTGATAAGTTGTATACTGACCTATTTCAAAAAGCAGGGTGATATTCCGACCGGATTAGTAGAGAAATTGGAAGAGACAGAAGACGCTGCTCAATTACAATCATGGTACGAGCTTGCTTTGGAGACTAAAGAGGTTACTGAGTTTATGCGGTTAATAGGATGCAATTTGTTATAAAAATAAGATAATATAGAGAATACATTTATATTGCAAAAATAGTTTTGTATCAAAAGAAGTTCGGATGCTGGTTCCGAGCTTCTTTTATTTCTGTTATGTTGATGAGCTGGTGCAAGTAAATGTCGTCGCCAATTGCATTGTGCAAAAAGGTCATATCTTCTTACTGAATACTCAATACCAAAGGGGAAAATTGCCAGGATGGCAATTTTAGTCGTCATTCGACATGGATGTCGATTTGACGACGACCCGAACCAATTTCAATTTCTTTCACGTATTCAGTTAGAAGATATCCTTTTTGAACTCTGCAACTGACGACAACATTTACTTGCACTTTATTATCGTTATATAAAATTGGTGACTAAAATCCCTTCAATAAACCATTGAGTAGTAAGATTTCAGGATGTATACTAGAGATATGATAGAAAGGAATACAGATTGTATGTTTAAAACCTGGAAAAAAGTGAAATCCATATTGTACTTGTTGCTATCCGTATTGTGTATCGGATATTTTTTGGTGTGCGTTTTATATGCAGGTCTGGCGTTATCCTGGATCTGGATATGGCCGCTTTTTGCTGCTTTTTGTTTTGTAAGGTTTTGGATGCTATCAAGGCAGATAAAAGGAAAAACGCGTATCAAAATTCCGCTTTTATTCCGAATTTTATACAGCATGTGTTTTGTGACGGGATTGGTTGTTTTTATATATGTCGAAAGTCTGGTGATTGGCGGAATGAATACCGTGCCGGAGCAAGATCTGCCTTATATGATTGTGCTTGGAGCCGGTATTCGTGGTAGCGCGCCGACCAGACCCTTACTTTTGCGGATGCAGGCTGCTGCAGAATATCTGGAAGATAATCCGGAAACCATCGTCATAGCATCCGGTGGACAGGGACCGAATGAAGATTTGAGTGAAGCACAGTGTATCTATGAGTATCTGGTAGAAAAAGGTGTTGATCCGGACCGGATTTTACTGGAAGATCAGTCTAAAAGCACAGAGGAAAATATCCGAAACAGTTTTGCTATGATACCAAAAGATACGGAAAAAGTCGGTATTTTATCAAATGGCTTCCATATTTATCGCGCTACCAGGATTGCAGAAAAGCAGGGACATGACAATGTGTGTGGAATTCCTTCCCGCACGTTATTGCCGGTTGGTATTCACTATACGGTGAGAGAATTTTTTGCAATCATTAAGCTGGAAATATTTGGATAGGTCGTGGATGAAATTTTTTTACCAGAATACTGTTTGAAAGAATAAATTGTGCTATACTATCTATTGTTGAAATAAGACGGGGGATAAAACAATGAAATTACTTAAGAAAATCGATTATAATGCACCGGTGGTGTTAAGCTTTGCTTTTATTTCGTTTGCAGTACTGATTTTAGGATATCTGACCGGAGGGCGTTCCACCAATCTGCTGTTTTGCGTATATCGTTCCTCGTTTATGGATCTTTTTATGTATCCAAGATTGTTTTTACATGTCCTCGGGCATGCCAATTTAGAGCACTATGTCAATAACATGATGATGATGCTTTTGGTTGGACCCATGCTGGAAGAAAAATACGGTTCCAAAAACTTGCTCATAATGATGACGATTACGGCTTTTGTGACTGGTATCATCAATACCCTCTTCTTCTCAACGGGCTTACTTGGGGCAAGCGGCATTGTCTTTATGATGATTATTTTATCATCTGTAACCAGTGTTAAAGAAGATAAAATTCCGCTGACACTAATTGTTGTTGTTGTTTTGTACATGGGCGGACAGATTGCAGACGGATTGTTTGTAAGAGATAATATTTCACAGCTTACGCATATTGTCGGTGGTATATGCGGTGGCGTATTTGGACTGACAATGTTTAAAGACTGTTAAGAAACAAAAAATTCACTTTTTCTTTGTGAATTGTCAGATTTGTTTCTTAGATGACGAATTACATATGAGAAGGTGATATTATGGCAAAACAAAAAGAGGTTAAAACGAATGCAATGCGGATTTTAGACCGCATGAAAATAGAATATACACATCAATCCTATGAATGTGATGAGTTCGTTGATGGTATCCAGACGGCAGACCATCTCGGACTTTCGCATGAACAGGTCTATAAAACTTTGGTAACGGTGGGGAGCAGTAAGCAATACTTTGTCTTTGTGCTACCTATTGAAGCGGAACTGGACATGAAAAAAGCTGCCAGAGCCGTTGGTGAAAAATCCGTTTCCATGATTCACGTCAAGGATATTACTGCAGTAACCGGATATGTCCGTGGAGGATGCACGGCCATCGGTATGAAAAAGCAGTATAAAACCGTGATTAGTCAGACGGCAAAAAATCTACAACATATGTATGTAAGCGGAGGCAAAATCGGATGTCAGATTATGCTGGCTCCGGATGACTTGTGCAAAGCCTGTGGCGGCACATATGGTGATATTATTGTAGATTGAGAGTTGATTTATCTTGGTTTTTTCTTCTGTTGAATTTATACTGATTTTTTTACCTGTATTTTTAATTGCATATTACATAACGCCAGTTTCTTATCGTAATGTCATATTACTGCTGGGAAGCCTTATTTTTTATGCCTATGGAGAACCTAAATTTGTATTATTACTAATTGTATCCATATTTGTGAACTATTTCCTGGCGCGAGGCATTGTATTTCAAAAATCCATTTCCCGAAGCTTTTTTAATAAACTGTGTTTTTTAATTGCACTGATTCTAAATCTGGCACTTCTTCTTGTTTTTAAGATTGCACCAGGAAAAATCGGACTTCCGTTGGGGATTAGTTTCTTTACGTTTCAGAGCATCTCTTATTTAATTGATGTCTATCGGGGAGAAATTGAGGCAGAAACGTCTTTTGTAAAACTTGGAACCTATATTTGTATGTTTCCACAGCTAGTTGCCGGACCGATTGTAGCATATCACGAGGTGGCGGCAACGTTAAACAGACCGGTTGTTTCTTCATCTGATTTTGATGACGGGTTAAAAGATTTTTCGGTTGGATTGATTTTAAAGGTCCTGATGGCGGATCGCTTGTCCCTGTTATGGAATGAAATCGCCAAAATCGGTTATATCAGTGCCCCTTCCTTTTTGTTGTGGATGGGTTCTGTTTCCTATTCTCTTCAGATTTATTTTGATTTCTTCGGATATTCCTTGATGGCAATCGGACTTGGAAAAATGCTGGGCTTTCGCCTGCCGAAAAATTTTGATCTTCCATACACAGCGATCAGTATCCGGGAATTTTATCGCAGATGGCATATGACATTGGGAAGATGGTTCACAAAATACGTCTATATTCCGCTCGGAGGAAGTCGAAACGGAATGAAAAAGACATTGCGTAATCTATTTGTGGTATGGATTCTGACGTCGTTATGGCATGGCGTTAATGTCAATTTTGTGTTATGGGGCATGTTGTTGTGTTTTGTTATCATGATAGAAAAAGTGATTGCAGACATTTGCCGGAAAAAAGGAAAAGTAGTGAGTGGAAAAGAGAATTGTTTAATAACACAGGCTGGAAAAGAAACTGTAGAAGATGATAAAGAGAGAAGTAAAGTTGATTTTGAGCCGACAGACAATGATGCACAATATATAAAGAAACAGAAAGATGGAAAGTTCGGCTTGAAGTTAAATTTAAAATTAACATTTATGCCAGCGTTAACATTGAAACTCAAAGCTATGCTACAACATTCCTATGTACTATTCATCATTGTGCTATCCTGGACATGCTTTGCTATCACAGATTTACAGGATTTATCCGTGTATCTTGGCAGGATGTTTGGCGTGCTTGAAGGGATTCGTGTGAATGGTAACGTATGTATTACCATGTTACAAAAGTACGGTGTAACGATTTTAATTGGACTATTCCTTTGTACAAAGACGGCGCACAGATGTTACCGTAAATTGAAAAACAACAGGATCGGAATGATAGCGCTTGTAATTTTATTCTGGCTGGCTGTTTGGTACATACATATCATGGGAAATAATCCTTTCCTTTATTTTAGATTTTAGGGAGGAACTTTCAAATGGATAAATGGAAAAATTACAGATATCTTTTTTTGCTACTTGTGGGCGGATTGATTTGCTCGCTTCTGACCGGTTTTCCGCTTGAATTAATCAAAAGAGAACATGGACAGAATGAGAGTGAAGCTGTGGAAACCATTTCGATGTCGGCAGATACTGTAGATGAAGATGGAAAGCTGCATTCGGACGGTGAAAGTGATTTAATTGCTGGCGGCAGTGATAATAACATGGATAACAACACGAATGATGATATGAAAAACAATGCGACTGGCAGTATGGATGATAACATGAAAAACAATGCGGCTGGTAACATGGACGATAACCCGGAAAACAATATCGCTGGCAACATCGATGATAATATGGAGAACAATACGGATAATGCCATGGACCACACAAATGCTTCAGATGACATGCAAAATGAAGAACCAGAGGTCCCTTTGAGCTTTTGTGAAGTTTCAGATGACTATTTTGATGATGCTGTCTTTATTGGAGATTCGAGAGTTGTCAGTCTTTATGAGTATTCTGACTGGAAAGATGCGACTTATTATTGCTCATCCGGCATGACACTCGGCGGAGTGTTTAAAGACCCCACAGGCAAATGGAAGGATGGTAACTGGAAGGTAAATATTGCGGACGCACTTCAGCAGAAACAATATAAAAAAGTATATATTATGCTTGGAATTAATGATATGGGCGTGGGTGATCTGGATTATTTCATGAATCACTATACGGATATGGTAAATCAAATCCATGAATGGCAGCCGGATGCAATCATATATATTATGAGCATTATGAATGTCAGTGCCGAAAGAAATGCACAGGGAGATTATATCAACAACGAAGCCATTCGGGTCCGAAATGAGCGTCTAAAAGAGTTGGACAACGGCAGGGATACGTTCTATCTGGACATTAACAGTGTGGTATGCGATGAAAACGGATGTTTAAATGCAGAATACACCTTTGACGGCGTGCATCTTTATGCGCAGTATGTTCCACTATGGACAGATTATTTAAAAACACATGCTATTGTGAAATAGAGCTTAAAATCCCATATTTTTCAATTCACATACGATATCATAAAATTTCTTTAAAACATCAAAGCCTTTGATATCTTCGCGTTTTAAGTCAATCATATCGCCATGGGAGATACCGCGGTTGTTTGTGCTTTTGAGAATGCCTTTAAAGTCTCCCCATATAGCACTGGAAGCATCTACCAGGCCGTCATTTTGGCGGCCTTTTTGTGTGCACATCAAAAGGTACGGAAGCCACAACAAAGAATCGCTGAAGAGATTCTTCATAATAGAAGTATAGCTCTGATAATAGACACCATCTGCATCGGGATTTTTTTGATTAAATTCCGCACAAAATACCGGATCTAATTGTTTACTTGCCGCATAGCAGTCGGGCTTGGTATCACCTGCCAATAAGAATGGCTTATTTAACTGCTTGGCAATGTATTGATAGACATAGTCCGGTAACTTGTTGAGTAACGTAATCAGTTCGGATCCGCGATGCGGTGTATTGATGGTTGTGAGACTGGCAACCTTATTTGCATATCCCAGGGATGTGATTAAGTAACGACAGTCCAGACCGCCTTTAGAGTGCGCAATGATATTTACCTTTTCACAATTATTTTCAGACAGCGCTGTATCGACTACCTTTGCGATGGCAGCCGCATTGTCTTCAATGGTTCCCCAGGCATTCTGATGACCGTAATATACTTTGGCTCCATGTTGTTGCAAGATTTGTGGGATGCGCCCCCAGTAATTAAAGTATTGCAAATCACGAAAACCAATGCCATGGACCATGACAATGGGATATTGCGTCTGACACAACTCATCTGTTTTTGTAAATGCTTCCTGTTTGCTCCGGCTTACTGTCACCAGATACTCGTCCTTTGCCGCACGACACATGATATGGGCTAAGTATAGCTGTACAATCGGAACCCACATAAACAACAGGATAAAAACTCGTTTTCCAATGACCAGATTTCGTGAACCAAAAAAGATTCTCAGGCAACCGTTTATTAAAAACAGCCAGATAAAGATTACCGCGTAAATTGCCTCAAATGACAAGGCGGCGATGGCTTTGGCTGTATTATGGACGGATGGAAGAAAAGAAAATGTATGTCCGATGAGTTCCTGATAGGGATTTGTTGGCAAAACAAAATAGCATACGATATACCAGACAGCTAATAAATATAGCCCCCAGAGACCGCACTGAATCAGATTTCTTCCGGAATAAATAATGTTGATACGAGGATTATCAGTCTTATTCTTCCGAACAGACTGGAAGTGGAGACGAAGCGTTGTATAAAGCTGGAATATCACCGTTGCAATGGCAAATATGGTTACCGTCAGATAAGTAGTTGCGCTACTGTTTTCCGTAACCTTGCTAATCCAAAAGTGAAACCAAAGAAGCGGTAAATGTGGCATAAAAAACAGATATGTAATAAAACACCATTTCTTTGATAAGTCTATGACCTTACAAATATCTAATATGCAAATTATTATCATGAATAAAGAAAGTATAGTATATAAACTCATTTTAACCCCACTTTAAAATACAAGAATATTATAAATTGTATTTTCTAAAAATTGTAATAATGCATAAATTATAATTCTAACTAACATTGACTCAAGAACAAATGTTCGATATAATTAATACAGTGCTACCATACACGGTAGGCGGTTATCCTCCATAGTAAGAGTTATAGCTTACATTTACATAGAAATCCTTTTCGGAAATCTTATCAGGAGATTTGTGATTATGCTTACAACAGAATTATTTATAGCCATCATCAGCTTATGCTTAACTTGCTTTGCTCTTGGTTATACTGTTGGTTCTAAGAGCAAGAAATAAACACAAAAGACCGCCCTCACACTGGTAATGTTGGCGGTCTTTTGACTAAACAATTTATCAGGCTAACCGTCTATCGGTAGCACTTCTTTGATATCATACTACCATTTCACCGTTTTCATGTCAAACAGTTATTTTTTTCAATCAAGCATGCGAATTTAGTAACACAAATTTCGAAAACTGTTTTGTATATTCTATCACGATTTAGCATCCCTTTACCATATAATATTATCTTTCTCTCTTTACCCCTGTTTCCATTATCAGCTGTGACAGATTGGTATTATTTTTCTTCGATTTATGCTAAGCTGTGTGGGAGTTGATGTCGGCTACGATACCTGTCACAAAAAATATCCGTTCAAACGGAGTGCGTTATATTTTTTGTGACATGAGAAGATGAATACTTGTGCCGACATTTACTCCCACTAAGCGAAGCATACTGAGAAGAAAAATAATAACAATCTGTCACAGCGTCCGGGAAAAAGCGCCCGGAACAGCACCCAGAGACCAATGAAAAAAGGACAAACAGAAATACATCTGCCTGTCCTTTGATTTACATATTTGGAATTGAAAAAAATGAAGATTAATATTCCATTGCTTTTTCAGCACCGGTAACAACTCTTAAGCCACCCTGTGCCAAAGCTAACAATTCATCTTCACCGGGATATACAGTAAAAGGTGCAATCCATTCGCATCTTTCTTTTAAGCCTGCTACAACAGCTTTGTCATAAGCAATACCGCCGGTTACAATAATCTGGTCTACCTTGCCGTTTAATACGGTTGCCATAGCACCGATATTTTTGGACATCTGCTGGATAAAGGCATCGCGAACTTCTTTTGCTTTGGCATCGCCTTCATCAACCATTTTTTCTACATCACGCATATCGTTGGTGCCAAGGTAAGCATTGAAACCACCGTTTCCAACCAGTTTTTTGTAAACTTCTTTCTCTGTGTACTGACCGGAAAAGCACATTTTTACTAGCTGACCAACCGGAACAGCACCGGAACGCTCAGGTGAAAATGCACCATCTCCGTCAAGAGCATTAAAGATATCTACGACTTTACCGTGTTTGTGAGGTCCGACAGATACGCCACCGCCCATATGAACAACGATTAAATTTAACTCATCATAAGATTTGCCGATTTCTTTTGCATAACGTTTTGCAACGGCTTTCTGATTTAAAGCATGGAAAACGCTGGTACGGGGTAATTCCGGAACGCCGGAATATCTGGAAGTGGGCTCTAACTCATCAACAACAACGGGGTCAACGATGAAAGAGGGTTTTCCGATGGAATCACCAATTTCTCTTGCTAAAATACCGCCAAGGTTAGAAGCGTGCTGACCCTGTTTTCCGATTTCAAGGTCATGCAGTAATTCATCGCTAACTGCATAAGTACCACCGGGGATGGGTTTTAACATACCGCCACGACCAACAACAAGATCTAAAGATTTGATATCAAAGTCTTTAGATGCAAGTAAGTTTAAGATAATCTCTTTACGGAAATCTTTCTGATCTACGATAGTTGCATACTGTGCAATTTCTTCTGTAGAATGTCTGAGTGTTTCTTCAAACAATAATGTTTCATCCTCGAACACACCGATTTTTGTGGATGTGGAACCGGGATTGATAATCAAACTTTTGATTGACATGTTTTTTCTCCTTCTTAATTTGTTTTGTTTATTGTTTTTGAGAAATACTAATCAATTTAATTATTTGTATTCTGTGCCTCTAATCTTTTGAAATCTTGATACAGAAACAGACCGAAACAAAAAAGAACCAATTAGTTATTTTTCATAAAATCAGCAACAACAGCACCGAGAGCTAAAGAGTTAACTTTAACTTCCACAGAGTCGGAACGGCTTGTTAAGATAACCGGAGCCTTGGTTCCTGTTAATAAGTTGCCGTTAACAACTTTTGCAGTATGTACCATTGCTTTGTATACAAGGTTACCCGCATGGATATCGGGGAATAATAAAACATCTGCATCACCGACAATCTTGCGGTCAGAAGCGCCTGCTTTATGCTGAGCAGCTTCGGGACAGATGGCAAGGTCTAAAGAAAGAGGTCCGTCTACGATACAGCCGGTAATCTTTCCTTCGTCGTTCATCTTTGTTAACTCTGCTGCTTCAACCGTAACAGGCATTTTAGGGTTAACAACCTCAACGGCTGCCAAAGGTGCAACCTTGGGATTGGGAACACCAACTGCGTGGCAGATTTCTACGGTGTTGTTGATAATAGAAACTTTATCTTCCAAAGTAGGGTAAGGCATGAAGGCAACGTCTGTTAAGAATAAAAGATGGTCAATGCCCTCTACATCAAATACACAAACATGTGATAAAGGTTTTCCGGTGCGAAGACCAACTTCTTTATCCAAAACGCTCTTTAAGAAACCTTTTGTGTCGATAACACCTTTCATGTACATATCTGCAGTACCGTCTGATACCAATGAAACAGCTTTTCTTGCAGCTTCTGTCATATCCTTGATGTCGATGACTTCATAAGAAGATAAATCCATATTGATGCTGTCAGCAATTTCTTTAATCTGATCGGCATCACCAACTAAGATGGCATCTGCGATATTACGCTCTTTAGCAACTTTTACTGCCTCTAATACATGAGCATCCTGAGCAACGGCTACAGAAACCTTTTTCAAAGGACAACCGTCTAATTTTGCAATTAACTCATCAAAACTTTTTGTCATTTGCTTTTACCTCTTTCTTGTATTGAATTCATGATTTATGGGAAATCCCACACTATTTAAAATTTTAGCACTACTTATTATAAAATGCAATTTTGATTCTATATAGATTTGAAAATTGAGGCGATGAAAGCTAAAGATTTGTTATTATCTGCAAAAAGTTTTATGGTTCGTTCATAAAAAGTTAATATAATGGAAACAGGTATCGGATTGCATAGTATTTTCAAATCTGTTACAATATGCTTTAGGTTTTAATGGGGCTACTATGCCCAAATGAAGGAGCAAATAAAATGAATGTTGTTGAAAAAGTATTTGGAACTCATAGTCAGAGAGAATTAAAACGTATCTATCCGACTGTGGATAAGATTGAATCACTCAGAGATTCCATGATGGCTTTATCAGACGAGGAATTAAAAAATAAAACGAAAGAATTCAAAAACCGATATGCGGACGGAGAGACTTTGGATGATTTACTTCCCGAAGCATATGCCACGGTAAGAGAGGCTGCGCGCCGTGTCTTAAATATGGAGCATTACCGGGTACAGCTTGTCGGCGGTATCATCCTGCATCAGGGACGTATTGCGGAGATGCGTACCGGTGAAGGTAAGACCTTGGTATCCACCCTTCCGGCATATTTAAATGCATTAACCGGCAGAGGCGTACACGTTGTTACAGTCAATGATTATCTGGCTAAGCGTGATGCTGAATGGATGGGACAGGTTCATGAGTTTCTCGGATTAAAAGTCGGTGTTGTATTAAACGATATGAAACCGGACGAAAGAAGAGAGGCTTATAAATGTGACATTACCTATGTTACCAATAATGAATTGGGCTTTGATTATCTTCGTGACAACATGGCATTGTATAAAGAACAGCTGGTATTAAGGGATCTGCACTATGCGATTATCGATGAGGTTGACTCGGTATTGATTGATGAAGCACGTACCCCTTTGATTATTTCCGGTGTCAGCGGAAAATCCACCCGTATTTATGAAGCGTGTGATATTCTGGCAAGACAGTTAAAACGCGGTGCCGATTTGGAAGAACAGTCCAAAATGGATATTTTGATGGGTATCGAGCAGGAAGAAACCGGAGATTATATTGTCAATGAAAAGGACAAGGTTGTAAACCTGACCGAAGAAGGTGTAAAAAAGGTTGAAAGCTTCTTCCACATTGATAACCTTGCCGATCCGGAAAATCTGGAGGTTCAGCACAATATTATTCTGGCACTCCGTGCACACAATCTGATGTTCCGTGACCAGGACTATGTGGTACGCGATGATCAGGTTTTGATTGTTGACAGTTTTACAGGACGAATTATGCCGGGACGCCGTTATTCAGATGGTCTGCATCAGGCAATCGAGGCAAAAGAGCATGTGAAGGTAAAAAATGAGAGCAAGACGTTAGCAACGATTACCTTCCAGAATTTCTTTAATAAATTTGAAAAGAAAGCCGGTATGACCGGTACTGCATTGACAGAGGAAAAAGAATTCCGCGATATTTACGGTATGGACGTTGTGGAAATTCCCACAAACAAACCGGTCGCGCGTATCGATGAGCAGGATGCGGTATATAAGACCCGCAAAGAAAAACTGAATGCGGTTGTAGAAGAAGTAAAAGAAGCTTATGAAAAAGGACAGCCGGTATTGGTTGGTACTATCAATATTGATGCATCCGAGGAATTGGGACGGATGTTAAAGAAAAATGGTATCCCCCACAAAATCTTAAATGCAAAATTCCACGAAATGGAAGCAGAAATTGTTGCCGATGCCGGTATTCATGGTCATGTTACCATTGCGACCAATATGGCAGGTCGTGGTACCGATATTAAGCTGGATGAGGAAAGTAAAGCTGCCGGAGGTCTTCGTATTATCGGTACAGAGCGTCATGAATCACGTCGAATTGATAATCAGTTGCGTGGTCGTTCCGGTCGTCAGGGAGATCCGGGTGTTTCCAGATTCTATATTTCCCTGGAAGATGATCTGATGCGTCTGTTTGGTTCCGAGCGTATGATTGATATGTTCAATGCGTTGGGAATTCCGGAAGGGCAGCAGATTGAGCACAAGATGCTTTCAAAGGCTATTGAAAATGCGCAGAAAAAAATAGAGAGCAACAACTATGGAATTCGTAAAAACCTGTTAGACTATGATCAGGTTATGAATGAACAGAGAGAAATCATTTATGCAGAGCGTCGCCGTGTACTGGATGGTGAAAGTATGCGTGAGGTTATCTACAAGATGATTACCGATGTTGTGGAAGGTGCAGTCAATATGTGTATTGGCGATGACATATCCTCTGACGAATGGGATTTAGCAGAGCTGATGCAGGTGCTTGGACGCATCGTTCCTATCAAGAAATATACCCCGGATATGGTTCAGGGGATGAAAAAGAAAGAGTTTCTGCATGCGTTAAAAGAAGAAGCTGTTAAATTATACGAAGATAAAGAAGCAGAGTTCCCCAATGCAGAAGCCATTCGTGAAGTGGAAAGAGTGATTCTGTTAAAGGTTATTGACCGTAAATGGATGACGCACATCGATGATATGGAGCAGCTTCGTCAGGGTATCGGACTGGCATCTTATGGTCAGAAGGACCCGGTTGTTGAATACAAGATGAGCGCTTATGATATGTTTGACGAGATGATCGCCAACATCAAGGAGGATACGGTTCGTCTGATCTTCTCTGTTAAAGTGGAACAGAAAGTGGAAAGAGAACAGGTTGCACAGGTTACGGGAACCAATAAAGATGAAGGCGCTTCCTCCGGTCCCATGAAACGTGCGGAACAAAAAATTTATCCCAACGATCCCTGCCCTTGCGGAAGCGGCAAAAAATATAAAAACTGCTGTGGCAGAAAATAAGGTGGTGAAATAAGTGGTCGAATTAGATCAGTTAAAACTGGATCTTCAGGCTTATGAAACACAATTGGCTGAAGTAAAAGAATCGCTTGATTTAGATAATAAGACAAAAAGAATAGAAGAATTGGACCGCTTAATGGAGATGCCTGATTTCTGGCTGGATGCGGAAAAAGCACAGAGATTGTCCAAAGAATCCAAAAGCCTGAAGGACGATGTTGAAACCTATCATCATCTCTATTCCCAATATGAAGACATCATGACCTTGATTGAGATGGGAAACGAAGAAGATGATGCGGAACTTGCGACAGAAGCAAAGGAAGAATTTGAGCAGTTCGTTTCTACTCTAGACGGCATCCGGATTAAGACATTATTATCCGAAGAATATGACGGCAACAATGCCATTTTGAAATTGAATGCGGGAGCCGGCGGAACAGAAAGCTGTGACTGGGCTTCCATGTTATATCGTATGTATACCCGTTGGGCTGAAAAAAAGGGATATGATATCGAAGTTTTAGATTATCTGGATGGAGATGAAGCCGGAATTAAATCGGTTACCTTTCAGGTAAACGGCCCCAATGCATATGGTTATTTAAAATCTGAAAAAGGTGTTCATCGTCTGGTTCGTATATCGCCTTTCAATGCACAGGGGAAACGTCAGACATCCTTCGTGTCTCTGGATGTTATGCCGGAAATTGAAGAAGATGTTGATTTAGATATCAATGATGATGATTTGCGTATTGATACGTATCGAAGTTCCGGTGCCGGCGGTCAGCATATCAACAAGACCTCTTCGGCAATCCGTATTACACATCTGCCTACCGGCATTGTGGTACAGTGTCAGAATGAGCGAAGCCAGTTCCAAAATAAGGATAAGGCTATGCAGATGTTAAAGGCAAAATTGTTGATGCTGCAAAAAGAGGCCAATGCGGAAAAGTTATCGGATATTCGTGGTGAAGTAAAAGATATCGGATGGGGAAATCAGATTCGTTCCTATGTATTGCAGCCTTACAACATGGTTAAGGATTTGCGTACCGATGTGGAAACTGCTAATACAGGTGCTGTTTTAGACGGTGCCATTGATATTTTTATCAACGGTTATCTGAAATGGAATGCGACGAAAGCCGTTTCAGATGTGCAATAATAGGTGATATGCAATAATGTAAGGTGTTGAAAAATAAATATGTTTATAAAACGTTGAGGTAAGTATGTCATACTGATCTCAATGCTTTTAATTATGTAATGCTATAGTGCAACCTTTCGGTAGTACTATAGCGTTTTTTGATTATAAAAGCACTTTTATAGTTTATTTAAGAATTCAATTAAAGAAGCAAGCTGTTCGGGTGATAATCGAGAGATACAATTGATCAATTGGCGCTGTTGTTCATTTAATAGAATGGCTTTATCTTCGTCTTCTAAGAAAAATTGTGACATACTTATGCCAAAGGCATTACATATTCTTTGCAATGAAGGTATTGAAGGAAGCATGTTTTTATGATACCAGGACGAAATTGTTGATTGTGTCAATCCTGAGCGTTCAGCTAATTGATATTCCGACCAATTTCGCTTTTTTCTTAAGTTAGTTATCCTTTCTAAAACATCCAAATGAACCACCTGCAAATAATTAAATGTTACGTTAATTATACTAAGTATTATCGTTGCAAAATAGTATTAAATATCGTATTATTATTACGATAAATGATACTAACAGACAAAAAAACTATTGAAAATATAGGAGGGGTGCTATGTCAAATTTAACGCAAATAATTAAATATGAAGGCGATAATAAAACATTTATATGGAAACATCCGACAGAAGATTTTAATACGGAAACACAACTGATTGTCCACGAATCGCAAAGGGCTATTTTTTATATGAACGGACAGGCATTGGATGAGTTTCCGGCGGGAAGATATACGTTAGAGACTCAAAATATTCCAATGATTAAAAAAGTGTTTAGTAATGTCTCAGGAGGAGAGACTGCTTTTCATTGTGAGGTATATTTTATTAATGTGGCCGAACAAATGGGAATTAAATGGGGATTAAAAGATCGTGTCAATTATATGGATCCGCATTACAATAACTATCCATTTAAAGTAGGCTGTCGTGGAGAAATGAGTCTCAGGGTAGAAGAACCAAGAAAGTTGTTGGTTAAATTGGTTGGTACGACTCATGGACTCAGTCAAGAAAACTTGGTAGATAAGTTTAGAGCGCAATTAATGATGAAAATAAATGCGCATCTTCCTATTCTATTGGAAAAGAAGGCGGCTCCTATTTTTGCAGTGGGACAGTATACGGAAGAGTTTTCGGAAGTGATACATAAAAAGCTATTGTTGGATTATGAGGATTATGGGATTACAATACCGAAGTTTTGGATAGAAGAAATTGTTTTGCCTGAAGATGATCCGACATATCGCAAATTGAAAGAATTAACAGCAGGTGAAATGACGATTTTACGCGAAGAAAAGTTATCCCAGCAGAGAGAAATTATTCGGCAAGATACAGAACAGAGAAAGAAAATATTGGATGCTGATGCAGAAGCCTACAGAAATAAAGTACGTGGAATAACAGTGCAGGAAGAGCTAGCATATGAGGTGGCAAAAGCTGCAGCTGAAAATGAGGCAAGCGGTGGTTTGGCAAATATTGGTACCGGATTGGGAATGATGGCACCTATGGCATACGGAATAGGAAGTGCAGTCGCAGGAATTGCAACGAATGCTTTGGAGCCAATAAGAACATCTTTTAGTAATGCACAGCAAGGAAGTAGTATGCAAATGGCAGGTGGCATACAGGAAGAAATGCCGGAAATGTTAAGTCCGGTTGACGAAACAGAAATGATACAACCAATGCCGCAAATAAATGCCGGTGGGACAGATAATTTTGAAGAAAGAATGAACAAACTGATGCTGGCAAGAGAGAAGGGCTTTTTGAGCGAAGAAGAGTTTGAGAGAAAAAGAAAAGAAATGATTGCAGAAATTTAGAGGAGCATTGATATGGATAAAAATAATAAAAGATACTTATTGATAGGAATTATTGCAGCTGTAGTTTTTACAATAGTTGCTTTTGTTGCACCTTTTATTAAAACACCAACATTTTTCGCCGCATACATATTTGGGCTAATTGCAGTTGTTCTTTTGATTGTGGTGAGTATGATGATTGAAGGATCAAGAGAAGTGAGAAGCAAATTTCTGAGTTGGGCAATTATGGATGTTGCAATTAGATATTCTATTGCTCAATTAATTTTAAGCCTGATATTTATGATAATGTCTACATGGCAGACATGGATTTTGATAGTAGTAAGTATTTTACTGTTAGCTTTTTGTTGTGTAGGATTAATTGCTGCAGATGCAGGAAAGGAAGAAATAGAGAGAATTGATAAGCAGGTCAAGGAAAAAGTGTTTTATATCCGAGAAATGCAGGCAGAAATTGAATGTCTAATTATAAAGACTGAAGATACGATTCTGAAAAAAAATTTGAAAGAATTAGTAGAAAAAATTAGATATAGTGATCCGATGTCGTCAGAACAATTATATGCATTAGAAAAGAAAATAATAGAAAAAACAGGTATATTGCAGGAATTGGTAGAGACAGGTGCAATTGAGGAAGCTAACAACTTGTGTAAAGAAATCCAGAATTTATTTATTGAAAGAAATAATAAATGTCTTTTTTTGAAATAGAAAGAGAAGATGAATATGATCTTATTTAAGCAACTTAACGGAAATCGAATGGTTGGAATGAATATTTTGGAGATTGTATCATTTCCGGAATTAAAAACATTTGGAAGCGAACGAACCATAGATATTATTAAAAATATTCAGAATAATTTTGTGAAGTCCATAAAAGAATTTTTTAATTTGAGTGAATTAGATCAGACCGTTGCGGAGTTGCTTTGGATAACAGATACAGTTGAAAAACAGACTTTTCGGTCAAGTGTCAGAGTTTTTTTGTTGTTAAGGAAACTTGGAAAGAATAAAAGAGAAATTGAAGATGCATTAACCGCCATGCAGAATAATTATATGACGATGATGAGATCTTTACAATACCAGGTTGTTGCAATCAAAGACCAGAGCAACTTTGAGGAAATGCTAAAGAAAGTGTCTAAAGAATGCATTTATTCTATTGTAAAAACAGAAAAATGTACGGCAAATGAAAATTCTTTATTCCCATATTATTATAGTGACATTGTGCCATTAGATAATACAGATAATTTTCAGTCAATTGTATCAGCACTTAGCCAGATTGATGGCTGTTGTCTTTCTTTTCAGCTTTTTCCAACATCCTTTACTCAGCAGGAAAGCTATTGTTTAAATGAGATGTCGACAAATTTATCCAATATTGCATCAGGAGTCTTTATTGAAAGAGGCTTATATAAAGATATATCTGCGACTGAACCTGCTAAGGCACTTGCTTATTATAACGAGCATGTAAGAGCTCCATTATTTCAATATAATATTTTAGTTTTTGGAAAAAGGAGGGATTGTGCCGGGATTTCCAGTAAAGTAATCAGTCTGTTACAAAGCGGGAATAACAAAATAGTTAATGCAGATTTTGGCTGCTATGATTTAACTAATGAAAAGGTGAATTTAGAAAGGGACATTCTTTACTATCCTTGGAATGTTAACAATAGGCTTATATATTATTACAGAAATATGCGCTTTCTGCAGAGTGTGGGAAATGCCATATTACTAAAAAGATTACCTTATATTATGACATATGATGAAGCGGGAGCTTTTTTTCGTTTGCCAATTCGTGACAAGGGAATGAATGCTTTGAAAAGTAACCAGGTTGGTCAAATGGTTGAACGTTTTGCCGCAGAGGTTGTAGATGAAGATAATATACAGTTTGGTAAGTTAATCACAAATGAAATGAGTGATGTAGTAATTGGTTGTCCGGTTAATACATTTACAAAACATGCATTGATTGTGGGCGTTCCGGGATCGGGAAAAACAACATTTGCCATCCATTTACTGTTGCAATTTTATAAGAAAGATATTCCTTTTTTAGCAATTGAGCCAACGAAAAGTGAGTATCGTGGAATGATCGATGCAATACCGGATATTCAAATCTTTACACCGGGCAATAATGCAGTTTCACCGTTTATCATAAATCCATTTATTCCTCCAAGGGGAATACGTATAGAGCAGTATATTCCCAGTCTGGCAAGTGCTTTTAAGGCGGCATTTTCTATGCCTTCTCCGTTGGATGTAATCTTTATGAGGGCAATCCATAGTTGTTATACAGAATATGGTTGGAAAGATTACAGCAAATATGGGGATCCGGACGTAAGGTATTTTGGGTTATATGAATTTATTCTTGTGTTTAAAAAAATTATTGCCGAGAGCGGATATGGCGGAGAAGTAAAGGGAAATTTGGAAAGCGGTGGAGTTTTTCGACTTCTTAACTTGATAGAACAAAATAGTAATATATATGACACTATCAATACCGTTCCGATAGAAGATATCTTACATAAGCCTACAGTTATTGAATTGAATGCAATTGATAATACTGAACAGAAAGCTTTAATTATGGCTCTTCTGCTAATTAATATTTGTGTTTACACAAAAAATAATCAATTGAATGATGGGCAAATAAAAAATGCACTGTTGATCGACGAGGCGCATGTATTGTTTGGAGGAAATGGGAATAATCTCGGAGATAAAGCGGATGCACAGGGAACAACAATAAAGGCATTGCAGGATATGATTGCGGAAATAAGATCCTATGGAACAAGCATTATTATTGCTGATCAATCGCCGGCAAAGGTAAGCAGAGAAATTGTGGCGCAGACAGAAATTAAAATTGCATTCAGATTAGTACAGGCAATAGAAAAAGAAATAATCGGTGATAGTACCAATATGGATGAGAATCAGCAACAGCAATTATCAAGGCTGAAAACAGGAGAGGCATATGTTTATTATGGAAAATTGGATATACCTCAACTGGTAATGACAGAAGATATTAGGGCAGAAGAAAGAATTCAACTCAATGTTGATAATCAGGAAATAGAAAAACGTATGACATATTGGAATGAGAGAAAAAAGATACTTAGACCTTATGTTGAGTGCGATTTTTGTGAACAGTGTAAAGAAAATTGTGATTTTTATGTTCGTTCCAATGCAGATTACTATGCAAATAAATTGTTTTCTGTATGTAAAAAAAATATCAAAGATAATCATAAGTTTGTACAATATCTTGTCAGTATGGAAGAACTGATAGGAGAACCGACCGGTGATTTTAACGAAGACCAATATAAAAGGTTATTTGATTGCATTAGGATTAAGTTTGTAAGAAAGATGCAGTTGGAAACACCTTATAGGGTAAAAAGAAATGTATTACAAGCCATTTTAGCAAAAAAAAGCAAAAAAGAGGATGAGGAAGATGGATATTGATATGGATAATGTGGAAATATTGGATATTGATGATATCGGAGAGGATATTTCTGAATTAGAAGATATTACAGATACAGGTTTTGAGGGCTTATCAGAGGCAGAGATTGAAGACGTTCATGCTGAACTTGAAGAACATCGATCTTTGGAAGATATACAAGCAGAGAAGGAAGCACTTTTGGAATTGCGAGAGAGTATTCTTGCGAATTATAGTGAGTGGACTGGTGATGAGGATGATCCTGAAGAAAAGGTATTGTCATTAACAAGACACAGATAAGGAGAAAAAGGAAATGGCAGTTTTAAGATGTACAATATGTGGCGGTGATTTGGATTTAAATACGGATAGAACAGTGGGAGTATGCCAATATTGTGGCTCTACGATTACTATTCCTAAAAATTTGGATAGAATTGGAAATTTGTACAATAGGGCAAGTTTTCTGAGACAAAATAATGAATTTTATCAGGCTGTTGCTGTATATGAAGAGATTTTACGAGAAGACAATACAGATGCAGAAGCACATTGGGGATTGATATTAAGTAGATATGGGATTGAATATGTAAAGGATGCGGCAAGCGGAAAGAGAATTCCCACCTGTCACCGAATGCAGAATACGAGTATTTTAGCGGATCCGGATTATAAGGCGGCTATTCAATATGCTGATGTGGAAGCAAGAGCAGTATATGAGGAGCAGGCAGAAGAGATTGCACGTGTGCAGAAGAGGATATTAGAAATATCCAAAAGAGAAGAAGCGTTTGATATCTTTATTTGTTATAAAGAAACGGATTCGGATGGAGAACGGACTGAAGACAGTGTTATTGCTCAAGATATCTATATGGCATTGGAAAAAGAGGGATATGAAGTATTTTTTGCAAGAAAGACATTGGAAAGTAAACTGGGAACAGAGTACGAACCTATTATATTTAATGCCCTTTGTAGTGCAAAGGTTATGCTTGTCATAGGTACAAATCCAGAGCATTTTACAGCAACATGGGTAAGAAATGAGTGGAGCAGATATATTGCGATGAACGAAAATGGCGATAAGACTATTATACCTCTTTATAAGGAAATGTCGCCCTATGAATTGCCTATAGAGTTATCAAATGTTCAAGGATTAGATATGTCAAAAATCGGTTTTTTGCAAGAATTGATGGATGGCATTAAACGACTTCTTTGTAAAAAAAGTCATAATACAGATAAGGTTGTAAGGGAGGATACAAATGTTTATAACAGTGCTATGTCATTAGAAAAACTTCTTAAAAATGCTGAAACATATCAAAGATTAGAAAATATTGGGAAAGCAGATGAAATCTATAAGAAAGTAACTGAAGAGTATCCGGAAGATTACAGAGGCTGGTGGGGAAGAATTGTTTGTGCAACAAATAATTTCACAGATCTTTTTGAGAGGGAGATTCAAAGCTGGGATTTTCCTTGGGAAAAAGACGTCGAAATTTGGTATAGATATGTGAACCGCGTGGCAACTTCCGAAAAAATGGAAGAATTAAAGAAAATATATGAAGCATATATGAGAAATATTGCGGAACATATGGCAGAAATAGAAATTAGTGAGATTAATGGGGTGTTGCAAAAAAATATCGACATTGTTTCAAAAGTTTCTGAAGAAAGCAAAAGGTTAAAAAGCGAAAGAGAACAACAATTAGCATCGCATGATGCGAATGTAGAATTATACAGGAATAGAAAGATGGAGGCTGAAAAAATTCATTTTTTAAGTGTAGGCGGAATAGGCGCAATTATATGTACGATTATTACAGGATTTATTTTTATTGGATCAATTGGTAGTATGTTGGATGGTGGTATGGGAATTGCAATAGGAATAGTTGGACTTTTTATTGATTTATTTCCTGGAACACTTGCATTTGCTGGATGGAATATTCTGCTATCCAATCGTAAAGAAGCACTCATAGAGGTGGAAGAACAGAAAATATCGGAACAATCAATTTTTCAAAAAGAGATAGCATCTATTAGTGATTCTATAAAAAAATTAGAAGAAGATATAAAAGAAGGAGAAACTGTAATTAGAAAATGTAGAGATTATCTTGATCTTGGTAATGAAGATATCAAAAATCATTGGGTAAATAAAATTTGTAGTAGAACATTTGAAAAGGCGGAGAAAGATAAGATATTGAATAGTGACGAATATGTTCAAGCCGAACTATTGAGACGAGATGTATATAGTGTCTTAAAACAAAAATGATAGTAATTTTGGAATGCATTATATTGGAAAAGTGCATTTGGAACTTTGGAACTAACAGATAATCCCAGTCAAAATGCCTATGCACAAAGAATTGCGGGGGAGAATTTCGGAGACCAAGATCTCGATGATTCTATATAAACATGTGGATGAAATAAAAAACAGGAGAAAAAGAAATGGCTATTTTCAAATGCAAGATGTGTGGCGGAACATTGGAAATAAAAGCAGGGGAAACGGTAGCAACATGTGAATACTGCGGCACCCAGCAGACACTACCCAGACTGGATGATGAGCGCCGTGCCCAGATGTATGACAGGGCAAATCATTTCCGTCGTAACAATGAATTTGATAAAGCAGAGGGCGTTTATGAGCAAATCCTGATTGAAGATAATACGGATGCTGAGGCTTATTGGTCACTGGTGCTCTGCCGGTATGGAATCGAATACGTGGAAGATCCTGTTTCCCATAAAAGAATTCCGACAATCAACCGTACGCAGATGACATCTGTTTTTGGGGATGAGAATTACAAATCTGCGTTGCAGTATGCGGATATATATCAAAAGGATATCTATGAGAAAGAAGCAAAAGCCATTGATGAGATTCAGAAAGGGATTTTGGAGATTTCACAAAAGGAAGAGCCGTTTGACATTTTTATCTGTTATAAAGAAACAGATACACAAGGAAGAAGAACACCGGATTCTGTTCTGGCAAATGACCTGTATCATCAGCTGACCAAGGAAGGATATAAGGTCTTTTTCTCCCGCATAACATTGGAAGACAAACTGGGGACGGCATATGAACCTTATATTTTTGCCGCACTCAATTCTGCAAAGGTCATGATTGTACTTGGTACAAAGGGAGAGTATTTTAATGCGGTGTGGGTAAAAAATGAGTGGAAACGATATCTGGCACTGATAAAGGGAGGAGAAGATAAGGTACTGATACCGGCATATAAGGATATGGATCCGTATGATTTGCCGGAAGACTTCTCATACCTG
>JAGAJL010000005.1 GCA_017626095.1 Lachnospiraceae bacterium
ACTGCGTAAGCGGTTGATTCTGCAATTCCCAGAAGTTCTGCAACTTCCTTAGCAGATAAATAGCGTTTCGTCATACTCCTTCCTCCTTTCCGCTAGTCTTATGTACGCTCCTTGCTCATTGCACTCACCTCCTCATTTTGTTATGAGTAACCTTTTCGTTACTGTTTGTGTTTTTGATTATACAGTAACATATTCGTTTCTGTCAATAGGTGGACGAAAAAAATTTCTGTTTGCCATACAGTAATATTTATGTTACTGTATTATCAGAAACGATATTGTTACTATTCAATTAGAAGGAGTTACACGATGGCTATTGGTGAACGAATAAAACGAATTAGAAATTTCCGCAAATTAACGCAGGCTCAGCTTGGTGAAGCTGTGGGCTTATCTGACGTGCGAATCCGTCAGTACGAAATCGGCAACCGCACCCCTAAGGAAGAGATGATACAGGAGCTGGCGAAAGCCTTAGACTGTAATTACCGCTCCATCTACGAACCTTCCCTCTACGCAGCAGAAGATGTGATGTACGCACTTTTTGAACTGGATGAGCACTACAACATGCCCCTCTACGAAGTAACGAACCCTGAGGACCCTACCGAAAAACATATTGCGGTTGGTTTTGATTATTCTTTACTGGATGATTTCCTGAATACCTGGAAAAAGAAAAAAGAGGACTTAGCCTCCGGTAAAATTACCAAAGAAGAGTATTTTGAATGGAAGATTAACTGGCCGCATACCGACAAGAAAGGATAATTTTATGCTTACCATAGAACAAAAGAAAGAAATAGCTCGCATATATAAGAAAGTAAGAAAACTATCCAAACCCAGTTCTTGCCTTATTTGTGGCAAATCACAAACCAGTTTTTGCAATTCACATCTTATTCCTCAAATGGTTTTAAAAAGCATTGCTTCAAATGGGAAATTACTACAACCCAATTTACTAATGGATATAGAAGATATTGATATTGAAAAAGGAATCAACAACTCCGGAACCTTTCATTTTATCTGTAATGAATGTGATTCCACCCTTTTTCAAACTTACGAAAATCCATCAAATCTGCTCGATAAACCAAATGATAAGATGCTTGCCGAAATTGCCCTTAAGAATATGGTTATGATGCTTTCAAAACGTAACGAAGAAGTATGTTTATTCGATTATATGCAAAAGCACTATAATCTTTTTGAAAACAAGGAAGAACTTGATAAAGATCACACCCTTGATATTCGTGATTACACAAACGATCTAAATCTGTTCCAAGACATTCTACATAACAACAAAGAAAATTGTTTTAATATCATGTATTGGAAAATACTTCCCTACGTTACTCCGATAGCTGTTCAAACTCCAATAACTATATTCGAGGATTTGGATAATACCATCATAAATGAAACTTTTAATCCTGATTCACAAATAAGAATGCAGTGCGTTCATTTATGCGTATTTCCTTTGGAATCTCAAACTGTAATTCTCTTGTTCTATCATAAGCGTGATAAGAATTATCGCTCACTGTGGAGACAATTTAATTGCTTAAGTGAAGAAAATAAGCTCAAATATATTAATTTTCTAGTTTTCAAATATACTGAGAACTATTTCTTTTCACCCCTCATAAGAGAATTGCTTGAAACTGATAAGAAGTTACAACTACTTAGTCAAGAAAACAATGGTGCTCCTCATTTAGGCCATCTTTCTCCTATAGATGTATTAACTCCTTACAAAAGCGTTACATATGATGAAATTCCAAATTTCCTATCTCATGAACACGCACTCTAAACCTTTGTATCACGCACGTATCACGAGCCCATTTTGAGAGAAATCTCGAAGTGGGCTTTTCTTCATGTTCGACCATCTTTTCATAGCAAAAATAAACCGCAACTCCTCATAAAATGAGGAATTGCGGCTTGTATTTAAGTTTCTATGATACGAAATCAAAGATTACTCGATGATAGTAGCAACACGGCCTGAACCTACAGTACGTCCACCTTCACGGATAGCGAATGTAAGACCCTGCTCCATAGCGATAGGATGGATCAGTTCGATAGTCATTTCTACGTTATCACCAGGCATGCACATTTCTGTACCAGCAGGTAATTCACAAACACCAGTAATATCAGTTGTTCTGAAGTAGAACTGAGGTCTGTAGTTGTTGAAGAAAGGAGTATGACGTCCACCTTCATCTTTTGTTAAAACGTAAACCTGAGCTGTGAATTTTTTGTGGCATGTAACTGAACCGGGTTTAGCTAATACCTGTCCACGCTCGATATCTGTTCTCTGGATACCACGAAGTAATGCACCGATGTTATCACCAGCCTGAGCTTCGTCTAATAATTTACGGAACATTTCGATACCAGTAACAACAGTCTTCTGTGTTTCTTCTTTAACACCAACGATTTCAACTTCGTCAGACATATGAAGAACACCACGTTCTACTCTACCGGTAGCAACTGTACCACGACCTGTGATAGAGAATACGTCTTCGATAGGCATTAAGAAAGGCTTGTCTGTATCACGCTGAGGATCAGGAATATAAGAATCTACTGTATCCATTAATTCCATGATCTTGTCGCCCCATTCTCCGTTAGGATCTTCAAGAGCTTTTAATGCAGAACCCTGGATGATAGGGCAATCTGTGAATTCATATTCCTCTAATTGCTCTGTGATTTCCATTTCTACTAACTCTAATAATTCAGGGTCGTCTACCATATCACATTTGTTCATGAATACAACAATGTAAGGTACACCTACCTGACGAGATAATAAGATGTGCTCTTTTGTCTGAGCCATAACACCGTCAGTAGCAGCTACAACTAAGATAGCGCCGTCCATCTGAGCAGCACCGGTAATCATGTTTTTAACGTAGTCAGCATGGCCAGGGCAGTCAACGTGAGCATAATGTCTCTTTTCTGTCTGGTATTCAACGTGAGCTGTTGAAATTGTGATACCACGTTCTCTTTCTTCGGGAGCTTTATCGATATTCTCGAAGTCTACTTTTTCGTTACCAGCAACTCTTTCAGCTAATACTCTTGTGATAGCAGCTGTTAAAGTTGTTTTACCATGGTCAACGTGGCCGATGGTACCAATGTTACAATGGGGTTTTGTTCTGTCAAATTTAGCTTTAGCCATTTTGATAATCTCCTTTTAAAAAATAAAATTTCGTTTTATAGTTCAAATTTTCTCGGCTATCTCTGATTATATAAAAGATAGCCAAGAATTTCAAGCAAAATTTAGTTCAAACCTTTATACTACGAGGTTATTATTTCGCTTTTGCAGCTAATACTTTTTCCTGAACGTTCTTCGGACATGCTTCGTATTTTTCAAAGAACATAGAGTAGTTACCACGACCCTGTGTTGAAGAACGAAGCTCTGTTGAATAACCGAACATTTCAGCAAGCGGAACGAATGCACGAACGATCTTACCGCCGCCTAAATCATCCATACTCTGGATCTGTCCACGTTTTGCATTTAAGCTACCGATTACATCACCCATGTATTCTTCGGGCATGGTAACTTCAACCTTCATGATAGGCTCAAGCAATACAGGATTTGCTTTCTTCATAGCTTCTTTGAAAGCCATAGAACCTGCAATGTGGAATGCCATTTCTGATGAGTCGACTTCATGGTAAGAACCATCGTAAACGTTTGCGCTTACACCAAGTACAGGGAATCCACCAAGGATACCTGCCTGAGCTGCTTCTTCGATACCTTCACCTACTGCAGGGATGTATTCCTTCGGAATAGCACCACCAACTACGGAAGATTCAAATTTGAATGTCTCTTCACCGTTCGGATCCATGGGCTCGAATTTAACTTTACAGTGACCATACTGACCACGACCACCGGACTGTTTTGCATATTTGTATTCCTGATCAACAGGTTTTGTAAATGTCTCTTTGTAAGCAACCTGAGGAGCACCTACGTTTGCTTCTACCTTAAATTCACGAAGCAGACGGTCAACGATGATCTCTAAATGTAACTCACCCATACCTGCGATGATTGTCTGACCTGTTTCCTGATCTGTATGAGCACGGAATGTAGGATCTTCTTCAGCAAGTTTTGCCAATGCTTCACCCATCTTGCCCTGTCCGTCTTTTGTCTTAGGCTCAATAGCAAGCTCAATAACGGGTTCCGGGAATTCCATAGACTCTAAGATTACGGGATGCTGTTCATCACAGATTGTATCACCGGTTGTTGTGAACTTAAATCCAACTGCAGCTGCGATATCACCTGAGTAAACTTTGTCTAACTCAGCTCTCTTGTTAGCATGCATCTGAAGGATACGTCCAACACGTTCTTTTTTATCTTTGGTAGCATTTAATACGTATGAACCGGAATTCAATGTACCGGAATAAACACGGATAAATGCCAATTTACCTACGAAGGGGTCAGCCATGATCTTGAATGCCAAAGCTGAGAAAGGTTCTTCATCAGAAGAATGTCTTTCCACTTCATTGCCTTCTAAGTCAACACCCTTAATAGCAGGGATATCTGTAGGAGCAGGCATGAACTCTAAGATTGCATCCAAAAGTTTCTGAACACCTTTGTTTCTGTAAGCAGAACCACAGCATACCGGAACAGCTGTACATTCACATGTAGCTTTTCTTAATACTGCTTTTAACTCATCGATAGAGGGTTCTTCACCTTCTAAGTAAGCCATCATTAAATCATCATCTAACTCACAGATTTTTTCTACTAATTCTGTATGATATAATTCAGCATCATCTTTCATGTCGTCCGGGATATCAACGATAGAAATATCATCACCCTTATCATCATTGTAGATATATGCTTTCATTTCAAACAAGTCAACGATACCTTTGAATTCATCTTCTTTACCGATGGGTAACTGAAGGCAAATTGCGTTTTTACCAAGTCTTGTTTTAATCTGCTCAACTGCACCATAGAAGTTTGCACCTAAGATGTCCATTTTGTTAATGAACGCCATACGGGGTACATTATAAGTGTCAGCCTGACGCCATACGTTTTCTGACTGCGGTTCTACACCACCCTTTGCACAGAAAACACCGACAGCGCCGTCCAATACACGAAGAGAACGCTCTACTTCAACAGTAAAGTCAACGTGACCGGGAGTATCGATGATGTTGATACGATGCTCTAAAGCACCCGGTTTCGGCTTGCAATTCTCTTCCAGTGTCCAATGACATGTTGTTGCAGCTGATGTGATTGTGATACCTCTTTCCTGCTCCTGTTCCATCCAGTCCATGGTAGCAGTACCTTCATGAGTATCACCAATTTTATAATTGATACCGGTATAATATAAGATACGCTCTGTTAATGTTGTTTTACCAGCATCAATATGCGCCATAATACCGATATTTCTGGTTCTCTCAAGCGGATATTCTCTTCCAGCCAAGGTTTTGTCCTCCTATTAGAATCTGTAATGTGCGAAAGCTTTGTTTGCTTCTGCCATTTTGTGAACTTCTTCTTTTTTCTTTACTGCTGCACCGGTATTAGCGGCTGCATCAAGAATTTCGTTTGCAAGTCTTTCTTCCATGGTTTTCTCATTTCTCTTACGAGAATATGTTGTTAACCAACGAAGACCTAATGCCTGACGTCTGTCAGCTCTTACCTCGATCGGTACCTGATAAGTAGCACCACCGATACGTCTTGCTTTTACTTCCAAAACGGGCATGATGTTATTCATAGCATCCTGGAATACTTCAAGAGCAGGTCTTCCTTCTTTTTCTTCTACACGTGCAAAAGCTCCGTATACAATTTTCTGAGCAACGCCTCTCTTACCGTCTAACATGATGTTATTGATAAGCTTTGTTACCACTTTGTCATTGTATAAAGGATCTGCTAACACGTCTCTTTTCTGAATATGTCCTTTACGTGGCACGGTTCTTCCCTCCTTAATATTTTGTTACCCGCGGCTAATTCCAGCGGGCTTTCGTGCTCTTCACAAAAACATAATGTTTTCATTACTCACGACATTAAATCATAGGTACTCACATGTCTTTACTAATGTGTTCGCGCTGTTTTTCTATATATCGCTTACTAAGCGTAAAGAATCCCAACACTAATTAGTTCAATTGTGGTACGCAAGGCAGTCAATCGGTTGATTATTTGCCTGCTTTCGGTCTCTTAGCGCCGTATTTTGAACGAGCCTGTTTTCTGTTGGCAACGCCGGCTGTATCCAAAGTACCACGAATGATATGATAACGGGTACCGGGTAAGTCCTTAACACGTCCACCACGGATCAAAACAACGCTATGCTCCTGTAAGTTGTGACCTTCACCCGGAATGTAAGAAGTAACTTCGATACCGTTTGAAAGACGAACTCTGGCGATCTTTCTAAGAGCTGAGTTAGGTTTTTTAGGTGTAGCAGTCTTAACAGCTGTACAAACACCTCTCTTCTGGGGAGAAGCTGTATCTGTAGCTTTCTTCTGTAAAGAGTTGTAACCCTTTAACAAAGCGGGAGCTGTAGATTTTTTTACAGATGTCTGACGACCCTTTCTAACTAACTGGTTAAATGTTGGCATTCTTTTTCACCTCATTTCATTTTTTATTTTGTTGCGCACAAAAAGAAATATGCATTTGCACGCACACTAGATTAGTATAATAATTGAATTTTTAAATGTCAATAGGAATTAATGTGATTTTTTAGAAAAATGGAACAAAATTTAAAAAAGAAAATAATTCCACCCGCAACATCTATATATCATATACATATATCTAGTCACGGATGGAATTATAATTAGATCTTATTCTTCCTCTGCAGGAGCATCGGAAACAACATTCATTTCCTCTACATCTGTATCATCTTCGATTTCAGAAAAAGAAATATCTTCATTTTCGTCGATATCTTCATCAAAAGAAATCGTGCCACTTAACATTGCATCGGAATCAAGCTTTACATTTCTGTATCTCTTCATACCGGTTCCGGCAGGAATTAATTTACCGATAATAACGTTTTCTTTTAAGCCAACCAACGGATCGATCTTTCCTTTAATCGCAGCCTCGGTTAATACCTTGGTTGTTTCCTGGAAGGATGCGGCTGATAAGAAGGAATCGGTAGCAAGTGCAGCTTTTGTGATACCGAGAATAATCTGGGTACCTGTTGCAGCTTCTTTTCCTTCGGCTGCCATCTGTTCGTTAATTTCGTCATATTCCAAAACATTAACCAGTGTTCCCGGCAAGTATTCGGTATCACCCGCAGTGTCAATACGGATTTTCTTTAACATCTGACGAACAATCACTTCAACGTGCTTATCAGCAATATCTACACCCTGGAGACGATATACTCTCTGTACCTCGCGTAAGATATAATCCTGAACGGCTCTGACACCTTTAATTCTCAACAAATCGTGAGGGTTTACACTACCTTCGGTCAATTCATCACCGGCTTCAACCATTGTACCTTCAACCAGTTTATCCTGATTTTTGATACGTGAGCCGTAAGGAATTAAGTAGGTCTTGCTTTCGCCGGTCTCATCGTTTGTCACGACAATTTCACGTTTTTTCTTGGAATCCTTCATCTGGGCAAAACCGCCAAACTCAGCAATAATAGCAAGTCCTTTCGGTTTACGTGCCTCAAACAACTCTTCTACACGGGGAAGACCCTGTGTGATATCGTTACCGGCAACACCACCGGTATGGAAGGTTCTCATGGTAAGCTGTGTACCGGGTTCACCGATAGACTGTGCAGCAATAATACCAACTGCTTCACCGACCTGAACCGCTTCACCGGTCGCCATATTGGCACCATAACATTTTGCACAGATACCGTTCTGGCAACGACAGCTCATAATGGTACGGATTTTTACAGCTTCAACCTTTTCTCCGTCAGCATTGACGCCGATAGATAAAATCTGGCTTGCACGCTTCGGTGTAATCATATGATTTCTCTTAACAATCATATTGCCGTTTTTGTCTTTGATATCTTCGCAGGAATATCTTCCTGTAATTCTGTCTTTCAGACTTTCAATGGTCTCTTTACCATCCATGAATGCTTTTACAACCATTCCGGGGATTTCTTCTCTTCCTTCGGAACAATCCACTTCACGGATAATCAATTCCTGTGAAACGTCAACCATACGTCTGGTCAGATAACCGGAGTCGGCTGTACGAAGCGCAGTATCGGACAAACCTTTACGAGCACCATGCGCTGACATGAAGTACTCCAATACGTCAAGACCTTCACGGAAGTTTGACTTAATCGGCAGCTCAATCGTTCTACCGGTTGTATCAGCCATCAAACCACGCATACCTGCTAACTGTTTAATCTGCTGATTTGAACCACGGGCACCGGAGTCAGCCATCATAAAGATATTGTTGTATTTATCAAGACCTTTAATCAACACATCTGTCAATTCTTTATCGGTATCGTTCCATGTCTCAACAACAGCTCTGTAACGCTCTTCTTCCGTAATCAGACCACGGTTGAAGTTTTTGGTAATCAAGTCAACTGTCTGCTGTGCTTTCTCTAACATTTCCGGTTTGCTTGCCGGCACTGTCATATCGGAAATAGATACTGTCATGGCAGCTTTGGTTGAATATTTGTAACCAATTGCTTTGATATCATCCAATACTTCAGCTGTCTTGGTAGCACCATGTGTATTAATAACTTTTTCAAGGATCTGTTTTAAGCCTTTTTTACCAACGTGGAAATCAACTTCCAAAAGCAGTTCGTTTCCTTCTACGCTACGATCGACAAATCCTAAATCCTGAGGAATGATTTCATTAAAGATAAATCTTCCCAGTGTAGATTCAACGATGCTGGTAATTTCATTTCCTTCTGCATCTGTCTTGGACATTCTAACTTTGATGCGTGAGTGTAATGTAACGGCTTTATTTTCATATGCAAGAATCGCTTCGTTAACATTCTTGAAGAATTTACCTTCGCCCTCTGCGCCTTCTCTTTCCTGTGTCAGGTAGTAAATACCTAAAACCATATCCTGTGAAGGAACCGCAACCGGACCACCGTCTGACGGTTTTAACAGGTTGTTGGGTGAAAGTAACAGGAAACGGCACTCTGCCTGAGCTTCCACGGTCAAGGGAAGGTGAACAGCCATCTGGTCACCATCGAAGTCCGCATTGAACGCGGTACATACCAACGGATGCAGTTTGATTGCTTTACCTTCTACCAGGATAGGCTCAAAAGCCTGAATACCAAGTCTGTGCAGTGTAGGAGCACGGTTTAACATAACCGGATGCTCTTTAATAACTTCTTCAAGCACATCCCATACCTGTGCATCTAATTTTTCAACTAATTTCTTAGCATTTTTAATATTTTGGGAAATTCCTTTTGCTACCAGTTCTTTCATAACGAAAGGCTTAAACAATTCAATTGCCATTTCCTTCGGAAGACCACACTGGTAAATCTTTAATTCGGGACCAACTACGATAACCGAACGACCGGAATAGTCTACACGTTTTCCCAACAGGTTCTGACGGAAACGTCCTGATTTACCTTTCAACATATCAGAAAGGGATTT
Organism: Lachnospiraceae bacterium; assembly: GCA_017626095.1. Classification (GTDB taxonomy): domain Bacteria; phylum Bacillota; class Clostridia; order Lachnospirales; family Lachnospiraceae; genus UBA2882. Next base: position 9,454 of record JAGAJL010000005.1, read on the forward strand.
TAACGCTCTGTTTCCGGGACCTGTAACCGGACGTCCACGACGACCGTTATCGATCAGGGCATCCACTGCTTCCTGAAGCATACGTTTTTCATTACGTACAATAATATCAGGAGCACCCAGCTCTAATAATTTTTTCAGACGGTTATTTCTGTTGATAATACGACGATATAAATCGTTTAAGTCAGAGGTAGCAAAACGACCACCGTCTAACTGTACCATAGGACGTAAATCCGGAGGAATAACCGGAATGACATCCATGATCATCCATTCGGGTTTGTTGTCTGATTCGCGGAATGCTTCGATAACATCCAGTCTCTTGATGATTTTGGCTCTCTTCTGACCGGTTGCTGTCTCTAACTCTTCTTTTAACTGAGCTGATTCTTTTTCAAGATCAATTGCCTGCAGCAATTCTTTGATTGCCTCAGCACCCATTCCGACACGGAAAGAAGCTTCGGAATTTTCTCTGGCATCCTGATATTCTTTTTCTGTTAATACCTGTTTGTATTCCAGATTGGAATCGCCGGGATCCAATACGATGTAGTTAGCAAAGTATAACACTTTCTCCAGCATCTTGGGAGATAAATCAAGGATCAGACCCATACGGCTGGGGATTCCTTTGAAATACCAGATATGAGAAACGGGAGCTGCCAATTCAATACGGCCCATACGTTCTCTTCGAACACTGGCTTTTGTAATCTCAACGCCGCAGACATTACAGGTAATGCCTTTATAACGAATCTTTTTGTATTTACCACAATGGCATTCCCAGTCTTTACTGGGTCCAAAGATTCTTTCACAGAACAAACCATCTGTTTCAGGTTTTAATGTTCTGTAGTTGATTGTTTCAGGTTTTGTAACCTCACCAGCCTTTTCGTCACTGCCTCTTCTTGACCATTCCCGGATTTTTTCCGGAGAAGCCAAACCAATTTTAATCGCGTCAAAGCTCATAGGCTGATATACTTCATTGTTTAATTCTGGCATGAATAATTCTCCTTCCAATCACGTTTCCGTAATCATTACTCATTATCATCAACGTCTGCATCGTCATCAAATGCTTCTTCTTCGACATTTACTATCTCTTCGGATTCATCATCAAATTCCTGCTTCTGATATCCTAAAGCACCTAATTCACGATTATCATACTCATATCTCTTTGAGTCGCCTTCTAATTCGCGGCGGATTTCAGCATTGCCGTAATCCAAAGTCTCTCTCAATTCCACTTCTTCCCGGTCTTCATTCAACACTTTGACGTCCAGACCAAGTGACTGTAATTCTTTGAGCATAACCTTGAATGATTCCGGAATACCGGGTTCAGGGATATTATCACCTTTAATAATCGCTTCGTAAGTCTTAACACGACCGATTACATCATCGGATTTAACCGTTAAGATTTCCTGCAATGTGTATGCGGCACCGTATGCTTCCAATGCCCATACCTCCATCTCACCGAAACGCTGACCACCGAACTGTGCTTTACCACCGAGGGGCTGCTGTGTAACCAATGAGTAAGGACCTGTAGAACGTGCATGAATTTTATCGTCTACCAGGTGATGAAGTTTTAAGTAATGCATGTGTCCGATTGTTACGGGCGAATCGAAATATTCACCGGTACGACCGTCACGAAGTCTTACTTTACCATCTCTTGAAATCGGAACACCTTTCCATAATTCTCTGTGATCTCTGTTATCAGATAAATACTGTAATACTTCCGGTAATAATTCATCTTTGTGTTTTGCTTCGAATTCTTCCCATGACAGATTTACATAGTCATTGGCAAGATCCAAAGTATCCATGATGTCGCTTTCTTTAGCACCGTCAAATACCGGTGTTGCTACATTGAAGCCCAATGCTTTTGCAGCTAAAGAAAGGTGAATTTCCAATACCTGTCCGATATTCATACGGGAAGGTACGCCCAAAGGATTTAATACGATATCCAACGGACGACCATTGGGCAGATAAGGCATATCTTCTACCGGTAATACCCTTGAAACGACACCCTTGTTACCATGACGACCGGCCATCTTATCACCGACAGAAATCTTTCTCTTCTGTGCAATGTAAATTCGAACAGCCTGGTTGACACCGGGCGCTAATTCGTCTCCATTTTCTCTTGTAAATACTTTTGCATCTACAACGATACCATATTCACCATGAGGTACTTTTAAGGAAGTATCTCTGACATCTTTTGCCTTCTCACCAAAGATTGCCCGAAGGAGTCTTTCTTCGGCAGTCAGTTCTGTTTCTCCCTTAGGAGTAACTTTACCAACTAAAATATCGTTTGCACGAACTTCTGCACCGATACGGATAATACCTCTTTCATCAAGGTCTTTTAACGCATCTTCACCGACACCGGGAACATCGCGTGTAAGTTCTTCCGCACCAAGCTTGGTGTCACGTGCTTCTGTTTCGTATTCTTCAATATGAACGGATGTATAAACATCATCCTGTACTAATCTTTCACTTAATAATACCGCGTCTTCGTAGTTGTAGCCTTCCCAGGTCATGAAACCGATCAACGGGTTTTTACCAAGTGCTAACTCGCCCTGACTTGTTGAAGGACCGTCTGCGATAACCTGACCTGCTGCTACGTGATTACCCTTGAATACAATCGGGATCTGATTGTAGCAGTTTGACTGGTTACTTCTTGCAAACTTTGTAAGATGATATGTTTCCTGTTCTCCATCATCATAAGTCATGCGAATTTCTTTAGAAGAAACATAATCAATCGTGCCGGCTTTTTTTGCAACCACGCAAACACCGGAGTCAACCGCTGCTTTTGTCTCAATACCGGTTCCTACAACAGGTGCTTCCGTAAATAAAAGCGGAACAGCCTGACGCTGCATGTTGGAACCCATCAGGGCACGGTTTGCATCGTCGTTTTGTAAGAACGGAATCAGGGCTGTCGCAACAGAGAAAATCATCTTGGGAGATACATCCATGTAATCCATCATGGCCTTGGGGTATTCCTGTGTCTCTTCTTTGTATCGGCCGGAAATCATATTTCTCTTGAAATGTCCCTGCTCATCTAATGGCTCTGAAGCCTGTGCTACATGATAGTTATCTTCTTCATCGGCTGTCATATAAACAACTTCATCCGTAACCACCGGATTTGCCGGATCGGATTTATCAATCTTGCGGTAAGGTGCTTCCACAAAACCATATTCATTAATTCTTGCATAAGAAGCAAGTGAGTTAATCAAACCGATGTTGGGACCTTCAGGTGTCTCAATCGGGCACATTCTGCCGTAATGAGAATAGTGAACGTCTCGAACCTCGAATCCGGCACGGTCTCTTGACAAACCACCGGGTCCTAATGCTGACAAACGTCTCTTATGTGTCAACTCACCGAGCGGATTGTTCTGATCCATAAACTGAGACAGCTGTGAAGAACCAAAGAATTCTTTTACTGCAGCCTGTACCGGTTTAATATTGATCAATGCCTGAGGTGAAACATCACCGGCATCGTGTGTCGTCATTCTTTCACGAACAACTCTTTCTAATCTGGTAAGACCTACACGATACTGATTCTGTAACAATTCACCTACTGCACGGATACGTCTGTTGCCCAAATGGTCAATGTCATCGTCATTTCCAATACCGTATTCCAGATGAATATTGTAGTTAATAGAAGCAATGATATCTTCTTTGGTAATATGCTTGGGAATCAGATCCGCTACATTTCTCTTGATAGCATCAGCTAACTCTTCAGGCTTGTCACTGCATTCTTCCATAATCTGCTGAAGAACAGGGAAATAAACAAGCTCTGTGATGCCAAGTTCCTTGGGATTGCAATCCACGAAACTTGTGATATCAACCATCATATTGGATAAAACTTTTACCTTTTTCTCTTCTGTCTGAATATAGACATAAGGAACAGCCGCATTCTGAATCTGGTCTGCCAATTCTGCAGAAACTACAGTATCTGCTGCAGCAATCAGCTCACCGGTATAAGGATCTACAACATCCTCAGCAAGAGCATGATTCTTAATACGGTTTTTCAGCATCAATTTCTTGTTGAATTTGTAACGTCCAACTTTTGCAAGGTCATATCTTCTGGGGTCAAAAAACATGGCTGTAATCAAGCTTTCCGCACTGTCAACGGACAAAGGCTCACCGGGACGGATTTTTTTGTATAACTCTAATAAACCTTCTTCGTAACTACCTTCCGGATTTTTCTCCGTAATGGAAGGATCTTTTGCGAAGCTGGCTTCAATCTTGGGCTCATCGCCGAATAATTCACGGATTTCTGTATTGGTGCCAATACCTAAAGCACGGATAAATACAGTAATCGGAACTTTTCTGGTTCTATCGACACGAACACTGAAAACATCATTGGAATCGGTTTCGTACTCTAACCATGCACCACGATTCGGAATAACGGTACAAGAATATAACTCTTTACCGATTTTATCATGTGCAATACCATAATAAATACCGGGAGAACGTACCAACTGGCTTACGATTACACGTTCTGCACCGTTAATTACAAATGTACCTGTGTCTGTCATCAAAGGAAGATCACCCATGAAAATCTCATGTTCACTGATTTCCTTTTTCTCTTTGTTGTAGAAACGTACTTTTACTTTTAATGGTGCTGCGTAAGTTGCATCTCTCTCCTTGCATTTTTCAATAGAATACTTTACGTCGTCCTTGCATAACTCGTAATCCGTGAATTCCAAGCTCAGATGACCAGAATAATCTGTGATTGGAGAGATATCCTCAAAAACTTCCTTCAGTCCTTCTTTTAAGAACCAATCGTAGGAGTCCTTCTGAACCTCGATGAGATTCGGCATCTCTAATACTTCATTCTGTCTCTGATAAGTCATTCGTACGTCTTTACCGGATGCGATTGGACGTATTCTGTTCTTTTCCATTGACATTTCACCCCGTTCTTTCTATTTGTCAAATCATCTTCCTTGCAAAATTGCATAGAAAGACCTATTACACCACAATAGTGCATTATCCATAATACTACAAACCATTTAGGGAGTCAATCAGAATTTTGGTAAAATAAAGAAATTTTAATAATTATAATATTGGGGGCAAAAGGTATTTTGACCCCCTGATACCAAGAAACATAAGAATTGAAAAAATGTGAAAGAGCTGCCCCCTGCTTCGCATTTGAAACACCGAACAGCTCTTTGATTTACATCATGAAACGAGTTGCCAATTACTTAAGAGTAACTTTAGCGCCTTCTGCTTCTAATTTAGCTTTGATATCTTCAGCTTCTTCTTTAGATGCACCCTCTTTTAATACTTTAGGAGCGCCATCAACTACGTCTTTAGCTTCTTTTAAGCCAAGGCCTGTAGCTTCACGAACAACTTTAATAACTTTAACTTTGTTAGGGCCAACTTCTGTTAACTCTACATCAAATTCTGTTTTTTCTTCAGCTGCGCCTGCCGCGTCTCCGCCAGCTGCTGCAACTACAACGCCTGCTGCTGCAGATACGCCGAATTCTTCTTCACAAGCTTTTACTAAATCATTTAATTCTAATACTGATAATTCTTTAATAGCATCAATAAATTCTGCTGTTGTTAATTTTGCCATTTTTGTTTCCTCCATTTAAAAATTTTAAAAATTGTTTCGATTATTCAGCAGGTGTTTCTGCTGTTTCTTCTGCTGCAGGTACTTCCTCAGCAGGTGCTTCCTCTGCTGCAGGTGCTGCTACTGCGCCACCCTGTTCTGCGATCTGATTAAGAACGCGAGCCAGATTAGCGATAGGTGACTGTAAGCTTCCAAGTAATTTGGAGAGCAATACTTCTCTGCTGGGAATAGATGCGATTGCAGAAATTCCGTTTGCATCATAAGCTGTACCTTCTACGACACCGCCTTTGATTTCAAGAGCCTGAATTTCTTTTGCATACTTTCCAAGAATTCTTGCGGGAGCTGTTGCATCATCCTTGGAAACTGCGATAGCGCTGGGTCCTTCAAGATAAGGAGCAAGTGCCTCGAAATCAGTTCCTTTGAATGCGAAATTCATGTAAGTGTTTTTGTATACTTTGTAAGTAACACCAGCTTCACGCATTTCTTTACGAAGCTTTGTATCCTGTTCAACTGTTAATCCACGATAGTCAACTAAAACTGCTGACTGTGCATCTTTGATGAGTTCAGAAATCTCAGCTACGATAGGCTGTTTTAATTCGATCTTTGCCATTTTTCTTTTACCTCCTTATAGATTTTGTTGCCGATAGGAGTATTAAAAAAGCCTCCCGGAAGACCGGAAGGCAAAAAGTCTTTGATACTTTCTCTTTCCTCGGTAGGCGCTACGCTTATGTCTCAAGGACACCTACTGTCTTCGGCAATGTCTTTTTCAGACTTTGATAGATTATCACAAGTTCCTCTGTGTGTCAAGTGGCATTTTGAAATTAATGTGATCTTTTATAAACCATTTTGAAATATATGCAATTTTCGCATTCGAATATCCTTCTCTTTGCGTTTTGATATATCTTTTATTCTCTCAATCTTTATCTTTCATACGCGCTTTTCATCATCATTATTTCTTTTTATTATACTCAAAATCATTTTCAATTAATTGCAGCTCCGGTTGCCGAATCCACAAACTTTCCAGTCGGAAGACCTGTCACAGGATCTAAAACCTGTCCGGATTTTTTGTCAATCAGAAGCGAAGCTCCCGTAGCCGGATCTGTAATTGTGGTCGTAGTTGCCGGCGGGTCCGGCACTCTTTCCACCGCCGCATAATTAATCGCCGGTCCTGTATAAGGCGTATTGGTAATGTTTCCTTCTGCATCCAATGTCACATTCGGCGATATGCACTGCATATAATCCAATATTCTCTGTTTTTCCGCCCCGGTCTCCAAATCAGTGCGACAGTCATGCTGCTTTGCAGGAATAAATTGGCACTTCAGGTTTCCGTCCGCATCATAAACCACCTTAAACAATCCCGTATCCAGCGTTTTGGAATTAAACCAGAAATTACCCAGGCTGTAAATAATGGGGACATCATCAATATATTCAATATTTTGCAGGCAATGCGGATGATCTCCGATAATCAGATCCGCACCGGCTTTTACAAGCTTGGGTGCCTGATCCGTCTGTGCCCAGTGAAGTTCATCGGTATTCTCAGTCCCCCAATGAATATAGACAACCGTCAAATCAACTTCATTCTCTACTTTTTCAATGGCATCTGTTAAATTCCGAAATTCTTCCTCGGTATAACATCGAAACGTACCGGGGATCCCATCCGTTGCGCCTTTTGTATCAGGCATCGCATTCCGCTCTACCTGTGTTGCAGACAAAAACGCAATTTTTCTACCATTGATGTCTGCCGCATAAGCCGCAGATGCTTCCGAAAGATTTCGCCCTGCACCGACATATGCAATCCCCTCGCCTTTCAAAATATCCAAAGTATCTAATAACGCATCCTCTCCATAATCATAGACATGATTGTTTGCCAATGACACAAGATCCACGCCCATGTCAGACAACAATCCAACATTGGAAGGATTACTTCGAAATGTGTATGTTTTTCCTGCAAGCGGAGTTCCCCTGTCGGAATATGCAAATTCATTGTTCACCATACAGATATCTGCATTTCTCATCTCTGAAAGAAGTTTTTCATCCACGGAGCTTTCAATATTACCGCCCCGTGATTGCAATGCCGACATATTGGCAAAAGCATCATAAAAACAGATATCTCCTGTAAATACCATCGTGACATCTTTGATTGTTTCCGCTTCCGCCAAACCGGATTCGGCTGACGTATCCGTCATTTCTCCATCTTTTGACATTCCATCCTGCGTCACAGCAGAATTCGCATCAGAAGCACCATTTGAGCCAGAAGCATCATTTGCATCTGAAGCATCACTTGCACTCGTATCATTCTCCGTCCCGTCTACCACCGTCACTTCCAAATTTTCTGTCTGTGTTGCAGAAGCGGCATCTTCAGTATTCCATTTAGCAGTTTCTAACCGGTTTATCCTTAAAATGCCGTTATCCATCAACACGACAACCACAGTAAATACCAGAGCGCCCAGACAAGCAATCACCAGAAATAAAAGTGCAAATGCCTTTGTTTCCTTTTTTCGGCGGCGTTTCTTCCTATTAGATACCATTTCTGCCTTTGCAGTTGTGTTTATATCTTTTTTTATACTCGACTTATTATTTGGTTTCCCCTTTGAATTCCCAGTTTTTTCTTTCATAACCAACCTCAACCGTCTTGAATTTCCACCCAATTAAAATACTCTCATTTATCACTCTTTACGCATGCAAAAATCATATTTTTGTCTTCATGCATTTTAAACCTCAACCAATCTATAGACACCTCATACCACTATCAAATGCTATATTGCATTATTTCATTTCGCATTGTGTATTTGGCATTGTGTATTTGTCATTGCGCATTTGGCATTCAACATCCGGCATACACCAAAACAAAATTTATTCATTCGTTCCAGCATATATGCAAATGATACTTTGTACTAACATCATTATATCCCACATTGCCAAAAGAAAAAAGGACTTCCATAAAATGAAAGTCCTTTGTATCTCATAAAATCACAATCGCAAGATGCAATTAGAATTTAGCAACGCTAACCTTTACACCGGGTCCCATTGTAGGAGCTAAAGAAATGCTCTTTAAATACTGACCTTTTAATGTGCTGGGTTTTGCTTTTACAATAGCATCCATTAATGCATCGAAGTTCTGCTGTAACTGCTCTTCTGAGAAAGAAGCTTTTCCGATCGGGCAGTGAATGATATTAGCCTTGTCTAATCTGTATTCGATCTTACCTGCTTTGATATCATTGATTGCTTTTGTAACGTCCATTGTTACAGTTCCGGCTTTCGGGTTGGGCATTAAACCTTTCGGTCCTAATACTTTACCGAGACGACCTACAACACCCATCATATCAGGTGTAGCAACTACTACGTCGAAATCAAGCCATCCATCATTCTGAATCTTCGGAATTAATTCGTCGCCGCCTACGTAATCTGCGCCTGCAGCTTCTGCTTCGTTTAATTTCTCACCTTTTGCAAATACTAAAACTTTTACAGTTTTACCGGTACCGTTGGGTAATACAACAGCACCACGGATCTGCTGATCTGCGTGACGACCATCACAACCTGTTCTGATGTGAACTTCGATTGTCTCGTCAAATTTTGCTGTAGCAACTTTCTTAGCTAATGCGATAGCTTCGGGTGCTTCATATAATGTAGCACGGTCAATTGCTTTTGCAGCGTCTTGATATTTCTTACCATGTTTCATTTTGTTTTCCTCCTTGTGGTGGTGACGGGATCAACCGGAAACCGGGAACCCTCCCACATAATCATTAATCTTCTACGGTGATACCCATACTTCTTGCAGTACCTGCAATCATGCTCATAGCAGCTTCTAAGCTACCTGCATTTAAATCGGGCATTTTGGTTTCAGCAATCTTCTGAAGATCTGCTTTAGAAATCTTTGCAACTTTTGTCTTATTCGGAACACCTGAACCTGATTTGATGTTGCAGGCTTTCTTTAATAAAACTGCTGCCGGGGGAGTTTTGGTAACAAAACTGAAACTTCTGTCAGCATAAACAGTAATAACTACGGGAACAATTGTGTCACCCATATCTGCTGTTTTTGCGTTGAACTGTTTTGTAAACTCAACGATGTTTACGCCGTGCTGTCCAAGAGCAGGACCAACAGGCGGAGCCGGTGTAGCTTTGCCGGCTGCGATTTGTAACTTAATATAGCCTTCTACTTTCTTTGCCATTGTGGCACCTCCTAATAAAATGTGGTAGTGGCGGGTCGTAGCACCCTCCCACAGCTCGAAAAGAGCTACTTTGTAACTATATTCCAAGTTGCAGTATTTTGCAACCAGAAATCAAAATAAAAATATTACATTTTGCGGACATCCGAATATGCAATTTCAACAGGTGTTTCTCTTCCGAACATTTCGAAAGCAACTCTGACAGACTGTTTGCTATCGTCCATTCTCTGAACAATACCAACCGAATCCTGCCATGCACCTGAAATAGCAACTACGGTATCGCCAACGCCAAAATCGACTTTCACTTTGCTTGTATGTCCTTCGAAAGGTCTCATTTCCTCTTCGGTAAGCGGAACCGGTTTACTTCCAGGACCAACAAAGCCGGTCACACCACGTGTATTTCTTACAACATACCAGGTGTCATCATTCATAACCATCTTGATCAATACATAGCCCGGGAGCATTTTTTTGGTAACAGTTTTCTTGTCACCATTTCTTGTCTCCTGAACATCTTCCAACGGAACTCTGACTTCTAAAATCTCTTCCTGTAAGTGTCTGTTCTCAATGGTTTTTTCAATATTGGCTTTAACTTTGTTTTCATATCCTGAGTACGTATGAACTACATACCAATTTGCTTCTGCCATTCTTTTTCCCTCACTCTACATTGTCAAGAAATTAACACCGTACTGAACGATTGTGTCAATTAAAGCGATCAATAAACCTAAAACAATCGAAACAACCGATACAGTAATCGTCTGTTTTACAATTTCCATTTTATCGGGCCAGATTACTTTTTTGAACTCTGCTTTTACACCTTCAAAAAACGAAACCGGTTTAGATTGATTTTGGCTGTTATTTGTTTCTCCCATAATATCACTTCCTCGTCAAAAACGGATTATTTAGTTTCTTTGTGTAATGTATGAGTCTTGCAGAATTTACAATATTTCTTTGTTTCCATTCTGTCGGGATGTGTCTTCTTATCCTTTGTCATATTGTAATTACGGTTTTTGCACTCTGTACAAGCCAATGTAATTTTTGTACGCATTCTTTCCACCTCCGCGTGCCTTTTGCATATTATATATAGAAGAGAAATCTCATTTTGAGCACAAAAAAAAGAGCTCAAACCTCTTCCCACTGTCCTACTATAACATAGGAATATAGCTTCGTCAATAATATTTTTCCCAATTTTGCTTGCAAATGTGCGCAAATAATGCTATTGTGAGAATAAGATAATAGGTTTATTATATTCATTACTATGCCCTGGCAGGACAACGGATTTGTCAAGACTGTCAATCATTCAAGGAAGAAAGGAGGGGGCGTTATGGCTGATCTGGCTGCATTAACCGGTGTATACAATCACTATCTGACCACCTATGCACCAAAGAGCAATTCTGCTTTGGACACTCATAAAAAGAGTGAGCTTCGAGGCATTTATAATTCCATCGTCAAAATAAATAAAGAATCCCCTCTGTACATTCTGGATGACAGTGCAGATTCCAAAGCCTATGCCATCGGGTTAAAAGAAGACGCCAGAGAATTGCAGCATACGCTGACTTCTCTCGGAGGACTCAATGAAGAGGAACTGCTAAACAAAAAAATAGCCTATTCAACCAACGAGTCCATCGCATCTGTCAAATATATCGGTGGCAGTGCTTCATCCAATATGGCTCCGGAGCTTTCCATTGAAGTCAAATCGTTGGCATCTCCTCAGATCAATTTAGGAAAATATCTGCCTTCCAATTCGCAGATTGAATTAGAGCCCGATACCTATTCCTTCGATTTGGGCATCAATGATTTTAATTATGAATTCCAGTTCCAAATCCGACCGGATGATACCAACCGAGATGTACAGGAACGTCTTCAGAGACTGATTAATAATGCCGACATCGGTGTTTATGCTGAAATTTCCGAAGACGAAGAAGGCAACAGTTCTTTAAAACTAACTTCACAAAAAAACGGCATGCCGGAAAACAAAGAAGCCGTATTTCATGTTTCCGATAATCAGACCAGCAAAACATCCGGAGTGGTAGATCTTTTAGGCATCGGAACGATGACCAGGATGCCTTCCAATGCCGAGTTTGTTTTAAATGGTGTGGAACACACTTCCACAGCCAATGCCTTTACCATCGAAAAAATGTATGAAATCAATCTAAACGGTATCAGCCCAACCGAGGGAGAAACCGCAACCATCGGCATCAAACCGGATACCGAAAGTCTGATAGAAAACATGCGCCAGTTGTTTGGCGGATACAATCAGTTTTTAAGATCCACTTTGGAATATACACAAAAGCACCCAAAGAGCAATCAGCTTTTGAGCGAAATGTGGCACATCGCCGGCGAATATGCCGCTCCGCTTTCCGATATCGGCGTCAACATCACCGAAGACGGCAGCGTCGATTTCAATGAGGAAGCAATGCAGAAGGCTATCGCAGACGGTTCCATGAATCAGGGATTTAAAGATATCCAGGATTTTGCCAAAGACTTGTATCGCAAATCCAACCAGATTGCTCTCAACCCTATGAATTATGTAGAAAAAACCATTGTTGCTTACAAAAATCCGGGCAAAAATTTTGCCACACCATATATTACGAGTGCATATAGCGGAATGTTATTTAACAGTTATTGTTAAGATATTCTAATAGCCGCAAATGCAATATTGAGAAATCCGGTTAATACAATGCAGGAAATCCGGTTAATGAAAAAATAAAATATCTAAAAGATAAAACAGGTATGTTAAAAGGCCGTTGTCAAAAGCAACGACCTTTTTATATCTCATTATATCTCATGAAAATTATCTTTTCCATATTATGCCACTATCAATTGTGGCAATAATCTTTCGCAATCAATTCTGCAATCAATCATTTTATTGGTGTTATGAAAATTCATCATACAAAAAATTCATATCCAAGAACTTATCATCAATATAATAATCTGCATTGGGTTTGCCCATCTTTAACTCGTGATATTTAACGCCCCAGTCCTTCATCTGCTTTTCGGTAACCGGTCTCCAGTCAATTCCCGTTACATATCCTCTTGCCGTAAATAAGACAATCCGGTTCCCCATATCATACAGGTGATTCACAATCGCAATCATTCTTTCATTGGGCAAGGCCTGTCCATAATCAAGATCTTCCCTTTTTAGTGCAATCACACCGTCAATGTCAAACACAAACTGCTTTCCGCCTTCTTTGATGTCCATATAGGTGGATACACGTGCAAAGTCCTTTTCCGTGTCCACATCGTACATGTCTTTCATGACATATCCTTTGATTTTGTGACCGGTCATGGAATTGTATTCAAAAATATTGCGTGGGCGGAGCAAATCGGTATTCCCATTTTGATAATATGTCTTGGGCAGTTCCTGTCTGGGCATATTATACGCCTCCGGAATGTCCTTTAAAATCGGCTCAATCTCTCCATCGTCTTTTAAATACCACATTTTATGCGGAACGACTTCGTTTTCTTTAATGCTCCGGACTGCATCTACCGTATCATCTTCAAGCATAATCTCAATCATCTTATCGATTTCTGCCGGATCACGATAAGGATCCGTCGGTCGAAGCTGCACAATAATATCCGGTTCATATTCTTCATTTTCTTTTAACCATGTGAGTGCATGTCTGAAAACATCCAAATCAAGAGCAGTATCCGTCGCAAACTCAGCCGGTCTTAAAAATGGCGTCTCCGCACCATACTCTCTGGCAATTGCGGCATACTCTTTGCTGTCTGTCGTAACAATAATACGATTGATATATTTGCTCTTTTTTGCATGCTCAATAGAATATGCCAACATCGGCTTTCCATTAATCAAACGGATATTTTTGTTTTTCACGCTTTTCGACCCACTGCGAGCCGGAATCAGCGCTAAGATTTTTTCATTCATAAAGTCTCAGTCCTGTTTGTTATATGTCAGAGCGTTAATCTCATTTTATAATGTTGGGGGCAAATGGCATTTTGCCCCATGATACCAACGGATTGCTACGCACTTTTGCCCCTGATATCATTTTATTTTGCTCTGTACTTTTTAATCGAAGCAAAATCTTCCATTAAATCAAGTATCTTGTCTTTGCCTTCCTGATTCAATTTCACATAATATGACATGACACGATTTTCCATAAGCTGCTCTGAAAGAGATGATTCAGCCAAAGGCTTTAACGTCACCGGATTCAGATTCAACCTATCACAGATACGGATGACGGTTCCATATGCCATACCTTCAATACCTCGATCCAGTGCAGTCACCAAAGTACTATAGGGAATCTTCATTTCTATAGCAAACTGTCTGACACTCTTATACTGACTTAATATTTCTTTTTTCAGCAATTTTGCTTTTGCTAAATTCGTCATAGCTCTTCCTCCAATCAAAATTATACAATGAAATACATTTCATTCCCCTTGCTTTCTCATTATATATAATTCTGAAACAGAAGTATAGTCAAATTGGACGAAAAATATCATCATTTCACACTTTTTTAACAAATTTAGCCATGCATGAGCTCCAATAATCCCGAAAGGCATCTTCAAAGTTCTTTCCCTTTGAACGGGAGATACTCAAAATACTGCCGTCTTCCATTTCCACCTGTGTTCCGCTGTAATTCTCCACATATTCCAAATTAATAAAATAACTATTATGCGCATAGGCAAAGCTGCAGCGTCCAACGGTGTCAAACAGTTCGGACAATTTCGCACTGTTACGCATTTCCGCAGCAATCCTGCCATGCTCCGTTTTGGGATTTAAATGTATGATACTGCCATGCTTAGCAATGGAAACATACATAATATCAGAAGGTGATATCTTATAGGAAACTTTTCCATTCCATCCCCAAATAAAGGTTTTATTTTTCACCAATTCGGCATAAGCAACCACATCCCGGATTGCCATGATGTTTTTCACCGAAATATCTCTCTCATACAAACAGCGAAAAGGTTTCAACTTTAACAATTCCGCATCAATCAACCCATCCTTTGAAACCAGAACCAATATACATGATGGAAGTCTTTTTTGAAACAGTTTCAGAATCTCCTGTTCATCCTGCATTGCCAGTTCGGCATCAATAATCAGGACATCCACACTTTTATCTTTGGAAAAATCCTGCAGAATGCGCCCTTTATTATAATAGGTAAAAACTACTGAACTTCCGTAGAGCGTTTCCTTATAAATCAAATCTTTAATCACTTTTGCATATTGCGTATTTCCATGATAAATTGCCACTCTCAACATAAACTTCCCTCCAATTTTAGACCAGATTACAGATTTGCTCATTATTGACTTATAATCTTCCGTGCAATATACTTGAAAAGAGTTACAAAACACGATTTTCTTTTCACAAATTTACTTTGATTTTGTTAAAAAATCGTTTTTCATGTATTTTTCTTAAATTTATCATTCTTTTAGAAAGGGAAAAAGTCTATGAAAAAAGAAACTTCAGATTATTTTGAACCAGAATTCTCTTTAGAAAAAGATTTGAATATTGAAACTCTTAAGCACAACATTGAGAAGTATATGAGATTCGCCAATATAACGATAAAAGAGCTCTCAGAGGCAGCAAATATTCCCTTTGCTACATTAAATAACCTGCTCTACAGCAAAACACATAAAGACTGTAAATTGTCGACTGTCATCAATTTAGCCAGAGCAATGGGTATTTCTGTTGATGAATTGCTCGGATGTGTTGCCATGTCTGAGGAGGAGCATCATCTCATCTCTTCCATGCGCAGACTTCCAACACGCACAAAATACATGGTAAATTGGTTTTTAGATTATCAGATTCAGTTATCCACTGCTTATAATTTCGAAAAGCAAAAGATTATTAATGTGATGTATCCCCAGCTTGAATACTCCAATAATCTTTTACCTTCCGATGATTTTCGTCCATTGGACATCTCCAACTATCCGATTGAAATCAAAACCAAAGTTTTCACAGGGATGTGCGTATCATGCGATTATTATATGCCAAACTACTGTCCCTATGACATTCTGCTGATTGCCAACGACAGACCGGCAAAGCCAAATGAAATCTGTGTTGTCGTAAACTATGGTCATATTCATCTGGCTAAGCGAATAGAAAGACATAATAAAGGAGAAATATCTGTCCAGTACGTCAGTCTGCGCGACGGTCTTGTCCGCGCAACAGATAAGGAAATAGAAATGGTAATCGGTTATGTGGCAGAGGTGTATCATGATTTAAGGGGGTGACATTTCCGTTAAATCAATCGTCTTCACATGATTGCAAATATCGGCAAAAGATCTTGCCCCAAAATCCTCAAAACGCACCCAGTAATTATCCAAATTGTTGTTGCCATTGTTATGCATGATGTAAAGATCAAAATCAAATCGTTTCATCCCGATTGCATTCAGATGCTCTCTGTAAAACATGCATCCTTCTTTCATGGTGCGTCTTTCAAAAAACTCATTGATATTCCCATAGGTTATGCCATACAACGCCAGTTCCGGCGGGAACAGCCTTCCGCCGCTTAAATTTTCAGCTTTTATCAATTGCCTATCCTTTATTTCAAAGTCCAAAAGCGGTTCATCTAAATAATAAAGAATTCCCTTTAAATTATTAATCAATCGCACTTCTGCCATAAAATAAAAACCCTTTCCAAATATTCCTTTGCAAATGGCGTCATCCACAAACTGTTTATCTCCAATTTTCGAAGGTTGGGGAAACGCGCAAGAAGATCAAATTCTTTGTCTATCATACGCAACATATCAAACGGATCTTCTCCGTACGGAGCCACATACACATTCATCATTGCATCATCAAATGTGCCATAACTATCTTTATAACAATCGTGTTCAAAAAGTCCCATTCCATTATCAAAAATAGCCGGGATTTCATATTTTCCGGTATAAGAGTTAAAAAACAAACCAAAATTTTTCGTATGCCTATCAACATTTGCCACCAGACAGTCAATCAGGGCGAGATTCAACATATATTGCAAAGTATCTTCATAAGATAAATCCCCTGCAGCCGCAAGCTTTTGCGCACACCATTTCATTTTACCAATGGCATTCAGGCAAATAAACTCTTCATCATTGGAAGAAAGTCCCATTCTTTCCAGAAGTCTTTCAAAAGATATAAACGTATATCCATCCAACTCGAAATTTTTCGAGAATACTGCTTTATAAGACTGATTACCATAAATAAACTCACATTCTCTCTGCTCAATACAAGAAATCCCAAGCTGACAGCAAAAGTCTGACGCAATCAATTCAACCGCCCAGTCATCCATACGCTTCCCGCCGATAACAGCTTGAGATTTTACAAAAAATCGTCTATCATCAGACAATGCTTTTAACTGATAACCATCCGTATCCGTCCTTTGAAACAAAAGATTTCGACTTGAGAAGTGAAACTGCGGCATCCGTTGCGAATCAGAAAGAGAAATCAATTGTAAATGCCCCTTCGCCATTCCCAAAACATCATCCAAAGAAAACGTATCCTTAAATACATCCTGACAAATAAATTCTTTTACCGGTCTTTGTGTTCCGAGCTCCCTTGTATAAAAAAACTCATTTTGCAGCAATTCTCTTAATGAATTCCAATCCGGATTTGAATCTGCCCCAAAGGCTCTGTCGGACATTTTCAATGCATAATCAATGAAATAAAAACACTCATGAGCAACATCAATCACAATTTTGGTTGCACATGAGCCATCAATAACATAATCAAGAACCAGACGCTCCTCCCCATCCGCCTTCAGCCTCTTATACAGTGCCTGTCTCGAAATGCCATACTCATGCGCAAGATCCGATATCTTTTCTCCTGTACTGATGCGATGCTTTATCACATCCATTGTCTCTTTATCTATTTTGGGTTTTCGACCGGCTCCTCGTATATTTTTCACAAAGTTCTCCATTCTATCGCATTTCGCTGGTGGTACAAATAGTAATGAAAGTCCTGCTTTCTTTTACACTATGCCTATATATAGAAGTATACAAAAGAGAGGTTTGTTTTGTCAATAAATTAATAAATTGACAGCAACTCCCTTACATCACAATGCAATGCCTGTGTATATCCGGCATAAGCCCTCAGCCTTTTTAATCTGGATATTTCTGCATTCTTTTTTGAAAGAACTATAGCATCAAACGCAGCAGCCACTTTTGTCTCATCAAATCAATCATATATGTTCCCTGACAGACATCGGTCTTTTCCTTTCAAAAAAGCTGTTTTGCCCTCTGATCACGATTGGCCTTTTTCATGTTTTTGAAGCATATAAACTCTTGCCAACTGCGGAAACGCCATCTGATTATATAGTTCTTCGCCAAACCAATTACTGTCTACAACTGTAGAAACAAATCCGTTTTTTTCGAAAAGGTGTTGCAACTGCTGCTCTGAGAATCCCCGAACAGAATTATATAGTCCAAATGCCTTCCAGCCTTTTTCACTGCCACTATCACAATTACCTTTCACTTCTGTATCTTCATCATACAAAGCACCAATTGTAATGATTGCCACCCCATTATCCTTGATATGATTCCTTATATATCCCATAACCATGTCAGGTGCAGCGACATATTCCAATATATTTGGGCAAAGCAAAACATCTGCCCTATTCTCATTCATTGCATACGATTCTGATTCCATATCAGAAAGGTCCTCCTGCAAAACCACATATTCCGCATTCTCCCTGATTTCCAAATATCTTTGCAGAATTTCATCGATATTGCTATTTTTTTGAATGATAGCATCGGATAATTTCCATTTTGTCCCATTTTCAAGAGCAACCTGTAATATCTCCCCATTTTCAGATTGAATATCCTCCATAAAATTCAAGAGAAAGCGCGTTTCGGTATCCGAACCGCACACAGGACAACAATCACAATCTTCCTTTTCAAAAATAAAGTACACTTTTTCATTCTGAAACCCAAAGTATTCACGCATAACTTTTCTATACGGAGAAAGCGGCAGCATTTTTACTTTTGAACCACACGCGCCACAAATATATTGATTTGAACCAATTTGTGCTAACAACTTCTTAAGATTCAAAAGAAGTTCATCCAACAACTGCTTTAGTACAATTGCATTTCCTTTTGAAGCAGAGAGCTTTTCATGCAAGGCTTCCATTTCATTTCTTTGTATAACCGGGTGATCACCAAATTCACAATATCCCGTCATATCTCTCGCTGTATCGCACACAGCATCAAAAATTGCCAAACAGTTTTGAGATAACATTGCCGGATTCACGGAAATATTATTTTGCAGTCTAGACAAGCTGTCCACCACGTGTAGCAGATGATCCATTACCTCACGATAATAATTTCCTTTATCACTACAACTATTTTCTTTCTTTACTTCCGCCAGTTCCAGACAATCAAGCAGCTTAGCACTCTGATTCGAATCACCGGCTTTACACAATTCCAAAATTTTGTGATAAAAGTATTCTTCACAATCATAGTTTGTTGCCTGCAATCGAACAAGCTCCATTTTCTTTTGCAATAAATCATATTTTGTGAAATCAGAATAAAATTCTTCTATGACATAAATCTCTGTATCAATTTTATCCTTCCATCGTTTGTTCACACTATCGGCAGAATCATAAATTTTTATGAATGGCTGTGGAACAAATAAAATATTATGTTTTTTTGCCATCCGTAAAAAGAACTCATAGTCTTCCAAACTTCCCAGCTTTGAATTAAATCCACCAATTTCCTGAAAAATTTCTTTTTTCATCATAGTCGCCGGTATACCAATCAACGGATACAACAGCATAAAAGAAAAGATATCCCCCTGCTTAACATCTGCAGGTATACCTCTTGACGGAATGATTTCTTCTTTTCCGCCTATTTCCTGCATCTCGTGATAGATTGCTCCGGCACCCGACTCATCTTTTTTCAATATCTCATATAAAACCATTAACTTGTCCGGCAACCATTCATCATCCGAATCTTGAAATGCCAAATAATTGCCAGATGCTAACTCAGCTCCGACATTACGTGATTCAGCGGCTCCCAAATTCTTTTCATTTCGAAAATAACGAATTCTTGTATCTTCCAGCGAATCGACATATTGCTTTGTTTCATCTGTCGAACAATCATCAATAATAATCAGTTCGAAATTTTTATAAGTCTGCTGCAGTACACTCCCCACGGAACGCGGCAACGTATTCATACGATTATAGGTTGGCATTATCACACTAATTAATTCCTGTTCCATCGTTATCTCCGTTTCTTTTCTCGACACAATATTTTATAACTGATATAATAATGATGTTGGGAGGCAAAAAGGAATTTTGCCACATGACAATTATACCATGATATGGATGTTAAAAGTACTATTTCATACAAACAGGGGATAAGAAATATGAATAAAAATACTCCAATTTCTATATGTATCATTACAAAAAATGAATGTGACATGTTAAAACAGTGTCTGGAACATATCAAGCCCTATGCCGACGCAGGCAATCATGAAATTGTCATTGTGGATACCGGTTCTACAGATAATACGGTCGAAATGTGCAAAGCATTCACAGATAAGATTTACTATTTTGAATGGATCAAAGATTTTTCTGCCGCCAGAAACTTTGCGGCTCAAAAAGCAAGCCATGACTGGATTTTGTGCATTGACAGTGATGAGTATGTTAAAACATGGGACGAAAACGGTTTGCAAAAACATATTTCCGGTAAATTCAATTTAATCGGAAATATTGTTCAAAGCAACACTTGTGGTTTCGGCGAAAACCAATACCTTTCCGATGATCGGGCATCCCGTTTGTATAATCGCACAGAATACCATTTTTGCCGTCCAATTCACGAACAGCTGGAACCATATGACACAAACAAAGGTCATCACTATCAATCGGTTAACATCATCGTAGATCACATGTCATATGCCGGCACTCCGGAAGAACTTAAAGCAAAATCCGAACGAAACATTACCATGCTCAAAGCAGAACTTGCCAAAAACCCACACGATCCCTATATTTTATTTCAATTAGGTCAAAGCTACTACATGATTGAAGATTATAAAACGGCAAATTACTATTACAATCTCGGTTTATCCGAAGATGTCGATCCCAATCTCGGATACGTCAGCACCATGGTAGTTTCTTACGGCTACACTCTGATTAATTTGAAGCAATATGATAAAGCACTTACATTAGAAGGGGTTTACGACACTTTTGGAAATCGTGCAGATTTTGTTTTCCTGATGGGACTTATTTATCTTAACAACGGATTTATTGAAGAAGCAATTGTTCAGTTCAACAAAGCAACCACATTTGATTTTGCCAAAGTAGAAGGTGCCAATTCATATCGTGCCTGGTACAACCTCGGTGTCATCTATGAATGCACAGGACATATTGATACAGCAATCCGGCACTATCAAAAATGTGGCAATTATGCCCCGGCATTAAAGAGATTGGCTCTGTTAAAAAAATAGCACGCAATAATCTGTCCAAAGTATATAAGAAGTATTATTAGAGTATCTCGAATCATCCGGAAATATTGCAGTATTCAAAACTACGAACGCATTAAAAATAAAGCCAAAACGGAGAACCATCTATGAATCCAATTTCAATTTGTATTATTGCCAAAAACGAAGAACGTACTTTAGATAAATGCTTAAGCGCACTGAAACCCATGGATTGTGAAATCATCTTCGTTGATACAGGCTCTACCGACAGCACAAAACAGATTGCAAAAAAATATACAGATAAAATATATGATTTCACATGGACAGATGATTTTTCTGCGGCACGCAATTTTTCCATATCCAAAACAAGTCATGATTGGATTTTAGTCATTGACTGCGATGAATATGTAGAAAACTTCGATATGCAGCAGTTACTTGCATTTACGCATTCCAACAAGGAATCCATCGGTGAAATCACCCGTCATGATTTATATGGTTCCAGCACGGATAACTACACCTATACCAGCCTTATTGAACGATTTTTTAACAAAAATCATTTTCATTATTCCCTTCCAATTCATGAGCAGATTGTTCCGGTTTCAAGATGCGAATACCAAACATTTCCTGTTCCTGTTTCTATTTTGCACGATGGATACTTTGACAACGAAGAAAAATTAAAAGCAAAAAACGAACGAAACATCCGCATTTTAGAACAGGCACTTAAAAACAATCCGGATGACGCTTATCTAAATTTTCAAACCGGTCAATCCTATTATGGTCTGGAGAAATATGAAATCGCTCTTAGCTATTATCAAAAAGCCTTAGCCCAAGACATTAACTTTGCTTCCGCAGCCGGCAGATCTTTGGTCAATGGCTGGATAAACTGTCTTAATGAATTACATCGCAGTGAGGAAGCGTTACAAATCCTTGTGCATTACCACGAACTCTGTGACACTTCAGATTTTCTATTGTTAATGGGACATGTATATACGAATCTGGGAAGATATGTGGAAGCAGTCGGTGAATATTTAAAAGCCATTCAGGCCCCCAAATGTAATAAGGAAGGTGCTAACAGCTACCTTCCCTACTATCGAATCGGAATCTTATATGAAGCATTAGGCGATATCAGAACCGCCGCAGTTATGTTTCAAAAATGCGGCGATTATGCTCCGGCACAAAAAAAGTTAAAAGAGCTTCTAATTTAATTTCCTTAATATTTCCTGCACACGTATGTCATACGTGTGCTTTTCTTTTACCTTTGCATATCCGTTTACAGCAATCCTTTTTCTTTGATCTTCATGCTCCAGATAATAATCTACCTTCGCATACAAATCTTCCGGTGTTGTATAGAAAACATAATCTTCATCCGGAACAAACAAGCCGTTGAAGTCTGCCTGAAAATCAGAAATCAGAAAACCACCGCATCCCATAATGTCAAAAGCTCTTAATGGAATTCCCGAATAGATACTTTTTAATGAAATATTTAAATTAATCTTGGAATTTTTGAAAACATAAGGCATTTCATCACAATAATCCACCGGTCCCTTATTATCTGCTCCGGGAATATTCGGTGTTGCTTCCGGTGTATATAGCTTGAGCGGATATCTCTCAGATAAAGCACTTATAATCTGCGTCCGCTCTCTTGCCGTTGTTTCACGAGCCAGAAAATAATTTGCATACATCCATGCTTCCGATTGCATTTCATCCGGATCTATTTCTATCGGACATACATTCTGCAATTCTACCAGTATACCGGGATTTAGAAATTTCTCCAAAATCGGTACCGCATAGGATTGAAGCTGAAGCTGAATCAATGTCTCCAAAAACTGCTGTACCTGTGGTGCAACTCCACTGAGATTTTTCATCAAATCCTGACGAGCCTCTGTATACATGGAGCCGACAAAAGATATATCCGATTCATATTCCGTCCTATTTGAAAAACCGCAGTACATCTTGTCATACAAATCCACCGGCGCTGCCATAGGAAGATAATGAATGGTTTCCACGCCTTTACTTTTTAGTTCGTCAACAACTGCATCGTCAAAGCAAAAAGCAACATTTGTCGGCAGCTTAATCGTCATAGAATACAAATACATAAACGGACTGTCATAGGTCCAGGAAACATATTTCAGATTTGCTTTATTGGAAGCTATCGCAACTGCCGGAAAGAAATTAAATGAAAATACAAATTCATATTCTCCACCCAAAAGGCATTCCGTCAAGTTGTTTTCAAATATTTCATCGCGGCGCATGCTGACCTTTCCGTATGGTAATGGATACATCTCCACCTGCAATCCAACTTTTTGAAAACTCGCACAAATATATTCCTCACCGAAACAATCCCACTGCAAATACAATACTTTTCCCATGACAGAACCTCCCATCTAAACAATACTCTACCATAGTTTCTCCTATTTTTCTACAATTCGGAAAAGCACCGGTCAGATAGTGTTAACAAATGAATTTTCATGCCGACATGAATCCTTTGCTCCAATCGCATAAAAAAGGGTCGGAATATAATTCCGACCCTAGGTAGTTAAGATCACGCCCTATCTTACTGAAGTAAAGCTAATACGCCCTGGTTAGCCTGATTAGACTGAGCAAGCATTGACTGACCTGCCTGAGCAAGGATGTTTGCGTTGCTGAATTTAACCATCTCTGTAGCCATATCTGTATCACGGATACGAGATTCAGCTGCTGTAGTATTTTCAACTACGTTGTCCAGGTTGTTGATTGTGTGCTCTAAACGGTTCTGTTTAGCACCAAGCTCTGATCTCCAAGAAGAAATCTTCTCAAGACCTGCTTTAACATTAGCAATAGCTGTTTTTGCACCTGAGTTTGTAGAAATCTTAATTGCAGTACCACCAACAACACCTGAAGCTGTTAATGTATGTGCTGTAATCGAAATATTCTGATCTTTTGATTCTGCTCCAACGAATATAGCTCTTGCCTTGCTGTTGAAAATCTTCTGACCATTGAATGTTGTATCACTACCGATACGATTGATTTCTGTGTTCAACTGTGAAATTTCGTCGTTGATATAGGTGATCTGTGTAGAGCTGTTTGTTCCATTTGCAGCCTGAACTAACAATTCGTTCATACGCTGTAACATATCCTGAACTTCAGATAATGCACCTTCAGCTGTCTGTGCAAATGAGATACCATCCTGTGCGTTTCTGGAAGCCTGTGTAAGACCTCTGATCTGGCGTCTCATTGATTCTGAAATAGATAAACCTGCTGCATCATCTGCTGCACGGTTAATTCTATAACCAGAAGATAATTTTTCAGTTGACTTTGTCTGTGCGCTTGCTGTTAAACCTAACATTCTGTTTGAGTTGAGCGCTCTCATATTGTGTTGTACTACCATAATACATTCCTCCTTGAATTTAACGTCGCCTCCATGCGACTAATAGTTTGGTGTAATCATATAAAGCTTCTGACCGTACGCTTCTTCCACCCTTTATGATTACTGTTTAAAGTAATTTGTTTTACTTGTATTATATATCGGAGCAGATTTAAAATACTTAACCCCTTTTTTATCATTTTATCAAAAAAATTTTCTTAAATCGAAATATTTTGTATCATCACCGGCAATCCAAGCTTTTTAAACGCTTGCACCAGGTCGGAAGTATCCCCATAATACGCATCATACAGTGAAATCAGGGATGAAGCATCAGGTGTATCATCAAAAATTCCCCAGCCGCCGGAGCAATACTTTTCCTGAAGCGCCTGATATTTTTTCCACAATTTGGGATTTGTCTTTTCAATTGCCGACCGAATTCCGGGATGCGGACGCCATATTAAAGCAATATCCTTTTGTTCCTGAAACACCGCAAAGGTCTTTTCTATTTTTTCCAGCATCTTTTCTTCGTGTTCCAGCAGCGTACCCAGTCCGGTAGCATATAAAACAGCTTTCTTCTTTTTCCCCTCAGCATCATATAAAACACGCTGCCAGTCTTTGGGCAAATCGTTTTTATCAATTTCTTTGCACATAGAATCCTGTATCGGCGAGCCCAAACCACAAATTTTATCTTCCCAGATTGATTTTGTATCTGCTCCGGCAAATTCGGTCAATGCATTTACATAGGTATTCTTCATCTGTTCTGACTGGACAATCACCCGGTCGGCATGTACAACCCCCGGAACCGTACAAAAATATTCCAGTGTCTTAACCGCCCTTTCATCGGAAGGCTTTATTTCGTCAATCAAAAAATAAGGAATATAAACCAGATTATCTGTGTAATTCTTTAAGTTCTTAGCATAAAAGAACGGAGGTACTGTTATGGTTGCATTATATTCATCATAAGGATTTTGAAAGAAAATCACATCTGGTCTGTGCAATCCAAAATCAAACGTATTATAATCGGTTATTGTCAAATCTTTCGGATATGCGCTTAGGTCAAAATGCATGCCCCCCATTGAACCATCCAAATTTTTATCATAATAGGGAAGCGGAATGACATATACATCTGTATTTTCATCCTGTATCGCAGCATTCCATACACTTTCCATCGCATTCCATGTTTCCCCTTTAAAGGGCAGAAATACGACTTCTTTTTTCGATAACAACTGCTTATCAATCCCTGACGTCATGCGTTTTAAAATATCATCCAATATATCCTTCAGAATGGTTCCGTCAACATCTCCTTCAGATAATACTGTTTCATGAATATTATACAAAATCTCACAATACTCTTCCAAAAGTTTTACCGCTTCAAAACCTTCACCTTTTACCTCTTCCATTTTAGTCCCCAGTGCAATGGCTCCGTCCTGACAATCTTCACACAATGCTACGACATTCTGCCAATCTCCGGTTAATGCAGAATGACACATATCTATATGTGCCGCACCAAATATATGCACCATATTCTGTGCAATGGACTTTAATGAGCCGGCTTCATCCGATTCTGTCCGGCACAAATCGTCTTTGGAAAAACAGTATTTTTTTAAAAGAGGTGCATGTGACTGCTCATAAAAATCTTCCTGCCGTTTATAAAAAGGGTATTCATGAGCTCCACCATCCCGTACTGACTTCATATAATCATGATATTTAATGCTAAGTATAGTATCATAACCAATCGGAATTGGTATGGTAGTAACCTCAAAAGGAACATACATAACATCCTGGTAGCATTTTTTCGGAATTTTATAATCATTTTGCGTGCGCAATGCCATACTCGTCACATATTCAGCATCTTTTTCAGAAAACATGCCACACAATTTATCCGAGAGCATATAAATCTGCCTGCGCAAGGAACGATTCCGATCAAATTTGGTATCAAATACCGCTTCTAAATCTTCCAGAGTTTTCTCTTTCTCATCGCCCTCCATCAAATCAATACTCTGTGCAATGGTCGTTAATATGGTAATCTGCTCACACAACATTTCATCATCTTTTTGCGTTGGTGCCATATAATCTATCGGAAATACATCCATCCCAGCCACGTATGGAAATCCATGAAATTTTTCCAGATATGCTTTGTCCATACGAATCCGGTTTCCGGTATATACACGCGTCAGATAGTCATCACATCTGTATTCATCATCATCCGAATGTTCAAAATTGAGCAATTCATAGATTTCCGGCAAATCATCCAAAGCAACCCTACAGAATTTTTCATAATCCTCACGAAGCATACCAATATCCATATCATCATCCCATGGCACAAATCCTCCATGACGAACAGCACCGAGCATGGTCCCCCACTCTGCAAAGTATTTTATATTGTGTTTTTTGCAGACCTTGTCAATATCTTCCAACACTTCCAACTGTGCTGCCCAGGCTCGCTTCATCATACCGGAGACGTAAAATCCGTCTCTGACTTCATCTTCAAAATAACTATTCGGAAATTGCATGTTACATCCTCTTTACTAATGAAAGGCACTCAATACAGAGTGCCTTTTCAAATTTTACTTTTTTTGATCCATAAAAAACGGTTCTACATGATTTAACTGACTGGATGTTTTGTAATAATCCATAACCGTCTTTGACGATACTTTGCGCTTTGCAAGATCTTGTTTTTGTCTTTTCATAACATTGGTCAACGAATCTTTTGTCCGTGATTCCGTCGCTGCGATTTCCGCCCCACGGTCAACCGTTGTACGAATCAGTTGTTGCAATTGCAGGATTTCATCTCTATATTTTTCTTTATTATCCAATAATTCATCCCGGATTCTGGAAAACGTTGCATCAAATCCCTGATCCAACTCACCCATTTCTTTTAAAAGAACATCTTTTTGATCAAACAACTCATCAAAATGCTCCGAATCAAATTCTGTCGAATTCGCAAGCTTCTCCTGTTCTTTACTTGCCAATAGAATATTATCCATGATTCCTATCTTTTTTTTCAAAGATTCAATCAATATCTGCAATTCATTTGTCACTTTTAAGACTCCTTCTCAGTCTGCTTCATAATCTCTTTCCATGTATCGCGAATCATACGACTATATTCCAACGCTCTCTCAAGCTCCGCTGAGTCTTTTTTTACATTTCCCTGAATCAATGCCTGCATAATGCACTTGTATATATTTTCAAAATCCTGCGCAACCGGATATTTGTGATTTAGAGTTCCATTCAGGTGATCGACAATACGCTCAGCCTTTATAATATTGGTATTTGCCTTTTGATAATCTTTTTCCTGTATCGCAACAATCGCAATATTTGTGAATTTAATAATTCCTTCATACAACATCAAAGTAAGCTCTGCCGGCGAAGCTGTCAATACCTTACTGTTTTGATATTGCGCATAAGTATTCCCAATAATTGCCATAATTTATACTCCTTGTACTATAGGATAAATACTATTGTGAACCACCAAGCAATCCACTAAGCGCACTCTGCTTTGAAGACAATTTTGCCAATGCAGTTTCCATTGCAGAAAATTTCTTATACCACTTATCCTCATAGTCATTCAGTTTATCTTCCGCATCAGATATTTTGGTTGTATAACTGCTCAACTCTGAATCCATCTGCTTGTCATTGTAAACCTTGTACATACTCTTATAGCCTTCCACACGGCTCATAGAATTTGTCATGGCCTTATATAAATTATTGGATAACTGTGTAAAGAAACTCTTTACTGTATTCGGATCACTTGCAATCATGGATTTTAACGTATCTTCTTTCGTCGATGTATTGCTATCATCCGGATCTCCATTGATGTGATATGCATGTCTTTCATTTTCTTCAGCGTTAAAGTAGCCCAATGTATTAATTCCAAAGCTGGATAAGTACATGGTCTTTCCACCGACTGTGATTCCCTCTGCCATCGCTGATGTCATGGAAGAAATCACAGAGCTCAAAGACGAATCCTTGCGCAATAACGAATCTTTAATCTTCTTTTCCCAGTCGGATATTTCTGTCTCGGTCAATGCTTCTTTTTCTTCTGACAGCAAAGGTTCATATCCTTTGGAAGATGACGCATTATACATCTTATCCATTTCATTGATTAACTTATTGTATTCTGACAAAAAGTTCTTAATAGTATCATAAATACCGTCATAATCATCTGTTGTGGTAATGGTACTTTCCTTAAATGATCCATCTGCATTCTTTTCAGAAACACTTTCCAATGTATAAGTAGATCCATTTATTTGAAAAGTATTGGTTGATGATTCAAACTTGGCATTATTCAAATACATAACCGCATCTGCGCCATCAATTTTTACCGCACCGTATGCATTGTCCGGGTCTTCAACCAGTCCTAATTTCTTTAACGCATTCTCATCACCGGAGAAAGAAAAATCATATGCGGCACCGGTTGATTTTGCACTGACAAATAATCTCTGCTGACCTTCATCAAAACTTGCATTTACGCCTGCTTTTTGCAATTGTGAAACTAAACTGTTCACAGTTGTATTTTCATCGATTGTAATATCCGTTTTGTTCCCCTGGGATGTAAAGCTGATGGTATCACCTGCCGTAATTCCCAAATCAACCAGCTTGGTTGAACCGGATACTTTACTGCCATCTGCCTGCTGCATTTTTCCGCCTGTCAAATATGCGGCTTTTGCAAGGCTCTCAACAGCTACCGTCTGAACCCCGTTTGCCGCATTGCTACCGGCTACGACAGACAATAACCCATTGGCAGATACACTTGTTTTTTTCTTGTTGTATGCGGTATCCCACCGCATTTTATCAACAACACCGGTATATAAGCTGTATATTTTACTGTTTAATTCTTTCCAGGCATCAATCTTCCAGCTTAATTTTGTCTGTGCCTTTTTAATACTGTTAACAGAAGTCTTTTTGGCACTGACAAGCTGAGTAATGATGCTTTCCGTATCCAATCCGGAATTTAATCCTGTCATTCTGATTGCCATAGTAAAACCTCCTATCTCTTTTCGTCCACTAAAATACCAGCCATTTCCCAAACCTTGGCAATCATATCCAACGTTTTTTCAGGCGGTAATTCTTTAATGACCTTTTTACTCTCTTTATCAATAATTTTAATTGTGACGCGGTTTGTCTTATCATGAATGCCAAATACAGCCTCTGAATTTGGCATACTTTTATTCAGCTTTTCTACCGCCTGTTTAATCTGCTCGTTACTCGGCTGATTCTGTCTGCTGTCATTGGCAGCGCCTTCTTCTTTTTTATTGACTTCATTTACAATCGAAGTCTTTAAGTCAGGGGCCTTTTCTGCCTGTACGCTTGCTTCCGTGCTCGCTACCGGCTGAACAGGTTCAACTTTTTGTGCAGTCTGGGCCTGCACACTCATAATACTTCCTAATGGTTCAATTGCCATATCTTCCACCTCCATGTGAAATAATTAATAATCGTTTCTGCGCCTACTCATATATCTGCTCTAATGCACTTCCTAACATTTTTATCGGCTAGAATTTTTAAAAAATAATAGCTTGTAAAAAAAAATCCAAAAATTACATAATAAATATTACAAGGTTATCTCACCTTTCAATTGGTTATATAAACAATAATTATAAATATTTTCACCGACAACCATAGAAACATCCTGTCCTTCAACAGCCATCTTTTCTTTTTCACTTTCTACAATCTTATTTGTCTTACAAACATTATCATAACTTTGATTTTCAATTTTCATTTTAATACTTATATGATAATTAGGAAGTTAATTATCACACGTTCCTTTCTTTTTAATACAATTCAGATACTATGGACTTTTGATTTTCACCTCATGGTGAACTTCAATATTAGGTTCATATGGCATGGGATAGGGAAGAATCGCGTCAATATCGTCATCACATAATCTCAGTATATCATCATCTGATAGATGAAGAAGTCTTCTATAATGAGCCAACCTATAATAATTCTGAGGATTCGAATCCTTAATAATTCTATTTTTCCAAATCCAATATAACCCTGTTAATTCTGAAAAATTCTTATTTTTTCCAGAAATACTATCCCCTTCGTCATCATAGAAATCTGCTTTTTTCCTAATCGAAATATTTTATATTGCTATTTCTCTATATAACAAAAAATGCAAAACCTCTAGTTTTTCTCAGACTTTGCACTTAATCACATATTTTTCCAATCACTTTCATATAATCCTCTGACTTATCTCTCATGATACGCATGCCATTTTCTAAGTGCTCCATATCATACTTATGAGAAATAAACAGTTCTGGTTTAATCATCTTACTTTTCAACAATTCAACCACATATTCCCAATCTGTTTTCGAACCATCTTCGTTCCCATAAAAAAAAGAAGAATTCCATGTACCTATAATTTTCAACTGATTTCGTAATATTTTCCAATAAACCTGCTTACTAAGTGTTATATCCAAATACGGATTGCCAACCATGCAAATCTTTCCACCTGGAGTTGTCAGGCACAAGGCTTGCTCAACCGTTTCATTTTTTCCTACACATTCAAAGAATACATCGGCACCGGCTTCAGTATATTTGGAAATCCATTCTACTACGTCTTCCTTGCGCATATCACAAAAATAATCTTCTGGCACACCTAGCAATAACGCACTTTCCTTTTGCAAATCCTTATTACCAATAACTAAAACTTTTTTAATTCCACGAGCTAACAAAAACATAGTCAACAAAAGTCCTATTGTTCCAAGACCACAAACTACAACAATATCATCTTGTTTTACTTCTATCCTGCGTATTGCATGTACCGCTACAGCCATCGGTTCAAGCATTGCTGCTTGTTCCCAAGTCACTTCATTGGGTAAGTCAATCAGATTTGCGGTAGGCACAGCCACATACTCAGCAAATGCGCCATTTCTTCTAGATCCAAGATAGCTATAGTTTCTACACATCTCATGTCTGTTCATTTTACATGCAATGCATTGATTACAAGGGATTAATGGAAAAACACCAACTCTTTTTCCCAACCAAACGTTATTATTCTCATTCCCAAGTCCAACTACTTGTCCGGCGAATTCATGTCCGAGAATTAAAGGCATCTTGTGTGCTCCATCACGATAGATTCTCGGAATATCCGAACCACAGATACCCACAGCCTTCACTTTTACCAATACTTCATTTTTAGCTGGCACAGGTTGTGTCACATCTTCAAATCTTATGTCATTTATATCATGCAAAACCCATGCTTTCATTAATCACTCTATCCTCTCTTCCACAATATGACGAAATCTCTCAAGATCAGCTTTTGTTGTTATTTTAAAATTATTTTCATCCCCATGAATCATTGCAACATTCAGCCTTGCCATAATTGCCGGCTCTGTAGAACCACTAATCAGTCTAATTTGTTCCGGCATTAATCTCTCATTTGCTTTTAAATATTTTCCTAACAAAAAACATTCTGGTGCTTGTCCAGCAAATATTATGCTCCGATTCAACAAAGATGAGATTCTTTTTCCATCTTCACTCATATATACAGTATCTTTCATATGCAAAACCGGAAGCACCCCATCATATCCGGTTAATGCAGAAAAACAATCCGAAATCAAACGTTTGGATAATAATGGCCGTGCTGCATCATGCACTACAACTACATCATCTTCTTGAGCATACCTTATAACATCATTCAGACCATTGTAAATCGATAGTTGCCGACTATCTCCAGGTAAAGAAAACCCTCGAAACTTGTGTTTAACATCTGATGTTTGCAACCATTTTTCAAATTTAGATTGCCATTTTTCATCTGCCACAATCTGAATAGCATCAATCTTATCACATTCAGACATAGTCTTAATACAATACGAAACAATCGGTTTGCCTGCAACTTCTATATATTGTTTAGGAATATCAGTTCCCATCCGGCTCCCAATACCACCAGATAAAATAAGCCCAATGTTCATCCCTTTAATCCTCAAATTTTAAAGTTCTAATATCTTTTAATGTTTCTGCATACGGCTTATCCTTGCCAAACAAAAGGGTAGTTCCAAGCACAAATCCTTTTACTCCTTTTGGTGCAAACTCTTGTATACGCTTAGCACTGCATGCCCCATCCCAATAAAGATCAAATCCCATTTCTTCTTTTAGCTCCAAAAGTTTATCAATTTTTCTACCAACATAAGGCAAATACATTTGACCTGCATTACCCGGATTTACCGACATAACTAATATTTTTTTAACAATACGAAGCATCTCCATAACCGTCTCAACAGAAGTGCCCGGATTAATTGCAATACCCGGAATCATACCTTTATCTATAATTGCTTGCAATGTAGTAGATGGATGATACTCAGCTTCTGGGTGAATATAGACAGTGTCCCCTTCTCGCAGGTTATCCAAGAATAATCTGATATGAGTATTAGGATGTTCAATCATTAAATGTACATCCATCGGTTTCCTAGTTGCCTTAGCAATAAACTTAAGGTCATTTAATGACATCGCATAATTTGGTACATAACGACCATCCATGATATCAATATGAAATGAATCAATTCCACCTTTTTCTAAATCATGTACTTCTTTCTCTAAATTTCCATAGTTTGCGCACATCATAGATGCCATCAATTCAAAATCCATTTTATTCCCCTTTTATCTATAGAATGTATCTCATATATATTATACCCCCATGCCTAAAAAACGGCAATCTTATATTACATTCCATCATTTCCTCTGCATTATGCTACAAACAATTACTTCTCCTTATATACTATCTTTGATAATATGTATCACATATCTTTGCAATGCACAATTGTAATATAAAAGACATAACACTGTACAAAATTATCTTCGGACAATGAATTACCATCATAATCTTTTAGTTTATCCACAAAAGAAAAACACAACTTAATTATTTCTAATTCCTTGACTATATTGAATCGTTTCTCATCACAGAAAATAAGAGTTCAAATAATCACCAACTTATTCACAGTTATTTCTTTACAAAAGAACTACATAGGATACTCCGTCAAATTCGAGCTTTTCACAATTCAAAACATCAGAGAATCCACTGTCACCACGAAGAACATGTGGTATACCAGAATAATCCTGATTCAACTCATAAATTATAAGCACGTCGAAATAGGAAGAAAGATTTTCACCATCGAAATTAATTCCAATCTACCTATATATTCAGTGATAAGGTGTTTACAATACTCATATAGGGCTCCTTTTGGGTTATTATTAAAGATTGAGTACCTTAATTATATCACAAATGGATGCTCTTTTTTCATTCACTTGATAAGTGAAATGAAGTATTTAGCAAAAATACAGTAAGTATATAGCACTCAGACACTGGTACGACGAAGTCGTAAATAATTCAAGTTAATAAATATTATTATTTCAATCTCCAAAGAATTTCTAGGGCATTTTCACTCTAATACATCCACATTCTGCACCATAACCGGCACCCTTGCCTTTTTACACAATTGTATAACACTGCTGAGGTCTCCATAATATGCATCGCACAGTTTGATTGCCCGTTCCAAATCCGTTGTATCATCATAAATTCCCCAACCATCTTCCCTGTACGAAGTAATAATTTTTTTATATCTCTCCCAGAGCTCCGTTCGCATGGATTTAATCGTTGCTATCATCAATGGATGTGGTCTCCACAAAAGAGCAATATCATCCTGTTTCTCTCGGAATGTCTGTAAAACATTCTCTATTTTATCAAGCATTGCTTCTTTATGCTCCAGCATACTTACCAGACCGGTGTTATAGAGTATGACTTTCTTTTTTGTTCCGTCCGCTTTATAGAGTATCTTTTTCCATTCTTCCGGCACCTGAACATCTATGGAATCATCCAATACCCTGTCAAATTTTGGAGAGCCAAGCCCCAGTATCTTCTTTTCCCATACAGCTCTGGATGCTTCTCCTGCCCACTCCGTTAACACATCAATATAAACCTGACGCATTTTTTCCGATTGCACAATGACCAAATGGGAATTTGCCACTCCGGGAAGGGTACAAAAATGCTTCATTCCCTGAACAGCTATTTTATTTTTCGGATCAATTTCATCAAGCACAAAATACGGAATGTACACCAACTGATCTGTCAAATTTTTCAGCTTTAAGGAATAAAAAAAAGGATGGACACTGGTTACCCGATTGCATTCGTCATAGGGATTATGTATAAAAATCATATCCGGGCGTCTTTTGGCAAAATCATAATTTTGATAATCTGTAATTGGTACGTAGTCCGGGAACTGCTCACCTTCATAATGCATATCCGCAAAACTGCCGTCCGGATTCTTGTCATAATATGGAATCGGCATAACAATTGCATCACAATCAGGATCAGAATCTGCCGCTTTCCATACACTCTCTAAACTATCCCACATAGATGCCTTATATGGGAGAAAGACAGCGATTTTTTTAACAGGAATGTCATTCCTAATACTTTGTTCTATTTTGTTTAAGCTCTTTGATATCTTTTTATGGGTTGAAATCGCATCAGCAAAACCATTTTCCATGATATCTTCATGGATTTGATAGATTTCCTCACAAAATTCTTCAATGTATGAAACAGTAACAAATCCTTCTCCTTCGCATTCCTCAATCGAAGTTCCCAGCTGTATTGCTGCGTCCTGACATTGTTCCAAAATATCCAATGCAGATTCAAACTGTCTTTTTTCAATTGCTTTTTTTATTTCATCATTTGCCCAAAGCAAGATGTGAAACATTTCGTCAATCTGCTTTTTGTTCTGTTTATACATAAGCTTTTCCCTGTCGTTTTGTCTCTATAATAAAATCATCCTCTTCTTATATATATCGGATAGTTTTGGGAATTGTTAATAGCAAAATTCACCTAACCAAAAACACTTTTTGTTCCCAATTCTATATTAACGAAAATTCGTTTATATTTTTCCAGAAATCATATTGACATCTGCTATTTTTGAAACTATAATACAAACTATCTTAAGTGAAAACATCTGCTGTAAATCACATCTTCAGCAATATCTTGGCATTCGCCAACATTTTTCACAGAGAAATAATTTTATATGTTGGCGGAGTTTGGATTTGTTTTGAAAATCTATTTTTACTCATGGCTCCGCCGGTAAGGAGGATTATATGAGTAAAAAGAAATTTGAAGAACTGG
>JAGAJL010000006.1 GCA_017626095.1 Lachnospiraceae bacterium
GGTAACTATGCACTAACATAGGTGGGTCAAATCACAGTGTAAAAATCAGAAATAATAAAAAAACTGACCCATACCCGAAAAATATTGGGGTGGGTCAGTTTTAAACGAAAAAGTGGGTCAATTTTACTTGACAATCCACAAGGGGAGGAATTTAAAATGGGAAGACATGGCGGTGCATCCAATGCCGCACAGAATGAGGTTTGTCCTTATTGTGGAGGGTTATTAAAAATTAGCGATGGCAATAAAAAATTTGTCAGCTCGTAGCGGGCGGAGTTTAAACATTTTTTGATTGCGGGAGTAGAGAGTATAAAGCAATCAGGAGAACAAAGTATAAAAGATTGAGAGAAGACAGAAATGAAATACAAACTTGCAATATTTGACATGGACGGTACGATATTAAATACGCTTGAGGATTTGACAGATTGCATGAATTATTCCCTGGCAGTCCATGATTATCCACAAAGAACAATTGACGAAGTAAAAAGCTTTGTAGGAAATGGAATAAAAAAGCTTGTGGAAAGAGCTGTGCCTACAGGGATAAGCAAAGAAGAGGTTGAGAAAGTTTTTCAAACATTCAATGATTATTACAAAGATCACTGTGCAATTAAAACAAGACCGTATGATGGTATCAATGAAGTGATAAGGGAAATGAAAGAGAAAGGAATTCTGACAGCCGTTGTGTCAAACAAGGCGGATTATGCGGTAAAAAGTCTTTGCGATGACTATTTTAAGGGTTTGTTTGATTTTGCAATCGGAGATCGCCCGGGGCATCGGAGAAAACCATATCCGGATAATATCAACGCCATTTTGGAAAACTTTAAAATAGATAGAAGTGAAGCTGTATACATCGGAGATTCCGAAGTCGATTTGCAAACGGCGAAGAATGCTGATATGGATGTGATTATGGTAGGCTGGGGCTTTCGGGATGAAGATTTTATTAAAAGTCAGGGAGCGGAATTTGTAATCCAAAATCCTTTGGACTTATTACCTTTTTTTAAATGATTTTTATTATTTTATCGATTTGTCATAATTTTTCAAAAAGAGATTTGTATTGTCCGGAGGATGTAAAGATAACTGGAAAGAGAAAAACTCTTTTACAAGAGAAAACCATAGTCTATAATAGTAATTGGATTGAGTGTTTGTAAAAAAGGAGGGGGAATATGAAGCTTAAGACAAGACTTTCATTAATCTTTGGAACCGTTGTTCTTGTGATTGTCGCAACAATTGGAATTGTAACATACAATAAAAACGTGGAAATGGGAACAGCAGATGCCAAAAAGACAATGCAGATTTCCGCAGAATTGGCGGCAAAGGAAATTGAGGGGAAATTATCTGATTTTAAGAATATGGCGCAGGCGTCCGGATACGATTCTGTTTTAGCTTCGTCAGGACAGGATGATGTTGTTGCAAATCACATCGATAATCTTGCAGAAAACTATGAATTTACCAGCGGCAATATTCTTACGATCGATGGGGTTAGCCGTAAGGACGGAACAGATTTTAGTGATCGTGATTATGTAAAAGAAGCGTTGGCAGGAAATGTCAATATTTCTAACTTAACCTTGAGTAAATACACCGGCAATTACGGATTTAGCGTGGCCTCTCCTGTTCGTGACAAGAATGGGGAAATAAATGGTGTTGTCTATTTCCGTATGGACGTTGATTTCATGAGTAAGATCCTTGATCAGATTGTAATCAGCGAAGGAAGCTATACATATTTGGTCGACGGAAACGGAATGGTAATCGTTCATCCGGATGAGTCGTTGATCGGAGAATACAATATCACAGATGCCGAAAAAGGTATGGGAAGTGTTTCTGACATGATATTGTCCCAGACCTCAGGTGCAGGGGCATATGATAACAACGGTACGGAGTATTTATGCGGATATAGTCCGGTTGCAGGTACGAATGGCTGGACGATTGTTGTAACAGCGCCGAAAAATGATTTTATGGGTGCAACCTATGATACCATGAAGACGCTTTTGGTAGTAGATGTTGTGGCACTTGTCGTGGCGCTTGTTTTGGCCGTATTTTTTGCGGGAAGCATAGGAGAAGCGGCTCATCAGGTCAGTTTGGCGTTAACCTCTCTTTCCGAAGGGAACCTAAATCATGAAATTAAGCCCGGTATGCGAACAGATGAGATCGGACAGCTTCAGAATTCTGCCAGAGAGTTACAGCAGACATTTAAAAAGATAATAAATGAGACAAACAAGATTTTGGGCGGAATGGCAGATTACGATTTGACACAGCCTGCTATGAATTCCTATCCGGGAGATTTTAATCAGTTATCAGATTCTGTAAATCAAATCAGAGTGATTCTTCAGAGGCTCATTAAGGAAGTGCAGGAATCGGCATATTCTGTCGGAACGAGCTCCCGCGAATTGACGAATGCGGCAGATTCGCTGGCATCGGGCAGCGTTACACAAGCATCCTCCATCAATCAGCTGGTATCAAATGTTGAAGATATGGCAGAATGCATTGCACGCAATTCGGAAAGTGAGGAACAGGTACAGGAACGTTTGCAGAAATTGGATGCCCTGATTATAGATGGTAATCATAAAATGGAGCAGCTTTGTGAAGCTGTTAATCAGATTGAGAATATGTCATCCGGTATTCAGAATATTATCGGTACGATTGAATCGATTGCATTCCAAATCAATATTTTGGCATTAAATGCATCTGTGGAGGCTGCGCGTGTCGGAGAAAGCGGGCTTGGATTTGCGGTAGTTGCCGATGAGGTTGGCAATTTGGCAACTAAGACGACAGAGTCTTCTAGGCAGACAGCGGAGATGGTCACCGATTGTTTGAATAAAATCGAAGGTGCTATGCACTGCGCAGATTCAGCTTCAAAATGTCTGAGGGATATTGTTGAAAATTCTGAGCAGATTTCAAAAGCATTTAAAGATATCTCAATAGATACAAAGGAACAGGCAGATAAATCATCACATATCAAGCTTGAGATATCAAATATTTCAGAAGTTGTTCAGGTTAACTCTGCTACTGCGGAGGAAACTGCGGCAGCAACAGAAGAGTTATCTGAGCAGGCCAAGAATCTGACTCAGTTGATTTCAAAATTCCGCGTATAAGCGGAGTGTAGAACTGCTTTGTGGAAAGAGACACAGGATACACAAGAATAATTCTGATGAGAAAAAAGAAAGAGATGTTTCTTAAAAGGAGAAAGGAAAATGTTTCAATTTACGAAAGACTGCATGCTTGGAATCGAGCAGATTGATAAAGAGCATCAACATTTGTTTGAATTAATCAATGATGGAATCGAAATCCTGCAAAATGAATATGTAGGAGAACATTATCGAGAAATCAAGGAGCTGCTGGCAGAGTTAGAAGAATATGCAGAGGAACATTTTGCCCATGAGGAAGCCTATATGGAAAAAATACGTGATCCGGAACTGATTCTGCAAAGGACACAGCATATGTTTTTTAGGGAGAAAATCCGGGAATGGTCGTTCTATAATATCGATGAGGAAGAAAGCCAGAGAGAACTTTTGGGAGCTTTGATGCAGTTTCTGGCAAAGTGGCTGTATCATCATATTATAGGCAGTGATGTCATGATTGGAAAATTGCCGCCGCTTGAGGAATGGATGATTCGAGAGAATCCATGTGAATTCACAGAGGAGTATATGACAGGAATCGAGTTGATTGATAAAGAGCATCAGACCTTGTTTGAGATTATGGAACGTGCAAACCGTCTGATTCATAATTATGTGGTCGGAGATGCTTATGATTCCATTATGGAAATTCTGCAGGAACTCAAGCAGTATACCGTCTGCCATTTTTCAGATGAAGAAGAGTATATGGAGAGTATTCATTATGCCGGGCTGGAAGCACAGAAAAGGGCACACGCAGCATTTATTGATAAAATCGATGGCATCCGTACAGAAGATATCGACCAGAATCCGCGTGAATATTTAGAGAGTCTGATGGAATTTCTGCTCGGCTGGTTGGTTAATCATATATTATATTCGGATAAAAAAATCGCACAAGAGTAGCAGAAATTAAAATGGGAGATTATGCAAAATGAAAATAGAGCAGATCAAAGAACTCGTAGGGAAAATGACGTTAGAGGAGAAGGCGGGTTTATGTTCGGGTGATGATTTCTGGCATACAAAAGCCGTGGAGAGGCTGGGAATTCCGGCAATCATGGTTTCAGATGGCCCTCACGGTCTTCGAAAACAGGATCAGGAAGCTGATCATCTGGGTGTGAACGAAAGTATTAAGGCTGTTTGTTTTCCGACAGGCTGCGGTGTGGCAACATCCTTTAACAGAGAACTGATCGGCAAAATGGGACAAACACTTGGTAATGAATGTCAGGCAGAGAATGTCAGCGTGATTTTAGGACCGGCGGTCAATATCAAACGTTCTCCGCTCTGTGGAAGAAATTTTGAGTATTATTCAGAAGACTCTTATCTGGCAAGTGAGATTGCGACGGCCCATATTAACGGGGTACAGAGTAAGCATGTAGGAACCAGTATAAAGCATTTTATGGCAAACAATCAGGAAACGAGAAGAATGTCGGTAGATGCCATCATTGATGAGCGTGCCCTGCATGAAATATATCTTGGTGCTTTTGAAGGCGCAGTGAGACAGGCAAAGCCGTGGACAGTCATGAGTTCCTACAATAAAGTAAATGGTAGCTATGTGGGTGAAAACAAGGAACTGTTGACGGATATTCTGCGCGATGAATGGGGCTTTGATGGCTTTGTTGTCAGTGACTGGGGTGCTGTAAGTGACCGTATCAAAGCATTACAGGCAGGACTGGATTTAGAGATGCCGGCTTCAGGTGGAATGCGGGATGCTCAGATTGTAAAAGCCGTACAAGACGGAACACTTAATGAGAATGTACTTGATACGACATGTGAACGTATCTTAAACATCGTATACCGCTATATGGAGAATCGCGATGAAAATGCCGTATTTGATTTAGAGGCAGATCATGAAAAGGCGAGAGAAGTTGCACATGAGACCATTGTACTTTTGAAAAATGAGGATGATATTTTACCTCTCAAAAAAGATGCAAACATAGCGTTTATCGGAAAATATGCACAAAAGCCGAGGTATCAGGGCGGTGGAAGCTCTCATATCAATAGTAAAAAAGTAACCTCTGCGCTGGATGCGATTAAACAAGCCGGAATCACAAACATTACTTTTGCGAAAGGCTTTGACGATCAAGTTGACGTAGTAGATGAGGTCTTGGAGGCAGAAGCGATAGAGGCAGCAACCAAAGCAGACGTTGCGGTTGTGTTTGCCGGATTACCGGATGCTTTTGAATCGGAAGGCTTTGACAGGGAGCATATGCGCATGCCGGAATGTCAGAATCATTTGATTGATGAAATTTTAAATGTGCAGCCTAACACCGTTGTGGTTTTACACAACGGCTCCCCTGTGGAGATGCCCTGGGTCAATGAGGTAAAAGGTATTGTAGAAGCATATCTTGGTGGCGAAGCTGTCGGCGGAGCGGTTGTTGATATTCTGTTTGGCGATGTAAATCCGAGTGCAAAGCTGGCAGAGACCTTCCCTTATCAGCTTGAGGATAATCCGTCTTATTTAAGCGGATTTGGCAGTGGTGACAGCGTAAATTATGCAGAGAGTATTTTTGTCGGTTATCGTTACTATGATAAGAAAAATATGCCCGTCATGTTCCCATTTGGCTTCGGACTTTCCTATACAACTTTCGATTACAGCAATTTGAAAGTGGATAAAAAAGAGTTATCAGATCAGGAAACTTTAACTGTCAGTGTAGATATCACAAATACGGGAAAAGTGACAGGTAAAGAGATTGTAGAACTCTATGTGGCAGATAAAGAGAGTACGGTCATCAGACCACTCAAAGAATTAAAAGGTTTTGAAAAAGTTTTGTTACAGCCGGGTGAGACAAAGACCGTGACTATGACTTTGGATTGGCGTGCGTTTGCTTATTATGAGCCGAAGATGAAAGACTGGAATGTGGAGACGGGAGAGTTTGAAATCCTGATTGGTAAGTCTTCGGAGGAGATTGTTCTTACCGAAACAGTTGTAGTAAAAGGTACAAAGAAGATGCCGGTTACTTATACGGTAAATACCACGTTTGGTGATTTGCCGACCATGCCGCAGGCAATGGAAATTATAGAGCCGATTTTAACGGCGTATAATCAGAGTCAAATAACTTCTGATGATGAGAATTCTTCTGCTTCTGAAGCAATTACAGCCGAAATGAATGCTGCCATGGAGAAATTCATGCCCCTGCGTGCAGTTATTTCTTTCTCAGACGGAAAGATTACACCGGATCAGATAGAGGAAGCTGTTAATAAATTGAACAAATTATAAAAACGGACAGTATCTGGTAAAACAGATACTGTTTCTATTTAGAAAAATCTAAAAAACGCAGAAAAGCGCTTGACAAAGAAAACGGTCGTTAACTAATATAGTAATATAAGAAAGAAAAAGGATAAACGCAAAAAATACCATTTGACTTCAATAATAGATACTATATTTCGCATGGAGGGATCAATGTTGAGTAATTTAACAACAAAGGAAAAGATTTTGAATTCGGCACTTACTCTATTTTCTGAAAAGGGATATGACGGTGTAGGAGTAGACTTGATTGCAGAGAAAGTGGGCTTAAAGGGTCCTTCCATTTATAAGCATTTCAAAGGAAAAGAAGAGATACTGGAGATTCTGATTGGCAATGTTGAAAACTATTATGAGATGAATTTTGGTTCCGAAATTCATCCGGGAAAAATGCCTTCTTCCATGGATGAGTTGATTGAGATTACCAAGAAACGAATTCAATTTACCATGCATGACGAAACCATCCGGAAAACGAGAAGAATTCTGATGATGGAACAGTTTCGCAACCAACGTATTGCGAAGCTTGCTACGCGATATACCACAGAAGGGATACAAGGAATTTATCAGAAAATCTTTGAGGAAATGATGGATAAAAACTTGATGCGTCGGGAAGATTCGGCTGTAGTTTCCATGTTATTTGTGGCTCCCATTACTCTTTGGATTCATATGTGTGACAGAGAACCGGAACGGGAGCAGGAAGCATTGCAGCGGATAGATGAGCATCTTGCTTATTTTGCAAAGGAATATGCAATTGCAGATTAGATTGTATTACGAAAGAAAACAGAGAGGAAATAGTGTTTGTGCCATCGGTCAAAGACGGCAGAATGGGGGATTTGTATGGAATATGTTGATAAAAAAATCAGTTTATTATATCCGAAAGGAGAGAGCAACGGTTTTCGGATCATGTCTGAGGTTACCATGCATGATTTGGGGTTTGATACCATTTGTGAAGCGGTTGCAGATAAAAAGGATGGTCAGCAGGCTATGATTATGCGTGTCCTATCGAAGATGACGGATGATCCTTATGTGGCAAGGTATCGATCTGATATTTTTGAGGATATCTACAAGAATCCGGATATGTGTAAAAGCATGATGGAAATTCTGGATAAAATCAATTTTCTTAGAGATTATGGAAGCTTTAAAAAGAAATATGAGGAAGCATCCGGCATATGGGAACTGATGCACAGGCTGGAAGAAATCAATGAATATATCGGATATGTGGAAGCGATTTATCAGTGCCTGTCCACAGCAGATATTCAGTCAGAGGGACTGCTTGGATTGCGGGAATATATCAATGAGATTTATCATGATAACGGATTTGAGGACCTAAAAAAGGATATTTCTAAATTAAAGTCTTCGACACAGGACTTAAAAAGTGTGACGGTCGGAATTAATTTAAATGAACGATTCGAAGCGAACAGTATAGGCCTGATTTCGATTAACAATAAATATTTTACCAAATCCAATGTGATTGGAAATTTCTATGATAAGATTGCATCTAAAAGTCCGATTAAAGACGGCACCACATGGGACGGTTCTTACAAATTCCATCCCTTAAATCCGGTAATAGAGGATTTTCAATATGCATTGGAAAAAACTGTGATGGTCAATGTAGCGTCCCAAAATCCACTTTTGGTTGGGAAGCTGGCAGCCGTGCCGACCGGAGATACAACAGAAGATGTCACACGTTATATGGATCGTGTCACGAATCATATGTTATCACTTGTTGTAAAAAATCTGAGGGAAACGCTCAACAAATATGTATCCATTTCCATAACGGAAATTACAAATCTGATTCCGGAATTTTCCTATTATATCCGCTTTGCTGAGTATATCAAAAAGCTGGAAAAACATGGACTGAAATTTTCTAAGCTACAGATTGCCGACGAAAAAGAGCCGGATTGCATGATGCGAGCACGCGGCATATACAATATGAAGCTTGCGTCTGTTGCAATTTCGGAGCAGACGGAAATCATCACAAATGATTTAGACTATGATAAAGAGCATTTGGTTTATATTTTAACCGGTGCTAACCGAGGAGGAAAAACGACTATCACACAGGCTATCGGACAGTTGTTTGTATTAGCACAGGGCGGAATTCGAATCCCCGGGGAATTCTTTTTGTTTCAGCCCGTAGACGCAGTATATACACATTTTCCGGCAGATGAAGATAAAACAATGGATCTCGGGCGTCTCGGCGAAGAGTGCAAGCGTTTTAAGGAACTGTATTTTGCAGCAACGAAAAACAGTCTGCTTTTGTTAAATGAGACCTTTTCAACCACATCTTTCGAGGAAGGGTATTATATTGCAAAGGATGCCATCAGAGCGGTTCTTCATAAGGGAATCCGGACCTTGTATAATACTCATATGCATAAACTGGCTTACGATATTGATACCTTTAATGAAGAGGAAACAGAAGGTAAGGCAGTTTCGCTGATTGTAAAAGCAAAGACCGGTCAAAGATCTTTTAAAGTGGAAATAGCTCCGCCGGAAGGCATGAGTTATGCTAAGGATATTGCTGAAAAATACGGCGTGACTTATGAAATGTTGATGGAAGAAAACTAGAGAAACAGTTT
Source organism: Lachnospiraceae bacterium (assembly GCA_017626095.1). GTDB lineage: Bacteria > Bacillota > Clostridia > Lachnospirales > Lachnospiraceae > UBA2882. The sequence goes on from JAGAJL010000006.1 coordinate 8,922, forward strand.
TTATGAAAAGAAATAATAGTGATAAATAGTGATATAAATCAAAATAATTGGAAAAGCAGTCAACTTGGTCGGCTGCTTTTTCCAATTGGAATATTACAATAATTTTACATTGTTTTACGCATTTGAGATAGAGAGAATTGTCGGAATATGGTATGATAAATAATTAAAATGCTTCAGATTGAAACAAGGAGGATAAAATGCCGTCAAATTATGCACATTGTCGGATGGGGCAGGAAGTGCGGGATTGTCAGACGTAGAATATCTGGCATACTGGGGTTATGCAGCCTCTGCAGCTACTCTGGTTGTAGCTTTGATGGGACCCATATGCGGCACTCTGGCAGATACCAAAGGATATAAAAAGCCTATTTTTATCATATCTCTTATGATCGGTGCGGTTTCCCAATTGACAGGCGATATCAACAAAGGAGTTGGGATGCTTTCTCTGATGTTTGTGATAGGAATTCTTATATTCAGATGTGCCGTGAAGGAAGATTAGTCGAAATGATTTCATCAACTTGTAACGAATATTATTTCCCATTTTCCACATAATAACTCCAGAGTAAATAAAAGTCAGACAGGATGTTTTTGTAATCATAGAGAAAGCACCTTGTTAAAATTTTTTAGAAAAATGGAGGAAAAGGTCTTGAAAGCAACAGGAATCGTTCGAAGAATTGATGATTTGGGGAGAATCGTAATTCCCAAAGAAATCCGACGTACGTTACACATTCGTGAAAGCGATCCGATGGAAATCTTTACAAGCAAAGAAGGAGAAATCATATTAAAAAAATATTCGCCTATTGGAGAAATGAGTACGTTTGCAAAACAATATGCGGAAAGCCTGGCACAGGTTTCCGGGAAGGTGGCGCTCATTGCCGACCGCGATCAGTTTATTGCGACAGCCGGAGGTGGAAAAGCCTTTAATGGAAAAGGTCTTTCCAGACATTTGGAGGATGCCCTGGAGCGAAGAGAGACCATTCTTGCGGGAAAAGGCGAAAAGCAGTTTTTAGAAATTGCGCATGAGATGCAGGATGCTTATGAGCAGGAAATGATTGCACCCATCATCTGTGAAGGGGATGTCATCGGTGCCGTAATTTTACTGGATACGAATGAAAAAGGAAAAATGGGTGAAGTGGAAAAGAAACTGGCGCAATCGGCAGCAGCATTTTTGGGAAGACAGATGGAGCAGTAAAAATGCATGGAAAAGGCGGTTTTGTGCTGATGATGCTTGACAATGCCCGATTTTGAGAATTATAATACAAACAGTTTGATAGTTTTAAAGACGTTGACGAAGAGAGTACACAGTTTTGGAAAGTCAAAGCGAGCCGGAGATGGTGGAAGTCCGGTATGAGTAAAAGACTATGGAAAATCACTTCCGAGTTGCGGCCTGAACATCGAAGGATCTGTAGGTGCCGACGTTTTCTTGCGTTAAAAGAGCTCATATAAATCCGGTTTCGGAGAGTATGCTGTAATAGGTGGTAACGAATGTATGGCTTTCGTCCTTTTACGGACGGGAGCCTTTTTTATGGAAAAAGGAAAGGAGTACGTTTCATGTATCAGAAAGTTGAGACAAATGCAAATTTTGTAGAACATGAAAAAGAGACAGAGAAATTCTGGAGAGAAAATAACATTTTCAAAAAGAGTATGGAAGCACGCAAAGAAGGACCTACCTATACTTTTTATGACGGACCTCCGACTGCAAACGGAAAACCGCATATCGGACATGTTTTAACACGTGTTATCAAGGATATGATTCCGAGATACCGTACCATGAAGGGTTATATGGTTCCCAGAAAAGCCGGCTGGGATACCCATGGTCTTCCGGTTGAGTTGGAAGTAGAAAAATTGTTGGGATTAGACGGCAAGGAACAGATTGAAGAGTACGGTCTGGATCCGTTTATTCAGAAATGTAAGGAAAGCGTTTGGAAATACAAAGGTATGTGGGAAGATTTCTCAGGTACGGTTGGTTTCTGGGCAGATATGGATGATCCTTATGTTACTTACCATGATGATTTCATTGAATCTGAGTGGTGGGCATTAAAAGAAATCTGGAATAAAAAATTATTATATAAAGGCTTTAAGATCGTTCCCTATTGCCCTCGCTGCGGAACTCCGTTATCTTCACACGAAGTAGCACAGGGTTACAAAGCCGTAAAAGAACGTTCTGCGACCGTACGTTTTAAAATCAAAGATCAGGATGCTTATTTCCTGGCATGGACGACAACTCCCTGGACATTGCCGAGCAATACCGCGCTTTGCGTAAATCCGGTTGAAACCTATGCAAAAGTCAAAGCAGCTGACGGATATACCTATATCATGGCTGAAGCTTTACTTGACACCGTACTTGGCAAACTGGCAGAAGATGGAAAAGCAGCTTACGAAGTGGTTGAGACCTATGTGGGAAATGATTTAGTCGGAACGGAGTATGAAGCTTTATATTCCTGTGCGTCAGATGTTGCCGAAAAACAGCATAAAAAAGCACACTTTGTTACCGCAGACAGCTATGTAACATTGACAGACGGTACCGGTATTGTACATATTGCACCTGCTTTTGGTGAGGATGATGCGAGAGTAGGACGCGAAAATGATTTACCTTTTGTTCAGTTTGTAGACGGAAAAGGTAATTTAACAGAAGAAACTCCTTTCGCAGGTCTCTTCGTAAAAGATGCAGATCCGAAAGTATTAGTTGATTTGGATAGCAGAGGCTTACTGTTTGATGCTCCTAAATTTGAGCATGATTATCCGTTCTGCTGGAGATGTGATACACCACTTATTTACTATGCAAGAGAATCCTGGTTTATCAAGATGACAGCAGTAAAAGACGATCTTGTGAAAAACAACAAGACTGTAAACTGGATTCCGCCGAGTATCGGAGAAGGCCGTTTTGGTAACTGGCTGGAAAACATTCAGGACTGGGGTGTATCCCGTAACCGTTATTGGGGAACGCCTTTAAATATCTGGGAATGTGAAGACTGCGGACATATGGAATGTATCGGAAGCCGCGAAGAGCTTGCAAAGATGAGCGGCAATGTCGATGCAAAGACCGTGGAATTACACAGACCTTATATTGATGAAGTGACCATTACCTGTCCGGATTGCGGCAAGACCATGAAACGTGTTCCGGAAGTGATTGACTGCTGGTTTGACTCCGGTGCAATGCCTTTTGCACAGCATCATTATCCTTTTGAAAATAAAGAATTATTTGAGCAACAGTTCCCGGCACAGTTTATTTCCGAAGCGGTTGACCAGACACGTGGCTGGTTCTATTCCTTAATGGCAGAATCAACACTGTTGTTTAATAAATCACCCTATGAAAACGTTATCGTTCTGGGTCTTGTATTGGATGAAAACGGAAATAAAATGTCAAAATCCAAAGGAAATGCAGTAGATCCTTTTGAAGCCCTGGAAAAATACGGTGCAGATGCCGTACGCTGGTATTTCTATATCAATTCGGCTCCCTGGCTGCCCAACCGTTTTGACGGAAAAGCCGTACAGGAAAAATCACGTAAATTCATGGGAACCTTGTGGAATACTTATGCATTCTTTGCTTTATATGCAGAAATCGATCAGTTCGATGCGACAAAATACACATTGGATTATGATAAACTTCCCGTCATGGATAAGTGGTTATTGTCCAAATTGAATTCAGCCGTAAAAGCCGTTGATACAAACCTTGAAAATTATCGTATTCCGGAAGCTGCCAGAGCTTTAGATGATTTTACCGATGAAATGAGTAACTGGTATGTTCGTCGTTCCCGTGAGCGTTTCTGGGCAAAGGGAATGGAGCAGGATAAGATCAATGCTTATATGACTCTTTACACCGCGCTTGTAACCATCGCCAAGGCAGCAGCACCCATGGTACCTTTCATGACTGAAGAAATTTACCGCAACTTAGTCTGCAGCATTGATTCTTCTGCTCCCGAAAGTATCCATTTATGCGATTTCCCGACGGTAAACGAAGACTACATTGATACAAAGCTCGAAGACAGCATGGAAGAAGTTTTAAAAATCGTCGTTATGGGACGTGCGGCAAGAAATGCAGCCAACATCAAAAACCGTCAGCCGATTGGAAACATGTATGTCAAAGCGGCAAATGTGCTGGATGATTTCTATGTAGATATCATCGAAGACGAATTGAATGTAAAGAAAGTAACCTTTACCGATGATGTTTCTGATTTTGCTTCATACAGCTTCAAACCCCAGCTTCGTACCGTAGGACCCAAATACGGCAAACAGCTTGGCGGTATCCAGAAGACACTTGCATCCTTAGACGGAAGCAAGGCAATGGAAGAATTAAAAGCAAACGGAGCCATTACATTTGAGGTTGATGGTGTACAAGTAAGCCTTTCAGAAGAAGATCTTTTGATTTCAACAGAAAAAAAAGACGGTTTTGTAACCGAGGCCGATAATTATGTGACTGTTGTTTTAGATACGAATCTGACAGAAGAATTGATTAAAGAAGGATTTGTATTAGAAGTAATCAGTAAGATCCAGACAATGCGTAAGGATTCCAATTTTGAAGTCATGGATCACATCAAGATTGCAGTTACCGGAAATGAAAAGCTCGGAAAGATTGTCATGGACAATAAAGATGCCATTGCTACCAAAGTACTTGCAGATGAAATGACAACAGAAGGTGCATTTGCAATCAGTAAAGAGTGGACAGTTAACGGAGAAAAGGTTACAATATCTTTAGAGAAAGCATAAAGGAGTAAGCTTTATGAAATTCAAAAAAGAAGAGCTTCAAAATGAAGCGCTCAATGCATGTATTCAGAAAATGAAAGAAGAAGTAAATGCAGATACACAGAGAGCCCTTTTGGATGAGGTTTTAAAGTGTAAATTATGGGTGCCTGCAAAGGTTACCCCCGGACCGATTAAGACACCCAAGGGTGAATTTGTGGTTACTTCCAAGCACAAAGTCAGTATGGTATCTGCACATCATACCGTAAACGGACAGGATATCAGTTATTACATCGCATTTACGGATAAAGATGCCTTTAAGACATGGGCCAATGGGAAAAAGCATGACATATTTACGGCAGAATTTGATGAAATTGCCGTCATGCTGTTAAGACCCACTGCAGTCTGTCGTGGTGTGATTTTAAATCCCGGTACAGACAACATCCGTCTGACAACGGAAGCCGTAAAGCAGTCCATTATCCATCGGGATAAGGTTGCAAGCGGGGAGATTGAGGATACATCTTCTGACACACAAGCTGAATAATTTGTAAAGTAACAAAAAGCTGTGCGCGAGGACTTCGTGCACAGCTTTTTTGTAAAAGATATTATTCTGTTTGAGCAACAGTACTTACACAATAAGTTATATTTTGAGAACCATATATATCAATATAATATGCAGGTTCACTTCCAATTTCTATTTCGACATATTTTAAATCATTTTGCTCATTTGATTTATATATGCATTTTGGCTCGCCAACTCTTGATCCATTTATATCAGAGATATAGTAATTTATTTGAAAAATACTGTCTCTAATAGGAATAGCTATTCGATCCCCTTCTCTATAAGCATAGAAACCTCCCTCGTATAATACGGATTGAACACTGGTTGTTTCATTGGATATTGCTAAGCAAATATCTTCTGTATTCTCTTGTGCAGCAAAAATTTCCCAGTCTATCATAGACGAAACAGGAGCTTCATAGGGTTCTTCTTCATTACTTGTATTTTCATTGACATCTTGTTCTTCTTGGTTTGCAGATGTCTCTTCTAAAGAATTTGTTTCCTCTGCCACCGCGGGCTCTTGTTCATTTGCTGCAGTTGCAGGTGCGCTTTCTGTCTGCGAATTTCCACAACCAAAAAGCATCATAGATATCATTGCTGTCAAAACAAGAAATGAATTTTGGAAACCAGGTTCTTTTTTTTCATAAAAATCCTCCTTAAGTACTATAAAGATAGTTGATAATTATTAATGATTTGCAATACTTTTTTGCTCAGCAAAAATTTGCTTTAGTTTATATAAAGTATTTACACAGACAAATTTTACCACCATATACTTGTCTGTGTAAATACTTTTTATTTATGCAGATTATTCTTGGAACATGAATATATTTATACAATTGAGTAAAGAATATATACACACAGACAAAAGGAGTTCATATGGTTGCAGTAATTGATTATGAAAAGTTAGGAAATAAAATTAAATCGATCCGGCAATCAAAAAATCTTACGCAAGATTATATTGCAAATGCAATCGGTTGTAATGTATCACATGTTTCTAATATAGAAAATAATCATACGAAGGTTTCTTTGAATGTACTCTTTTCCATTGCTGATGTATTGGGAGTTACGATGGATTATTTATTAAGTGATCAGCTTTCTGATAAAAATGAAGTCTTAGAGTTGGAAATTATGAAATGTGTAAAAGAGATGCCCATAGATCAAAAAGAACAAGTACTTCGAATTATCCGTGTGTTGTAGAAAATAACGAATTATTATTATGTTTATGTTATTAATATGAGAGTCGAAAAAAAGTTTTTAAATGTATTATTTGTTGTATATTCTGGGATAATATATTATAATTAAGAAAAATTATTTCTATAAAGGAAGTTTTGTAGATGAAAATATGTGAAAGAGACGATGTAAGAAGATATAAAATCATATCCCAATTGTCTTCGAAGCAAATAGAAAAACTGGCCGAAATGGTGTATTTTCTTACAAAACGTCCTGTAAGAAAAAAGAACAAATAACATATTATTCGATTACATAAAAGTTCTAATCTATTTTTCTAAAATCAATTCTTAATTCATATGCTTTTTATCTTATTTTGGAACGCCTCTGAATAAAAATCAATATTGCGATAAAGAAAAAATGCCACAAAGGAGAATTAATGGAAAATACAAATGAAATAAAGATTGTCAATCAATCAGATGTAGAAAAACTTATTTATACAATACGAGGACAGAAGGTAATGCTAGATTCTGATTTGGCAAAGATATATGGGTATGAAACAAAAAGATTAAATGAGCAGGTAAAGCGTAATAAACGCAAGTTTCCAGATGATTTTATGTTTCAGCTTATAGATGAAGAAGTGAAAAATTTGTGGTCGCAAAATGCGACCGCAAATATAAATTCAATGTCGCGAAGTAACCCTTTTGTTTTTACAGAACAGGGCATTTATATGTTAATGACTGTGTTAAGAGGTGAATTGGCATACGCCCAAAGCATTGTATTAATTCGAGTTTTCAAAGCTATGAAAGATTATTTATCTGACAACAAAATGCTTGTCACATCTGATGAATTTTGCCATCTCTCTACCATAACAGCTCAAAATACTTCTGACATAGCAAAAATCAAAGAAGAAATTGTTACAAAATCAGAGCTTGATAAATTTATTAAATCTTTTAATGATAAACGAATTGCAAAAGAATATGTCATCTTAAATGGACAAACTGTTGAGGCTGATTTGGCATATTCCGAAATATATTCATTGGCAAAGAAAACAATTTATATTGTAGATAATTATATAGGTCTTAAAACCCTAAGTTTGTTAAAAACAGCACAGTTAGGAGTTACAGCAATAGTATTTAGTGATAATATACACAATATGCTAAGACTTACCGATTATAATGATTATATGTCGCAGTATGGGCATCCGCCTATTACTTTTCAAAAGACAAATGGAAAGTATCACGACAGATATATTATCCTCGATTACAATACAAGAACAGAAAAAATATATCATTGTGGAGCATCTTCAAAAGACGCAGGAAAGAAAATTACGTCTATCACAAAAATAGACGATAAAACAATGTATCATCTTATGGTAGATGAATTATTAAACAACCCATTCTTGATACTTAATTAACTTAGTCAGCATGGATAGTTTTTCTGACACACAAACAGAATAATTCGTAAGTAATAAAGCTGTGTATTGTCGAAAATTACAACCTTGTATAGAAAGATAATAAAATCAAAGTAAAAATCATGTAGAAGATAAGCAACTTTTTTTGAAAACTCTTTTTATTTAAAGCGTTCTATTGTATAATATTTCTTGGTATGAACATGAACAAATGATTTTTGAATGAGAAAACCTGAGGAGGAAACAAATGGCAACAAAGAAAGAAACAACCGTTTTATCTAACTTTGACAAAGAGTTGTTTAAAAGAAGCGTTCTTTACAATGTAAAGACTCTTTATCGTAAAACTCTTGAAGAGGCATCCAACCAGCAGATTTTTCAAGCTGTATCCTATGCAATTAAAGATGCAATCATTGATAACTGGTTAGAGACACAGAAAGAATATGAGAAAAAAGACCCCAAAACAGTTTATTATATGTCCATGGAATTTTTAATGGGTCGTGCACTTGGTAACAACATCATCAATTTACAGGCATATGATGTGGTAAAAGAAGCACTTGATGAATTAGGTGTGGATGAAAATGTGATTGAAGATCAGGAACCGGATGCGGCGTTAGGTAACGGTGGTTTGGGAAGACTTGCCGCATGTTTCCTTGATTCACTTGCAACATTAGGTTATTCCGCATACGGATGCGGAATTCGTTACAGATATGGTATGTTCAAACAGGAAATTCGTGACGGTTATCAGGTAGAAGTGCCGGATAACTGGTTAGCAGACGGTAACCCTTTTGAACTTCGTCGTCCTGAATATGCAAAGACCGTTAAATTCGGTGGTTATGTGGCAGTACATCAGGATGAAAACGGACGTAATGTATTTACACAGGAAGGTTATCAGTCCGTAACAGCCATTCCTTATGATATGCCTATCGTAGGTTACGGTAATGGTATTGTAAATACACTTCGTATCTGGGATGCTCAGCCGGTTGAGTGTTTCCAGCTTGATTCCTTTGACAAAGGTGATTATCAGAAAGCGGTTGAGCAGGAAAATCTGGCAAAAAATATCGTAGAAGTACTTTATCCCAACGACAATCACTATTCCGGCAAAGAGCTCCGCTTAAAACAGCAGTATTTCTTTGTATCTGCGTCTGTTCAGGAAGCTGTTGCAAAATACATGAGAAATCATGATGATATTCGCAAATTCCATGAAAAAGTTACATTCCAGTTAAATGATACTCATCCGACCGTTGCCGTAGCAGAGTTGATGCGTATTTTACTGGATGAATATTATTTAGAGTGGGATGAAGCATGGGAAGTTACAACCAAGACCTGTGCATATACCAACCACACCATTATGTCAGAAGCACTTGAAAAATGGCCGATTGAATTATTCAGCCGTCTGCTTCCCCGTATTTATCAGATCGTTGAAGAAATCAACCGTCGTTTCTGCCAGAAGATTTCCGCTGCTTATCCCGGCAATCAGGAAAAAATCCGCAAAATGGCAATCATTTATGACGGACAGGTTAAGATGGCACATCTTGCAATTGCAGCAGGCTACTCTGTAAACGGTGTTGCAAGATTACATACGGAAATCTTAAAGAATCAGGAATTAAAAGATTTCTATGAATTAATGCCTGAAAAATTCAACAATAAAACAAACGGTATCACACAGAGACGTTTCTTATTACATGGTAACCCGCTTTTGGCTGCATGGGTAACCGACCATGTTGGGGCTGACTGGATTACAGACCTTCCCAAGATCAAAAAATTAAAAGTATTTGCGGAAGATGAAAAAGCTCAGCAGGAATTCATGAATATCAAATACCAGAATAAAGTACGTCTGGCAGAATATATTTTACAACACAACGGAATTGAAGTGGATCCTCGTTCCATCTTCGATGTACAGGTTAAGAGATTACATGAGTACAAACGTCAGTTGTTAAATATCCTTCATGTAATGTATTTATACAACGAGATCAAAGAACATCCGGAAATGGATTTTTATCCTCGTACCTTTATCTTTGGTGCAAAGGCAGCAGCCGGATACAAAAATGCAAAACTTACCATTAAATTAATCAACTCTGTTGCAGATGTTATCAACAACGACGAATCCATCAACGGAAAGATTAAAGTTGTATTTATTGAAAACTATCGCGTATCCAATGCAGAGTGGATTTTTGCGGCAGCAGATGTATCCGAACAGATTTCTACAGCTTCCAAAGAAGCATCCGGTACCGGTAACATGAAGTTCATGTTAAACGGTGCGCTGACATTGGGAACTATGGATGGTGCCAATGTGGAAATCGTTGAAGAGGTTGGCGAAGAAAACGCATTTATTTTTGGTCTTTCTTCCGATGAAGTTATCCGTTACGAAAACTACGGCGGATACAACCCCATGGATATTTTCAACAACGATGCCGATATCCGTAAAGTCTTAATGCAGTTAATTAACGGTACATACAGCCAGGATACAGAGTTGTTCCGTGACTTATACAACTCATTATTAAATACAAAATGTACGGCAAAGGCAGATACCTATTTCATCTTAAAAGACTTCAAGTCCTATGCAGAAGCACAGAAACGTGTAGAAGCTGCTTACAGAGATGAAAAAGGCTGGGCTAAGAGCACTATTTTAAATGTAGCATGCTGCGGTAAGTTTACTTCAGACAGAACCATTCAGGAATACGTGGATGAGATCTGGCACTTAGATAAAGTTACATTACCGAAAAAGAAAGTATCTACAAAATAAATAATTCTGTATCAAATGCGATACCCGCCGATGAATAGCCGGCGGGTATCTATGTGTTTTTTAGGAGGTATATTCATGGTTTCATTGTTAGAAGGCGGTGCATATTTAGTAAACGGCACCGAAATCATTCCCGATAGTGCAGAAGCGTTATCGGCTGTTGCGGCTAAGACAGGAAAAATTATTACAAAAGAAGATGCGGCAAAAGGTACCATTGCATATGGAATTTTAGAAAGTCACAATACGTCCGGCAATATGGACAAGCTGAAAATTAAATTTGATAAACTGACATCACATGACATTACATTTGTCGGTATTATTCAGACAGCAAGAGCATCAGGACTGGAAAAATTCCCGATTCCCTATGTTTTGACCAACTGTCATAATTCTCTTTGCGCGGTTGGCGGTACGATTAATGAAGATGACCACATGTTTGGTCTTACCTGTGCGAAAAAATACGGTGGAATTTATGTTCCTCCTCATCAGGCAGTTATTCATCAGTTTGCAAGAGAAATGCTTGCAGGCGGAGGAAAGATGATTTTGGGTTCCGATTCCCACACCCGTTATGGAGCGCTTGGTACCATGGCAATGGGTGAAGGCGGCCCCGAGCTTGTAAAACAGCTCTTAAATCAGACATATGATATCAATATGCCCGGTGTAGTTGCCGTATATCTGACAGGTGCGCCGATTCCCGGTGTTGGACCTCAGGACGTTGCTCTGGCTATTATCGGTGCAGTTTTTGGCAACGGATATGTTAAAAATAAAGTCATGGAATTTGTAGGACCCGGTGTGGCAAGCTTAACCCCCGATTTCCGTATCGGTATTGATGTAATGACGACGGAGACAACCTGTCTTTCATCTATCTGGCAGACAGACGATCAGGTCAAGGAATTCTATGAAATTCATGAAAGAGCAGAAGAATACAAAGAGTTAGCACCTACTAACGTTGCATATTATGATGGCGTCATCGAAATCGATCTTTCTACAATCAGACCTATGATTGCGATGCCGTTCCATCCCAGCAATACCTATACCATTGATGAAGTCAATGCGAACTTAAAAGATGTTTTACACGATGTGGAAGAAAGAGCAAAAGTATCCTTAGACGGTGCTGTTCCTTATTCTTTACAGGACAAAGTTGTAAACGGCAAATTTATGGTTGATCAGGGTATTATCGCAGGTTGTGCCGGCGGCGGATTTGAAAACATCTGTGCCGCAGCGGATATCTTAAAAGGAAAATATATCGGTTCCGACGGATTTACCTTATCCGTATATCCCGCATCTATGCCTGTTTATATGGAATTAATCAAAAACGGTTGTGCCGCAACTATCATGGAAACAGGTGCAGTCATGAAAACAGCATTCTGCGGACCTTGCTTTGGTGCCGGAGATACACCTGCCAACAATGCTTTTTCCATCAGACATTCAACCCGTAACTTCCCCAACAGAGAAGGGTCCAAGTTGCAGAATGGTCAGATTTCTTCCGTTGCATTGATGGATGCTCGTTCCATCGCAGCAACTGCAGCCAATAAAGGTGTCCTGACACCGGCAACAGAATTTGATGGCGAAATCGGTAAATACAAATATCACTTTGATGCAAATATTTACAAAAACCGCGTATTTGATTCAAAGGGCGTTGCAGATCCTTCCGTAGAAATCCAGTTTGGCCCCAATATCAAGGACTGGCCTGCTATGGTTGCCCTGACAGATAACCTGGTTTTGAAAGTTGTATCCGAAATACATGATCCGGTTACAACAACCGATGAATTAATTCCTTCCGGTGAAACAAGTTCTTATCGTTCTAATCCGTTGGGACTTGCTGAGTTTGCACTTTCCCGTAAGGACCCTGCATATGTAGGACGCGCAAAAGAGGTGCAGAAGGCAGAAAAAGCCAGAGAAGCACTGATTGCCGGAACAAGCGATGTACATCCTTGCAAAGAATTGCCGGAAATCAAGCCCGTTATGAATAAAATCAAAGAGATGTTCCCGGATTTGACACACGAAAGCTTTGGTATCGGTTCAACCATCTTTGCAGTAAAACCCGGTGACGGTTCTGCCAGAGAACAGGCAGCAAGCTGCCAGAAAGTACTTGGCGGTTGGGCAAATATTGCCAATGAATATGCTACCAAGAGATATCGCAGCAATTTGATTAACTGGGGTATGCTTCCTTTCATCATTGATGAAGGTGAACTTCCATTCAAAAATCTGGATTACATTTTTGTTCCCAACATCAGACAGGCTGTCATTGATAAAAAGACAGAAATACCTGCATATGTTGTAAAAGAAGACGGACTGAAAGAATTCACCTTAAAACTTGGTGAATTGACAGATGAAGAACGCGAAATCATCTTGAAGGGATGCCTGATTAATTACAATAGAGTATCGTAAATAATTAACGTTTTATTCTTAAGAAGTGCGGCATAGTTAGGTGTTTACCAGGCTATGCCGTTTTTTGAAACAATTTATCCAACTGGTAGTTGGGTTGCCCGTTTTACAAGGGATTCAACCAACAGTTCGTGTTCTTTTTTACAAAAAAATCATATGCTCACATCAGAAAGAAGCCAAACGCGAACGAAAGGACGGAGAAAGAAATGGATCAAATTAAGATTGGAAAGTTTATTGCGGCATGTAGAAAAGAAAAAGGATATACACAAGCTTCATTGGCCGAGGAGTTAGGTATTACTGACCGTGCTGTATCAAAATGGGAAACCGGAAAATCATTACCGGATTCGTCGATTATGTTAGAGCTTTGTGAGCTTCTTTCCATTAACGTAAATGAGTTATTGAAAGGAGAGCATATGGATATGGAAGAATATGCAAGAGCATCACAGGAAATTATTTTGGATTTCAAAAAGAGAGATGAGGAAAAAACAAGGTTTTTATTAAAAGTGGAGACTTCCATGGGGATTTTGGTCATCATTACTTTTGCAACAATAATTTTAGTTGGCGCCTATCTGATGAATCAAAATCACATCTTGGGGACAGGATTGATATTGTTGAGTCTGGTGCTTCTGATTGGTTTTATCCCGCTTGCAATTCGGATTGAGCAGTCAGCCGGCTATTATCAGTGTAAGGAATGTAACCATTGTTATGTTCCGACATACTCTCAGGTATTTATGGCACCGCATTATGGTCGTACCCGTTATATGAAATGCCCTAATTGCGGAAAAAGAAGCTATCAGAAAAAAATGATTACAAAAGAATAATCAAAAGAAAAATACGATTTTCACAGCGAGGGGAGATATGATGAGTAAAGCACTATTAGTTGTTGACATGCAGGAATTAACTGTGGGAAAAAATCATGCAAAAATATTTGACTATCCGGTAGATTTTCTGGATAAGGTTAATACAGCAATTGGTAATACAGATGCAGATATTGTTATCTATATTAGAAATCTGATGAAAAATAATCTGATTAACAAGTTGGCTCCTTTTAAATGCTTTGAAGGAACAAAAGAAGCCGAACTTGTAGCAGAATTAAAGGTGGTTAGCAATAATGTGTTTGAGAAATATGAAGGTAATGCATTCTCAAATACGGAATTGATATCTTTTTTAAAAAAAGAGAAAATTACTGAGATTGAGGTTATTGGTGTAGATGGAGGAGGATGCGTAGCTCTTACGGCTTTAGGAGCCCTGGAGTGTGGTTTTAAGGTTACTCTAAATACATCTTATATAGGAACAGTATTTGAAAAGCAGAGGGATAAGTATTATCAGAAATTGCAGGAAAAAGGTGCAGTTATTTTATAGTTATATTTCCTTTTAAGCAGAATTTTATTGTAAACAAAACGGCGGTGAATTGACACAAACAAACGGCGGTGAATTGACACAAACGAGCGTTGACCGCCGTTTTGTTTTAGTGTATATTAATTACTTAATATAAGGAATTTTGGTTGAGCAGAGGATTATATCATGAAAATTGTGAACCTGATTGAGAATAATATTGGAAATCCGGCCTGTATTGCACAGCATGGTTTGAGCTTCTATTTTGAAACAAAAAAACATAAGGTCTTGGTTGATTCCGGAGCGGACGCATCGTTTTTGGAAAATGCAAAGGTGCTTGGACTGGACCTGACACAAGTGGATGTTATGATACTAAGCCACGGACATTATGATCATGCCGGCGGTATTTTAGGATTTGCCGATTTAAATCCGAATGCGACGATTTATATGCAGTCGACAGCGGATGGAGATTATTATGCAATTTCTAAGGACGAAAATGAATATATCGGAATCGATAAAGAAATTACAAAGCTGAGACAGGTTCAAAAAATAGATGGAAATCTGAAGATCGATGAAGAATTATCGTTATTTTCCGGTGTTACCGGAAGAAGAGGTTTTTCGAAGAGCAATCTTAGGCTAAAGGAAATTGTAGGCGGAGACATCAGGCAGGATTCATTTTTGCATGAGCAATATCTTGTGGTGGAACAGGAAGGAAAGAAATATCTGTTTTCCGGCTGTGCGCACAACGGTATTTTAAACATTCTGGATTGTTTTAGGGAAATTTACGGATGTGATCCGGATGTGGTCATCAGTGGATTTCACTATATGAAAAAAACGGCTTACTCGGAAGAAGAAGTCCGGATTATTACGGATACGGCAAAAGAACTTGCAAAATATCATACACAATTTTTTACCTGCCATTGCACGGGCATTCCCGCATATGAGATGATGAAACCGATTATGGGAGAAAAACTTCATATGGTAAACAGCGGCGATATCATAGAGTTTTATCCGATAAAAAAGGCTGAGAATGTCAACACGGATAAAATCGTGCCCGTTGTGGTCCCGGGTTCAAAATCGATTACAAACAGGGCACTTTTAATCGCAGCCATGGCAAATGGAAAGAGTACCTTGAAAGGTTGTCTGACCAGTGAGGATGCCACTCATTTTTTGGAGTGCATTAGGACTTTGGGCTTTCCGGTAGAAGTAGTTAGCGATGGACAACTTGGTGGCGATATTACGATTACCGGATTTGGTGGGGATATTCCCAATAAAAAGGCAGAAATATATGTAGGAAGCGCAGGAACCGCAGCCAGATTTTTGGTGGCTATGCTTGCTTTTTCACAAGGAGACTATGTGGTCAATTCTTCCAACCAGATGAAAAAGCGCCCCATGCAGCCGTTGATTGAGACCTTGAGAAATGCCGGTGCTTTTGTAGAGTGCATGGAAGAAGAAGGTCATTTTCCGTTACATATCGTCGGTATTGGAAAGAAAGAAAAGATTCCGGAAAAAATATCCGTAAATATTGATAAAAGTTCTCAATTTTTGAGTGCGTTACTGATTGCTGCCGGAACTTTTGGCAAAAAAACAGAAATTGAAGTTGTCGGCTCTCATGGATTAAGCTATGTGGATTTGACGGCAGATATGATGAAAAGTTTCGGTGTTTCTGTTATCAAAAAAGAGGTAGATGGTCAGGTATTTTATGAACTTTCCGGAACCGACTGTTATCATGCGCTAACCTATGATGTTGAGCCGGATATGTCGGCAGCTGCGTATTTTTATGCACTTGCAGCGATTCTCGGAGCAAAGATTTCGGTAAGTGGTGTTAGAGAGGATATGCTTCAGGGAGATACGCAGTTTCTGGATCTCTTAGAAAAGATGGGATGCAGGAAAAAGCTGATAGATCAGACTTTAATAGATGCACAAAAACTTTCCGATTCGTGTCTGGGAAATATTCTGTTAGAAGGTCCTGCAGGCGGAAAATTAAAAGGCGGATTTACCATAGATATGTCTGCGTTTTCCGATCAGGCACTTACGCTTGCTGCCATTGCCCCTTTTGCGGATGCTCCTATTTCTATTGTCGGAATTGGTCATATCCGTTTGCAGGAATGTGACCGGATTCGGGCCATTGTCGATAATTTGACCGCAATGGGCATCCAAGTCGAAGAAAAAGAGGATGCTGTTACCATTTATCCGGGGCTTCCACACTGTTGCGACGTCGCAACATATGATGATCATCGTGTGGCGATGTCATTTGCCCTGACCGGCTTGCGGACAGAGGGGATTTACATTATGAATCCCGCCTGTTGCAAAAAGACCTTTGCACAATATTTTGACGTGTTGGAAGATACCTTAAAAAAATTGTGATATAGCAATATGATATGATACCAGGGTCAAAAGGTCATACTTTTCATGCTCGCATGAAAAAGTATGACTTTGGGACCCTGGTATTATTAAATTCTCATACTTGCGCAGAGCGCGAAACAATTCGTAGATATCATGGATAGCAAGTCGCTCTCACAGAATAAAATATATCTTTGACCGCGGAATTTGGCGAGGTTTCTTGGTATTTCTTAGCGGCATAAGCGAACAAAATAATGCCCGGTTTCAACTGTTCGAAGACGAAGTCTGAGTTTTGAAACCGGGCATTTAATATATATTTTGTGAGCATGCCGCTTAGAACGGCTAAAAACCGAAGTACGAGACGGTAAAGATATAGTATTTTCTGTAAGAACGACTTGCGTCCTACAAAGAGTAAACACAAATCCGAAAATACTTTAAAAAATTTATAAAAAAATATTGACACAGCAGTTCACCGGTGCTATGGTTAGTTACATAAGTAATGAACCAAAAAACAAAAGAAAGGAGATTTTCGTTGAAAGAAATATTAAATCAGGAAAAATCGATTTATATACAGATTGCCGAGATGATTGAAAATGATATTTTGCGCGATGTCATAATAGAAGAAGAGCGGGTGCCAAGTACCAATGAGCTGGCAAAGCTTTATACCATTAATCCGGCAACTGCTGCCAAGGGAATTAATCTATTAGTTGACAATGGAATTTTATATAAAAAGAGGGGTGTTGGAATGTTTGTAAGTAGTGGCGCTAAAGCGGCAATCAGGGAAAGCAGAAAAGCGGAGTTTTATGACAAATATATCAAGAGCCTCTTGCAGGAAGCAGAAGGACTTGGAATTGATAAGGCGGAATTGATTCGTATGATTGAAAAGGAGGATAAATAAATGAGTTTAACAATAAATCAGGTTAGTAAGGTATATGGTAAGAAAGTTGCATTAAATCAATTAAGTCTGGAATTGGAGGATGGAAAAATCTATGGCTTGATTGGAAGAAACGGAGCCGGTAAAACAACGTTATTGTCCATTGCGAGTGCACAAAATGCAGCAACAGACGGAGAAGTTCTTCTTGATGGGAAAAGGGTTTGGGAAAATGAAGAAGCGTTAAAAGATATCTGTTTCTCAAGAGAAATCGCAACAACTGCAACTGACAGCCGTAATACCAGTAAGGTTTGCGAGTATTTAAGAATTGCATCGATTTTATATCCGAACTGGAATGCAGAGCTTGCAGATGAATTGATAACAGAATTTGGTTTAGACCGCAAGATGCGGATGAATAAATTATCAAAAGGTATGCAGTCCATGGTTACCATTATTGTGGCTTTGGCAAGCGGTGCAAGATTTACCTTTTTAGATGAGCCTGTGACAGGACTGGACGTGGTTGCGAGAGAGTATTTTTACAAGGTGCTTTTGGATGAATATGCAAAAGGAGAAAGAACCTTTGTTATCTCTACACATATTATCGAAGAAGCTGCTAATGTTTTTGAAGAAGTCATTTTCATTCATGAGGGCAAAGCTTTGTTAAAAGAAGAAACGGATTCCTTATTGGAAAGAACCGTTCATATCAGTGGAAAAGAAGAAGATGTAGATGCTGTATGTGATGGTAAAAAGGTGCATCATGTGGAAAAACTCGGACGTAGCAAAGCCGTGACAGTTTTATTGAATCCGGGTGAAGAACCGGATACAAAAGGACGCGATGTGGATATTCGTCCGCTGTCTTTACAGGATGTATTTGTTGCCCTTTGCGGCAAGGAGGAGAGCTATGAGTAAGGTGTTTCGTATTATGAAGGCAGACTTTAGAAGTACCGCTTCTGTATACCTGAGATCATTGATGATGGTAGCATTCTTTTTTATCTATTTCAGAATTTTTTGTGGCGGTACATTTATTAATCTTGGTATGTTATTAATCTGGAGTCAGGCAATTATGATTTATATGCTGTCGATGCAGGATATTTCAAACAGTATTCCGACTTACATCGGAATGGGGTGCACCAGAAAGAGTGTCAGCATTGCCATTTGGATCAGATGGTTTTTATTGCTCATGATTTCTATCGGTATCTATGCTTTGGTTTGTGCCATTCTTTATCCGGAAATGCTGACAATAAAATTGTTTATTACCCAGATTTCTACATTTATGATGATGTTGGGACTTAATTCGGTAATTATGGTTATCAGGGATAGAAATCAATGGATTGGTGTAGTATTCGGATGTCTCATGGCAGCCGGAATAGGAATTGGGACGGTTGCTTTTACAAAGACGACAGAAAGTGCCGGTATCATTGCACAAAAGATAGGATCCGTATCAGATGGAATTTTTTCGACATCCTTTTTCATTGCTGTCGCTGTACTGTTATTTGGTATTGTGTTCCATACAATAAGACTGAAAAAATATTCGGTCAGATAGATTTTGGACAGGAGATGATGATATGTTAATTCAGGGAATTCAATTGAGAAAAAATACGTTAAATATATATCTTTTAACCACGTTAATCGGATTTGCATTTGGGTCCATACTTTTGCTGGTTATGAGCATTTTATTCAATGCGGGTATTATAAAAGACAATGAATATACAGTTGCAGTTGTAGGGACTTTGATGTCGTTGATTTTATTCTTTGCAGTCTATGTGTTTTGGGGAATGAGTGAGTTGAATACCAACTTCAATAAATTCATTGGTTTTGGTATGACAAGGAAAAAATTCTTTTTACAGGAATTGTTTTCTTCCTATGCATTTATCGGAATCAGTATGCTGGCAATTTTCGTTCTGTATTATATTGAGCTTGCAATACTGAAAATCCCTTTTTACAGACAGTTTGTCTATGAGGAATTGTTTACTTCCAAAGTGCTTATGCTCGTTCTTCTTTGCGTTGTCATTTGTGCACCTATCCTTCGGATGTTCTTGGGATCGTTGTTGCTAAAATACGGAAATTCAAAGGGCTTCTGGATTATCTGGGCTCTTTGGATGGTTGGCTGTATGGCTCCCGGATATATTCAGGATACTATTTTAAGAGAAGGACCTCGAAACGGCATGGAGGAAGTGGTGCTTAGAATGGTGATGGCTGTTAGGGGAGTTCCAAAAGCAGTATGGATTGTGATTGGATTCGCGGTGCTTGCCGTGTTTTTAATTATCTCTTGGCAAATGATACGTAAGAAAGCGGTTGAATAATCATCTGGTTGCATTTCAAAAATTGCATATGGTAATTAAATTTATAGTTTACAGAAATTATTTTTGAGCAATCAGATTTACATTTTTGAGAAACACATATGGACAATTGGATTACATTTTTTAGAGAGAAAAAGCAGGAAAAAATAATTTCATATCCTCCGGCATGGGTGCAATAAAAGACAGGACTTCTTTTGTGATCGGATGCCGAAAGGACAATTTTCCTGCATGCAGAGCCTGTCGAGACATATGCGTATCTTCGGGATTGTATAAAAAATCTCCGATAAGGGGATGCCCGATTGCCTGCATATGGACACGGATTTGGTGGGTTCGACCGGTATCTAAATGTAATTCTAAAAGACAGAGGCCATTGCTTGTTGCCAGAATACGGTAATGAGTGATGGCTTTATCGCCATTTTCCAAATCTACCATCCTCGCAATTGCCGAATCCGGTTTCCTTCCAAGAGGCAGATCAATCGTTCCCTCGGATGTGAGTTCACAGGAAAAAGGAGCATCGCAAACCGTGTTCTGTAAAACAATGGCATAATAAGTTCTGTTAATTCTCCTTTGTTCCATCTCATCATACAAAATCCCACAACTCAAATAATGCTTTGCTAAAATCGTCAATCCCGAAGTGTCACGGTCTAAGCGGTTGATGCAGCGAAAAATAAAAGGTTCCTTTTTTTCTTTAAAATAATAGGCGACGGCATTTCCCAAGGTGTTTTCATAATTGTTCATGGAAGGGTGAATGGGCATGTTTGAGGGCTTGTTTAATATAAGAATATCCTCATCCTCATAAATAATGGATAAAGGTAAATCAACCGGCGGAATTTTTTTGGAGGATTCCTGCTCTCTTACATAAATCGTCAGTAAATCATTTTTTGAAAGAATGCGGTTGATAAATCCCGGTTCGTTGTTTAGACAGACATTGGATACATCGCTTTTCAATTTAATCAGAGATTTTGTTGAAATTCCCTGATTTCTTAAAAATTCGGATATTTTATGACCTTCATATGCACTTGGTATTTGATAATGGATGATTCTTTCTTTTGTCATATTGGTAGTGTAAAATTTCCTTTTCAAAAAATGATTATTATTGCATCATTTTAACAAATTCTTGAGAAATCGCCAAGAAATCATTGCACTAGAGTTTGAAATTTGTATTCAGAGATGATAAAATATTTTAGAAAAAGGACTTTCGATCATCCGGATCCGAAATTATCAAAAGACAGAAAAAGGAGGACGTAATATGAAGAGAATTGGTATGCTGACCAGTGGTGGAGACTGCCAGGCTTTAAATGCTGCTATGAGAGGTGTTGTAAAAAGTGTCACAAATTCCAAAGAGGATGTTGAGATTTATGGCTTTATAGACGGTTACAAAGGATTGATTTATGGTAATTTCACAATGCTTACCAGCAAAGATTTTTCCGGCATCCTGACAAAGGGCGGAACGATTTTAGGAAGCAGTCGTACTCCTTTTAAGACAATAAAAGATCCCGATGAAAACGGTCTGGATAAAGTTGAGGCAATGAAGCAAAACTATTATAAGCTTCGTCTGGATTGCCTGGTTATCTTGGGCGGTAACGGAACACATAAAACTGCAAATCTTTTAAGAGAAGAAGGCTTAAATATTGTTACACTGCCCAAAACAATTGATAATGATTTATACGGAACGGATATGACCTTTGGTTTTCAGAGTGCCGTAAATGTTGCAACTGATGCGATTGACTGCATTCACACAACTGCGGCTTCCCATGGACGAGTATTTATTGTGGAAGTAATGGGACACAAGGTTGGATGGCTTACCTTAAATGCCGGTATGGCAGGCGGCGCCGATATCATCCTGATTCCTGAGATTCCTTATGATATTGATAAAGTTATTGAAGCGATTGAAAGACGTCATCAAAATGGTAGTAAGTTTACCATTTTAGCTGTTGCGGAAGGTGCTATCTCCAAAGAAGACGCCGCATTAAGCAAAAAAGAATACAAGGAAAAAATGAAAAAATATCCTTATCCGTCAGTTTCTTATGAAATTGCGGACAAGATCCAGAAAAAATCCAAATATGAAGTAAGAGTAACCGTACCCGGACACACCCAGAGAGGCGGAAGTCCTTGCCCGTATGACCGTGTATTTGCATCCCGCCTCGGTTCCGAAGCAGGCAAGTTGATTATGAATGGCGAATACGGATTTATGGTAGGTTACAAAAATCGCGAGATTGTAAAAGTTCCATTGGAAGATGTGGCCGGCAAATTGAAATATGTTTCTCCGGACGCATCCATCATTCAGGAAGCAAAGATGCTTGGCATCAGCTTTGGAGATGAATAGATTATAGATTATTGTTGGAAAGAGTGAGCGCATGGCTTATCAGGCATTGTACCGAAAGTTCCGTCCTGCGGCATTTGAAGATGTCAAGGGACAGGGACATATTGTTGAAACACTGAAAAATCAAATAATGGCCGATAGAATTGGACATGCGTATCTTTTTTGCGGTACACGTGGTACCGGTAAGACAACCATCGCAAAAATCTTTGCAAGAGCCGTCAATTGTGAGCATCCGGTAGACGGAAGTCCCTGTGGAGAATGCAAGACTTGCAAGGCGATTGCTTCAGGAGCCAGTCTCAATGTCATTGAGATTGATGCAGCGTCCAATAACGGTGTTGACAACATACGTGAAATTGTGGAAGAGGTTACCTACTCACCGCAAGAGGGAAGATATAAGGTTTACATTATCGATGAAGTGCATATGCTTTCCATCGGAGCTTTTAATGCCTTGTTAAAGACGTTGGAAGAGCCGCCGGAATACGTAATCTTTATTCTGGCTACAACTGAAGTGCACAAGATTCCGATTACTATTATGTCCCGTTGTCAGCGTTATGATTTCAAACGAATTGACATCGAGACCATTACCGCGCGTCTGCGTGAACTGATGCAGAAAGAAAATGTTGAAGTAGAAGAAAGAGCCCTGCGTTATGTGGCAAAAACTGCTGACGGCTCTCTTCGTGATGCACTGAGTCTGTTAGACCAGTGTCTGGCTTTTCATTTTGGAAAGACACTTACCTATGACATGGCATTGGATGTTTTAGGTGCCGTAGACGGAGAAGTATTTAGCAGATTGCTGCGGAATATGCTGGAACGCAATGTCATCGGATGTATTACACTTTTGGAAGAAATTGTGATGCAGGGACGCGAACTGGCACAGTTTGTTACGGATTATACCTGGTATTTGCGCAATTTGTTGTTGGTCAAAAACTGTGATGATGCAGAAGATGTGCTGGATGTTTCAAAAGAGCATCTGGTATTGCTGAAGGAAGAAGCCGAAATGGCGGATATTCATACCATTATGCGTCTGATTCGTATTTTTTCCGAATTGTCAGGACAACTTCGTTTTTCCACATCAAAGCGTGTTTTAATCGAAATGGCGATGATTAAGGCGTGCAGACCACAGATGGAGACCGACACGGATTCGGTTTTAGACAGGGTGCGTCTGTTGGAAGAAAAATTGGAAAGCGGACAGTTTGTATCAGGCATCATGCCTTCCGGTACGCAGGAAGGAGCGGTTCTTTCTCCGCAACCGGAGCTTCCCGATGCAGATGCCGATGATGTCAACAAGATTGTCAATCGTTTTCAGGAAATTTTGATAAATTTCCCGCGTAAGGGTGCAAAAGCCATGATGAAAAGTGCTACCCCGCGCGTAGGGAAAAATGGGGATTTAGAGATTTTTCTCAATCCCATTGAGTATAATGTAATCACAAAGGATACGACCAGCCTGCGGGAAACATTGAATGCCTATATCAATGAGACCGTTGGGAAAAAGGTCTCTATCTCTTATTTTATGATTGAATCAGGAAAAAGAAATAACAGGGAAGATAATGATTCAGTGGACTTTGATTCCGTCATATCAATACCTGTAAGTGAAGTGGAGGATTAAAAAATGGCAAAACGTGGAGGATATCCCGGAGGAATGGGAATGCCCGGCAACATGAACAATCTGATGAAACAGGCGCAGAGAATGCAGCGTCAGATGGAAGAAAGTCAGAAAGAATTAGAGACAAAAGAATTTACTGCAAAAGCAGGTGGTGGTGCGGTTGAAGTAACCGTGACCGGAGCAAAGGAAGTTACAAAGGTTATCATTGATAAAGATGCCGTTGATCCGGATGAAACAGAAATGCTGCAGGATATGATCATGGTTGCCGTAAATGACGCGCTTCATCAGGCAGAAGAAGCCAATGCGGCAATTATGGGCAAAATGACAGGTGGTCTGGGAGGATTTCCTTTCTAATGGATTTATATAGTGGATATATCAGCCGATTAATTGAAGAATTGTCTGCTTTGCCCGGAATCGGTAATAAATCCGCACAGCGTCTGGCGTTTTATCTGGTAAACCAGCCCAAAGATAAGGTGAAAAAGCTTTCGGATGCTATCGTGGAGGCCAGGGATAAAGTGCAATATTGTTCCTGCTGCTGTACGCTGACGGACCGTGAGATATGTCCGATTTGTGCCAATGAGAAAAGGGATCACAGTACGATTATGGTTGTGGAAAATCCGCGCGATCTTGCTGCCTATGAAAAAACAGGCAAATTTGAAGGGGTATACCATGTCCTTCATGGTGCGATTTCGCCGATGCTTGGAATCGGACCCGGAGATATCAGGTTAAAAGAATTGATGCAGCGTTTACAGACGGATGACGTTACAGAAGTTATCATTGCAACAAATTCCAGTCTTGAAGGTGAAACGACGGCTATGTATATCAGCAAACTGATTAAACCGACGGGAATTAAGGTGACGCGGATTGCGAGCGGAGTGCCGGTCGGAGGAGATTTGGAATACATCGATGAGATTACTCTGTTGCGGGCTTTGGAAGGACGCACGGAGCTATAAATATGAAGGGTACCATAAGGGAGGATGCAATATGATTACAGAAAAGGTTTTCGGACAGACGCAGGACGGACAGACAGTCACACTCTATTCGATTTCCAATGAAAATGGATTTCAGGCAGATGTTATGAATTACGGAGCGATTCTTGTCAATCTGTTTGTGCCGAACAAAAGAGGAAAAGTAGCCGACGTGACCCTTGGCTATGACAATTTAAAAAAATATTTTACAAACAGTAACTTTTTCGGCGCATCGGTTGGACCGATTGCAAACAGAACCGCAAATGCTGTTTTTGAAATCGATGGTACGAAGTATCAGTTGAAAGTAAATGATGGTGTGAACAATCTGCACACGGATTTTGATGGCGGATTTCACAAAAAGCTTTGGAAAGCTAAGATCGATAAAAAGAATAACAGTGTCATTTTTTCACTGACAATGGAAGATGGTGAGCTTGGGCTCCCGGGAAACAGAGAGTTTTCCATTACATATTCCGTGACGGATGATAACGGATTAAAAATTGTTTATACGGGAAAGACAGATAAAAAGACAATTTTCAATCCAACCAACCATTCTTACTTCAATTTAAAAGGACATGATGCAGGAAGTGTTTTAGATGAAACACTTTGGTTAAACTGCTCAAAATATACAAAGATTGTTCCCGGTGCGATTCCGACGGGTGAGCTTATAAGTGTAGAGGATACGCCGCTTGACTATACCAAAGAGATGCCTTTGGGAGCACGTATTCGTCGCCATTTTGAACAGATGACCATGGTATGCGGTTATGATCACAACTATGTCAGTGATGCCAAACCCGGCAAGCTGGAAAAAATTGCCGTATTATCCGATGCAAAAGCCGGCAGGACGATGGAAGTCTATACGGATATGCCAGGTATTCAGGTTTATACGGGCAATCACATCGGAAGACATTTGGGCAAAGGCGGAGCGCATTACAAGAGAAGATGCGGCGTTGCGCTGGAAACACAGTTCTTCCCCAATAGTGCAAATGATGAGCACTTTACCAGACCTTTACTTGAACCCGGCAAGGTATTTAAATCTACAACGATTTATAAATTTGTATAATTTAAATGATAATCAAAAGGTCGTACTTTTCATCTCTGCCAATTTTGTTATCGACAAAATGAAAAGGAAATCTTTTTCGTGTCCTATGTTTTTATGTATAAAAAAGACTGTTTCGATAAAACGGTCTTTTTTTATTTCCTTTTTTGTCATAAAAAAGAAAAAACGTCTGCCGGAAAATGATAAAATTCGCCATCCCGTATATGTTATATACATAGTAAGGAAATTGAGACAGGCTTTTTGCCGGGTACAATTTTTCCGCAAGCATTTTCAATGATCAAAGATACAGTAATAAAGAAAGAGGGTAATCGTATGATAGAGATTGTGAAAGAGAACGGAAATGTGGTTGACAAGAGAGAAATTCCGGCTAACTTAAGACCGGTGGGAGACCCGAAGGGAAATGAAAAAATATATATTGAAGACTATATTGAAACGTTTATTAAACAAATTGCGGTTAAAGACGATTCCCCCAAGGTATTGATCTTATATGGAGAAAACCGGCAGGAAGATGAAATGATTCACCACTATGTTTGCGGAGCGATTCTCGCAGAGGAAATTCTGACTGATGAAAAAATGATTTTCAGGGATTCAATATGGAAAGACGTAAACTGGAAGGCGGGGCATTTTTTTCCCAATCTTCAGGTAGTCGGATGGGCTTATATCCGATATGATTTAGCAGATTTTGCGCAGGGTAAGGTGCAATATACACACAACCGTTGTTTTAGAAAAGATCAGAATGTGTATCTGGAATATTCTGCAGTAGAAAAAAAAGAAGAAGTTTTTTTGGTTAAAAATGAAGTTATGGAAAAACAGAGTGGCCATTTTATATATTATGAAAGAAATGAGCAGATGCAGAATTATATGGTTACCATGAAACAGGACGAGCCGGAAGAAATCAAACCGGAGGTTGATCTTGCTGCAAAAAAATGCAGAGGGATTGTCAGAGGCAAAAAAGAAGAATTGAAACATAAACAGACCATGGGAATGTTGTATGGGACAAGCATGGCGATGCTTTTGGTGATTACGATTGTCGGAGTGACTTTGTTAAACAATTACAACAAGATGCAAGATATGGAAAAGGTGCTCTCTGATATTTCCAATCAGATGTCACAAAGTAACCGGAATGATCTTGAAGAGACGAATGCCATTTCAGATTCCGTTCTTGCAGATAAGGATGCTTTGCCTCAGGAAAATCTTTTGGCAGAAAACACAGAAGGAATGGAAGCGGATGAGATTGTGAATAAAGATGCAGATGGCATTGCAAATGAAAACGAGGATGGCGATACGAATAGTTCTGCATCTTCAGAAAACGGAGAATTGGCTTTGGCAGATACTGCAACGGATGCATCAGCAGAAGCAGCCGATAAGACAAAAGAAACGAATGGTACGAATGATGTATCAGAAACAAATGCAGAGCAAACAACGGTATCGGATTCTGCAAATAATTCATCTCAAAAAAGTGCAGATGAAACGGCAAATAGTGCAACAGAAAAAGTTGTTTTGCAAACGAGTGATGAGGAAGTCCTTATATCAAATGATGATTCGGTGGAGATTACAGAACAGGAAAATGCAGATACAACTCTTGCAGATTCGCAGGGATCATCGGATCAGACTATTCAGAATAAAACTTATCGGATAGAAAAGGGTGATACCTTAAGTAAAATCAGTTTGAAATTTTATGGAGATGAGTATCATATTGATGAGATTTGCAGACTGAATCAGATTTCAGATAAAAATGAAATACGATACGGTGTTAACATCGTTCTTCCATAAAATAGTCAGATATGCTACAATATCCTTGTTGTAAAGGAGTAGTAGTATGCGGGAAGAAAAGCTCTCATTTCAGGATAAAATCATAAAGCATCATCTGACGAAAATATATCGCGTTATACTTTGCGTTGTTTTGGTGATCGTGATTGCCACCAGTATTCATTTCTACAGAGAGGGAAAGGTATATACCGAATATGAGGTGACAAAAACCTATGATTCCATAGGTTCCAAAGATAGCAAAGTTGAGGTGTACAATCAAAATAATATTTTATGTTACAGCAGAGACGGCGTTTCTGCGTACAATGCCAAAGGCGAACAACTTTGGAACAGGACATTTGAAATGCAGTCTCCGATTATCCGTACAAGTGGCGAATATGTTGTCGCCGGAGATTATAAAGGAAACGAAATTTATCTGATGAATGCATCGGGACCTTGTGTCACCATCACGTGCAACAAGATCATTGTGGATGTCAATGTTTCACAGGGTGGAGTCGTGATTGCAACATTGGATGATTCTTCCGTGACCTGGTTAGAGTTGTATGCCTCAGACGGAACCAGTCTTGCAACCATTCGTACAACCATGGATCAGACGGGATTTCCGGTTAAATTGTCAATGTCTCCCGACAATAAAAAAATGATGGTCTCCTATTTAAAGGCAAGAGGAAACGGGATTCAGACCAGTTTGGCTTTTTACAATTTTGGGGATGTTGGTCAGAATATGACGGATAAAATTGTCAGCGGCTATGATTATGCCGAAAAGGTGATTCCATTTTTGCATTATGTGGATGAGAATACGGCGGTCTGTGTAGGGGAGGATGTACTTCAGATTTATTATGGAAAGCAGATCCCCGAATTAAAAACACAAGTGGAAGTAGAAAAAGATATTCAAAGTGTTTTTTACGGAGAAGGATATACCGTGCTTGTTTACCGCAATGAAGAAAGTGAAGATAAATATCGTGCGGATATCTATGACTTAAATGCTAAATTGGTACTCACAAAAACATTTAATATGGAATATGATAATATTGTGATATCCAATAAAAATATACTGATATATAATAGTGCAGAAGTTTTGATGTGGAATTTGAAAGGCTTAGAGAAATATAACGGAGAACTCGGCACCGACATCAAAGCGATTATTCCTACAAAAAATGAGATGAAGTTCATTGTTGTCAGAGATGACGGCGTGGAAACGGTGAAATTAAAATAATGGAAGTATTTGTTGTAATTTGTTATGGGATCTTGATTGTCATGACTATTCTTGGGTTTTCCCTGGGGATGGTCCGTGTGTTGACACCGCTTGTATCCGGAATATTGTCTCTTCTATTAATGCTTTTGCTCAAAAACTGGGCATTTGGATTTTTGTTTCAATGGGCGGTTTTTCAGGGAGAGCATATTCTGTCGAGAATTGTGGTCATTCTTTTGACCTTTGTACTGGGCTCTTTGCTGTTTCGTTGGGTTGTTAAAGCACTCTGCCTTTTGACGAAGCTTCCGATTATACACGGGCTTAATCGTATCCTTGGTGCGGCAGCGGGTTTTTTTGAAGGGACCATGCTTATCTGGCTTATCATGTTTTTTATAGCTGTATTTCCGACCGTTCCGTTTTTTCAAAATTGTTATGGACAGCTTGTGACGATGCCTTTTCTTTCTTTTTTATATGAGCATAATTTTGTAAAGTTTCTTATGGAAATGTTTACACAAATCAGAGTATAACGGCCTTTTTGGGCCGTTAAATCGCTTTTTGAAAAAAAATATAAAAAAACCGAAAAAAGTTGTTGACAATAAAAAAATGAAATGATACTATAAATGAGCCGCGTGTGAAAAGCATGCGGCAAAAAAACGGTTTTCTTTTTATAAAAGAAGCCAGAACCTTGAAAACTAAACAGCAATGCAACCCTGAAAAATTCCAAGAGAAAATTTCAGAACGTCTCGAAAGAGACAAACCAAAAACAGTAAAGAAAGAACGGTTAAAATTAGCCAAGTTGATTTTGACTGGGATTAACGA
>JAGAJL010000043.1 GCA_017626095.1 Lachnospiraceae bacterium
CCTGGTGAAGGATATATTCCGACTTATACTCGCACAGATATCACGGATGCTCTTCATGATGCTTTCGGCTTTAGAACTGATTATCAGATAACATCTCAAAAAAATATGAGAAAAATTTTGAATCAGACCAAGAAATAAAAAATATAGCTACATACTTTTCTAAAAAGAAAACCCTGCAAGCAGCGTATTTACACTGGGTGCGGGTTTTTTACCTTTTCTCAAATGTCAAAGATGGGATTATATTGTAACACATTTCAAAAAAATGAATTGTAACCTTTTTATAAAATAATTTTTAATTTTTCAAAAACAAAAGGATAGGTCAATCAAGAAATTGTCCTTCACTGTTATTTAATACCTGCGCACTGTATAAAAACAAAACATCGGTATTTTCAAAATTCACAAATCGGTCAAGGATAGACGGACTGATATAGCGGATATCTATCAACGTTACTTTTTTATAACATCCGGCAAATAAGGGTGCGATACTGCTGCCAAACGAATCACGAAACAGAATCAATTCTTTATCCGTTGCAGCGGAAGAATTTTCAATTGTAATCAAAGCCCGCGAACCGGATAAAAAAATCTCATACGGATCCATTCCTTCTGTCTTTGTAAAATCATATAGAGAAAACAATTCCGCTTTTCCACTGTCATAGCATGTAACAATACAATTATCCATATAATCAGCTGTCAAACAGTAAAGCGTTTCCTTCTTTACCGGCAATGAGCCTTGCCCATAATATACACCCTTAAATTGATCCGTAACATACTTTTCATCAAATTGAAAATCGAATTGGTTACCCATTGCTAACATTATTTTTTTTGCAACCGGTCCCAGTCGTTCCTGTCTCCAATGAGTATCGGTTTTATAATAGTCGTTTAACGAAAGTTCCTCTTTAATATCAATAAATTCAGCATATTCATCTGTTTGCTCCCGAAAGAGAGTTTCCAGTTTTTCATAATCCAGATAGGGCACTTCTGTCTGTTTTTCCAGATAATAATTTTTGTCCGGTATCATCGCAAAAAACACTTGATTATCCTGCAGATAACGCTTTTTAATATACTGCATCCGATTAAGAGAGCGTGAAACCGAATCGGGATGAATGCTCATGGAAGTCTTTAAAATATGACCTTCTGCATAATAAATATCGTTTATTTCTTTTCTCCCGATACCATATAAAGAAAACGCAGAATGAACGGTACGAAATGCTTCCCTGTACGGGAACTGATCAACCGCATACGCTTCAAATCCATCCATGAAAGAATTCTTTCCTTTATCCCCAAAAATAGTCTGCATATTTAGTTTCGGAAAAGAATGCAAAATTCTTCTTTCCGTATCCGATATTTCCTTATCAGGACTTAGCAGACCGATAATGAGAAATCCAATTAATGCTATACCAAAGAGAATGACATTGCTATAATCTCTCCATTTACTCGTCTTATCTGTCTCATTCATCGTTTTCGTTTTTTCTGTTTTATCCATCATTTCCGTCTTATCGACCATAATAATCTCTCCAATTACATTATTCAAAAATGAAATCACATCTGAATATCAAAATACAATTGTCAATCTAGAAATCATATCCATATTCATAAAAAATCATAATCTATAATCAAAATCTGAAATATAAAAACGGATTAAATGAACCGTTAATCAGAAATGAAACCGAAATCAGTAAACAGGAAATCAGAAAAAAAGGTTCCAATACATTCACAACTTTTCTGCCTCCCGCGTTCCGTTTCAGATGCGAAACAAATCGTAAAGGAAAAGACGTGGCACCTATGATTCCCAACAATAAAAGCAGAAAATAATCTTTGAAATAAAAGAGGCTTTCGGCAGACAACAAAGGAATTCCTCCGAGCCCCGTCATATATCTAATTGTCTGCATGGCCTCGGATAAATCAGCGGCATGAAAGATCACAAAACTTACAGTCAATAAAATCCAAAGATATAAATGGCTAAAAACATGCGCCTTTTCCAGATATTGTTTCAACACCAGTTTTTCCAATATCAGAAATATGGCAAAAAACAATCCCCAGACGACAAAAGTCCAATCCGCACCATGCCATAGTCCGGTTGCCATCCACACAATCAGAATGTTTCTAACCCATTTTACAAACAATACCCGGTTCCCACCAAGAGGGATATAAAGATAATCCCTGAAAAAACGTCCTAAAGTCATATGCCATTGCCGCCAGAACTGTGTCACGCTCTTAGCGGCAAGCGGATGATTAAAATTCTCAGGAAAATCAAAGCCCAGCATTTTTCCCAGCCCGATTGCCATATCACTATAACCGGAAAAATCAAAATACGTCTGCAAAGTCACTGCAATCGCATAGAACCAGACAAATAAAACCGTCTTTTCCTCTGCGGTCCCATATTTTATCCCGATTTCTCCAAGTGTATTGGCAAAAATCACTTTTTTTCCTAAACCAATTAAAAACCTTCTGATTCCACAAGAAATATTTGCAACAGAAACCGTTCTTTTTTGCAACTGCATTTCGATATCCTGATATCGGACAATCGGTCCCGCAATCAGCTGGGGAAACATGGCAATATAGGTTGCCAACGTCAAAACATTCCTCTGTGCCTTTATTTTTCCATAATAAATATCCAGCAGATAACTAAGAATTTGAAATGTATAGAAACTGATACCGATTGGCAAAGCAATATGTAATAGTGTAAAAGAAAGTCCGGTCATCCGATTCACAGTATCCAGAACAAAATCCATATATTTAAAATATCCCAGAATTACAAGACAAAAAGTCACAGACAAAGCTGTGACTGCTTTTTTTGCCTTATGATTTGCTCTTGTCTCAATCCATATGCCGCAAAAATATCCCGCACATATCATGAAAAGCATCAATAAAATGTACCGTGGTTCTCCCCATGCATAAAAGAAAAGACTTCCCAGTAACAAGACAGCATTCTGAAATCGGCCCGGAAGCAAATAATACAGCAACAGGAAGACAGGTAAAAAATAGAATAAAAAAGTTATACTCGAAAAAAGCATATGCCCCAAATTTTCCTTTTTTTTCATATTTCTAAGGAAGTTTGCCATTCTACTCACAGACTACATGGCAACGTCAGCACATAATACGTAAATTATTGCGAATTAAATACTGTTACGTTGTCATATTCCCTTTTTTATTGATAAATTTCATCTGCTACAACAGTTGCATGTTCCAGATTTTCAATTCCTTTGATGAAGTTATCCACGTTATCTGTTTTTCCATAGGCATATACGACATAATTACCCATGGACGCAATCTTAATCTTATCCGGAAAACCGCACATAAATTGATTGTTCAAAAATCCTTCCTTGATTTGTGTGGCAGCCTCCTCGGTACTCATTTCATTCAAATGCAACGCCACAGCAGTAAATGTATTAGCATTCATCATGTGCATAATGGACGCAGCATCAGTTATATCCTTTTGAACTTCTTCCGGCACGAGGAAAGTATAAGTTAAGGCATCTGTATTTGTGACATCCACTTTTCCGGGTGCATTATCCACCGCATTTTCAAAGCTTCCGCCACTTGCCGGAAACTGTTCCGGCATCTGATTCCAGCCTTCCTCCAAAACGGAAACTGCATCGGGATAGGCTTTGTCCACGTCATCGGCTACGGAAGTTCCCTTTGAAGTTTGACAGCCGGTCAGCCCCAGTACCATAATGGCAGTTATTAATATTGATACTATACTTTTTTTCATACTTTTCATAGTTGTTCTCCCATACAAATATGATTAAAAAATGCTTAGTAATAATCCAATTTACAATATCTTCTTTAAATATTTCATTTCGACATCTTACAAAACATTATAATTTGGAAATAAACTCTTCCTATTCATTTAGAATATCTGACTATAGTATATCCAGACAGTTTCCTTTTTACTCTACTAGTTTTTGATAGATTCTATCTTTTCACTTTTCTCTACTAGTTTTTGTTAGACTCAATTTTCTCCCGCTTTTCCGTGGTTCTGATATAATTATCCTGTTTTACAGAAAGCTGAACCGGTTTCTTGTCATTCTGCACATAATTCATAGCTTCACTTCCTGTTCTCACAGGCTTCATAGTCATTCTCAGGATGATATTCACAATAAAAGCTACAATTACGGAAAAAATACCAATCATCAGCAATGGTTTAAAAGCAGTAGCTTTTACAATCAGTTCTAAAATTCCAAAAGAAAGAATAAATGAACACAAAATCCACAAAATCTGTTTCATCCGGTCAATCGGAAGATTACCGGTCATTTTTCCGGTCTGTCCGTTTACGGCAAATAAAAAGTTTTGATTATTCCAGTTCGTTGTCAATAACCAGACAGGTAACATTGCATATTCCTGCTTTTCTCCGGAATATCTGACACGTCTTAATAACGTTCTTTCTTGCACTTTATCATAGCCGTCAACGGTTTTCTTAATCTCGCTTGCCGTTGTATTTTCTGCTCTTTTACGTGCGCGCTCAATGGAATCTTCTTTTGACACATCATATTTATCAGCCAGATAGCCGGGCAGATATTCCATCTCAAATTTTGTCATTTCCTTATAATCATACGGTTCAATGGAATCCATTAAATCATCCGGCATTGCCGAAGATGCATCAGTCGGAATATTAACATATTTCGCAGTACCTTTTCTATGTACCTCATAATGCTTGGTTGTTGTAATTTTTTCTGTGGACGTTTTTTTCTCACTAATCTGTTCGGCATCAAAATGCATATCCGCTTCCACAGTTCCGGAATACAACCAAAACGGAACATAGATCCCTTTGATTTCATCAATATGATTATGTCCTTTAAAAGTTCCGGGTAACAATACTTTCCCTTTATAATATTTTTCCAGTTTTTCCTTAACTTCACTCTTGTCAACTTTAAACGGGATGACATATTTAGGACGTAGCATTCCCTTAAACTTCTGTGGCATAACCGCAGGATTTCCGCAGTAAGGGCAACTGGTTGCTGCGGTAGTTTCTTCACACACCATTTCTGCACCACAGGAATTGCACTTGTATGCTTTCATGGTTTCATCACCGTCTGTCCAGTAACTCTCATCCTCTGAAATGGTAGGTGCATTTGCAACCGCCTTGTTTTTCTCTTCAAAATACTTTTTTGCTTCTTCGATTGTATAAAGAGAAGCACAGTATTCACACTTTACTTTTCCGCTTTCCGGATCAAATTTCATCGGTCCCCCGCAAGCCGGACAAATGTACTCTGTAACCTGTTCTGTCATGTTTGTTCCTCCTTTTACGTATGGAAATCAAATACAATGTAAAAAAAATTTCCCAGCACTTTAAATACTTACATCATATTATCATTTCTTAGATCATTTTTTCTTGAGACTGTTTCTTGATCACTATTTGATTATTATTCTTTATTATCATACCATAGATAGCGATTTCAACCAACAAAAAAGAACACTTTCGACACAAAATTAACTGAATCGAAATTGTTCTTTTTATGCTAACTGTCCATTCATCAACAGGAAAGAAAAACTAACAAAGTTTCCTGCTATAGATTTTTAAATTAATCTCTGACCTTGATATGAACCTCTCTAAGCTGCTGCTCAGTGACCTCACCGGGAGCACCGCACATCAGATCCTGCGCATTGCCGTTCATCGGGAAAGCAATAACTTCACGGATGTTCTCTTCATTTTTGAGAAGCATAATCATACGGTCAACACCGGGTGCCATTCCGGCATGCGGAGGAGCACCAAACTGGAACGCATTGTATAATGCACCGAATTTCTGTTTCAAATCATCTTCGGTATATCCGGCAATTTCAAACGCCTTCACCATAATGTCCAGATTGTGGTTACGAACCGCACCGGAAGAAAGTTCCACACCGTTACATACAATATCGTACTGGTAAGCCAAAATCTCCAAAGGATCCATATTGTTTAATGCATCCAGACCGCCCTGCGGCATAGAGAATGGATTGTGGGTAAAGATAATCTTCTTTTCTTCTTCATCGTATTCATACATCGGGAAGTCATTGATAAAGCAGAAACGGAATGCATTTTTCTCAAGTAAATCCAATCTGTTTGCAATTTCTGTACGAAGCTGACCTGCATAGCTAGCTGCTTTTGCTTCCTTGTCTGCGATAAAGAAAATCGTATCACCGGCTGCAAGACCTGCAAGCTCTGCAATTTCTGTTTTCATATCATCCGGAATAAATTTATCAATCGGTCCCTTATAGGACATATCATCCAACACTTCCAGATAACCAAGTCCGCCCATTCCGATGGACTGTGCATATTTTAATAATTTCTCATGCTGACCTTTGGAAAGCTTTGCATGAACGTTGATGGCACGTACTGTCTTTTTATGGAAAGGCTTAAATGTACATCTTTGGAAGAAATCTGTCACATCTACAATTTCAAGCGGATTTCTAAGATCCGGTTTGTCGGTTCCATATTTTAACATTGCCTCTTTATAGCTGATAACCGGATAAGGAGCTGCTGTTACTGTTGCACCTTCGGGAGCAAATTTTTCAAAAGTTGCGGTAAGGATTTCTTCGCCTGCACGGAATACATCTTCCTGTGTTGCAAAGCTCATTTCAAAATCGAGCTGATAGAACTCGCCGGGTGAACGGTCGGCTCTCGCATCCTCATCTCTGAAACAAGGTGCAATCTGGAAATATTTATCAAAGCCGGATACCATTAAAAGCTGCTTGTACTGCTGCGGTGCCTGCGGCAATGCATAAAATTTCCCTTTGTATTTACGGGAAGGAACGATATAGTCACGCGCACCTTCCGGAGATGATGCACAAAGAATGGGGGTCTGAATTTCCATAAATCCCATCTCTGTCATTTTCTGACGTAAAAAGCTGATAACCTCAGAACGGAAAATGATATTATCCTTTACTTTCTTATTTCTCAAATCCAGATAGCGATATTTTAATCTGAGATCTTCACGAATTTCTTTTGAAGTCTGCACTTCAAACGGAAGCTGTTTATATACTTTTCCTAAAATTTCAACCTTATGAGCCTCTAATTCAATGGTTCCTGTCGGAATTTTGGGATTGTAGGTTTCTTCATCACGATGTTCAACCAGACCCTCTACACTGATACAGTCTTCTTTGTTGATTCCGTCAAGCAAAGAGGTGTCTCTCATAACGACCTGCATAACACCGTACATATCTCTTAAATCGATAAACGACACACCGCCATGATCACGGATATTTTCTACCCAGCCGGCGATTTTTAATATGCTGTTCACATCTGCTTCTGTGATTTGATTCATCGTACGGTCACGATAAATGTTTGACATTTTTGTCTCCTCCTTATAAAAACGAATTCTGTTCTGAACGGAGCGCATAAAAAAAGTCCGTTCTGAAACATTGCTTGTCTCAGGACGAACATACAGTCCGCGGTGCCACCTGAATTACTGAAAACAGTCACTCAAATCCAATTGTCCTGGCTGTTGAAGTTGTTATTCACACAGATTCACTTTGCAAGGCTCTCACCATCCCTCACTCGCTGGGAACGATAAACTATGTTACTCGTCTTCGTCATTGCCATTTGATGATATTATATAAACTCTCCTAAAAAAAGTCAACGGCCGATTATTTGCCCTATTGTCTGCCTGTTACGGACGTTGGATGAAAATCGTATTCTTGCATGTTTAGGTTGCGATGTATAAGTTTATCTAAATATTTTGTAATATCATTATTTTAGCCGGACGCACCGATGCACCCGGACATCCATGTCCGACGTGCACCTTTCGCAGCATCCTTGCTGCTCATTGCTGAAACTGAACAAAATATTAAGATGAGCTAATACATCTTCACAATAAACATTCAAGAATACGATTTACATCCAACTGGGTATCGAAAGAAATAGTGAGATACAAAACAAGCGTGTCCATAAACGACGAAAAAGCTATCAGAAATAGTCGAAAGCGTGGTTTGAGGTACGATTGATCCGGTAGTGAATAGACAAAACGATTATTTACTTATTATATACACTTCCTTTATAATTATAACGGTTTGTGAGAAAATGGTATCTTCCCTGTCTATTTAGCGGTAGTTGTCCGGTTTATCTTTATAATCCGATTCAGCTATCAGCACTTCGCGACATGGATGTCGCGAAAGGTGCATCGAGGCAGGATGCCGATTTTGCACCGTGTGCGTCAACTCACCTAAACTTTTCTCGGATTATTTAGATAAACAGGACAACGGACGTATAGACAGGGAAGATATCATTTTCTTACAAGGTAAAATCAACAGCCCCAAAAGGAGAATCCCTATGATACTTGAAGTAACAAATTTAAGCCACGGTTTCGGAGACCGCGCTATTTTTGATAATGTGTCTTTTAGGTTGCTTAAAGGCGAACATATCGGATTAGTCGGTGCTAATGGTGAAGGCAAATCCACTTTTATGAATATTATTACCGGTTCACTGCCACCGGATGAAGGAAAAGTGGTCTGGGCAAAAAATGCAAAAATCGGCTATCTGGATCAGCACACAGTCTTGGAAAAAGGCATGACCATAGGCGATGTATTAAAAAGTGCTTTTGCCAGACTTTTCGATATGGAAGCGCGAATTACAGAGATTTGTGACCAGATGTCCGGTGATATCGATGAAAACACCATGAACGAACTGTTGGAAGAAATGGGTTTACTGCAGGACTTATTGGACAGCCATGATTTCTATGTCATAGATGCCAAGGTTGAGGAAGTAGCCAGAGCTTTTGATTTGTTGCCACTTGGTCTTGATAAAGATGTTTCGGAGCTTAGCGGCGGTCAAAGAACCAAAGTATTACTTGCAAAGTTGCTTTTAGAAAAGCCGGAAATATTATTACTGGACGAACCCACCAACTATCTGGATGCTCATCATATTGAATGGTTAAAGCGGTATTTACAGGAATACGAAAATGCTTTTATCCTGATTTCCCATGATATCCCATTTTTGAATTCAGTAGTTAACATAATTTACCACATGGAGAACTGTGCCCTGGACCGCTATGTGGGAGACTATGATAAATTTATGGAAGTATATGCCGTAAAGAAAAGCCAGAAAGAGGCCGCATACAAAAAGCAACAGCAGGAAATTAAAGAGCTAAAGGATTTTGTAGCCAGAAACAAGGCGCGTGTTGCTACAAGAAACATGGCCATGTCGCGTCAGAAAAAACTGGATAAAATGGATATTATAGAATTGGATTATGAAAAGCCAAAACCGGAATTTTATTTTAAAGAAGCCAGAACACCTGGCAAGACTATCTTTGAGACCACGGATTTAGTTATCGGATATGACAAGATGGCTCCTCTTTCCAAGCCCATCAACCTACGCATGGAACGTGGTGAAAAAATTGCAATCATCGGAACCAATGGAATTGGAAAAACAACATTTTTAAAGAGTGTATTGGGACTTATTCCTTCTTTATCGGGCACAGCACAACTCGGAGACTACCTATATCCCGGTTACTTTGAACAGGAAGTAAATACCGGAAACAATTCCTGTATTGAAGAAATATGGGAAACATTTCCCGGTTTTACGCAATATGAAGTGCGAAGTGCTTTGGCAAAATGTGGTCTGACCACCAAGCACATCGAAAGCAAGGTCAAAGTACTATCCGGTGGCGAACAGGCAAAAGTTAGGCTATGCAAACTGCTTAATAAAGAAACCAATGTTCTCTTATTGGATGAGCCTACCAACCACTTGGATGTCGATGCAAAGGAAGAATTAAAAAGAGCCCTCACTTCATATAAGGGCTCCATCCTGTTGGTATGTCATGAACCGGATTTCTATGACGGTCTGGTAGATAGAATCTGGAATCTGGAAGAATATTCAACTTTATCATAGTGAGTATTTCTTTGGAAATCACTTATGAATTTTCTTCCCGATACCGGGTTTCATATCAAAGTATTCTGTAAAAGCGGAAAAAGCCGATGGAATTGCATAGTCTTTTTCCGTTTTTTCTTTCGTTACCCAAAAATAATCTTCTGACCATTCGTCATTTTCATTCCCAATGTTTTGATTCTGTCCATCCGGGCCATCATTTTCATTCTGTCTATTCTGACTGTAATTATCGTCTTTGACATTATCCTTCCTGTATTCCACGGGCTCTACCAAAAATCGATATCCGCTCATCTCCCATTCAATATGGGAAAAGATGTGTTTTGCCTTTCTGGTTTTCTGGATACGCAATGGTGACATTCCAAGAGCCCGGACAGCTGATACAGCTTCCTTTTCCGATAATTCTCCTTCATAATTGGGAAGCTCATACATAGCCGCCAGAAGTCCTTTTGCCGGCCTTTTATGTAGCAAAATATGTTCTCCGTCTCCAACAATCAAAACTGTCTTTTTTTCAATCCGGCGAGACTTTTTAGCCGCCTTTTTGGGATACTCCTGCCATACCTTTTTTTGATGAGCCTGACACATTTTCTCCCATGGACAGTCCTCGCAGTGAGGGGCACCATTTGGTACACATATAGTTGCACCAAGCTCCATCAATGCCTGATTGATATCCCCACTACGTCCCTGCACATCCATAAACGGAAGCAACATATCCCGCACTTCATTTTTAGCTTTCTGACTCAGAATATCTTCTTCGTACAAAATCAGTCTCGAAATAATACGAAGAACATTTCCGTCCACCGCCGGCACCGGTTCGTGAAACGCAATGGACGCAATGGCCCCCGCCGTATAACTGCCTATTCCGGATAATTGGATAATTTCATCATAAGTTTTTGGAAACTTACCTTGATATTGTTCTTCAATCCGAATGGCTGCTTTTTGCATATTGCGTACACGATTATAATAACCAAGACCTTCCCACAACTTTAAAAGACGCTCTTCTTTAGCACTTGCTAACTTATGAACATCCGGTAATTCTGCCATAAATCGTTCATAATACGGCTTGACAGCTTCTACCCGCGTCTGCTGAAGCATGATTTCCGAAACCCAGATTTTGTAGGGATCCCTGCTACCCCGCCATGGCAATATTCTCTTATTTTGATCATACCATTTTAATAATGGTGTAATAATATCCTGTTCAATTGTTTTCATTTCTATTGTTTCTATTTTACTTTTTTGTTTTTCTTTTGCTTCTGCCATTCAATTGGTTATGGTTTCTTATAATATCACATTTTTATGGGTCATCACCAAAAGGAACTCTTGCCGCAGGAACCACTTCGGACGCCGGAAGCGTATGCACTTCCTGATCATCAAAGAAAATGTGGGCTCCAAAAGCCTTTAAGACTT
The DNA here is from genome assembly GCA_017626095.1 of Lachnospiraceae bacterium. Lineage (GTDB taxonomy): Bacteria > Bacillota > Clostridia > Lachnospirales > Lachnospiraceae > UBA2882. The sequence continues at coordinate 11,204 of JAGAJL010000043.1, forward strand.
CACTTTTGCTGACACCACCCAGAAAAAAGGCTTCGTCTATTCTGACATTCCATGCTCTCAGCGTACGAATGACCCGCTCATGCGCCGGAGCACATCTGGATGTGACAAGCGCGGTACGAATAGGCGCCTGATCTGCCGGAAACTCCTGCTGAATCGAAGATAAAATCTGCAAAAATCTGGCAAATGGACCTGCTGTCAGCGGATTCTTTGCATTTGCCCTTTCATTTTCAGAAAAGGCTTCCAGCCCTTTCTCCCGAAATATTTTTTCGGAATCTGCCCCAAACAATACGGCATCACCATCAAAAGCGATTCGAATCTGCTCAATCTTTTCATCCGTACTATAAGTCTTTAATCCATCATCCACAATAATACCGGCTGCAATGCCATCGGCAAGTGCACTGCGCACATCATCCTCGTTGTGAGACAGGAATAAATCTGTATGGAATGCAGATAAATAAGGTGCCAACGGCATTCCGCTTGACAAAACCGCTCTGGTAATCGGCAATCCATAATGTTCAATGGAATGGAAAATTCTTAATGAAGTATCCGCACTGTTTTTGGACATAATAATGACTTCTACCCGATTTTCCTGCCCGGGCAGCTTATTTAAATTCAATAACGCCCGTATCAGCATAAAACCGGGCCCCGGAGCTAAAATCTCATCCTCATGCTCTGTCTGATATTTACAGAAGGCATCCACTCCCTGCGTTTCATAAATCTGACTTTCTTTTGTCAAATCAAACAATGCTCTGGTGCTAACTCCTACTACCAGTTTGTCATCTAAATTGTATGCCATAAAACCGCCTCCTCTTATTTGGCGGTTTTCTTTTTAAAATCGTCTTTCCACTTCGAATTTTTCTTTTAGGGAAAGACAATTCATCAATTCCCTATATCGTTCATACGTATTTTCGGAATTCAACTCGATATCCATGGTCACTGCCATAATCTGAAGCATTTCATCCGTTATACGATTTTTCAATCCCGCCAAAATATTTATTTTTTCTTCATATGTGTCAGCATCCAGAAAAGCTTCCACCATGGGATCCATCTGATAAGATGAAACTTCCGGTTCGCTGTTCTTTATGCCTATTGCTTCTCCTACTTCTTCAATGTTACTTCCACTTATCGGTTCAATTGCTGTTCCACTTATTCCCTTAATTTGTTTCTCTGCTGCTTCGCAATCATTTCCACTTCCTGTATCAGCATTTGTTTCACTATCATTTCCACCTGCTGCTTTGGCCATTACTCTGTTGTTTTTTTCAGCTCCCACTCTATCTGATGGCGCACTGTCATCAACAGTAAATCCAACGTTATTTCCAGTTTCAGAAGTCGGTTCTATCTGGGTAAAGCGATATTGTGCTGTCACATCGGGATACTTTATGTGGTCGACCGGGCTCATAAATTGTGTCAAATCTCTGGCATAAACCTCATATGATCCATACAATGCCTGATAAACAACAATCAAATGTCCGTCCTCGGAATCCTTTGCAATGGCTAAAATCTGATAATTATTTCCTTTAAAATGTCTGTATACCTCAAACGGCTTCGGATTATCTCTCATAAATCATGCTCCTTTTCATCGGATCTATATTTACTATTATAATCGCAAAGCGCTTTACTGTCATTCCTTTAATTGCAAAAACAATTGGCATGAATTACCATTTGTCATGGACTAGTCTGAAAAATGAAAAACAAAGACCGCGCATGGAAAATTCTTTACCAGATTTTGTAACTGCATAAGAAGTTGTGCTTTACCTGTATCGTCCAGAAAACGAAGATTGGAATGATGAATGGCAACTTCATATGAATTGATATCTTCTCCATATACCTTTGTCATGGTAACACCGGCATTTTCACATCCATAGTGACTTAAAATATGTTTCATTTCTTTTAAATAAGCTTTTTCCAGCAAATCTGTCTGTTCCTTATCAGCCATAATTTTATTTTCCATAGACTGACTGTAAACATTCATGGAAAAACAAGTCAAGATAATCATCATAAGTAAAAGGGTAATTATTATAAAGCCAATATTCTTTCCCATCAGGTTCCGACTTTTTGTTGACATGACCAAATGTAATTTCTCCATAAAAAAACCTCCCATTAAACGAAAACCAATTAAAATCTTTCAAAATCTTTTGAACTGGTTTTAGTTTAACAGGAGGTATGTACGTTAATTTGGACTTATGCCATAAATTCTCCGACTAATTTATTTACAACCGAACCTTCGGCTTTTCCTTTTACTTTGGGCATTAACTCTTTCATGATTTTGCCTTTATCCTTCGGAGTGGCTTTCTCAATTCCAAGATCATTTAATACGCCCTGAATAATTTCTTTGATTGCATCTTCGGTAAGGTCAGCCGGTACAAATTCCTGATATACGGCAAGTCTCTTTGCACACTGGTCTTTGATATCGGTTCTGTCAGCCGGTGCGGATTCCATCGTTTCTTTGGTCTGGCGGATTTCTTTTTTGATTACTTCATTTTCTTCATCTTCCGTCAGGTCTTCTCTTTTATCAATGGCCTTATTTTTTAATGCACTTAATAGCATTGATAAAGAATCTTTTCTTTCTTTATCTTTTTCCTTCATGGCTTTTACCATTTTTGCTCTGATTTCATCAATTTTACTCATTGTTTATTCCTTCTTTCTATTTTATATTAAGGTTAATCCTTATTATTTTCATATTATGATACTGAAATCATCAATAGTTTTTTCCATAATACCAAGGATTGCTACGCACTTTGTGCTCTCGCAATCCTAAAACATTCGAAATCCGCCCTAATCGGGCCACTTTCTTTGACCCTGGTACCATATTATTTCAATTCCGTCCTGCAGAAATAACAGTCCTTCCCGCTATAATAATGATCCGGAACCAGATTTTCCGCACCGCAATATGGACAGTATTTGATTTTCATACCACGTGGAATGGGGTCTCCCAACAGATATCTTCCACCAACTTCATTTCCACCGTATTTCTGGTTAACGCGTTCCATCTCTTCCCGTTTTTCTTTTGCATGCTCTATCTGGTCCATTCTTGCTTTCTTTTGCAGATAATCGGTAGTGGATGTTTTTTGAACCTTTGATTTTGTTTCCTGTACCGGTTGTTTTACTGCCTGCCCCGCTTGCTTTACTCCATGACCTGACTGTTTTATTTCCTGTCTTGGCGATACCGTCTTCTGTGATGGCTGGGCAGATAAGGTTTGAACCTGACTTGCTCTTTTCTGATCATATCGTTTTTGAAGTTCCTGATACTGCTTATCATAATTACTTTTTTTGCCTGCTTTATTTGCTTTACTGATTGTAACAACAATAAAGATCAAAAAAATATAAAATATCAAAGCACTCATAAAGCGTTTATCCCCTTTCTTTATCTGGCGGCATTACAGTATTTAATCATCAGTAATTCCACACTCATAATATCTGAAACCTTTCCGGTCTTGATATCTTCATCTGCCCGGACGCAGTCATCGACTGCTGCCCGCAAAACTTCTTTTTTAAAACGGGCTGCCTGCTCCATACATTTACCTGCAACAAAAGGAGCAACTCCCATTTTCTGCGCAATGGTACTCTTATCATAACCTTTTTCACGCAAAGTCTTTGTCTGCAATAACAGATTGAACTGCCTTGCAATCAAAGCCAAAATACGCATCGGTGGCTCTTTTAAGGAAAGAAGATCGTAATATAAATGCAGAGCCTTTTCCTGTCTGCCTGTTGCCAGGTAATTGATCATGTCAAAAATCCGGTTTGCAATACGTTCTGTGCAAATCGTTTCCACATCCTGCACAGTAATTCTGCCCTTCTTCATACAATAGCAGATGCACTTTTCCAGCTCGGAATGAATGTTTTCCATATCAGATCCGGTTTTATATAACAATGTGGCAACTGCCATGGGTTCGATTTCCATATTTTCTTTTTTTACCAGACTAACGACCCAGCGGCTTAATGTGGTTTCATCCTGTTCCTGAAATTCTCCCACATATCCATGGTCCTTTACCGCCTTATATAATTTATTTCGCTTATCAACTTCCTTTTCATTAAAAATAAAATAGGTCGTCTCAAAGCACTCTTTCATATAATCTGCGAGCTGGTCCGCGCCGGCATTCTTAAACAATCCGCTGTTTTCAATGATGATAATACGTCGGTCAGCAAAAAAAGGAACCTCTTCCGCCTTATCAATAATCTGTGCCTGATTGATATCTTTCCCTTCATAGATCGAAAGGTTCATGGTATCTCCACCATTTAAGAGGGAATCCTTTAAACGGTTGCGGTACTGATTTCTCAAATAATCTTCTTCTCCGCATAAAAGATACATCTGTTTGAAATTTCCTGTTTTGATATCTTCATTGATCCGCTTCATAAAAACAAATTATTCCTCTCACATCGATACCGTCTGCACTTATAATTTTACCCTCTTGCAGATTAATTTGCAATAATAGATAGAACTACGGATTCCCCTGTTTTGAAATTTCAAATTATGGATAATTGTCGATTTGACATGATTAGTATCCCATCATCTCAAGCTCTTTTTCAAACATATCTAACGAATCTGCTTTTGCAGCTTTAATCGTTAATTGCATGACATCTTCAAGCTCATTTATTGATGAGATTCTACCCTTTAGATTATCGGAAATAGGGGCAATTTCACATAGCAAATCCACAAGAACAGCTTTTACATTTACTAATAATTCTGCCTTTCCTTGTTCTAATCCTTCTGCCTTGCCGGCGTTATATTCTTCTTTCATTAATTCTTCAATTAACATATGACGCCTCCCCATTTCCCGATCAAACTTGATTTTTTCAACAGATTTCTGCAAGCGCTTCACGAACTCATCGGAATAATCATTTTGACTTTCCTCAAGCTCTGCACCTACATATTTCAGAAAATTCACGAGATCTTTTGATATCTCGTCTTCATTTGTTCCAACCGTACTTAAAAATATGGTATAGCTCCCATCATCATAATGATAATCTCTGTCTTCTTCAATCATCTGACATCTGGTATACTTATACTTTCCCAGTCCGATTGGATCATAATCACATATGAATATAACATACGTTTCCGGCAATTGCTCATAATCAATTCCCGTACTCAATAACTCCATATCTATCTGACTGTGATAGTATCTGGATCTTTTTAATATCTCTGTGTTTGCGACCTGCATCTCCACATTAAAATGCCGGTTTTTATCATCTTTTAAGTATACATCCAGTCGTATTCCCCTATATTCCGGATTATAAACGATACTCTTTTCATATGATATCTCTACATGGTCTACCTGAATGTCGAGTGCTCTTTCAATGACTCCTTTGGCGTTTTCTTCATCCAGCATAACCGCTGCAAACATAAAGTTATCTTTGAATGTCAATTCCTGTAATGTTTTTCTTCTTTTATTCAATAAAATTCCTCCTTGTGAGCTACAGAGGAATCCGTAAATATATTATAGTTTATAGATTTTGGCAGTGTCAACATCTCAGAATCTGTTTCCGGATGCATATTCTCCCATATTGATATCTATTACTTCTCTGACCGGTTGTATCAGTGCGTTTTCATACTGTACTGTCCATTGCACCTCCCGGCTCATTTTTCCATCTTTTATGCCATCAATATGATCATGGGAATTAATCGGGTTATTCTCATTAAAAATATAGGTAAGTACATTATATGCATGATTCACAACAGCATTTGGGTCCATTCCATGAAAATGATATTGTAAATCCGGCAAAAACAGCGTGCTCATTCCCAATGTATCAACCATCATATCATCGCCACCCTGTATATTAAAAAACCTCACATTAACAGCATAATATATAAACCGATCTTCTTTCGGAGCAGTACAATTTAAGATAGCATCTCTAGTAAACATTTTTTTCGATGTCTCAAAAACAACCGCTTTACAGGAAGGATACATCTCCACCAGTGCCTCCGTATATTCCACCAGCATCCTGGCTCTGTCTTTGTAATCCAGTCCGGCCGCCATAACATCTGTTGCAATGACCTGATAAGAACAATTATTTAGTATTTCATCTCCGTCTGGACAATCCCACAACTGACTTTCTGCAATCTCGTCCATAATAGGCTTTTTCGTTTGAATACAGTCCATAATCATAAGTTGAGGTGGTATATCTTTATTTTCTTTTTCAAAATGCACGGTATAGTTTTTAGGTGCAAAACCTGCCACTTTCCCATCATAGCAAAAACAATCCACATCGCCCATATGTTTCCTCATCACTTCATACATGAATTCTTTATCCGGCATCTCACACATTTCTTCCATCAGCAAATGGATTATAAAAACCATGCCCGGAGGTCCTTCCACTTTGTTTAAATCCTGCTGTAAAACTTTATCCTTCTTTTTAAATATACTCATTGTGTATCTCCCTTTTACATAGAATTGATATATCAAACCCTATCTCAGTTGTCTAAATTTTAGCAATCAAAAATAGTTAAATCAAGAAAAATCAAATTTTTCTGATCTTTCTTGACTTAACTATCTTACAACTAATTATACTTATTCCTCTGACCTATGTTGAGAGCAAAGAAATCTAAAATCAATCGGTTGAGCATACTCCGGTAACTCTTTTTACATAATTCATGCGGAATAAGTCCAATTAAAAATTTAACCCTTCAATCATTTCTTGTTGTTTTTTCATATATGTCCATCATAAAATAGGCATTTTCCGATTAGTCATAATGACACCATTGCCCCATAGGCCATGCCATCAAATGTATTATAAAAATGTGGCATACTCCCAAAAGAATATATGTATGACGCTTTACAACTAAAATGGTAGCAAGCGTATCATTTTTATACGCATGATTGCTTTTCATAATGACCGGCTCAAAGGCAAAATAGTTTCTTTGTCTCTTGCTCCATTCTCACTTTGTCATTTAGTAAAAATTTATATTTTCAAAATCTTGCCAATTTGATATATAGATAATCATCTTTGTTTCTTCCTATTGTTATACTTAACCTATTTTTTTATATAATGTTTTCATCTTCGCATCAACACAGTTTGCATTTCTGGTATCTTTTGTTGCAAAAATAACATACAAACTACGAAACAATCCGTAAGATCATGTGGTCAAAATACCTTTTGAACAAAACATCATCATATACTATTTTATTCATGCAATTATATACATACTTTAACTATATAGGCATATAATAGCCTATATAGTTTATTTAATATTACCATTATTGCTTATACAATTCAAGTAAAGTTATATTCTATAGGCAGGTGAAAATATGGATTATTATAAGATAGGACAAAGAATTCGCAAATATAGAAAAGCTTGTAATTTATCTCAGGAACAATTAGCAGAAAAAGTCGGAATATCTACCACACATCTAAGTCATATAGAAACCGGAAATACCAAACTTAGTCTTCCTGTATTTGTGAACATTGCCGAAGCATTATCCGTTCAGACAGATGAACTGCTGTATGAAACATTAAACAACAAAGCCGCCGTAAAACAGGAAATATTAGAATGCTTTGATTCTTGTTCGGCTCAGGAAATGTATATTTTGAATGATATTATCAAAGCAACTAAGACCTCTTTAGATAAGTATATTTAATTACTCCACTCTATTTTCTTTTCAGCCGCTTTCTTTCAGCTATTCTCATCTTTTATTTCGAATATATATAAAACATCAAAAAAACGCCCCGAAGAGAAATCTCTTCGGGGCGAAAATTACTTTTTATTTATTGTGACAAAATCACAAATTATAACTGAGGACCAGCTGCAACTAATGCTTTACCAGCTTCGTTAGTTGTATATTTAACGAAGTTCTTCTGGAATCTTTCAGCAAGATCTTTTGCTTTTGTTTCCCATTCAGAAGGATCAGCGTATGTGTCACGAGGATCTAAGATTGCAGGATCAACACCGGGAAGTTCTGTAGGAACTTCGAAGTTGAACATCGGGATAGTCTTTGTAGGAGCTGTCTTGATGTCACCGTTTAAGATAGCATCGATGATACCACGTGTATCTTTGATTGTGATACGTTTGCCTGTACCATTCCATCCTGTATTTACAAGGTATGCTTTTGCTCCGTTAGCATTCATTTTCTTAACAAGTTCTTCACCGTATTTTGTAGGATGTAACTCTAAGAATGCCTGTCCGAAACATGCTGAGAATGTAGGTGTAGGCTCTGTAATACCACGTTCTGTACCAGCTAATTTAGCTGTGAAACCTGATAAGAAGTAGTACTGTGTCTGTTCAGGAGTTAAGATTGATACAGGAGGTAATACACCAAATGCATCTGCTGATAAGAAGATTACGTTATCAGCTGCAGGACCTGCAGATACTCCGTTTACGGTTGAAGCGATTTTTTCAATGTGGCTGATCGGATAAGAAACACGTGTGTTTTCTGTAACGCTCTTATCATCGAAGTCGATTTTGCCATCAGCTGCAACAGTAACGTTTTCTAATAAAGCATTTCTCTTGATAGCGTTGTAGATATCGGGTTCTGATTCTTTATCAAGACCGATAACTTTTGCGTAGCAACCACCTTCGAAGTTGAATACACCGTTGTCATCCCAACCGTGCTCATCATCACCGATTAATAATCTCTTAGGATCTGTAGATAAGGTTGTCTTACCTGTTCCTGAAAGACCAAAGAAGATTGCTGTATGTTTACCTTCCATATCGCAGTTAGCTGAGCAGTGCATAGAAGCGATACCTTTTAAAGGTAAGTAGTAGTTCATCATAGAGAACATACCTTTTTTCATTTCTCCGCCGTACCATGTGTTGATGATAACCTGCTCACGGCTTGAAATATTGAATGCTACACAAGTTTCTGAGTTAAGACCTAATTCTTTGTAATTTTCAACTTTTGCTTTAGAAGCATTGTAAACTACGAAGTCAGGTTCGAATGTCTTTAATTCTTCTTCTGTAGGAACAATGAACATGTTCTTTACGAAGTGAGCCTGCCAAGCAACCTCAACGATGAAACGAACTGCCATTCTTGTATCAGCGTTAGCACCGCAGAATGCATCAACAACAAATAATCTCTTGTTGGAAAGTTCTTTTTTAGCTAAATCTTTAACTGTTGCCCATGTTTCTTCTGACATAGGATGGTTATCGTTCTTGTACTCATCAGATGTCCACCATACAGTGTCTTTTGAGTTTTCATCCATAACGATATATTTATCTTTAGGTGAACGTCCTGTGAACACACCGGTCATAACATTAACGGTGTCAAGTTCTGTGTTCTGACCAACTTCATAACCTTCAAGGCCTTCTTTGGTCTCTTCTTCGAATAATACTTCGTAAGAAGGGTTGTAAACAACTTCTGTTGTTCCGGTGATGCCATACTTTGTTAAATCGATTGCCATCTTTCTTTTTACCTCATTTCTTTCATATTTATTGCCTTTCGGCATATATCTGGTTTTATTTTTCCTATTCAATATTATACTAACAGGCTTACAAAATCAACAAAAATCTGCTACTTTTCAGAAAGTTTTCATAAAAATTACATTTTCGAAAAATGCTCAAATTTACATAATTTAATCCATTTTTGGAAGTGAATCAAAACCGGGCTTTAAATCCTCATCTGTCGGGATGTAATCGGACATGGTACCGTTATGGAAATTTTCATACGCATACATATCAAAATAGCCGGTTCCGGTAAGTCCGAACAGAATGGTTTTTTCCTCGCCGGTCTCTTTGCACTTCAATGCTTCATCAATCGCAACTTTGATGGCATGACTGCTTTCCGGTGCAGGAAGGATTCCTTCCACTCTTGCAAACTGCTCGGCAGCGGCAAATACAGCGGTCTGCCCTACAGAACGCGCCTCCATATATCCGTCATCATACAACTGCGAAAGCACGGAGCTCATACCATGGTAACGAAGACCGCCCGCATGATTTGCAGAAGGAATGAAACCACTTCCGAGTGTATACATTTTTGCCAGAGGACACACTTTTCCGGTATCGCAGAAATCATATGCATATTTTCCTCTGGTAAGACTCGGGCAGGATGCCGGTTCAACTGCAATAATCTGATAATCATTTTCTCCCCGGAGTTTTTCACCTACAAACGGTGAAATCAAGCCACCGAGATTGGAACCGCCGCCGGCACATCCGATGATAATATCCGGCTTAATGTCATATTTATCCATTGCGATCTTAGTCTCTAAACCGATGACTGTCTGATGTAAGAGTACCTGTGACAGTACGCTTCCCAATACATAACGATATCCTTCTGTCGTAGTTGCTGCTTCCACCGCTTCGGAGATGGCGCATCCAAGACTACCTGTTGTACCGGGATGCTCTAAAAGAATCTTCTTGCCGACTTCCGTTTCCATGGAAGGCGAAGGCGTAACACTGGCACCGTATGTACGCATAACTTCACGACGGAATGGTTTCTGTTCATAAGAACATTTTACCATATACACCTTACAATCCAGGTCAAAATAAGAACATGCCATGGAAAGTGCTGTTCCCCACTGACCGGCTCCGGTCTCTGTTGTGACACCTTTTAAGCCCTGTTTTTTTGCATAATAAGCCTGAGCAATAGCAGAATTCAATTTGTGACTTCCGCTGGTATTGTTTCCTTCAAATTTATAATAAATTTTGGCGGGAGTTCCCAGTTTTTTCTCCAGACAGTAAGCTCTGACTAACGGAGAAGGGCGATACATTTTGTAAAAATTCAGAATTTCTTCCGGAATATCGATATAAGGTGTCGTATCATCCAGCTCTTGTTTCGCTAATTCGGTACAAAAAACATGTTCCAGTTCTTCTAATGTCATCGGCTGTTTTGTGCCCGGATTTAAAAGCGGAGCCGGTTTGTTTTTCATGTCAGCCCGCACATTGTACCATTGTTTAGGCATCTCATGCTCTTCTAAATAGATTTTGTAAGGTATTTCTTTGCTCATGTTCATCCTCCTTAAATTACCTTTTTTATTTTTTATATGGTGCAAATAATTCTTATTAACACCCCGAATACAGCTGCGAGTGCCAATATAAAAATCAATCATTTCAATATTTTTGCCAAAGTACGCAACAGTTCCTGAATATTAATCGGTTTTGAAATGAAACCGTTCATACCGCTCTCATATGCGCTCTTTTTATCTTCTTCAAATGCATTTGCCGTCATCGCAATAATCGGAATATTTGCTTTTCGATTGTCACTAAGCGTCCGAATTTCCCTTGTAGCCATAAACCCGTTCATCTTTGGCATCTGAATATCCATCAAAATAAGATCGTAGAAATCCGAAGCTGCTTCAGCCATCTTATCAACTGCAACAATTCCATCTTCCGCAACGTCAACAATAAATCCTGCTGCCTTTAGGATTTCTGCCGCAATCTCCTGATTGAGTTCATTATCTTCTACAAGAAGAATTCTCTTTCCTGTAAAATCCATATTCTCTTCTAACCGGTTTCCCGAAACCACAGTACGCACAGGTCTTGTAAGAACTTCCCGTAATTCTGACATAAACAGTGGTTTAGCTACGAATGCCGTCACACCGGCTTCTCTTGCTTCAACTTCTATATCTGACCAGTCATATGCAGTCAGAATAATGATTGGGGTGCTATCCCCGATTACCTTGCGGATTCGGCGAACCGTCTCAATACCATTCATATCCGACATGAGCCAGTCGATGATATATGCCTTAAAATCATCCCCTTCGTCATAAGCCTCTTTTGCTCTGACAATGGCTTCTTTTCTGGAAACCGTCCAGTCTGCTCTTATTCCGATTTGCTTTAACATCTTGCTCACGCTCATACAGGTATTGGTATCGTCATCGGCAACCAGAGCACGGGCTCCCTGCAATTCCGGAATCGGTTCATATTTGACAACGTGATCCGATAATTTGCAGTCAAATACAATGGTAAACTCGGTTCCTTTTCCTTCTTCACTCTTTACGGTAATCGTACCACCCATCATATCAACAATGTTTTTTGTAATCGCCATACCAAGTCCGGTTCCCTGAATACCGCTTACCGTAGTAGACCGTTCTCTTGAAAAAGATTCAAAAATATGTTTCTGAAAATCTTCAGACATTCAAATTCCGTTATCTTTAATCCGAAATTCAAATGTAGTATATCCACTAAGCGCACAGGGCTTTTCGGAAATTCTGACGCTGATAATGCCGCCGACCGGTGTAAACTTAATGGCATTGCTGACAATATTTAAAAGGACCTGATTCAGCCGGAGTTTATCAGTAACGATATCTTCATGAACAATATCCTGGGTATCAATAAACAAATCCTGTTGCTTGGAAGCAATATTGGACTGAATGATGGTTCGCAGATCATGAAGGACATCCGGCAGATGCACCTCTTTTTCTTCGATTTTTACCCTTCCGCTCTCGATACGGCTCATATCCAGAACGTCATTAATCAGGCTTAAAAGATGACTGCTTGAGACAGAAATCTTACTGAGGTAGTCTCTTATCAAATCCACATCATCAAGATGAGAAGCTGCAAGAGCGGTATAACCGATGATAGCGTTCATCGGCGTACGGATGTCATGAGACATGTTGTTTAAAAATGTAGTCTTGGCTTTATTGGCATGCTCTGCTGCCGCAAGAGCATCCACCAGCATTTTTCTTTGATTTTCTTTTTCACGCTCTTCCTCGTCCACATTTAAAAAAGCAAAGGCAATATACGATGCTTCTTCCTCCACCTTAGTAAACTTAATCAGGGTAAGCTCCAGCCACAGATACTCCCCATTTTTTCCCATATGCAGAAAACGGCAGGCATGTCTTTCTTATTACGAAGCACCTCTTTTATATAATCTTCATCAGCAAATTTAGCTAATTCATCCCGATAATCCGGATGTGTATATGTCAGTATCAAATCTTTATACATGTTAAGATAACTATTCAAATCATGCACATCCATATTTCTATTTGAAAGTTCTTTACTAAGACTGTATTTTGTGCACTCATTTGTATCAAAATTAATGAGATACAGAGCTGAATACTGCCCGGCCAGACCCTCGATTTACTTGATATCATCTTCCAGAATTTTCCGATGTTCCATTTCCTTTATATGGAGTTCTTCTATTTTGGTCAGATCAAGCACATAAGTAATTGCCAGAAGATCACCATTTACCATGTCGGAATACATGACCACATGTTGTTCAGCTACCATTGGTTTTCCCAAATATTCCACTTCGTCAATTACCTGATACATCGTTCCGGGAACAATATTCTTCGTGATATTGATATTGTAATATGCGCCTGCGCTCGCAGAAAGCGCATGCTCCATAATTTGAATCTTGTTCTTATATGTTTCGATTTGTTTTTCGAGTAATGTGTTCCCCACTAAAATACCTCCGAACTGCCACTTCCGGATATGTCATCCGTTGCATATTCCATTGCATGCAACTTTATTATTTTAACATGTATTACTGAGAAAACACAAGAGTAGCGGAGACAGTTCGGGGTATGCATGTGGAAGAAAATAACGTAAAAAAGACAGTGTGATAAAGAACGGTGTGGAAATGGATAGTGTGAAAACAGTCCATGTCAAAAAAAAAGTGTGAAAATTAGTGCGAATAAAAGTGGTGGAAAAATGTGAACAAAAGTGCAAAGGGATAGCGAGAACTTTGTCCTCCTATCCCTCTGTAGTCAGAAATTTATAATTACATTCAATGCATTTTCGACATCGGATGCTTTTTCAATAGCTGTCGCCAAATCATCCAATGGATATTCATGAGTAATCAGTTTCTCGATGTCCCATTTTCCTGATTTCATAATATTCAATACATCTTCAACATCCTCCGGCGTATATCCGCCACTGCCGGTTATAGACTTCTGACCAAAAGTCAGTCCAAGAATATCTACTTCCCGTTTATTTTTTCCTACCGCAACCAGCACCATTTTACCGTTATATTTTCCATATTTTTCATATGCGGTCAGAACAGCATCAGCGCCGGCTGCATCAATCCAGATATCACAATCAACCGCATGCCCGTTCACACCCATACTCTTTCCGAGTATTTCCGTCAGTCCGGACAATTCCGGATCTGATTCATTGTTGTATGTATCAAATCCGAGTTCTTTGCAGATAGCTAGTCTGAAATCAGAAAAATCACAGATAACAACCTGTTCACATCCAAAATATTTTAACGCAATTGCTGCAGATATACCAATCGTTCCGGCGCCAAATACAATTCCTTTCTGTCCTTTGCCCGGCAGAGCTCTTCTTGCCGCCCTGCAGCCAACGGTAAACGGCTCTATCAATGCCGCTGCCTTATCGGAAATACTCTCATCCACATGATATATGGAATTTCCCCATGCCGGATTCGGACAGTAAATATATTCGGAAAAACCACCAATTGTTCCTGCTCTTTTCTTATCTCCGGTTACGAAAAGCGGATAAGGATAAACCCTTTCTCCGACTTTCACATCCGTTACATTCCTGCCGACTGCCGAAACTCTGCATACCGTTTCATGTCCGAATTCTCCACCGACCGTAATCCGATGCCCCAGACCGGTTCCATGCTGATATACTGCAACATCTGTCCCACATATGCTGGAATAAATATTTTTTAAAATAATAGCATTATCTTCACATTCATAATCCGGCAAATCTGCTATTTCGATATTATGAATCCCCTGATATAAAGCTGCTTTCATTTATGTTATTGTCTCCTTTTATATTTTTTTGCTTCCTTTTACTTCTTACGGAATATCTGAACTACCTTGGAAGTACAAAATCAATCCGTTACCATTTTTGTTGACAGAATCTTTTCCAGTTTATGAATTTCTGTTGAAACAAAAATAAATCCGACAACAGCTGCAACAAGATCCGAGATAACGGCTGCCCAAAGCATGGTAACAATACTTTTAGAAATCATTGCAATTAGAATGGATGCCGGTACAAATACAATTACATCCCTAAGCAATGCCAATATAGTTGATTTTACACTATTTCCCATAGACTGTAAAATAATTGCCGCAGATTTAATATAACACGTCAGAATAATTCCTCCAAGGAAAATTCTGATACACAATCTGGCATATTCCATATATTCTTCCGTATTATGACTTCCAAACAAAGAAATTACAACTCCGGGTGCCAACTCAAAAATTAGAAAGGCGATTGTACCAACCAAAAGCACAAGCTTTGTAATCATCTGAATCGTTTCTTTTACCCTGTTTATATTTCCGGCACCCATATTAAATCCGATAATCGGTTGTCCTCCAAGACTGATACCGATAACAATTGATATTACAATTCCAAAAACCTTCATGACAATACCTACAACCGCCAAAGGAATTACCGCGCCATAGGCATTTCCGGTACTTGCCATGGTCTCATATCCGTATTTTGTCAGCAGATTATTATTCACAGCAATGATTACAACAATAGAAAGCTGCACAATCAAAGAAGCCATTCCCACAGAAACAATTCTTCCTAATGTACGTCCTTCAATTCTAAGTGCGTCTTTATTGATTACAAAGTTCTTTGATTTTGTCAGATAATAAATACTCATTGCAAGTGTAAGTATCTGTCCTAAGACCGTTGCAATTGCGGCACCTTTTACTCCCATATCAAAACCAAAAATAAAGATGGGATCCAAAATCAGATTTGTAATTGCTCCTGCCAGTGTTGATGCCATCGCATATTTCGGTGAACCATCAGCTCTGATAGAACCATTCAGTCCCTGCCCGATCATATAAAAAGGAATTCCGGCAGATATTATTTTGTAATAATCGGTAGCATAAGTATAACATTCTACCTCTTCCGGATTACCTCCGAAAAGACTAAAAATCTTTACCCGGAACAAAAATACAATCGCACATAACACAACGGAAACGATTATTAATGTGATAAATCCATTGCCCACATTTCTATCAGCCTATTTCTTATCGCCTTTTCCCAAAGCAATACTAAATCCGGCTGCGGCACCATCTCCTACTAAAAGTGCCAGACCAAGTGCAAATACGGTAAACGGATACACAATATTGGTAGCCGCGTTTCCGTAAGCTCCGGCTGCACTCCATCCGATAAATATCTGGTCTACAATATTATAAAGTGCAGCAACAACCATGCTAATGACACAAGGAACCGAAAATTTTTTTACAAGACTTCCTATTTTTCCGGTTCCCAAATCCAATTCTTTCATTTCTAAAATACTCCATTTCTAATTTTTATATAACCCCGATTGCATTACCCCTGCGAAACCGTTCTACTTGTTTTATCACTGATTTAAAGGGCATTTGTTTGCTTTATAGCTGATTAACAGTCGCCAAATACAATTGTGAAGGCATATTCCCAAAACAAAAAAGTGTGTGCCGGGGCGCAAGTTGGACTTACGCCATACAGGCTACACACTTTCCGTTATTCTTTATTGTATTCCACAAATATCAAGGGGTCAAAATGCTTTTTGATCCCAATATCTTTAGTTTCAAATAATTATAACAAATATTTTCTTTTTGTTTCAAAGGATAATTTTTATAAAAAAATGATTTTTTGCAATGCTATTTTCTGCAAAATATCTAATGATTTCTTATCTATCTGATTTTATGAAATATCTTTATCTTTGGAATGAAGTAGCTTCTCCCATGCTTCATTCCCTTTCATATATTCATAAGCTTCTTCGTCGCGAAAACCATCCCATAATTTTTCTTTTATACTCTCCAAAACCAAACTCTCCGGCTTACGGAATGTCATATGCTGAAATAATTTTGATGTTTGAAAATCATGAAGTGTGTCTACGCTATTTAACAGTTGCTCAACGATACGATATGTTTCTTCCACATTTTTTTCTGCACAAACAACATCAAGCATTGCTGCAAATTCGTGATATTTTCCCATTTCAAAAATACCGGCAAGCGCACCGACTTTTTCTGCAAGATAACGAGCTGTCTGAATATCTCCCTCTTCAATTGCCATAACCATCATATAGCCAAAGGTAAAATTCAATGTCTGATACTCCGTAAACAAGAGATTTTCAGAGGTTTTAAAAGCATTCTCTATATCTCCCTGCTCCTTATATAATCTTGACTGATTTGTTTTTTTCATAGGATCATTCTCTGAGAAATACTGCAGATATTCCTCTGCTTTCGCAAAATCCTTCTTTCTTAAATAAAAACCAAATAAAGAATCTGCCGCATGGCGCTTTATTTCTTCACTCTCATCACGCAATGCAATCTCATACCATGTATTAATTTGTGCATCGTACTTTTCAGAATCAAGGTTAGCTTCTGCTAATCTTCTGGCATCCAGTATAACTGCCATCTGCCATATAAGCATATTGCAGTTTGGGTATTCTTTTATCTTTTCCGTTGCCCACTCAAATACTTTTTCAAATTCCACCTCATTAAACATGCTATCCATCTTTTGGATAATCTCATCGATTTCAGAGGATGTAAGATCTTCCTTGAATGATAGCAATGTATCAAGAGAAATGTGCAATAACCTTGCAATTGGTGCCAGTAATTCAATGTCCGGATATGAGTTCCCGTTTTCCCACTTATTTACCGCGGGGGTTGTCACCCCGAATCTCTTTGCCATTTCCTCCTGTGTCAATCCTGCTTCTTTTCTATATTTTCTAATTACTTGTGCAATTTTCATGAACCTTTAAACCTCCAGATTATATTTCAAAAGCTTTTGTACCTAAATCATAACAGGAATATTGGTGTCGGACAATTGAGCTGTTGTTAAATATTGTTTAATTTTTTTAACCTGTGGTAAACAAACCAGAGGTAGTGGCTATGATAACATTTTTATGAACTCACTTTATTCCACTAAAATATTTTGTTCTAATTCAATCATATGTTTTTACCTGTTGTAGCATTTTTTCAAGTTCATATGCCGCAATGCTTAAAGTAGTGTCCTTTCTTTTTAATATGCATATATTTCGCTTTGGCACTTCCCGTTCCATCGTAAGAACGACTAAATTGTCCATATCTTCTTTTCTTAAAAATTCAACAGGAACAAATCCTATTCCCAAGTCACATCTGACCATTGGGAGTATTTGATCTGCTGTAGCAGCCACCACATCTGCTTTATATGTAGCGCCGATAGAATGAAAATATTCTGTATAAAATGTAAATGAACTTGTATGTTCTTCAAGTCCTATTACCGGATATTCGTCTATCTGATTATTAGTCAATGCCCCTCCTTCTTCTATCCCATATTCTTTGCTGCATACAGCAACCTCTCGAATGGAACGAATTCTCTCAGCACTTATATTAGCCGGCAAATCAAAAGGCTCTGTCACGATAGCAAAATCCGCCAACCCTTCCTTTAATGTCATCAAAGCCTGTGGTGTGGAATTATTAGAAATCTTAATTCTTATTCCCGGATATAACTTACGATACTTTTTCAATACCGGTAATAATACACAGTGAAGAGCTATCTCACTTGCTGCTATTGTCACACCTCCTGACGCAAGACCTTTATCTCTTGCAATTTCCTGCTCGCCAGTTAAAATGTGCTCAAATGCAACCGATACATGAGAGTAAAGTTTTTCTCCTTCCGGAGTAAGAGCTACTCCATGTCTTTGTCTGATGAACAAAGAACATCCTAATTCTTCTTCAAGCTTCTTCATCATTCTTGTTATATTCGGCTGATTATTAAACAACACTCTTGCCGCAGCTGTAAAGCTTTTATATTTTGAAACATAATAAAACACTCTGTAGTAATCGTAACTAATATTCATCTCGTCTCTCTAATATATGTTTTTCATATATCTAAATGGCATTATTAATATTTTACACATATCTTATTGTGAATTATAATACCAAAGGATTACAAATACAATATAAAGCGAGAAGTTACTATATGAATAAGGATTTAACTATTGGAAATCCCGGGACTGTTCTATGGAAGTTCTGTATCCCATTATTTGGAAGTATCATTTTCCAACAGCTTTACAATATTGCAGACAGTCTTATCGCCGGCAAATACATTGGTGAAAATGCGCTTGCTGCTGTTGGCAACAGTTATGAAATAACACTTATTTTCATTGCATTTGCCTTTGGCTGTAACATGGGGTGCTCTGTAGTTGTTTCCAGACTATATGGAGCAAAAGATTATAAACGAATGAAATCAGCTGTATATACAACCTGCATTTTCAGTGCGGCTGTATGTCTCATGTTGATGTTAATCGGCATCTTCGGCTCTGGCCCATTACTCACCTTAATACACACTCCACAAGAAGTATTCGCAGATTCCAAGCTATATCTGGATATCTATGTCTGGGGATTGCCATTTGTATTCTTCTACAATATTGCCACCGGAATTTTCTCAGCTCTGGGAGATTCCAAGACTCCATTTTATTTTCTTGCAGTCTCATCCACATCAAATATTGCCGTAGATATTCTGTTTGTAAAAGCCTTTCACATGGGAGTTGCAGGTGTAGCATGGGCAACCTTCCTGTGTCAGGGTATAAGCTGTATACTTGCAATGATTGTAGTGTTCAAAAGACTTTATTACATTGGTGAAAAAGGAAAGACATCTATTTTTGACCTAGAATTGCTTAAACAGATCATTGTAATAGCAGTTCCAAGTACACTTCAGCAAAGCTTTATATCATTAGGCAATATTGTCATTCAGGGAATCATAAATAGTTTTGGTGCACCTGTCATGGCAGGATACTCTGTCGCAGTCAAGCTTAATAACCTAGTGATAACATCATTTACCACACTTGGCAACGGTATCTCAAATTACACCTCTCAAAATCTTGGTGCAGCAAAACTATCACGAATTAAAGATGGTTTTAAGTCAGGAATTAAAATGGTCTGGATGCTTAGTCTTCCACTATTTGCCCTCTACTTCTTTGGCGGTGAAATATGCCTGAGAATATTCTTAGATACCCCTACAGAACAAGCTATGCATACCGGTATTATGTTCCTTAGAATTCTATCGCCTTTCTATTTTGTAGTATCTGCAAAGCTTGTGGCTGATGGAATACTTAGAGGTGCCGGAATGATGAAATACTTTATGATTGCCACATTTACGGATTTAATTTTACGTGTTGCGTTGGCATATGTATTTTCACATACCATTCTTGGCGCAACCGGTATCTGGTGTGCTTGGCCTATTAGTTGGACCGTTGCCACCATCCTCTCAATTTCATTCTACAAAAGAGAACCTTGGGCTGTATCTAAAAAAATGTAATTCATGCAAAAACAAGCCAGTTTGGGAACCATTACGAAACAAAACCGGCTATTTCTCTTTGTTAATAAAATTGGCATTGACACAGTACAAATATGGTATTACATTTATCGCAATGCTTACAGGCAGAAGGGACTTTTCCCACAAAAAGATACACTAAAATTAATCAAGGCAGTACTCGAACTAAGCTTTTTTCTTTCCATCGAAATGACAATAGAGATTGCTGATGGTAAGGGTAAACCGGGAAAAATAAGGAAGATAAGAAAATGCGAAAGAAAAATCAAGGATTTACATTGGTGGAACTAATAGTTGTTTTAGTTATTCTGGCAATTTTGGCGGCAATACTGGTTCCGGCTCTATTGGGCTATATTGATCGGGCGAAAGATAATCAGGACATTCTGAATGCCAGGACACTTTATACATCAGCACAGACAATGGCATCTGAGTATTATGGAAAAGATAAAAAAATTAATTTCCCTCAAGATGGTGATTTCAATAATGACGTATTAAAACTTTCGGATTTATCATCTGATGATTTCCAATATGCTTATATTGGATTTGGAAAAAATGATACGGATTCACATTCAAAATATACGGTTGAGATGGTAGTATATTGTAATAAAAAAGGCGTTATGTATTTTATGAAGGATGGAAATGCATGGCAACGCTGTTAGTCTGGTGAAGAAGACGCAGTAATGCAGGATTTGGATTCAAATTATAAACATGCCTTAGTAATGAATCTGGCTCTGCCTCACTAATAATAAAATGAGTATTTTATCAGAAACAGACAATTTATATACCACCTTCTTTACAGCTTATTGTCTATTTGGAGTAATACTAAAATGGATAAAAGGAGGATGTATAGAGAGTTCTGAAGATATGGCCAAGTTATGCAGAGGTCTCTTGTCATATAACAACAAGTAAAAATAATGGAGCAGACCGAAAAACTGAAATTGAACAAAATCGCTGCGCGATGGCCTGCCAAGGCTATGGCGCAGTTTTTTCTATTCCTTCAAAAATAGGCAGTGACAGGATTGTCCCAAGATAGTATTGTTAAAGTACCACCCATAACAAACTTCATACACGGGC
>JAGAJL010000044.1 GCA_017626095.1 Lachnospiraceae bacterium
ATGAACATCTGCTTCACGGATGGAAAAGACATTCAGTTCCCTTGCAATAGCCATTAGTGTCAGAAGATAATATTCTTCGTCCATAGCTTTATCCGGAATAAATTCTTTGTGTCCTTCGCCGATCCGGTAGTAAATGCCGTTGTATTCCAGAATATTCCCGGTGAAGATTGGTTCAGTTTCATAGGCTTTGATGCCGGTTGGGGTGACGGTGTTTGCTGTTTTCATATTGCCGTAGCCATGATCTACAGCAATGATTTTTGTGTTTCTGAGTTCTCGCATAAAAAATACCTCCGTTTTCGTATTGATTGATTCAGCAGGTCGTACCGGTGTGGTACTGCTTTGCTGTGGGAAAAGCATACGAAAATCGGAGGAAAAAGGCATTGAGGGGAAATTGAGCAGGAATTGAGAAAAAAGATATATTGTGCTTACGTTCTTCATGTACTCTTGTTGTGATTTCATTGTTTTTTATCGTATAATATGGATACTGGAGGTGGTTTGGATGAAATACAAGATTTTAGTTGTCGATGATGATAAAGAATTGGTGAAAATGCTTTGTAGTTATTTTAATATGAAACAATATGAAACCATTACGGCTACAGACGGAATGGAAGCATTAAATAAAATAAAAATGAAACCGGATATTATTTTGTTGGATATCAACATGCCACGTATGGATGGGATTGAAGTATGTCGTCTGATACGCAGTAAAGTGTTATGTCCAATTTTATTTCTGACAGCAAGAGTTGACGAAGATGATAAAATTAATGGGTTGCTTTCGGGTGGGGATGATTATATTACGAAACCATTTAGTCTTCGGGAGTTGGAAGCAAGGATTGTCACAAACATAAAGAGAGAAGAAAGGCATCAACAAAAAACAGAATACCGCTTCATGGATGAAATGCTGATTGATTATTCTGAAAAAATAGTAGCTATAGCTGGACACAGGATGGAGTTCACAAAAATTGAATATCAGATTATTGAATTCTTATCCATGCATCCAGGGCAGGTGTTTGATAAAGAACGTATATATGCACAAGTCTGTGGATATGATGCGGAAGGGGACAGTAGAACGATAACGGAATTAGTACGGCGTATAAGGAAAAAAATAGCGGATTATTCAGAAAAAGAATACATAGAAACTGTATGGGGGATTGGATACCGATGGAAAAAATAAGAAACTTGTCACTGAAAAAAACAATTCTGCTTTATTTTGTGATCAGCTTAACGGCAGCATTTCTGTTATCTGGATTTACAGTTCATTTTGCAAGAAATATGCAGAATAAAATATGGGAAAAATATATTGATTATGCAGATTATACGGACGTGTTTCAGCAATATGGAAAGAAATACGAGATTGAGATATCAAGACCTAATCAATCGCAGATGAATCGTTTGGACCATCATCTTTCGGAAATGTGTGACTTTATGGAAACATATTCGGTACTGATTTTTTCGATTGTTGGGAGTGTTGCTGCGGTATTCTTTTTTTATAAAAATAAGTTAAAGACGCCTCTACAGGAATTAAAAGATGCCTCACAAATGATTGCAGATAATGAACTGGATTTTCATGTGTCCTATGAAAATAAAGATGAGATGGGAACGTTGTGTAAAGAATTTGAAATGATGCGAAGTGCTTTAGCAGATAACAACAGAAAGATGTGGCGAATGATTGATGACGAGAAGGCTTTGCGGAATGCAATTGCACATGATATACGTTCTCCACTTTCCATATTGCGTGGGTATCAGGAAATGCTCTTAGAGTTTGTTTCTGCTGAGAGTATAAAAACAGAGGATGTTATTGATATCTTACAAACAGGCATGTATCAGATTGACCGTATAGAGCATTTCACGGAAAACATGAGAAAAATGTCCCATTTAGAACAGAGGGAACTGCAATGCTCAGAGATAGAATTATCGGAACTGGCAAAAAAGATTGAGGCAGAAGCTGCCATGCTGTCCAAGAAGGAAAGTAAATTATGTAAGGTAGAAAGAGTGCAGGAACAAAACATTGTGAAAGTGGATGAGGAACTTGTCATGGAAGTGACAGACAACTTACTGGAAAATGCGGTTCGATATGCACAAAAAAGTATTGCTTTGCAGATAAAGAAAAAGGATGGTTTTCTTATAATTTCTGTTGAAGATGATGGAATAGGATTTGTGGATACTGAGGAAAAAGTAACAGAACCATTTTATCATAAGAATCCACAAGATGATTTAAAGCATTTTGGCCTTGGTATGTATATTTCTCGTATTTTCTGTGAAAAGCATGGAGGAAATTTGAAAATATATAATGCCAGACAAGGCGGTGCTCATGTAGAAGCTCTTTTCAAAGCTGAATAAAAATACTTTATAAGGCTGAAATCACAAATAAAGTGGTTTTAGTCTTTTTTGTTGTGAATTTATTGAGAATTGATTTGTATGATGTTGTTAAAGAAATAAAGAAAGGAAGAGATACAATGAAAACAATCATAAAAAGAAGTATACTTGATTATTTAAAGAACCCTGTTTTGTGGATTGGCTTGATTATTATAGTTGCCAGTATGTATCAATGTCTGTCATCGTATTTGCAAATTCATTATATCAAACAGAATGAACAGATCACACAAAATGACGTAGCATTGGAAGATGCTGATGTCATGGATGGGTACATTCCCACATCTGATGATAAAGAAAGAAGAAGGGAGTGGGAAGATACGATCAAAGAGACGTTAATGGACACCTCCAAAAATGGTTTTGGATTTAGCAGGCAGGAAGCAGATCATGTAATGAAAGAAATTCAGAATATGGATGTAAAGACTGCTTCTGAGTTTTTGGAATCCCAATATGGCTATTATAATGCAATATATGCTTATGAGGACCTTGAAATTCATAAGGGGACAGCAGAAGAAATCAATCATTATATCGAGCGGAAATTATCCGAACATTCTTTTTCCTGGTACTTTGCCAAAAAATTTACGGATTTTGCAGGATTGCATATGGCCTTTTTTGCAACAGTCTTGCTATCATTTTTATTTATTCAGGATACACGAAAAAGTACCTATGAATTATTACATACAAAGCCTGTTACGGCAATCCAATATATATGTGGGAAAGTAATAAGCGGATTCATTAGTATGCTGGGAGTATTAGTGATTTTGAATGTTATATTCTTTATGCTGTGTTTGAAAACGTCTTTAGAATCGGGCTTTCCAGTAACACCAATTGATTTTTGCGTGAATTCTCTGATCTATATTGTTCCGAATCTTTTGATGATATGTTGTGTCTATACAATTACAGCATTAATATTTAAAAATCCGCTTCCGGCAGCACCAATCTTGTTTTTACACATTATATATTCAAATATGCTGACCATGAAGAATGATATTTATTATATGAGACCGTTCTCTATTATGGTGCGATTCCCTGGCAGATTTTTTGAAACACATGTAGCCAAAATGTCAAACATAAATCAGATTATTCTTGTAATTTCATCAGTTATATTAGTATGTATTTCTGTTACAATCTGGAAAAGGAGGAGGGTTCATTGAAAACGGAACTAAAAAACTGCCTGTCGTTATATAAGATTTTTTATTCATGTGCATTTATACTGATATTGTGTGCTATTCATCCGATTATATACTATGAAGAAATCGGTTCAGCGATTCAGTCTCCAATAGCATTTTTAACAATTATTTTTTGTAGTGACACATATTTGATGGAAGTAAAAAGTAAGCGTGCCGATGTATTTCATTTGTATGATCAAAAAAAGCAGTTAAAAGTAATATCACAGAGAGTGTGCGTTCAAATATTATATTTATTAATACTTTCCTGTGTTGGATATGTTTTGTTTTTCTGGCAAAAACCGGGCAGTGTAAACGAAGGCGTTTCGGGCACTCAGATATTCCTTTTATTTTCCATTGCAATGTTCGGAACCATCTGGCTTTGGAGTATATGCTCTGTGATTTTGTGTACATTGCTTGGAAATATGTGGGCAGGTATAGGATGTTTATTTGGAATTGTCATTGGACTTATATCAAAAGCGGGAAGTTCATTTTTCGGAAATCTGGGATTGTTTTCTTTCAGCTTTTGTGAACCTACTCAATTAATGTCCGAGAGTTGGATTTATGGAACGCTTGTGTCTTTTATAG
>JAGAJL010000045.1 GCA_017626095.1 Lachnospiraceae bacterium
GTTTGTGAATTTCAAAAGCATAAGATTCTAAGAATTGATGTTAGAAAAACAGACCGGAAATATCAAACGAAATATCGTCAATACTCTGTCAGATAAATAGAAATATGCCTTTTCAAAAATCATAGCATCAAAGTCATAAATTGACAAGAGTATATTTTCAAAAAATATGGTTTTATATATTTCTTTCACACTGTTTCCGGAAGTCCCGGAATTTTATGCAACATATATGATGACAAACATCAAAAATCACCAAATCTACAGTAGCAAACTACGGCTTTCTGTGCTAGACTTAACCCATATAGAACTTGCAACAGAGGAAGACCGTTTTTTTCATATTGATTACTGGGCTTGTCTCTTTAAAGCCACAACATGGGAGGAAATCAAAATGCTTGCACAAAAAGATTCTATAATTAAAGAAGCATCCGATACGATTCTGTAGCTTTCGCAGGACGAACAGATCCGCCTGCGCTGTGAAGCAAGAGCCGATTATTTGTATTGGCAAAAAATTGAAGAGGAATATAAAAAAGAGCTGGAAAAAAACTATCAAAAGGTGTTACGGGAAAAGCAGCAATTAGTGGATGACAATCAGAAACTGGTCGGCGACAATCAGAAACTGGCCGGTGACAATCAAAAACTATCGGATGACATTCACAAACTGGAAAATGATAATAGGGAAAAGAATCTCTTAATTGCACAGTTACAAGCTCAACTTGATCAAAAGAAATAATGGAAGTCCTGACACCTTTTACGCACTTTAATACAGTTGGTTATACTTGCCGGTTCAAAATTAATTTCATGGGGGCTGACCCCAAAAACGCGTAAGCACGGAACAGGTTCAAAATCACACTTGAATATCCCTTCCAGAAATGTTACTATAACTATATAAAAGGTGTTGCCGATAGACGGCTAGCCTAGATTAATCAGTTTAAAGTCAAAACGACCCCGTACATCTTACCAGGACTAACGGCGGTCGTTTTTGCTTGTGTTTTTATGTTCTTCGTCTTCTCTCTTGCGTTCCAATCTCTCGATTTTCTCCACAATCCGTCCAACTGCAACTCCGGTTCCAAAAACTGCAAGAACAAATCCTGCTAATGTTATGTAATCCATCATCATAATTGCACCACCCTCCTTTCTGATTGGAGGGCTCATATTGCATCCCTCCTTATGCAGAAGGGCCAGCCGCCTACCGTTATGGCAACACCTTGTCTCTTTCGAGACTATTCTATTGTACCATATCTCTTCTCAGCAAACAAGAACAAATGTTCACACCAATTTTATGTCTGCAAATGTTTTGAAACAGTTTTAGTGCATTATTACAGAAAAACAATCACGTCTTAAAAGGACTTATCTGCGCCCTTTTACATCTGAAACCGGAAAAAGTTATATCTGTCACGATTCTCAATCCCATTGTACTCGGAGAATATATTGACAACAAAGATTTCATTTTGGACATCCGCTGCCTGCTCAACGATAACACCATCATTAATCTGGAAATGCAGGTTGTAAATCAGCACAACTGGCCGGAACGCTCTCTTAGTTATCTCTGTCGATCTTATGATAACCTGAAAAGTGGCGAGGATTATATCCATGTAAAAACAGCCATTCAGATTGAAATTCTTGATTTCACACTGTTTCCGGAGGTCCCGGAATTTTATGCAACATACATGATGACAAATATCAAAAATCACCAAATCTACAGTAGCAAACTACGGCTTTCTGTGCTAGACTTAACCCAGCACTCTTTAAAGCCACAACATGGGAGGAAATCAAAATGCTTGCACAAAAAGATTCTATGATTAAAGAAGCATCCGATACGATTCTGCAGCTTTCGCAGGACGAACAGATCCGCCTGCGTTGTGAGGCTAGAGCCGATTATTTGTATTGGCAAAAAATCGAAGAGGAATATAAAAAAGAGCTGGAAGAAAATTATCAAAAGGTATTACGGGAAAAGCAGCAATTAGTGAATGACAATCAGAAACTGGTCGGTGACAATCAAAAACTAGCGGATGACATTCAAAAACTGGAAAATGATAACAGAGAAAAGAATCTCTTAATTGCACAGTTACAAGCTCAACTTGACCAAAAGAAAAAATGGAAGTCCTGACACCTTTTACGCACTTTAATACAGTTGGTTATACTTGCCGGTTCAAAATAAATTTCATGAGGGTCTGCCCCCCAATCGACCTCCCAAATCGTAAATTATGTGTTTTCATCCGCTCCCATTTTCAATACTTCTTCTACTGACAGTTTCAATTGACGTGCAATAGCTTCTGCCATTTCCTGTCTGCCCTCCTGTAATCCAGCCTCACGTCCATCTCGCAGTCCGGATTCGCGTCCGGCCTCCCAGCCCTCTTCGCGCAATGTCTTTGCATATTTCTTTTCATCAAAATCTTCCAATAACGATCCCAATATCTGACTTCTGTGTTTTCTCAAAATATCCTCCAAAATTCCATGGGCAATACAGTAATCAATTGCCGCATTCATTGCTTCTTCACGGTCATCATATA
>JAGAJL010000046.1 GCA_017626095.1 Lachnospiraceae bacterium
ATAGATCCTGGAACGATCGACTCGCCAAAGAAGAAGGTTCCAGGATCCTTTCTTTTTTATTCTTTGGTGACAGTATATCGGTTAATTCTGTGACAGGCAACTAAGTTAGTTGTAAGTCATGCTGAGAGGGGCGCAACAAAAATAGCAATCGATGCAAGAATAACACTTAAGGCTCCTCCGATTCATTTGCCCTGAAATGTTAAAGGATGTTTTGAAATTAAAACCCGGATTGATCGAACCGCAATAGGAATTAACTTGAAAACATCGATCGTAATCTTCTCTGTTTTTCCAAGTCGGTGAAAACTCTTCCTGAAAAGACTTCGATACATAAATCTGATTTGCAACAGTATCAGCCGGCTTTTCCCAAAAACCGCACACATAAAAATCACCTTCATATGTAGTAAAACCATTATTCATTTTTAAATGAACAACCTGACCCAATTCATGTGGCAATCCAAAATCATCTAACACAGTCATACATGTTGCAATTTCGTTATACTTTTCAGGCAGCTTTCCTTTAATCGGATAAGAATAGCCATGCTTTGCACTCTCAGCTTCTGTATATCTGATTTCTGTATAATCCTCATTCAATTCTTCACTTTCAGGAACCCCTATAATTAAGTTGTAAGAAAGGTCGGAAATATAGTTATCCGTTGCTAATTCATCATATTCCTCCTGTGTCAGAAATTTGAAGCCTGCATGTGAGCTTGTTCCAACCTGATAGGTGGTACTGATTTCCAATGACTTCATGATGCTGCTGTCTCTCCGTTATTGTTCCAACTTTTGCTGTTAAAAGATCCATCTCATTTCTAGAAATAAACTGCTGATTTTGCCTAATAAAGTGATGCATCTCCTTAAAAGTACGCATAACAAATATACTCTACCGTTCCGCTAATTCTCCATGAAGAACGGTTGCAAGCATATAAATTCCCTGCTCAGTAAAAATCAGTTCTTTTGTTTCTTCCATTCTATCTCCCAACAAATCGGTTACAATTTCTATAAATTGTACATTTCGTTCCATTATCGAAAAATCACAAATTGTGACTTCTATATTGTTACATCATCTTCTTTGCCATCCTTACTCCTTTTATCAGACAATTTCTCCATCTGAATCTTATATTCCATCAACCGCAAAAGATACAGCGGAACCCTTCTATTTCCCAATTCCCAATCTGTTTCCGTCATATAAGGAATTTCAAAGTATTCACAAAACTCTTTGCGATTCATGCCAGTACTTTCTCTTAATTTTTTTAATTCTTCCCTTGCTTCCATAGCCCACCTCTTTATGCATTGCATAAATTAATTATATAATTTTTATTACATACGGTCAATAACCTTTTTTCACAAAAACAATGAACCTCGGCAAAAACTTTACCGAGGCTTACTATAAATCTTATTATATTCAATATACATTACTTTGAACGCTCTTTCGTATGTATCACATCCTACTCTCGCAGGACCAGATATTCGGATTCTGGCATTACCCTCGCCTCTCTACGGACACCCGACACAAAAATGACTATATCTGTTTATCCTGAGCTAGTAGCAACTTATCTATTACCAGATGAATCATACTTGTTTCTATTATTATATTTATGGCACAAAGTTTCTTCCCTGCATCCTTACTGGATGCACCACAATGATATGCTTGTTCTGTAGGCAAGCCATAATCCAGAACTATCAATCTGTCATGGCAGTCTGCGTTCGGTTTGATTCTGAGTGGTGGATATTCTTGTATAAAATCGTTTACTACCGCCGTTGTCAAAAAACCTCTTTTTCCATGACCATTCTCTGTAAATAAAACCACTTCCACACCAGCTTGCTTCTGCGATAATAGCTGTAAAGTCTTTGTATTCACATAATCATCCATTACATAAATACTCTTTTTTGCCTGCTGATATATATCTATGTATGCTGCATCAGCCTCAAACTTCTGTCCTTTATAAATTACAAAATTTTTGAAATCCTTATCTGAAACAAAATTTTCATTAAGTGTGTCTATGCTCTTTTGAATAACTTGAATATCTTGTTCTGTTTTCTTCTGTCTATCAGACATATTTGACATTTGCACAGAAATTTCTGATACTCTTGCACTTACAAGATGCATCTCCGCCTGTGTAACAAACTGTTGGTTTTGCTTTATATAATGACGCATTTCACGAAATGCACGCATAATAAAAATGCTTTGCTGTTCTGCAAGCTCACCTCTGAGAACTGTAGCAAGCATATAAATACCTTGCTCCGTGAATGCATATGGCAATTTTTTAATGTGAAGCCCTCTTTTATTTCCATTTTCGTTTAAAGTCGCAATTTGCGACTTTAAAAAATCTTCCGGAATCTCACCTTTTGTCAGCTGAAACATAAAATCTTCCGGAAACCTTACAATATTACGCTTTACCTGTTCATTCAAACGCTTCACTTCATATCCATAAATCTCAGCCAAATCATAATCAAGCATAACCTGTTGTCCTCTTATGATATATACTCGATTACAAATATTATCTACTGTCATCAATTCTGTACTTTCTGCCATCTGTACACTCATCCTCCTACAAATTGTGCAACAGGTCGTGGCACAATTCCCAATCTGTTTCCGTCATATAAGGAATTTCAAAGTATTCACAAAACTCTTTGCGATGCATGCCGGTACTTTCTCTTAATTTTTTCAATTCTTCCCTTGCTTCCATAATCCACATCTTTATGCATTGCATAAATAAATTATATAATTTTTATTACCTACGGTCAATAACCTTTTTTCATAAAAACAATGAACCTCGGCAAAAACTTTACCGAGGCTTACTATAAATCTTTTATATTCAATACACATTATTTCGAACGCTCTTTCGTATGTATCACATCCCACTCCCGCAGGATGATGGTAACCCCTATGCTACTTTCTGAAAGCTTTTCTGAAAGTTCTTCACATAAGCCACATACCGCAGTCTTTTTCCTTCTGCATCATCATGCCAAGTTCCCTGATCAAACTAACGGTTTGAAAAGGAAAAGGCGTACCAGGCTTAAATGTTCTGGTACCTACAGAGATATTATTATGCTGAATATATACAATCTGCATCTGATAACTCTGTGCCCAATCAATGGCTGAATTGATCCGATCAATTATACCTCTATAATTTTTTGTAATATCATTTTGAATATCAATAACTACTAATGCCTTGCTCATTTTCTCCTACCATTTCCTTTTTACAGATTGGATGCCTGATTACGGTCTTCCATTTTTCCGGAGCGACCTTTCTTGCATCAGACATATAGATTTCGTGATGCAGTCTGCCATTACTAAAATCATTTCTATATAGTAAACATTTACGATTGCCTGAACATCTGTAATTTTCGTAATATCACCTTTTACTGTTTTAATTAAATACCCTTGATACTTTTAATTTACAAAATTACATGTCCAATAAAACTCCCTTGTTCTATTTTCCACTTTGTTGTTTATACACTCAGCAATCTCTTCAGCCCAACCATCGTCAAGTTCCACACTACAGTCCTCCCATCAAACCACTTCTGTCCAAAATAAAAACCAGCTGTTCATTCTGCATTCATGTGATTTAACTCCTTCGGTTAATAGTTAATCACATTATATATGCAGAAAAAACAGAGCTGGTCGCATGTCAGGCGACATACAAAAAAGAGACATGCTCCATATATAATAGTAATATCTCTTCCTTTCCTCTTTGCAACAGAAGCCCTTAATCACCTAACATAAATCATAAGTTTTCATTGTCTCTGCAGTTCTATATTCATGCTTCTCATAGTACCCAATCAGCTTTCCCTCATCCCTAAGTGCCACCATGTACACATCCTTATTCTGCTTTTCATTATGAAAGGTATATACGATATTTTGGCTTTCCTCTTCCGCAAACCATTCAACCACCTGCTGTATTTTTCCTCTTAATTCCTGATTATGACATTCTAACAAGTTTTTCCCCATCAGTTTGTCCCCACCCCTCTTCTCATAACTATTTACTGCTGCCGGATTCATATAAATAATCTCATGGTTCAGATTACAAATCACAACGGCTGCTCTGTCCTGATCCACGATACTTTTATAAAAATTTATATATGATTGTTCCACTGATTTCTTCTGAAATTTCTCCATGTAGTCCTCCTTATCTTCCCAATGCCATCCGCACCAGCTTTTCAAATGACTGTGCAAATCTTTCGTCATCCTCATCGGTTCGTTTCCTCGGTCCCTTAATATGATTCTTATGAGTACCCCGTCTTGCCTTCTTATTAAGATGTCTTTCCATAAGCATCTGATCTATATTCTCATTCGTATACCATTTTCCGGACTGATGGATTGCATATGCACCTTTCCCAAGCGCCATAGCAGCTACTCCGTAATCCTGTGAAACAACGATGTCGCCCTTGTGACAAACACTAATCAACTTGTAATCTACTGCATCTTATCCTGCACCAACCACAATGACTTCACTGTAATCGGAATTCAAAATGTGATTCGTATCGCAGAGTAATGTTACTTCAATCCCATATTTTTCTGCTACTTCTTCTACAATACGCACCACCGGGCATGCATCTGCATCTACAAAAATTTTCATATTAATCACTCATTCCTTTCGTTTCACTCAGGCACAAATATCAATGAAAAACTTATTTTTCACACTACCATTCCTTTAAAATTCATTTCCATCTCATCTGTTCCCCTGCTATGCGACACCAATTTTCCGGAACAATACAAACATATGAAGTAAATATCGCTTTTACTCCTCATCCTCAATCTCATCTAAACTCTGCTCCAGCAAATCCTCTACCCTACATCCTAATGTCTTAGCTAATGCAACCAGATTCATACCCGTCGCCTTATTAATATCCTTCGCACGTTGTTCATACTGCTGAATCATACGAAGAGTCACACCGGATTTCTCAGCAAGAGCTTTTTGCGAATACCCGATTGACTTACGCAATGTCTGCAATTGCGTGGGCGGCTCCTGTCTTCGTATCATTCTGTTCATTGTATCAACAAATCTTTCTTCGGCTGCTTCATGAAGCGTTGGATACAGCTTCCAAATCTCACGCATGGAAATATGCTTCCTAATATTTTTAAAACTTCTGCCGGTATACCACTGGTAATATGCCAATATCCAACCACACCAATATTCCGGTGAACAATCATAAACAGCCTCCGCCTCGGGAAGTTCTCTTTCCCAGCCGGAACGTTCCATCACTTCCCACACCAATTCTGTTCCTGACATTCCAGACACAAACCTAGGAACACCGGAACCAAACTGATCCGCTAGTCCTCCTGCTATGAACATATCCAGGAAATCGTCAATCTCTATTCTGCAGTTGTTTACCGCATAATCAAAAGCTTCCCCAAGATTCCTCATGGCATCATCCAGGTATTGTTTATCGTAAGCGTGGATCATCAGCCATTACCTCCTCACGAATAATATCTCTCATATAAATACCATTCACATCATCTATTTCAAGTTCTTTAAAAAATGCTGACCTTGCCGCATCATCCCTTGCTTTTCTGCGCGCATAATATATGGTATTATCCGAAGTTTGATAAGAAACAAACCGAATGGCCTCAAATGCTTTCTGGCTCTTAAGTACAAATTGCTCTCCAAGTTTTCCAAGCTTCATTGCATGACTTAATTGTCCCAACGAAATCTCATTACCGACAAAGGCACGGGCAAATGAAAAATAGGAATCATCTGCGTGGTATCCAATGATGGCATCATATTCGTCAATCGGAACAAAAAAATGTTCCTTCAGCCATTCGGCACCTCTCTTCATAATCGGTGTGGACAAGCGAAGTTTACGGTACGTCATCAACATTGCCAGCCAATGCAAAATCGTATATTCATCAGAAGAAAGATTCAATATTTTCAAATAATCTGTCTCAATCTCATATTGGTTTGCATATCCATCGATACCTTCTGTACAAGCCCACTCCTTTGCCAATTCCAAATTTGTTGTACAGTAGAACCCCCTACCATAATCGTTGTATGTTTTACCTTTTCCAAATATGGGTTTTTCTATAATTTCCGGGGAACCATGATATAAAACCAATTTGCTCATAATATCATCTCCTTCCACTATCTCCAAAGAGTCGCTTTTGCATTATAATAACTCTAAAAAGTCACTTCGTCAATATGATATTTCTATTTATACGCAGATGCCTGATAAAAAAACTTTAATGCTATTCCTGATATATTCTTCTTTCGAAACACCGATCAATTTGTCACCAAAGGAGGCATCCAAAAATACAAAGCCAAAATTCATGGCAATAAACTGTATCGAAACACTCTCAACATTACACTCCCGCATTTTCCCTTCTGCAATCATTTTCGTAAAGTAACTTATCAATACTTTCTTAAAAACCATAGGAACTTTCATAATTCCGGATAACGCCGCATCCTGCAGTTCTGCTGACCTAAGACCAATGGAAACTTTTACCATCTGCGGTGTTACCTTACTCATATATATCCGGGAAAAGGAAGTCAAATCCGCTTCTAAATTCCCATGATAAGTAAAGTCACTCTCTGATAATCCCGGATTCCATTTCGGCAGTTCCATGGCAGCAATCACGATTTCTTTTTTCCCGGCAAATCTTCTGAAAATGGTGCTTTCGTTTACACCGGCTAATTTTGCAATGTTCTTGGTAGTCGCATCGGAATAGCCTTTCTCAATGATTAGTGTCATAGTAGCGTCTATAATTTTTAATTGGGTTTCATCATACATTATTCTTCCTCACAATAATTAGTATAATAGCTAATATTTATATATTCTTCATCATAATAGTTAAAATCACACAGATAATATTCCCTGCTATCCGATGATTTGAAGTAATAAAAAGTAACCGGTGAAGTAGATTCCGTAGGAAAATCCGAACCAAGTACATTTACCACTCTCTCAAGGTCTGCACCGGTATCCGCAAAGGTTTTTAACTCAGAACGTAAAAATACCGCATTTTTGTCTGTCTGCATCTGAGCCATTTCTGTATAATATTCGGCTAATTCCTCCTCCGGTGTTCTCCATAAAAGATCAGGGAGCTTCACACTTCCAAAATGTTCATTATCATAATAGTCATCATACTGGTTTTCTGCCACATTTATGCATAAGGAATCCAGACGGTTGTTTTTATTTTGCTTTTGAAGAATTTCAGCACATTTTATTGCAGCTTCTTTCCCATCTTCTGGTGTTTCTGCAAAAATATTTATCACTGACCCATCATAATCGAAACCCGATTCATATCTCATTCCCTCTTTATTACATACAGCATCTAGTTCATCCTTGGCATTCGATATCACTTTTTCCTTTAACTTTTCATCAAACGTATCCGTGGTATTCGGCAGACTGCCAAAGTCAGAACCGTCAATCACTATGTTAGACATAGAACTTGTTACTTCGTAATCGAAATCCTGAAGAGTATCATGGAGTACAACCACCGTTTCATCCTTCTGTTCCGTCATGGATACTACAGTACAATCTCCATATTCATTTTTTGCCCATTGATACAAAGCTTTCCCATTTTTCACTTTTCCACAACCGAATGTGAATAATACCATGACAAACAATAGAGAAAATAATATAGATTTCTTTTTCTTTCTTATTTGATTCATTCGCTTTCTCATGTTCCCTCTCCTTAAGTATTCAGGTACTGAATGAACAGTAACCCTTATTTTCTCTTTTTTCATCTTTTCACCGCTTTCATTTTGCTATGGATATATCATATGAAAAAAGTGGCAATCATACTTTTGACACTCACTTATAGGATCCAAAGGAAGAAACCATTTCCTGATAACAAACCAAAGTTACATTTCCCGCTTTTTTCGCCCGTTCCATACACCCATTCGTAAAACCGGACTTTGAAAAAAGATAATAATGCATCCTCTTGTAACGAAACAGCCTACTGCGTTCCATCAGGGTTTCAAGAACATCTAAATCTACTTTTTCATTTCTCCACTTACATTCAGCGAATAACGCAGAATCTCGATCCTGTTCCCCCATAATATCTATTTCTACCTGACTCTTTTTTTCATTATCATTTCCCCACCAACGCCCAAGAGAAATAAATTCGATTGGTGTTTTTCCTTCAAGAAGCTGTTTCCAAAGATACTGCTTACAAATCTCTTTAAACACTCTTCCCATATAATCTGAAAGCCGTGGCTCAATCCGTTTATATACCAGATTGGCTGCTCCACGTGCAATCACAGAATAATTATTTAAGACAAATCGGTACCAGAAACAAAACATATTATCTTCAATCGAATAGATTGACTTCTTAGATGCCTTTTCCCCATAAGGTGTCTCTTTCTGTATGATACCAAGGTTCATCAGATTCTTAATATAATTTGCACATACGTTGGTATTCTCTCCTACTTTCGATGAAATCTCAGACATACGCGAAGATCCGGTAGCAATCGCTGTGATAATGGCATTATAGATTGCAGGTTCCCGGACTTCCTGCTTAAGAAGGTTCGTGGGTTCCTCATAAAGGAATGACACAGGATTAAGAAAGGTGTTCTTAATATTTTCCTCTAAACTCAGCTGATCGCTCATCTGAAGAAGATATTGCGGAGTTCCACCTACAATTCCATAAATCAATGCTTTATCTTCGTCTGATAAGTTGTGAAAATAGCGACAACTTTCTTCAAAATCAAAAGGTTGAATCTTCATCTGGGCAGTTCTCCTGCCATACAGTGGGGCTTTATACCCAAGTACATGATCTTCCATATAAGACATAGAAGAACCACATAATATTAGCATTAATTTTGATGAATCCTTATACTTATCAATCAAAAGCTGCAATGTAGATGCCAGGCTCTTAGCCGAACGTGCCACATAAGGATACTCATCTATGGTAAGAATAACTCTCTCTTTCTCTGACATTTTAAATACACCTAAACCATCCCAAAATGCTCCAACGCATCTCTTATCGCCTTTTCCTTCTCCTCCAGACACTGCGGTTGTCTACTATCTTCCGACTTAGGCAGGTTATAGTTCTCCCCAACCTCTATTCCACACTTTCTTTTTACCTGTGAAATATATAGATTAGAAACTTTCAAACCATGCACCTTTAGCACATACTCCTGAATTTCCTTATATGTCGCCTTACTCTCTGCTGAAGTCAAATCCAGCTCATCTAACTCTATCTCAACCTCGATTACATCATCCGGATTTTGTTGGGACAAGAGAACAACCGTCTCGACTGTATTTTCGTCGGGCAACCGAATAGCATTGCCTTCGTTTCCATTATAATACACTGGAAAGTTGAAGTTTATCTGTTTTACAATGCGTCCATCACTCTGTCGTTCAGAGTATAATTCGATTTCATCAATGAAGTTCCTGAAGAACTCTTTCTTCTCCAAGTCCGTCATCTCAAAGTATATTTTATCAAAACATGTGAGAATTTGATAGACCTGTTCTGCAGTAATTTGATTTTCATAGGCCATACGGATTTTCTCATTTACATCCTGAAGCTGGTCATCTATATCCCCAATCTTGTCATACAGATTATCCAGTCTGTCATGCATGTCCTGATATTTTCTGTCATAATGCTTATCCGAAACATCTAATCGGTCAAGCATATCCGTCAATTTCTTCTTTGCACCGGACAACTGACGAAGCTGTCCTCGTAGCTGCTCTCGCTCAATTTCCAATGAGCTGACATCCACTCTGGTTTCCATTCTTCTTATGATGTAAGCTCTGCAATCATCATGATTCACAAGGTCTATGATGTGTCGCTCCACTTCACCATTCAATTCATTTTGGTTCAGAACAAGACTGCAATTACAGAAATCGCTCTCATTGATTTTCTTGCGGTGCTTACATCTATAATAGAAGTCATCTTTGTATTCGCCGGTGCTTTTGTTCTTTCGTCTTCGCACCGTACCTGACATTCCCACACCACAAACCGGACATTTCAACAAACCGGTTAAAATATGTTCATGCTCCAGACTATGTGTTTTTACCCATTTAACTCCGGTTTCCTCTCTTCTGGCACAAGCACCTTCCCAAAGGTCTAAATCAATGATTGCTTCATGTAATCCCTCTGCCATAAGAAACTCTTCATTTCTTACCCTGTGATACTGGTCTCTGGTGCCTTTAATCTTTTCGGTACTGCTCTTTCCATATGCAATCTTACCAATGTATACCGGATTATCCAATATCTTTCGTACCAGACTACGAGTGAAATAATTCAGTTCATGGCTCCTATATTTTGTTTTCACATATCCATGCTGATTCAGATAATTGCTGATGCTGTCTGCACCTAAACCTTCATTCACAAATTTATTGAAAATGATTTTTACAATTTCTGCTTCTTTCGGATTTACAAGCAGCATTCCCTTTTTAGAATCCAACGTATATCCAAAAGGTGCCTGACCACCATTCCACTTACCCTCTCTGGCTTTCTGTTTCCGTCCTTCCATGGTCTGCACCAGAATGTTTTCACGCTCAATCTCTGCAACTGCAGACAATACCGTGATGGTAAGTTTACCGGAATCCTTTGATGAATCAATTCCATCTTCCACACAGATAAGGTTCACACCAAAATCCTGTATGTACTGCAAAGAATTGAGAACATCTGCTGCATTACGTCCAAATCGGGATAATTTGAACACCAGAATATATTCCACTCCATCTTTATCATCTGCAACATCCTGAAGCATCTGCGTAAACTCCGGGCGTCCGGTAATGCTCTTTCCGGATTTTCCGGCATCACAATATTCCCTTACTACTTCCATATCTTGAAACTCTGCAAACTTTGTCAGTCTGTCCTTCTGGGCTTCAAGGCTATATCCATCTACTTGCATCGCCGTAGACACGCGGATGTATATATAACATTTTGTTCTCTTTTTCACGAACCGCACCTCCTACGCTATCATCTTCACATCAGGCTCTAACATCTTAAAATGCTTCAATGCCTCAATAATCATTTCCTCTTTTGCTTTTGGACATTTCGGGACTCTTTTGTTCGGATCATCCGACTTATTGTAATTCTCACCCATATCAATCCCGTACTTTCTTTTTATCTGGGCTATATATAAGGAAGATACCTTTGCGGCATATCTGTCAAAAATGTATTTCTTCAACTCCACATAGGTTGCCTTCGCTTCCGCCGATGTTATACCAACTTCTGATGTATCAAGCGTATAAGTTATCACATCATCAGCAATCAGCTCTTTCTTTGGAACCCAGTCTTCATAAAATACCGGAATTTTAAAAGAAATACTTTTTATGATTCTTCCGTCTGGTGTTTCTTCCGGATACATCTCAATTTTTTCTATCAACAGACGATAAAAGTCTCTCTTCTCTTCACAGGTCATTTCCTCAAAAAACTTCGGTATATTCTGAATCAGATTTTCCACCTGCTTTAGAGCTTTTGTTCCTTGCTCCACAGACTCCAATTTCTTTTTTGTCTGTGAAAGCAACATCTCCAATTTTTCTATTTCATCATATACGCCATCTATTTCAGCCTGTGTCTTATCATAACTTTCATCATAATCATCTGTGAGAATGTCCAGATTATCCAATATCTCTCCCAACCTACGCTTCTGTTGTTCCTGATGGTACAGCTTCTTACGAACCACTTTTAACTGTTCCGTTAGTTCTTCTATGGAATCCTTACCCTGAAACCATTTGGATGTTTCCTTTTGGAAAGACGGGACTGTAAACAACTTCCCTATCATTTCCAAAACGGCAATGTCCACTTTAGCCTGATTATAGGTGTGACGGAATTTACAAGTCATGCCATTCTGTTTACGTGCGTTTCCACAGCTATAATAATGAAGCGTTTTATAATGACCTCCACGATTTTTATTGACATGCTTATTCTTCGTTGCAATCATACCGACACCACAGGCAGGACATTTTATCAGCCCGGATAATATACTTACTCTGTCCGGCTCATCTATTTTCTGGCATCTGCCAGAATGTTCTTTTCGCTTCTGCTGAACCTGTTCCCATTGTTCCACAGATATAATCGGCTCATGATTACCCCATATCTCCAAAATCTCTCGTTTTTGTTTCTGTGGTTCTTTACTATTGGTACGCCTACCATAAAATATCTTTCCACAATAAACAGGATTGTCCAGAACGGTTGTTATAAAATCGTATTTGAATGGACTGACTTTCCCCTTAATCACTCTGGTATATCCGCTATCATTCAGATACCGAACAATGCTTGTCTCCAACATACCATCATGTAAATATAAGTCAAAAATCTGTTTTACGATTTCTGCCTCTTGTGGATGTTGCACCAACTTATCATCCTCTTTACGGTAACCGTAAGGGATGGGACCTCCCGGCCATCCGCCTTCTTTCAACTTCTGCATCTTTCCGGACAGAAACTGAACTGTGATGTTCTCACGCTCAATTTCCGCCACTGCTGAAAGAATGGCCAATGTAAGTCTTCCGCCCTGTGTGGAACTGTCTATGGCATCATCCACAGACACCAAATCCACCTCATAATCCATAAGAAGCTGTAAGGATTTCAGTACATCCGCTGCATTTCTTCCAAAGCGTGAAAGTTTAAATACCAGCACACAGGAGACTTCATCCTTTTGGCTTGCCACATCTTCCATCATTTGCTGAAATGCCGGACGGCCTTTGATGCTCTTACCGGATTTACCGGCATCACAATATTCTCTGGCTATTTCAAGGTTCTTATATTCTGCATATTTTCTTAGTTTCTCTTGCTGTGCATCCAGACTGTATCCTTCCGTCTGAGCCATAGTTGAGACTCTTGTGTAAATATAACATTTCTTCTTTTTCACTCTATCACCGCCTTTTCGGTTGCCCAAGGAATGTTCGTCTGTCATCCTTGGATCTACAATATAACGCACTTTTTCCATTGCGTCAGCGGGTAAAATGCGCCGATTACAAAAAATAATCGACGCATTCTCTTACTGTCCATTCTGCTGTTTTTCCGCTTCTTCTCTTTCCATTTCTGCCAGAACCTTATGCCCATACTTTTCAATCATCCTGGCCATAAACTCTGCAAAACGCTCCAGATTCTGCCTCGTTCTCCTTTCCATTTCTTTATCATATTTTTCCACAACTTCTTCCGGAACCATTGTTCATACCTCCAAAACATAGTGAGGGATTACCTCCTATGTCACAGGCAAAAGAAATGGTGCGAATTTAAACCTCATAGCAAAAAAATAAACCGACTGGCTATCATACCAATCGGTTCATATTGCCCATTATTCAATTCATGCAACTGGAACTTTCATTTTACTGTGGAAAGCCATACAAACTAACATAAACAATCATCGAAATAACATCAATCAATACAATTACTCCCAAAATTATTGCAGCAATCTTCAATACTTTTTTGGCTTTTTTCTTATTTTCATCAGTTAATACTTTTTCTTTTAATTCATTTACAATTTCTTCCTTAGAGGGAGTTTCTCCTGTTTGCGTTTGTACTTTGTCCATCACCAGCTCATCCAAAGAAATCTGAAACATATCGCTAATTGCAATTAATTTTTCCATATCAGGTGTCGAGTCTCCCACTTCCCATTTCGAAATAGTTTGCCGAGAAACATTCAAACGATTAGCAAGTTCTTCCTGCGATAAGCCTTTTTGTTTTCGGAGATGATACAATTTATTATGAAACTCCATTTTTAGCCATCCTGCCTTTCCACCCTTTTACCATAACAACTAACAATATTCCTAACGCTACTGTTGTAATGACACTTGCTTCTATTCCGTATTCTGCACCGTTAAGTATATTTGCATCTTTTACATGAAAAAGAATTACTCCGTTTAATGCACTTTCACTTCCGCTTAACGATAATCCCATAATACTATATAAAATAAAATTCCATATACTGTGCAATCCGCAAACAATCCATAGATTAGAACGCCACAAGACAAGTATCGAAAAAACAATTGAAATCAAGTACAAATTTATGATTCCTACCATAGCATACACCAATTCTGCTTCTAGCAGGCTGGACAAATGCGGAAAAACAAATGCTGTTGAACTGATTAAAATTGCCAATGGTACAGATATTCTATTTTTCAATGAATGAAGCAAAAATCCTCTGCACATGATTTCTTCTGCAGCACCTTGAATGCCAAATGCTAATACCCATAGCAGAAGACTCTTAATATTAACATTTGTGTTGAATCCACCAAATTCAATGGAACCAGAGATGCAGCCTATCCCTATTATTATAAACAAAAGAATTGCGGCAATCAATGTTCCTGCCAAATACTCTGTAGGATTTCCAGCAAAACCTATGAGCTTCATGTTTTTCTTCTCAATGAATCTGCAATATAATAGGGTTGCCAAGGAAAAAATCAGAAAGCCATAGTAGAGCAATAACTCACTAATTTGTCCATCTGGCATTATACCGTGCAAAGGGTCATAACCCATGCCATATAATATCCCAATGATTATTCCTTCTCCCAAAACCGCCGAAAAAACATATATCAAGATGAATGCCGATAATTTCTTTATTATGTATTCAGCAGATGACATATTTGTTTCGTTGTTGAATGGACTTAGATTGTAAATAATACCTTTCTTCATCAATGTTTCCTCCTTGCATCACTTGATGAAAATATCGTATTACTTTTGTTCTAAAAACACTACCAACCAGATCAATCAATCTGTCAACAATCTTTAACAATCCTGTTAAATCCAATTGCACAGCCTAATTTACAGGCAAAAGAAATATAAAATTCATAACTTCTGTTTCTTATCAATCTCTCCATAAGACTGCAATTTATCTACTTATCCAATTTTCCTTCTTCAAGCAAGTTATATGCTCTGTTCTTATTTCATTCAGCAAAGAGCATGGAATATTTTCCTTTGTGTACTGATATTGAAATCCACATTTTTCCTGCACTCTCTTTGACTTGATATTTCCGTCATAATAGCCGCACCACACTTTTTCAAGATGCAATTCTTCAAAAGCATAGCGAAGTATTTCCTGTACGGCTTCGGGTATCAGACCTTGTCCCCAGTACGGAACCCCAACCCAATATCCCACTTCG
Organism: Lachnospiraceae bacterium; assembly: GCA_017626095.1. Taxonomy (GTDB): domain Bacteria; phylum Bacillota; class Clostridia; order Lachnospirales; family Lachnospiraceae; genus UBA2882. The sequence goes on from JAGAJL010000046.1 coordinate 15,001, forward strand.
CCTTCTGTATCGGAGATTCCTATGCTGCTCGCTTTTCCAATCATTAACCCAATACTTCCAATAGCGCATCCTGTATCTTTATCAACAACCGCATATGTTTCTGGGACTGATAAAACATTGCGGATAATCTCTAGGCTGTTTTCTACACTTGTATGAACAGGCCATCCGGCAATAGGACCTACTTCGGGATCACTTGCATATCTATATAAATCTACTGCATCTGATTCTTCCCATGGGCGAAGAATCAACCTTTTTGTTTTCAGAATCATCAACATTCCTCCTCTGTATCTGAAACTCTATGTTTATTCGTCGATTTCCGCTTTCATGCGACTCCATGTATCATTCAATCGCTTTTCAAATATTTCCGCCTTGATAATCGCAATTCCCTCTGCTTCATCGGCTAACACGACCAAATCGTCACCGCAATTTATTCCAAATAATTCTCTTGCTTTCTTGGGAATCACAATCTGTCCACGATCATTTACTTTTGCTGTACCAAATATATGCTTTCCTTTAGGACCAGGAGCCAGAACTGTGTTGCCGATTTTCCCCTCGAATTTAACAAGAGCATCAAGTGTAGTATCGTATAATTCTGCCAGTTTTAGGCAACGCTCTATGTCCGGAATTGTTTCTCCTTTTTCCCATTTTGCGTATGCCTGTCTGGAAATACCGATTTTTTCTGCTACTTCCTCCTGGGAATATCCATTTATATTTCGCAGCATAACAATATTATCATTCAGCATAATCATCATACCTTTCTTCCAAGAAACTGTTGACCGCATCTAAATAAATATCTTCATGAGAACCATGTATATTGTGATCGCTGTTCTCTGTTTCAATCAGCCTACAGTTTTCACCGATGTAAGAGACGGCTCTGTCTGCCTGTTCTCTCGATGCCGCACAAAGATACACACCCGTTTCAGCCACATTTTCTTTCGCATGTAGATAAACACATGGAATATCAATATCAGAAAGCATTTCTTCATGCGTGATTCCATTATTCCATGTCAGATCATAAAAATGTTCTCCATAAAGCATATCATATTGCTCCACGTAATGAAAGACAGTCGTTATGCTGCTTGGTAAGAACATGATTTTCACTTCTTCATTGGGATGCTTTTCTCTATACTTTTGAGCATAGTTTGCCAGTCCGGGCATAGCATCTTTCATAAAAAGCTGTCCCCAGTAACAATGGCGCAGATAATACGCAGGCCAGCATTCGGTCTGTTCGGAGGAAATATATTCGTGTAACGGCTGATAGGTATCAAGATAAGCAAAACTGGTTTCCCAATTCTCACCTTGTGTCGAAAATACAGGCGGATCTTCTAATACAACGCCTTTTACCAGATCACTTCCATAAGCGGCAATATACGCTGCAAGTAACGCACCATTGGAATGACCGCTGACAACGGTATCTTCTCCAATCACATTGTCAATGAACCAGATCAAATCGTCACCATTTACATCCAGATAATAGAGTTCTTCTTCATGGGATGATTCTCCATGTCCATACAAATCAACTGCATAGATATGCCAGTTCTTACTTAGGTCTGGAATTACTGAGGCATACTCTTCCCATGCAACCATTTGTCCATGAATCAGCAGAAGGGCAGGACCGTCTCCGTCAAGCTCACCATAGTTAATTGTATTTCCATTCGGGAGCGTTATCTGTTTTTCCTGAACACCAAGTTTTTCTATTGATTTCATATCCTTTTCCCACCAATGCGTATTCCGATAACAGAAACTAATGGCCGTAGTAGCTAAGATTATGAAAATCAAACCAAGTATCATTCCGATTATTTTTAACATCTTTTTTACCATCCTTTATCTCCTCCAGCACATAACTTGTGTTTCACAATAATTATAGAGCTGGAGAAAAACTTTTTCTACCAACCAAGCAATACATATTTTTATGATTTTGGTTATGTTTGATTGCATCAAAATGAAGAACATTACTTTTGTAAACCTGCTTATGAAGAAAGGGTGCCGTAAAACGACACCCAAAAGAGTAATATTTCTCAGTTTTTATAATTTCTCAATATAAGGAATCAAATAATGATTGATCAATTCCATTCGGGGCTTGGGATTGTACACCAACGAGCAAGTCATACAGATAACCGCATCCATCTCCGGTATAATCGCCACCAACGAACCACCCACGCCATTCATACAATAAGAATCGTATTTTCCTGTATCGTATTCTTTTCGCATGATTTTTATTGTACGGTTCTTCTTATAAACCCACCATAAATATCCATAGCTGTCCTCTCGCTCTCTTAACATCTCACTGATATATTCCTCAGATAGGATTCTTTTACCACCATACATCCCTTTATTTAACACCATCCATCCTATCCTTGCAAATTCATCTGTTGTAAGAGACAAGCCCCACCCCGTTGTGTAATATCCGCTCGGATCTTTTACCCAGCCCCGGTTATCTCTTGCCTTGTAATAAGCCGCTTGGGAATTTCTATCGTATACATTTGCATCTGGTACATCTTGAATGCCCAGTGGTTCAAATAAATATTTTGTTGCAAACTCTTTCAGAGTCATACCAGTAGATTTTGACAAAACATTTGATAATACTTGAATCCCAAGCGTTGAATAATGAAAGCGTTCTCCAATCGTTTCCTTTCCTCCAACCTGCTCCAATACTTTGCCACCCCAATCATCACTGGTGCAAACCTTGGTCCATGGTTCACTTTTGAACTTATATGGGACAGTCATGGTAAGAAAATTTTCAATCGTCACATCTTTCAACTGTTCCTGATTTCTTCTCAGTTTATATTCTGGAAAGAAATCCAAAACATTTTGATGAACACTTTCTAAATACCCCTTATCGATTGCTATCCCTACGAGAATCGCTACGATGCTCTTCACTATCGAAAAAGTATGAACAGATTCATTCTCATGTGCATTTTCAAAATATTCTTCTATGACTTTTTTACCATTTTTGTATGCAATAATGCCAAGTGTATTCGCATACTCTTTCCCTACAATTTCTCTTATTTTTTCCACCGTCTTCTACCTTTCGTATCTTTAAGATTTGGACGTCCTATAATAGAGCCTAATTTAATTTAAAATTTATTTCAATAGTATTTCACACAAAAAGATATCTACGTTAATAGACATCTTTTCCGACTTATCTATCTATGTACATACATCCTTGTCATTTCCGGTTCACCATCTCCCTGAACCATACACAGAAAATCCCAGCCATATCTTTCATAAAATCCGGTATGGTCTGTCACTAAATAGATTGGTGTAATTTCTTTACTTCTCATATCTTCCACGACCATATTTAATAACTTTCCTGCAATTCCCTTTCCCCGGTAATCCTCTTCTGTATAGACAGCACATACATTTGGTGAAAGATCTTTCCTATCATGGAAATCGTTTTCGATCACGCCCATTCCTGCAACAATTTGTTCACCATCAAGGCACAAGTACCAACCATATTCGGTTTCGTGATTCAAATATGCTTCCATACATTCTAAGTATGCTTCCTTCGGAACGCCCCATTTACTGCAAAACCAAATCGCTGCTGTATCTTCTATCTCTGGTTTGTCTCTTAATGTAACAAACTTAAATTCTTTCATAGCCTCTCCACCCCTTCTTATTCATCCTCTTTCTGATATTCAAGAATATCGCCTGCATCACAATCAAGAGCTTCACAAATTGCAGCAAGTGTAGAAAACCGAATCGCAGTCACTTTATTATTTTTGATTTTCGATAAATTGACATTGGAAATTCCCACACGTTCTGCCAGCTCATTTAAAGACATTTTTCTTTCCACCATCATCCTATCTAATCGAAGAACAATTTTACCCATGAAATCCCCCTACAGAAGCCCATCAACATCTTTTTCAAGTTCTGCACCATAAATAAAATATTGTGTGAGACACAAAACGATAATTCCCATAAAAAGACCGCTTTGATTGATATTGATTTCCACTGCGTCAACACCGATCACAAGGCGAATAATAACACTCATAACTAAACCAATAACCGGAACAGTTATTGAAAAAATACCAATTTCTTTCAACATACGGATATTATCTTTCTGAAATGGAGTTCCATTTTCGGACTTTTTGAAAATTAAATGTACATTACGAAATACCATTGCCATAAGTATTAGGATAATTACTGCACCAATTCCAAAAAGAAGAAATGTCGTCATATCTATACTTCCATCCACGTAGGAAGCATTTACTTCAAATCCGTATACAACCAAATTAGTTCCGCAACATTCTTTTATATCAAGTCCGACAAAATATCCGATTTTTTCAGGCGCAATAACAGAACAAACCGTAGCTACAACCATCAATCCAGCTCCAACCCAATGAAATACTTCTAAAATTTTTGTAATAATCTTTGCAAGTTTACTAATACCTTTCATCATCACTTACCTCCTAGAGTTAATATTTTTATGATGAAAGCATAATACCGTTTTTAATGTTCGTCAATATATTTTTAATGTTTGTCATTAAATTATATCTTGGAATCCACGCTCCTCTTTTAAAACCTCTTTTAAAACCCCTCAATATGTAGAAACAAAAAAAGACCTGCAGGCACCATCACAGCACCCACAGGTCAATCCACCCCTTATGAAATTCTTTCTGCAAAATCCAGACTAATCCATCCGGCTCCGCTTTTCAGCTTGCCCCATTTCGTTGCACCTTCGCCCTCAGACTCTGCCACAATCGTAAAGACACCGATACCAGTATATTTCCCAGTCTTAGCATAATTCGTACCAGGACCTTTCCTAATGTTCAGATTCTTGATGCTGACACGCACACGGTAAGAAACCTTTTTCTGTTCTGGTTCTTTTTAGTGCATCTGCTACCATATTTCTTGACGCAAGCAGCCCTAAACCATTTAAATTACTCGATTCAAAAACTATACCGACATCAATATCATAATCGCCCTCATCATTTTGAACGATAGTATGCATAGCCATGCTACCTTGAATTCTATCCTCGGATATTTTATAATCCTTCTTATTTTCTTCGTTATATTCTAACAAACCTTCTTTAAGCCTTTTTACATTTAGCTTTCGTTTTTCACGCAGTTCATTCTGCTCGACCTCTGGAAGAACCACTGAGGTGCGATAAAATTTATTAAATTCTTTCGAACAATCATACATAATTTGCAGCCTCCAATGTTTGGTTCAATTATTATCCTATAAATATACCTTTCCCTTAATCTCTCCCACCAGCTCATGCACCGTCGTACAAGGACACATCTCTGATGGCTTTGTTTTACCTTCTCTTTTACACTGTTCCAGTTTCTGCTGCGCTATCTGAATTGCCTTCTCCTCATCACCGACTTTGCAGAGTTTTCCATACATTTGCTCATCGGCCTTGGAATACTTCTGCCCAGTCTTGGCTTCATATACTCGTCCAAAATCCGAACAGCAAGTCCATGAATCTTGGATTGCCGGCATGGAACCAAAGTAGGCATACATCCATATCTCAAAGCATGGATTGGACCAGCCCACTTGTATTCCTTTATCCTCTGCCTCTTTTATAATCTCATCAAACCCTTGCACTTGGTCTCTATCAAACACAATCCAAGGAATACGATATTGCGCATCATAAGCAGTGAGTTCCAGGCATTTATCAATCATGGTACGAGTCTTTGTCTCTACTACCTTTATTACAAGCTTGTTTCTCACATCTTCCGGCAATGCCTGATGAAGACCGGTAAAGAAGCAGCGTTCCGTAGCCTCTGTATCTGTAACAATCAAATAGTAACCTAATTCCGGCACCTTGAATTGCTTTCTCTGTTCGCGAGTTTTTCTGTTACCTGTTCTGTCTTTTCTCGCCATTCTAATCCTCCTTAAAAACATCAATACTCTTCAAGGTAGGAATCGCACCATACTTTCCTATCAGATAATTCTTCTCATAGCTTTCATCCTTACGGATGCGAGTACCATCCTCGTCTACAAAATCTGCCAGTGAATACAGTGTAGAAACACCCTCTTCATCCTTCTCCACGAACCATATTTCATCACGACGCAAAAGCTGGTTAGATAACTGCCATGTATCGTGAGTTGTAAATACAAGCTGAGCGTGGTTAGTGTTAATTTCCGGATTCAAGAATGTAAGCAAGAAGTTTCTTACAAGTAACGGATGCAAACGAGCATTTAATTCATCAATGAAAAACACACTGCCCTTCTCCAATACTTCCTGCAATTCCGGATACAACGCAAACATCTTCAATGTACCCGCTGATTCTAACTCCAATGGAATTTCCGCCAGTTCATCCGAACCAATCATCTTATGAAGTGCGTGAATCTTGTACTTTTCTTCCTTGGAATCTCCTTCCTGAGGGACCTTTTCAATCTTGAAATCTCTGATATGCTCATCAAAAGATGCAAAATATTCCACAACCTTCTGCTGAACATTTTTATCACTTACAAAATCCTTAGGCAATCTACGTGTCATAAAGAAATTAGTAACAGGATCACCAAAATCCGCAAACTCATTTGCAAGAAACCAATCTCTGATATCCTTACACTTACCAATCTTCAACTTCGCTCCCAAGGAGATAATAAGCACTTGCTTTTCCAAAGCCACCTGAATATTATCTCTGCTACTTTTCGGAAAACCGGACAAATCTAATTCATCTGCATTACGATAAAAAACCGGACTGTACTTTCTTGCAGTCTTTGCCTTAGAATTTAACCATTCTTCTGTTACACCTTCTTTGTCGATGCAGAATCCATAGTTATATGTCTTTTCCGCCTTATCTCCCGGCAATGTAAAATACACTTCAAAACTGGATTCTGCATTTGCTGATGTAGTATCAAACAAAAACGGAGTCGGTCTGAAATACTCAAATTTTTCCTCTTCATCACCGTACTTAAATGAATCTACGACATAATCAGTCATATATTCAAAAGCATTGTATATATTAGACTTTCCACTTGCATTTGCACCATAAATGGCAGCAACCGGCAAAATTTTCTCGCTACCGATAGACACAACTCTATCTGAGAACTCTGTCATCTTTGCCGCAGACAAATCCAAAGTAGCCTCTTCTCTAAATGATTTGAAATTTTTAAAATTAAATTGAATTAACATGATTGCTACCTCGCCTTCTTTTCTATTTTCTATTATATACAGTTTTTTATAAAAATCAACTCCCAAATGCGACTTTTTCTCATTTAGTAGTATATTTTTATTAAAATATTAAAAAATCACCCAACTTGCACTTTGTACAAATCAAGTGATCACACATTGTTTAATCATTATACTATTATTTTTAGCTTATAAATTTGCATGCTTTTGAACGCTCTATCGTATGTATACATCCCACTCTCGCAGGATGCCGGTAAATCCTTATGCCGCCTTCTCAAATCGCTCTAGAAATCTTCTTGCATAAGCCTCATACCGAAGTCTTTTTCCCTCTGCATCATCACACCAAGTTTCCGGTTCATACTGAATCTCTACGGCGATGTCTCGCAAAACCAATGCTCCGTATTTTTCCATCATCTCGGCTAGGAATGTGCAGCAGCGTTCAAATTCCTTGTTCAAAGTTTCCCTCCTTCCATAATCGCTTCTGCATCTTTTCGTCCGATAAGTCATCTGTGACTTCTTGTCTTAATGATACAACTATGGATTGGAAAAAGCAATGATTCCAGCGAGAAAAACTTTCCTCTGCTACTATGTTGGAAATCCATGTCGGAATCGTAATTTTATGTTGGAAACACCGACATACTTCCCATTTTTTATGTTGGAATTTTATGTCGGTCTAAAAATCACATGCATTTAGTTATGTTGGAAATACATGTCGGAAATGCAGTTTTATGAGGGAAACACCGACACACTTTATGATTTTTATGTTGGAAATACCAACATACCTATATATTTTGAGGTTTTAGGGGCGAAACAGCCCCTAACTAGATGCATTTTGGCGTGGATATCCAAAATGCGTATCTAGCCGTTGACAGCCCTCTAAAAATTTTCACTACCTAGCAATACTATTTCCAAATACAAACCTCTTGTACGACCACCTACGATATACACATCTCTAAGCACAATAATTTAATTATAAAAAAGTGCTCCGGGTGTCCTTCGCAAGATACGCATTTTGTGGCCACAAGCCATTTTCATGCATCTTGTTAGGGGAATCCCCTAAAACCCCTGATATTCTCATAGGTGCGCCACTTTTTGACGCACTTTTGGTGAAAGTACGCCACTTTTTGACACACCTTTTGGAAAAGTGCTCCACTTTTTGACACACCTTTTGAAAAATGGCTCCACTTTTTGACGCACCTTTTCAAATTCACAAGTATCATTCAGAAACTACGTCTTCAATAATCTGCTTATCCATTTTATTGCTTACCTATGTATTACCGAAACACGTACATCATAATATA
>JAGAJL010000007.1 GCA_017626095.1 Lachnospiraceae bacterium
AGGAACTAAACAAAAAAATCAAAAAAATTTCAAAGTAGCATTTCCATACAACATTTATTTCTAATCCAAAAGTGGCGTAATCCCTGTAAATTCAAGAGGTTAACGCCACTTTACACTTTTACAACTGTCAAAAACGGGATTTTATCATCAGAAAACATCACGAAATATGTTTCAACTCGATTTCCGGCATCAGTTCATCTGCCGTTGTATTCAAAATTCTGACAAACTCATCAACTTCTTCTTTGCTGAATTTTTCCAGTACTCTTTTTAATACGGTGTCCATATAAGTATAACTGATATTATAATAATCCATATATTTTTCTGTAGGAACCAGATGATACTCCCTCTTGTCATCCTCCGACTGCCTTTTTTTCAGGTATCCTTTTTTAATCAGGTTATTGACTTTGTATGCCGCATTTGGTGATGAGATATTTGCCACCTTTGCAAACTCTGCCACGGTAGGCTCGTCCAATGCATAAATAATCTCCATACAAAACGTTTCCACCGTTGTCAGTGTAGCTTCACGGTTCAAAAATTTTTCAAACACCTTTTGATAGAAATGTAATTTGAATTTCATATATACAGCACTAAAAGCATTATACAGCATAGTGTCCCGATCCATGATACGTTCATCTCCTATAATTATTTAAATGATTTTATCAATTGTTTCCGTTTTTCTATTAAAACAATTGTCTATGTGAAAGTATAGCAGACATCCCTTTCATTTGCAAAACTCTTATCCAAAGTATTATTAAAATGCCCGGTTTCAAAACTCAGACTTCGTCTTCAGACAGTTGAAACCGGGCATTTTTTGTTTGTAGATGCCACTAAAAAAGGCAAATTCATTCACATTTTCTCAATACAATACTTGCATTGTGTCCGCCAAAACCAAGTGAGTTTGACATTGCCACATTGACGGTGGCTTTTCTCATGGTGTTTGGTACAATATCCAGATCACAGTCTTCATCCGACACCTGATAGTTGATGGTCGGAAGTACCGTATCCTGCTGTACGCTTAATGTTGTTAAAATTGCTTCAACAGCTCCGCTGGCGCCAAGCAGGTGGCCGGTCATGGATTTTGTGGAACTGATCATCAGTTTGTCTGCAGCATCGCCAAATGCAGTCTTAACCGCCAGGGTTTCACTCTTATCGTTCAAAACCGTGGATGTTCCGTGCGCATTGATATAATTTACTTCTTTAGGCTGAACCTTTGCTTCTTCCATGGCCTTTTGCATACATTTTGCAGCCATGCTTCCGTCGGACAGTGGTGCCGTCACATGATTGGCATCACAGGTCGAACCGTAGCCGGCAACCTCACAATAAATGTGTGCACCTCTCTTCTTTGCGTGCTCATACTCTTCTAAAATCAGTACACCTGCGCCTTCACCCATAACAAAACCACTGCGTTCTTTATCAAACGGAATGGATGCGCGGTTCGGATCATCACCAAAATGTAATGCATTCATGGAAGTAAATCCGCCAATACCAAGTTCCGTAATAGAAGCTTCCGAACCACCGCACATCATGACATCATGATATCCGTCCTTAATCTGACGAAATGCATCCCCAATGGCATTGGTGCCGCTTGCACAAGCTGTCACAACAGATGTACAAATTCCGTGAAAACCATATTTTATTGCCAGATGTCCTGCTGCCATATTAACAATTGCCATCGGGATAAAATGGGGTGAAATCCGATCAAACCCCTTTTCCTGTCCGCGTAAGGTTTCTCTCTGAATGGTGGAAATACCGCCAATTCCGCTCGAAAAAATGATACCGCAACGTCCGGAATCTTCTGTTTCCATATTTAATCCTGCATCTTCAAATGCTTCCTTTGCTGCTGCCAAAGCGTAAATACAGAAATCATCTAACTTTCTGGTTTCTGCTTTGGTAAAATAGTCCTCTAACGGAAAATCTTTTACCTCGGCAGCCAGTTTCACTTTATGAGTTTCCGTATCATAATGCGTAATGGGAGCAATTCCGCAAACACCCTGTTTTGCTGCTTCCCAGGTAGATGATACATTGTTTCCGATTGGTGTAACTACACCTAATCCTGTAATTACTACTTTTCTCATATCGCCATTCCTCCATCTACACAGAATACCTGTCCGGTAATATATTTTGCCTTATCACTTGCCAAAAACGAAACCATATTTGCGATATCTTCCGGTTTTCCCATCTCCTGCATCGGTATGCCTTTTAGAATTGCTTCCTTTGCATCGTCCGGCAGTTTTTTTGTCATATCGGTTTCAATCATTCCGGGAGCAATGGCATTGACTGTAATTTTTCTGGATGCCAGCTCTCTTGCCAGTGATTTTGTCATTCCGATGACACCGGCCTTACTTGCCGCATAATTTACCTGTCCGGCATTTCCCATGACACCGACAACAGAACTCATATTGATAATGCGTCCTTTTTTTGCACGAAGCATCATCTTGGAAACACCACGCATCATGTAAAAAGTTCCTTTTAAATTGGTATCAATGACTGCATCGAATTCCTCGTCCTTCATACGCATCAGTACATTATCCCGGGTAATACCTGCATTATTTACCAAAACGGCAACCGGTCCTTCTCCGAATTCAACCGCTTTATCAATCAGCTTTGTACATTCCTTAGAAGAACTGATATCGGCCTGTACCATACACACATTGGCGCCTTCTGCCTCACACAGTCTTTTGGTTTCCAAAGCAGCCTCCTGCCCTGACTGATAATTGAAAACAATATCATATCCGTCTTTTGCAAGCTGTATACAGACAGCTCTTCCAATTCCTCTGCTTGCACCGGTTACCAGTGCGATTTCTCTCTTACTCATTTTCAATCACCTTTCTAAAATCATCTACCGTGTCGATACTGCTTACCGTAACATCTGCTCCCATTGCTTTCGCCGTCTTCTTTAAAAATCCTGCCATGGCATTTCCGGGTCCGATTTCAATAAAATGATCATATCCTGCCTCTATCAGGGTGCGAAGGTCGTCTTCTAAGTGAACGCCGTTTTGTACCTGCATAACCAACAGTTTTTTGATATCATCATCCGGTCCGATCCAATTACCTGTCACATTGGTTGCAACCGGAATGGCAGGTGTCAAAAATGCCATATCTTTGAAATATTCCTCTAACGCATCTCCGGCCGGTTTCATATAATGCGTATGAAACGGTCCGCTAACGTTCAGACGAATGCAACGTTTGGCGCCCATCTGTTTTAACTCTTCTTCCATATTGGAAACAGCTATTTCATCACCACAGATAACCGTTTGACCGGGACAGTTAAAATTGGTTGCCGTAACAAAACCATCTCCGGTGTAAGAACGACATGCCTTATCTATCATATCTCCCGCGAGTCCTAAAACAGCACTCATACTGCAGCTTAAGCCCTGTGCAGCTTCCATCATGACTTTTCCACGGTAGTTTACCAGACGGACATAAGATTCGGCATCAAATACACCTGCCGCATGTAAAGCTCCATACTCTCCTAAACTCAGTCCGCATGCCGCATCCGGCACAATCCCGTTTTCTTTTAAAAGCAGAGTGATTCCTGCAGCAAAGGCAGCCATACAGGCCTGTGTGTTTTCTGTTTTGGACAGTTCTTCCAAAGGTCCCTCATGCATGAGTGCTTTCAGATTTTTCTCAGAAGATACGCTATCGACAAAATCCCGGTAGCTTTCATACTCTTCATAAAAATCTTTGCCCATCCCTACATGCTGGCTTCCCTGTCCGGCATATAAAAATACTGTTTTCATTCCATCGCCTCCCTGTATTCCTCATATATTTCCGATATTAATTCCCGAACCGAATACATCCGGTTAATCCGTCCCGCATTCGCTCCCGTAAAGAACAATCCGTCCTCTTTGTTTCCTTTTGCAGCCTCAATCAAAGCCCGGCTGATACAATATGGAGTCGCATCATTTTTCTTACAGGCTGTCAGACAGTTGTTACAACGTATGGCAGGAAATTTTTCTCCATCCTTCAACCGTTTTAAAAGAGGGCTAAAAACCGCTCTTGCCGGCATTCCGACCGGACTGACGATAATTCTTAAATCCTCTTCTTTTGCAGCGAGTATCACATCTTTAAAGCACTGCGCGGCATCACATTCTTCTGTCGCAATAAAACGGGTTCCGATCTGTACGCCGGCTGCACCTTTTTTCACGAAGTGCGCCATGTCGTTTCCGTCAAAGACACCACCCGCAACAAAAACCGGAATATCGCCTGCAACCACGAGTAATTCCTCTAAAATCTCATCGTTTGATTTTGCCTGATGATCAAAAAGTTCTTCTTTGGAAAATCCGAGATGCCCACCTGCCAGATGGCCTTCTAATACAAAAAAGTCCGGTTTTGTCTGATAACGCTTCTGATACTGATTAAGTAAGAGCTTTGCAGCCCTTGCACTCGATACAATCGGTGCACACAAGGTATCAGAACCTGCTAAATATTCCGGCAGTTTCATAGGCAGTCCCGCTCCGGAAATAATCACATCCGCGCCTGCCGCCACGGCTGTTTTTACGGTTTCTTCATATCCGGTAACCGCTGTCATGATATTGACACCAACCAGTCCGTGACCGTCTGCAATTTCTTTGGCCTTTTTGATTTCCTGTTCCAAAGCTCTGAGATTGGCCTGTCTGGGATTTGTTTGAAAATCTTCTTTCCGATAACCGGCATTCACGGAGCTGATGATTCCGATACCACCGCACAAAGCGACGTGTCCTGCAAGATTTCCCAGTGAAACGCCTACGCCCATGCCTCCCTGTATAATGGGTATCGAAAATTCTTTTCCTCTTATAATCATCTTTTACTCCTCAAGCGACAGCTTTGCAATAACCTCTTTGCATCCTTCATACAATTCGTCCAGTATTTCGGCAAGAGGACGAATGTCTTTTAACTGTCCCACAACCTGACCTGCCATGAGGGATCCACGCTGTGTATCTCCTTCAAAAACAGCTCTTCGCAAAGAGCCCAATGTGAATTTTTCCAATTCCATAATACCCATACCGGCTTTTTCGTTTTTCACATATTCTCTTGCCATCTGGTTTTTCAAAATACGGACAGGCGTTCCGGCAATTCTTCCCGTAACAATGGTATCATTGTCTTTGGCTTTTAATAGTGCCGCCTTATATGCTTCGTGTATCGGACACTCTTTTGACACCAACAGACAGGTTCCAAGCTGTACTCCCACGGCACCCAGTGCAAAAGCTGCAGCTAACTGTCTTCCGTCTGCAATTCCGCCTGCCGCAATGACCGGAATGGATACGGAATCCACAATCTGGGGCACCAGTGCCATCGTAGTCATTTCTCCAACATGACCGCCGCTTTCCGTTCCTTCCGCAATCACAGCATCCGCTCCGCACTGTTCCATTTTTTTTGCAATCAGACTGCTGGATACAACGGGCATTACCATCATCCCGTTTTCTTTCCATCGTGCCATATATTTTGCCGGGCTTCCCGCACCTGTCGTTACAATTTTAACGCCTTCTTCCACAATCATCTCAGCCATCTGATCCACTTCCGGATTCATCAACATCAGATTGACACCAAAGGGTTTATCGGTCAGGCTTTTGCAGGTACGGATTTCTTCCCTAAGCATTTGAGTATTCATGCCGCCTGCGCCAATCAGGCCAAGTCCGCCCGCATTGCTGACTGCTGCCGCAAACGTACCGGTTGCAATATTTGCCATTCCTCCCTGAATGAAAGGATATTTGATATGTAACATTTCATTTAATTTCATTTTCTGTCTCCTTAAACCTCAATCAATGCTCCGCTCCAGGTAAGTCCTGCACCAAAGCCCACACACAAAACCTGCATTCCCGGTTTTAATATTTCCTGTTCCTTCATCTCATCCAGTGCAATCGGGATACTGGCAGATGAGGTATTGCCGTAGCGGTCAATATTGATATAGAATTTGTGTTCATTTCCGGGATATTTTTTCTGTACATGTCTGATAATCCGTTCATTCGCCTGATGACAGACGATATAATCAATCTCATCGATGGTCTTTTTTGCTTCTTCCAATGTCTCCTTAACCGCCTGTGCGAGAGCTCCCGTTGCAAAACGGAATACCTTGGATCCATCCATCTTGACATATCCTTCTCCCATGCCGACACCGACACAGCTTAAAGCATCCATATCACCCCGACACCAGCTTTTTTGGATATAGGTCCCTTTTGATTTTTCGACAATAGCTGCTGCCGCACCATCACCAAAGAGGATACAGGTGCTTCGGTCCGTATAATCAATTATGCGGGAAAGCTTCTCGCTTGCCACAACTAAAACATACGGTTTTTCCATGGAATAAAGCAGTCCCTGTGCGGTCTGCAGAGAAAATAAAAATCCACTGCATGCCGCATAGATATCAAATGCAACAATTTCCTCCGGAATTTCCAGTTTTTGCTGAATCATACATGCAACAGCCGGAAATAAGTGCTCCGAAGTTGATGTTGCAACAATCACTGCACCGATTTCATTTTTATCAATGCCGGCTTTTTTGACAGCCTTTTGTGCAGCTTCTATAGCAAGTGACACACAGGTTTCCTCTTCACATTGATAGCGGCTTTTTATTCCTGTTCTGGTAACAATCCATTCATCGTTGGTATCTACCATTTTACTTAAATCGTCATTGGTAATTACCTTTTGGGGAAGCGCACGCCCTGTTGCCACAATACGTATTCCTTTTCCTTTCAAGGTTCATTCCTTTCCGAATTAATCATTCATATGATCAATTTCTCTGAATTTTTGATATCTGGCCTCAACCAGTGCTGTCTTATTCATTTTCATCAGTCTGTTTAATTCTCTTAAAAGCATACTGTCCAATGCTAAAAACATTTTTTTCCCTTCCGGGATAATGGCGTCAATCAGACCGAATTGTTTCAGATCCTGCGCCGTCAGTTTCATAGCATCGCTTGCCTCGGATGCCCGTTTTGCATCCTTATATAAAATGCTGGCAAATCCTTCCGGAGAAAGAATGGAATATACTGCATTTTCCAACATCCATACCCGGTCAGACACTGCTAAAGCCAACGCGCCACCGCTACTGCCTTCTCCTGTAATAATCGCAATGGAAGGTGTCTGCATGGCACTCATAAATGCTAAATTTTCTGCAATTGCATTACTTTGACCGTTCGATTCGGCTTCCATTCCCGGATAAGCGCCCGGTGTATCAATAAACGTAATCACAGGGCGACCGAATTTTTCAGCCTGAACCATAAGTCTTCTGGCCTTTCTGTATCCCTCCGGAGAAGTCATCCCAAAATTATATGCAATCTGTTCCTCTGTCGTTTTTCCTTTGTGATGTCCGATTACAGTAACGGGAATATCATGAAACATCGCAATTCCCCCTACAATCGAAGGATCATCACGATAGAGACGATCGCCGTGAAATTCGATAAAACCATCAAAAAGTGTACGGATATAATCATAAATTCCAGGACGATCCTTGCTTCTTGCTAACAAAACCTTTTCATAAGAACTCGCTGTCTGCATACTATCGTCTCCTTACAAATGCATCTGCAAAATGGAAGATAAGGTATCCCGAAAATCTTTCCGTTCTACAATACAATCAATCATTCCATGCTCTAACAAAAATTCGGCTCTCTGAAATCCTTCCGGCAATGTCTGTCCGATGGTCTGTTCAATGACTCGCGGTCCTGCAAAACAGATAAGTGCTCCGGGTTCTGCCAGAATAATATCTCCGAGACTGGCATAACTGGCGCTCACACCGCCTGTTGTGGGATTGGTCAGGCAGGATATAAACAATCCGCCTTTTTGTTTAAACTGTTCGATTGCCGTAGCCGTTTTTGCCATCTGCATTAAGGAAAACAAGCCTTCCTGCATTCTGGCACCTCCGCTGGCACTGAAAATAATGAGCGGAAGATTTTTCTTTTTTGCATATTCTGTCAGGCAGACAATTTTTTCTCCGACTGCCGTTCCCATACTGCCCATCAGAAACCGGCCATCCAACACACCAATGGCAACCTTTCGATTTTCGATTTTACCGACGCCTGCCAAAAAAGCATCCTGCATTCCCGTTTTTCTCTGGTTTAACTGCAGTTTTTCCTCATATCCGTCAAAATCAAGCGGATCCTTGGTTATAATCTGTGCAAATAATTCTTTAAAACTGTTTTCATCCAGAATATATGCCACGCGTTCTTTTGCCGGAACCGGCATATAGGCATGACAAGACGGACATATGTATTGATTTTCTTTCCACTCGCCGGAATAATACTCCATCTTACACTTGGGGCAGGCCTTTATTTTCTCCTGTCCGCGTTTTCTTTTCTGAGCCATCCGGTTCCACATTATTTTTCGCTGAGAAAATATATCATTCAACAACATGACTTTGTAATCCTTCCTCTAACCAGCTTTCGATTTCCCGATGGTTCTTTTCCCAAAATCCGGTATTATACTGCCCTTTGATAAAATCCGTCTGATAGGTCAAAAGGTGCATAAACTCTGCATTGGTTTCAATTCCGTCAATCACAAGTTCTTCTAAACAACGGCGCAGTCTGCGGATGACTTCCAATCTCGTCTTTCCGCTGACAATAATCTTTGCTATCATCGAATCATAAAACGGGCCTACTTCATAACCGGAAAACAAATGACTTTCCACACGTACACCGTTACCGGCCGGAAAATGTAGGAAATTAATCTTTCCGGGACCTGCTGCATTGATGCGGCATTCTATCACATGCTTTTGAAGCGCAATATCATCCTGTGTCATGTTTAACTTCATGCCGGCTGCAATCCGGATTTGTTCTTTGATCAGATCCATTCCGGTCATCTCTTCTGTGACGGGATGTTCCACCTGAATGCGTGTATTCATTTCTATAAAGTAATAGTTTTTATCATCGTCAACAACAAACTCAACCGTACCGGCGCTATAATAGCCGGCAGCCTTTGCAGCCCGTACTGCCGTCCTTCCCATTTCCTCTCTTAATGAGGCATCTAAAAGCGGAGAAGGAGATTCTTCTAACAGTTTCTGATTATTTCTCTGGATGGAGCAGTCTCTTTCACCCAGATATACCGTATTTCCTTCTTTGTCTGCCAGTATCTGGATTTCCACATGATGCGGATTTACAATCAGTTTTTCCAAATACATATCATCGTTTCCAAACGCAGCCAGAGCTTCTGCTTTTGCGGTTTTTAGAGCATTTTCCATCTCATCTTTGGCAAAAACCCGACGCATTCCCTTGCCGCCGCCACCGGCAGAGGCTTTCAGCAAAACAGGATATCCTATCGTTTCAGCAAGTGCCTGTGCCTGTTCTACCCCGATAATCAATTCCTTAGAACCCGGTACAACCGGAACCTCATTTGCCATCATCAGTTTTCTGGCGGACTGCTTATCACCCATATTCTGAATGATATCTGCAGATGGTCCGATAAACACAATGCCGTTTTCTTCGCACTTTCCGGCGAAATCAGCATTTTCGGACAAAAATCCGTATCCCGGATGAATGGCATCACATTCCATGCGCAATGCTGTTTCAATTAGAACATCCTGTCTTAAATAACTTTCGGAAGCCTTAGCCGGTCCGATACAGACCGCATGTGTAGCAAGCATAACAGGAAGCGACTTTTCATCTGCTGAGGAATAGACCACCACAGATTCAATCTGCATTTCCCTGCAACAGCGAATGATGCGTACCGCAATTTCACCTCTGTTGGCAATTAAAATTCTTCTAAACACAATGTACTCCCTATTTCAATTTCATAAGCACCTGATGATACTCTACGAAGCTCTGATCCTGTACAAAAATCTCTTCCACAACTCCGTCCTCATCAGCCACAACCTCATTCATCAGCTTCATGGCTTCAATAATGCCGACCACATCTCCCTTCTTTACGGACTGACCGACCTCTACGAAAGGTTTCTCATCCGGTGAAGGCGAAGCATAAAAGGTTCCGACAATCGGTGCAATAATTTCTTTAAAATTTGCATCAGCCGCCTGCACAAGCTCCTTTGGTTGTGCTTCCGACTGATTTTGGTTATGATCTGCAATTTTATCTGCAGACATCGCGGGCTTACTTCCATTCTGCGCTCCTGCTTCTTTTTTCATATGAAGCTTCACGCCCTGGAATTCTATTTCCAAATCGTTTATGCCCGATGTTTCAAAACGATCCCATAATTCATAAATCTGTTTCAATTCCATGTCATCACCAACAAAAAACTATGCTGTCTTTTCTGTAATAAAATCTACAATGTTCTGAACAGTTACAAATCCCTGTAATTCTTCCATTTCAATTGTAATTCCATATTCTTCTTCCAAAGCCATGCTTAATTCTGTTGCATCCAAAGAATCAATTCCCAAGTCCTCTTTTAAATTGGCCTCAAGTTTCACCTGATCCTCTGCGCAGCTGATTGTATCAACAATAATTTCTTTTACTTTTTCGAATACCATGTTCGTATCTCCTTTCAAACAATTTAGTTAAATTTATTTAGTTAAATTTATTTACGACGTCATTATATAGAATCAATATATAGATGTCAATAGGGTTTTTCAAAAAATTTACTTTTCGGCTTTGGGTTCCCAATATATATCTTTGTCCGCCGGCTTTTACGAGGTTTTGTGACTTTCTTAGCGGCATGGCGAGCAAAAATAATGCCCGGTTTCAACTGTCTGAAGACGAAGTCTGAGTTTTGAAACCGGGCATTTCATAAATTTTTGTGAGCATGCCGCTTAGAAAGTCTAAAAACCGAAGTACGAGGCGGCAAAGATATATATTGGAAACCCAAAGCCAAAAAGTGAATACAAAATCTTACTCAATCTTTACACCTCGTTGATAACAGATTTTACAATGCCGAATTATAGTGAAAGTGAAATAGAAAAGAGGGAGAAAAGACGTTATGGGTAAAAATAGTAAATCTACCAATAAAGAACAATTGAATAAAATTATCGAAGAGAAAAAAGTCTATCCGGTCTATCAACCGATTGTCTCGTTAAAAACAGGTGAAATTATGGGCTATGAAGCACTTTCCCGTATTTGTCTCGAGCCATGTGATTTTAATGTGGAAGAAATGTTTTCCTATGCAGAACAATTCTGTTGTCTCTGGAATTTGGAATATATCTGCCGAAAAAAAGCACTCAAAGAAATCAAAGGTGATCTTGGAAACCGGAAATTGTTTTTAAATGTCAGTCCCAACATCTTTCATGATAACCGTTTTAAAGAAGGAATGACCAAAGAATATTTAGACCGCTATCAGATATCTCCCGATCAGATTGTATTTGAAGTCGGAGAACGTACCGACATTAAAGAAATATCGACCTTCCAAAAAACCATTCTGCATTATGAAAAACAACATTATCAGATTGCCATCGATGATTTTGGAAAAGGCTATGCCGGATTTAACCGCGTCTTCTTTCTTCATCCGCAATATGTCAAAATAGACATTTCCCTCATCAGCGGTATTGATCAGGATATGGTAAAAAGCTCACTGGTAGAAGGTTTTGTGAAATTCTGTAAAAACGAAAACATCTATCTGATTGCAGAAGGAATTGAAACAGAAGAAGAATTGAAAAAACTCATTGAACTCGGTGTGGATTATGGACAAGGGTATTTTCTTGGTAAACCTGATAAAAAGTTAGTTGCAATACCGGCAGAAATCAGGAAAATTATTAAAAAGGAACAAAAGAATTCTCTTTCGCCCACAAATACACCTTCTTTTTTTGGCACAATCGAAAGCATCTGTCAAAAGCGCGGAACGACTTCTTCGGATACCAAAGCACTTGCCGTATTTGAATACTTCCAAAAACATCCGGAAATATCGGAAATCTGTGTAACAGATAAAAACCAGAAGGTCTGTGGTCTTTTAACAAAATCCTATGTAGACGCCTGTTTCGGGGGTATGTATGGTTTTTCATTGTACAGCCGCTTCACCGTTGCTGAACTGCTTAATAAAAATTATCTGGAGGTGGATTACAGGATGCCCATTGAGATGGTAGCTCGTCTTGCCTTGATCCGGCCCAATCATATGCTCTATGATGCCATTATTGTTTCCGATGAAGGAAGCTATATCGGCATTGTTACCGTAAAAGATTTGCTGGAAGCCTCTGTTTCCATTCAGGTAGAACGTGCCTTAAACACCAATCCTCTCACACATCTTCCCGGAAATATGCAGATTGATCATCAGATATCACAAAGGCTCTTTTCCAAAGATATGTTTTCCATCCTCTATCTGGATCTGGATAATTTTAAATCTTATAACGATGCGTATGGATTTGAAAACGGCGACCTGATGATTAAAGCAATGGCAATGTGTATGGAAGACGCATGCAGAAATCAGGAATTCATCGGTCACATCGGCGGAGATGACTTTGTCATCATTTCCGATGACTACAATTTGGAAGAGGTTTTCCACCAGATTGTCGAAAGCTTCCATCTCTGTCTGGAAAATCTATATTCCGAAGAAGATTATCAAAACGGTTATATTCATTCCCGAAACCGTCGCGGCGAACCGGAAACCTTTCCCCTTGCTTCTATCTCCGGCGCATTATATACAAACGAAAAAATCTCAGTCAGCAGTATCACAGATTTTTCCTATAAAATCGCTCTTACCAAAAAGCACAGTAAAAACCATGTCGGAGACTATTTACAAAAAACCGAAGACATCCCGTTTCCGACTGAGAAAGAAGTAGTATAAGAAATAACTCCCTTTTCAGAGTCCCGAAAGACCAAATAAAAATATGAATATATTGTGCTTTGACCTTTGTTGGAGACTTTTTCTCTGACAATTTTTTCGTAGCTTTGTGTACACAGCAAGTCGTCCTTGCAGAAAATAATATATCTTTGTCCGCCGGCTTTTACGAGGTTTTGTGACTTTCTTAGCGGCATGGCGAGCAAAAATAATGCCCGGTTTCAACTGTCTGAAGACGAAGTCTGAGTTTTGAAACCGGGCATTTTATATATTTTTGTGAGCATGCCGCTTAGAAAGTCTAAAAACCGAAGTACGAGGCGACAAAGATATATTATTTTCTGCAAGGACGACTTGCGTCCCACATAGAAAGCATCAGAATACCACTTCAATGGTTGTACCCACTCCGGGTGCACTGTCTAACAAAATCTTTGCATCATGCAGTTCCACAATATGTTTGACAATTGCCAGACCCAGTCCGGTTCCTCCCGTTGCCTTGGATCTGCTCTTATCCACACGATAAAACCGTTCAAACACTCTCTCCTGGTCAGAGGCAGGAATCCCAATTCCATCGTCCTTTACAATCAAAACCGGCCGGTCTTTTTTGATGACCCGCACAATGACCTTACCGCCCGGATTATTGTAACGGATTCCATTCTGAACCAGATTTTCCGTCAATTCCCGAATCATATCTTTGTTGCCCCGGATTATACAATGCTCACCGGTAAATTCCAGTGAAATGCCTTTTCCGGCTGCACCGACTTTCAATCCCTCCATAAACTCATTAACAGCATCATAGAGATCAAATTCACTAAACTGCGGTTCCTTTTCGCTCCGGTCCAGTTCCGAAAGTCGGATAATGTCATTGATCAATGCTAAAAGACGGTCGGAATTTTTGATAATTTCCTGATAAAAGTGTTGTTTCTGATCCTCGGATACCATACCACCTTGCAAAAGTTCGGCATATCCTGATATGGCCGTAAGCGGAGTCTTTAACTCATGCGATACATTGGCTGTAAAATCCTGTCTCGCTTTGGCTGCAGATAAAATATCCATATGCTGCTTGCGAATAGTATTCGCAAACGGCTCCAGTTCCTTATAAGGTGTCTCGAATCCTGCATCTTCGATATGTTCTCCCATGGTCTCAATCGGCTTGATCAGCTGTCTTGTCAGCACGGTAGAGAAAACAACGCAAATACTCATAATACCGAGAATAATCAATAACGCAAGCGGTGCTGCTGATACAAATACTGCCCAGATACTTTCCGTATCCGTTGCGACACGAAGCACCGTTTCGTTATCCAGTAAAATAGCATAATAAAAGGTATTGCGATTCATGGTATCCGATCTTCGGACAGATTCTCCTTCTCCATATAAAAAAGCATCCCTGATTTCCGGTCTGTCTAAATGATTTTCCAAGGAAAGAGCATCGGTATCATTATCATAAATAACCATTCCGTCTGACGCAATCCACGTCACACGAAGCTCATCCATATCCGTAGACAAATCAATTTTTTCCGTATCTTCATTTACCGATTCAAAATAATGCGTATCTTTTAATAGTTTTGCACTGACTGACAAATCACGTTTTACCTGATCGGTAAAAAGACCATAAAAAATGGAAGTAATCCCAATCATGGTAATAATGATTGCAAGTATCGCAATCCCAATCATTCTGGTATTAATCTTTTTTTTCATTCAATCACGTATCCTACATTTCTGACTGTTCTGATTCGGGAACCATATTCTCCCAGTTTTTGTCTGAGCGTTTTGATATGCATATCCAACGTTCTGGATTCACCTTCATAGCTGATACCCCAGATGTGATCCATAATCGTATCCCTGGACATGACCATGCCTTTGTTGATCAAAAGCAGTTGCAATAATTCATATTCTTTAAAAGTCAGCTCAACAATTTCATCATCTACCCTGACTTCCCTCTTTTCATTGTTAATTGTAAGGCCGTCCAAAGATAACGTCTTAATCTCCGGCGGCTCGGTTCTACGAAGTAATGCCTTCACTCTCGTAATCAGTTCCATAACGGAAAACGGTTTCTTAATATAATCATCCGCTCCGTCTTCTAATCCTCTTACCAAATCCAGTTCGGTGGTTTTGGCTGTAACCATAATTACGGGCACTCTCTTAATATCTGCATTTTTCCGAATTTTTCTGACAATATCATAGCCGCTTTCATCCGGAAGCATAACATCCAATAAGATCAAATCCGGAAAAACATCTTCCATCTTCTTATAAAAACTTTTTGCGTCCGGAAATCCCACAACCTTATGACCTGCATTCATCAATGCAAACTCTTCGATTTCACGGATACTTTCATCATCTTCCACAATATAAATCAATGACATATTCTTTCTCCTCTATGCTTCTGACTTTATTTTAGCATCATCTTTTTTAAAACGATACCTCTGAATTAAAATATCATACTCTTCACGAAAGGCTTCCTTTTCTTTTTCCGGCATCGTCCTGAAATACTCATGTGTATTAAATACATCTTCGAAAATCGTAATCAGACAGGCAGCAATATTAGAACAATGGTCGGATACCCTTTCTAATCCGGTTAACACATCTTCCAAAATAAAGCCCATTTCAATGGTACATTTTCCTTTTTGTAGTCTCTTGATATGATGCTCTTTGATGCGTTTTGTCAGACTGTCGATAACTTCTTCTAACGGCTCTACATGTGCTGCTTTTTCAACACTTTCTTCGCAAAAGCTTTCAATCGTCAGATTGCAGATATCCCGCACGGCCTGACTGAGCACCTTGATTTCATCCTTTGCGTTTTTGGAAAAAGATAGACCTTTTTCATGAATTTCTTTTGCCGACATAATGATATTGAGCGCATGATCCGAAATCCGTTCAAAATCACTGATACTGTGCAAAATAATGGACAGAGTCTGACTATCATTTTTGGAAATATTTTTACCGGAAAGCTTTACCAGATAAGTTCCTAATACATCTTCATAATGATCGACAACATGTTCCAGCCGGATGACCTCTTTCGCTTTTTCTTCATCATAGGAATATAAAACATCTAAAGAGGTCAAAATTGCCTGTTGTGTAATCTGCGCCATCTCCCGGACTTTTCCGCGACAAAGTTCCATGGCAAAAGCAGGTCTTTCCAAGAATCTTTCATCAATACTGATATTCTCATATTCCAAAGCCGGAGCCTTTTCTTCTTTCTCCGGAATGGTAAACTCAGCCAGTTTTACCAACTGATTGGAAAACGGATACAAAACAATGGTGGCTCCAATATTAAACAGGGTATGAATCAATGCAATTCCCGCAACATCGGCAGCTTTTGAAAGAAATCCAAAATGCAAAAAGGAATTGAGCAGATAAAATCCGACCATAAACAGACAGGTTCCGATTAAATTAAAATACAGGTGAATCATGGCTGCGCGTCTGGCATTTTTACTTGCGCCAATCGCTGAAATAATACTCGTAATACAGGTTCCGATATTCTGTCCCATAATAATCGGGATAGCAACGGAATAAGGCACTGCCCCCGATAAACAAAGCGCCTGTAAAATCCCGACAGATGCCGATGAACTTTGGATAATGGCTGTCAGAATGGTACCAATTGCCATGCCTAAGAGCGGATTGGAAAAAGCAGTCATCATTCCGGTAAATGTCGTATTATCGGCAAGACCGGATACGGATGCACTCATCGTCTCCATACCAAACATCAGCACAGCAAAACCAAGAAGGATGTTTCCTGCATCCTTTTTGCGGGATTCGTCCTTACTTGTCATAACCAGAATAATACCGACAGCCGCAAGAATGGGTGAAAAAGAAGAAGGCTTTAACATCGCAAGAAATATGTTGCTGCCGCTAATCCCGCTCAAAGATAAAATCCAGGATGTAATGGTAGTACCGATATTGGCACCCATAATGACACCAACTGCCTGCACTAACTGCATCAGTCCGGAGTTGACAAAACCAACCACCATAACGGTCGTGGCAGATGAGGACTGAATGATCGCCGTTACAACAGCGCCCAGCAAAACCGCTAATATCTTTTTGGATGTCAGCTTTTCCAAAATAGTTTCCAGTTTACCGCCTGCCATTTTCGACAGACCGTTTCCCATACTGCTCATCCCATATAAAAACAAAGAGAGCCCGCCAATCATACTTAATACATTAAAAATATCCATAGCATTTTCCTTTTCCATTATAGATTTATCTGTAATTTCATCTAGAATCATACCTTTCCAAAGTAAAATGTATGGACTATTTATGTAAAATCTATGTAAAATTTGCGCATCCTCTTGGAGTACACTAAGTCGTTCTTACAGAAAAATATATATCTGTGAGAACGACTTGTTACAACACCTTATTTCCATTAACCTGTAACCGGAATTTAACTCCCAGGATTTCCGATGCTTTTCTGCACATCATCATTCTTCCCAAAAATATTTCAAAGTACTCATACATAGTACAGATTTTCTCATCAATCTCCAAAGAAAGAACAATCAGCTTTTTCTCCGGCAGGATTTCCAAATCGGATTTTGTAACCGCATAATTGACACGGTCATGAACATCAAAGCTGGCTTTCGGTTTTTCCCTGACACGGTTTCTTCTCACATCTGTTTTATCCGCAATAATCAAAGCTGCAGAAACATCATCAAGAGCTACACCAGTCGATTCATCATGGTGGCTGATTGCCGAAACAATCGTCAGTCTGTCTTTTTCGTCCATATCTGTTTCCTTTAAAATATCATAGGCCAGAATTGCTCCGTATTCCGCATGATGACTTCGGTTAATGGCATTTCCGATATCATGCATATAACCGGCCATTTTTGCCAGCTCGATCCGGCTTTTTTTATAACCAAGTTTCTTTAAAATATCTGCTGCCCTGTTCGCCACCAATGCCGCATGCGCCTGGGAGTGGTCCGTATATCCCAATACTCCCAGATTGCTGTTTCCTTTTTCAATTAATGCTTTAATCTCTTTATTTTCTTTTAGATCACTGTATTTCATTCGTCCTCCGTCTTTTTTAAGGAATAGATAACCCATTCTGCAATATTGGTGGCATGATCACCAATTCTCTCAAAATATTTTGCAACCATCAAAAGATCCAGTGCTTCCTCTCCGTTACCGGAGTCATTCTGAATCAGATTGATAATATCTTTTTTTACTTCGTCAAACAACTGATCGACCACATTATCGTGCTCGATGACTTCTTTTGCTTTTTCTTTATTACGCTCCACATATGCCTCAATGCTGTGATTTAACATAATGACGGTTTCCGATGCCATTTTATTAATATGCTGAAATTTATCAATCGGACTTTCTTTTCCCATTAAAATAGTCATTTCGGAAATATCGGCTGCGTGGTCACCAATTCGTTCCATATCGGTAACCATCTTCATGGCTGCCGTAACCGTTCTTAAATCTCTTGCGACGGGCTGTTGCTGTATCAAAAGATTAAAACAGATATTCTCAATTTTTTTCTGTGCATGATCAACCTGATCATCACGCTCCATGATTCTTTTTGCGAGTATGTCATCCTTATCAGTGAGAGCCTCAATTGCCACGGCAATGGATTGTACAATCATTCTTCCCATGTCAATCATTTCCTTGTTTAATTCGCGGAGCTGTTCATCAAATCTGCTTCTCATAATTACTCCCTTTCCAATTTATTCTTTCCGTCTAATTTTTAATATCTTATTTCCTTTTATCTCTTTCCGTCTCTATCATTCGTATATTGAAATTATATTCAAAGAAAACAGAAATTATTAAGTTTACATAACTTCCAATCAAAATCCGGCATCATCCAAATCGACCCGTAATATATTCCTCCGTTCTCTTATCCTGCGGATAGGAAAAGATCGTTTTGGTTTCGCCAAATTCAACCATATCTCCAACTAAAAAGAACGCTGTATAATCGGATACGCGGACTGCCTGCTGCATATTATGCGTAACAACGACAACTGTATATTTCTTTTTCAAATCTTCCATCAGCTCCTCGATTTTTCCCGTTGAAATCGGGTCCAGAGCCGAAGTTGGTTCATCCATCAAAAGCACTTCGGGTTCAACGGCAAGTGCTCTTGCAATACAAATTCTCTGCTGCTGTCCTCCCGAAAGCCCTAAAGCGGATTTTTTCAGACGGTCCTTGACTTCATCCCAGATTGCCGCACCTCTTAAACTTTCTTCCACAATCCGGTCAAGTTCATGCTTGTTTTTTAATCCATGTACTCTCGGACCATAGGCAATGTTGTCATAAATACTCATCGGAAACGGATTTGGTTGCTGAAAAACCATTCCGATTTTTTTCCTTAAAACTGTCGTATCGATTCCTTTTCTATAAATATCTTCACCGTCGATTTCCACAGTTCCGGTAATTCGTACATTATCCACTAAGTCATTCATTCTGTTTAATGTTTTTAAGAATGTGGATTTTCCGCATCCGGACGGACCAATAAAAGCCGTAATGGCTTTTTCCTCTATGTCCATATTTACGCCTTTTAGCGCATGATTCTCACCATAATATAAGTTAAGATCCTGCACATGTATTTTTATCTTATCCATTCCTTCTAATCCTTTCTGCTTACATCAAAATGTCCGGTTAATACTTTTGCGGAAAGATTGATGATTAGTACAATAATCAAAAGAACCACTGCAATTCCGAATGCAGTATCAAAATCACCTTCACTGGTCGCCGAAAGATACATCTGTATGGTCAACGTTCCTCCGGACTGCATCGGCTTTTGTAAAAGTCCTTCGATCCCTTTAGGTAAAAGCTTGGCACTGCCCGCTGTAAAAAGAAGTGCTGCCGATTCTCCCACAATTCTGCCGACGGCCAAAATGACACCTGTAATGATGCCGGGCATCGCGGAAGGAATTAAAATAGTTCGAATCACATGCCACTTTCCGGAACCAAGACTGATAGCACCGCTTCTGTATGAATCCGGAACTGTTTTTAGTGCTTCCTGTGTATTTCTGGTTATTAATGGCAAAACCATCAAAATCAATGTCAGAGATCCGGTTAGTATAGAGTAACCAAGTCTCAGTTTTTCACCAAAAAACATCATACCGAACAAACCAAATATAATAGACGGAATTCCTGATAAAGTCTCTGTCGCGTATTCAATCGTTGTCACAAGCTTTCCCGATTTTGCATATTCATTTAAAAAGATGGCAGAACCGATTCCAATCGGTGTCGCAATGATCATGGTAATAAAGATAATGATCAGGGTATTGACGATGTTTCCGGCAATTCCCACCGTACCTTTCAATACACTGGTAACCGATGTTAAAAATTCCCAATTCACGGTTTTAAACCCTTTTGCGAAAACATAACAAATGATTCCTACCAAAAGACAAACCGAAAATGCAGAACATAAATATATGAAAAAAACGGTGAGGCGGTCTTTTATCTGTCTGCTCTTTGTCATAATTCCCCCACCCCTTTCTTACGTGCTTTTAAAAGAATAAAGTTAACGATCATAATAAAGATGTACAATACCAGCCCGACAGAAAATAGAACCTGTCTATGTAATCCCTGTGCATATCCCATCTCACTTACAATCTGTGTTGTTAAGGTTCTTACGGAATTAAACGGCAGAGGAATATTTACAGCTCCACCTGCAACCATATTGATTGCCATAGCTTCTCCCAAAGCTCTTCCGATTCCCAAAACCACACCTGTCAGTATTCCGGATTTTGCAGCCGGTATGACTACCTGGAAGATAGTCTGCATCTTTGTTGCGCCAAGAGCCAGGGAAGCCGAACGCAAATTGCCGGGCACTGCTTTTAAGGAAGAGGTACTGACACTGATTACCGTTGGCAAAATCATGATAGCGAGTACGATAATGGCAGAAAGCATATTGGCACCACCGGTAAATTGATGTGAGAAATCGCTTCCAAAAATAGACTTTTCCAATTGATACATCCACGGATTTAAGACCATCATACCAATCAGACCGTAAATAACAGAAGGTATGGCTGCCAGAAGCTCTACCGCTCCTCTTACTACACTTCCAAGATGTTTTTTTGCAATCTCCGATAAAAAAACTGCAGTTAGCAGTCCTATCGGCACTCCGATCAGAACGGATGCAAATGTGCCGACAACCGAAGATAAGATAATATATAAAATACCGTATGAGGGAGTTTTTGCAGTCGGTGCCCATTTCGTTCCAAATAACAGTTCAGGAACTCCAACTTTTTGAAAAGTTGGAGCTCCTTTCATGAACATATATAGAGTTATGGAACATACGGCAAAGATTGCAAGCACTGCACATATCATAAAAATGATTTTGGCTGTTTTTTCAATTATCGCCTTTCTTTTCATATTCTGCTCCTTATTCCGGAATAATCAGTCCAACCTGTGAAATAACGCTCTTTCCGTCTTCGGACTTAATGAAATCAAACCATGTTTTTACTAAATCGTTCTGAGCTGAAATTTCTCCGTTGGTAGCCATAACAAAAGGTCTGGAAAGCAGATAGTTTCCTTCAAGAATTTTTTCTTCTGTAGGCTCTGTACCGTCGATAGAAATTGCAATTACACTATCATCTACAACATCCAGTGATACATAACCGATGGCGCCGGGTGTTGATGCTACTTTTGCTAATACAGCACCTGTTGAGTCTAACTCCTGTGCATAAGCGCAGTTATCAGCTACTTCCAATAATTCTTCGAAAGCATCTCTGGTTCCGGAGCCTGCTTCACGTCCGATTACAACAATAGCTTCATCTTTTCCGCCAAGCTCACTCCAGTTTGAAATCTCGCCGGTATAAATTTTTGCAAGATCTTCTGCTGAAATATCCGTAACGGTATTTTCTTTATCTTCAATTACGGCAATACCATCAATGGCAACAACATTTTCAACAGCTCCGCCTGAGAGCTCTTCATCTTTTAAATGTCTGGATGCGTTACCGATATCAACACTGCCTGATGCAAGTGATTCAAGTCCTGCACCGGAGCCTGTATATTCTACAGTAACGGTAATTCCGGGATATTTTTCCATAAAGCTTTCTGACATAGCCTCACAAAGTTTCTCCATGGAAGTAGAACCTGCAAGAGAAATGGTTCCGCTGAGATTTGCTGTATCCTCAGCCGCTGTTTCTTCCGTTGCCTGTGTATCTTCTGTTTCCTGAGTTTCAGCTACTGTTGTTTCTGTCTGTTCTGCTGTCTCTGTTGTACTTGTTGTCTGTGCTTCGCTGTTTCCACATCCTGTCAGAGCCGCTGTCAAAAGACCGGTTGCACATAAAACTGCTAATAATTTTTTCTTCATAATGATAATCCTCTCTTCTTTCTTTAATGATGCAGTAATTTCATGTTTTTCTGCATCTTTTCGTTGAACTAAGCGCTTTTGTTTACTTTTCCATCGTAATCACTTCATGTAAAATCCACTACCAGGGCAAAGTAAAAGGAATGTAAATTTTATTTGTGGATAGCAGTCGCTCTTACAGAAATAGATATCTTTGCCCGCGGAATTTGGCGAGGTTTCCTGGCATTTCTTAGCGGCATAAGCGAACAAAAATAATACCCGGTTTCAACTGTCTGAAGACGAAGTCTGAGTTTTGAAACCGGGTATTTAATATATACTTTGTGAGCATGCCGCTTAGAAATGCCGGAAACTGAAGTATGAAGCGGCAAAGATATCTATTTCTGTAAGGGCGACTGGCTAATCATTCTATTTATGATCTTTTAACCAGCGCATCGCTACATATGCATAGATAGCACAACCGTTTATCAATGCCTTTTCATCAAATTTCACCATCGGATGATGCTGCGGATACTGATATCCCTTATCCGGCTCGCCTGCGGCTAATGCAATCATGATGGATGGAACCTGATGAGAAACATGGGCAAAATCTTCACTTCCTGCTGTTTTTGAGCCACCCTGATTTCCGTTTTGATTTAGTTGCTCAACACTTTGTGCATTCTTTTTGCCCAAAAGCTCTTTGGCATAGGCAAAGGTAGATTCCGCCAAATCTTTATCATTGAGCAGGGTCGGACATCCGCTTCCAAATTCGACATCTGCCTCTGCACGAAATGTATTTGCCACTCCCTTAGCGATTTCAACCAATCGCTTTTTTATATATGCACGGTTCTCATCATCAAAGGTACGTATACTTCCACCCATAACAACCGAATCCGGTATCACATTTGCCGCATTTCCGGCATGTATGGTTCCAAACGTTAAAACAGCATGTTCTCCCATAGCCAGTTCTCTTGCATGAAGCTCCTGTAACGCAATCAGAATATGGGCAGCAACGTTTAATGGATCGATACCCGTATTGGGCATGGAGCCATGACAGCCCTTTCCTTTAACCTTGATTTCAAAATAATCGGCAGCCGGAGCACTGACACCTGGTGCGGAAACCACAACGGTTCCGACAGGAAGCGGCATTCCGGCCATAACATGTATCATAAGTGCAGCATCCACATCGGGTCTCTGAAGCAATCCGTCTTTTATCATATCAATGGAACCTTCAAATATTTCCTCTGCAGGCTGGAACATCAGTTTAACTGTGCCTTCTATTTCATCCTCATGCGCCTTTAACAATCTCGCGGCACCAAGTAACATGGCCGTATGCATATCGTGACCACAGGCATGCATACATCCATTCGATGAAGCAAAGGAAACATCCGCCTCTTCTTTGATTGGCAGACCGTCCATATCTGCCCTGACTAAAAAGGTTTTTCCTTCTTTTTTTCCTCCTGCCAACGCAATCATGCCTGCCCTTCCACAGTCCATTGGTTCATATCCCATATCCGTAAGCTGTTTCTTGACATAAGATTTGGTATCTTCGATATCAAAACCGGTCCCCGGATTTTGATGCAAATACCTTCGATCGGCAATCAAAGTATCCTGTATTTTTTCTGCCTCACCTAAAAATGTCCCTGCTGACATCTTACTCACTCTGCCTTCTTTTATATGTGTTATTTTTTGTGTTATTCTTATTTATTAATGTTGGCGCAAAAAATATTTTGATCCATGATATCTATGGATGCTTTGCACTCTGTGCTCTCACAATCCTAAAATCATTCAGAATCGGCCCTAATAAAGCTACTGTATCATTATTAACCATTTTCTCCAAATTATTCTTTATTATTAAAGGCCGGTGTTTTAAATTCTTCTATCGCTTTTGCAAAAAAGCAAACCTATATCAAATCACCTATCTTATTTTACGTTCCTTCCTCTTCGTAGGTCACAACAATATCACCTTCCATAATAATGGTTTTCCCATCCGGAATCAGATTTTGCTCTTTCCTAATAATCAATGCGATCAACGTATGATTAGTCAAATGCAATTCCTCTATCCGCTTATTGCACCAAGCATGCTCTTTTTCAATCCGGATTTCTGTAAGCTTTTCCTGTTCCTCCGGTTCATACGACGGAACACTTAAAATCAACTGGTCTTTTGCCAGAATTTTTGTATCCCCCTTCGGAATCAAAGTTTCTTTTCCACGTTTTATCATTAAAGCCAAAGAGCCTGTCGGCATGCACACCTCTTTGATCATCCGTTTCTCCCATTCATGTCCTTTCGGAATATACATACGCATCATCGTAATGGCAGACTCCTCCTGATAATCGTTAAAGGTTTTTCTGACATCCGCATTATCATCTGTCATATGAAGTTTCTTAGCCGCAAGAGGAAGAAGTGTTCCCTGCATGGCCACGGAAAACAACGATACCAGAAAAACAATGTGAAACAGATCGTAAGATAAATCAACACCGTTTGCAATTACCATAATGGAAAAAACAATGGACGCTGCTCCCCGAAGTCCTGCAAAGGAAACGAAAAGACACTGCCTCACACTGCATCCAAACGGCTTTAATATAAGAAAAACAGCTATCGGGCGCGCAACTAAGGTTAAAATCAGCATAATAACAAGTGCCGGGATCAGAATATCTGCAAACCGGTGTGGAAAGGCTAACAATCCAAGCAAAAAGAAAATAAAAATCTGTGCCAGGCCGGTCAATCCATCAAAAAAGGACACCAGAATCATCTTATTTCGTATCCTGGCGTTTCCAACAATAATTCCCATCAGATAAACACTTAAAAAAGCATTTCCTCCCAAAATCTGCGAAACAGCAAAGCAACATAGGAGCATACCAATCATATAAATAGTATCCAGTCCATCCGAAACAAGTCTTGTCTTTTGCAACGTATAAATAACTAAAAAGGCCATGAAAATACCGATAGAAATACCGAATAAGAGTTGCTTTATAATGAGGCTAAAAGCATGGATATTAACTCCGCCCGTCAACATTCCGATGCCTAAAACCGTCATCAGAAAAGCAACCGGATCATTGCTTCCGCTTTCTATTTCCAGTAAAGAAGCCGTTCCATCTTTCAAATTCAATTTTTTTCTTCGTAAAATGGCAAATACACTGGCGGCATCGGTAGATGATAAAACCGCACCAATCAAAAAGCCTTCCTGCCAACTGTATTTCAAAACAAAAACGCAAAGTAGGGCCGTAACAAGTGCCGTAATCACAACACCTACCGTCGATAACAATACCGCCTTTAAGGCAACCGGTTTTGCCGTTTTGAATTTGGTATTAAATCCACCATAAAACATAATAAAACATAACGAAACGGTACAAAACTTTTCTGCCATATCGTAGTTATCAAAGGGAATTTTTACAAAGCCGTCACTTCCGAAAAACATTCCGATCATCATGAAAAGAAGCAATGCCGGCATTCCGAATTTACCAGAAAATTTCTCCGCAAGTATACACAGTATAATTACTGTTGCCACAAGTATCATTCCAATTTCCATAACATTGCTTCTCCTTTCATCGAATCACTTTTATATTAAAATAGAACGATGTTGGGGTCAAAAGGTATTTTGACCCCATGATACCAACGGATTGCTACGCACTTTGTGCTCTCGCAATCCTACATCATCAAGTGAAATAGAATTATTGGTCTGGAAATTTTACATCATCAAGTATATAAAATATGCGATATAACCGATTAACATGATCACACCATGCATTCTCACCAGTTTTTTTCTTTGGGCAACACAAAGTAACAGTACCAGTCCTGCGCCAAATGCAATGAAAGTATCAATCAGAAATTTAGGTTCAAACACAACCGGTATAATCAAAGCCGTTGTTCCTACAACAAACAAAATATTAAAAATATTGCTTCCTACAATATTTCCGATTGCAATATCCGCTTTTCCTTTTATGGCTGCCGAAACCGAAGTTACAAGCTCCGGCAGAGATGTTCCCAGCGCAACAATCGTAAGACCGATAAACCTTTCACTTAATCCAAAGCCCTTTGCCAAAGCCGTCGCGGCATCTACGGTAATATCAGAGCCCCATACCACAGCAACAAGACCGACCAAAACAGCAAGCAACAGTTTCCATATGGGGAGTTTTTGATACTCCTGTGTTTGATCTTCCTGTTT
This sequence comes from Lachnospiraceae bacterium, assembly GCA_017626095.1. Taxonomy (GTDB): domain Bacteria; phylum Bacillota; class Clostridia; order Lachnospirales; family Lachnospiraceae; genus UBA2882. Next base: position 26,010 of record JAGAJL010000007.1, read on the forward strand.
CTTTTTTGCCATTACAAACAGATAACCCAAATAAAAAAGAAATACAATCCACAGCACAATTCCTTCCCAAAAGCTGATTTTCTGCCCGGTATATCCCATCCCCATAAGCAATACTGTGATAAACAGCATAAAAGGAATTTCATAGCGAATTGTTGAGTTAGCCACAGCTACCGCTACAATTAGGGAGGTAATGCCCAAAATGATTAAAACATTCAGAATATTACTTCCCACAATATTCCCGATTGTAATTCCCGCATTGTTCTTTAGTCCCGCAGTTATGCTGACTGCTGCCTCCGGAGCACTGGTTCCCATAGCAACAATCGTAAGACCGATGATAAGCTGCGGTACACCAAAGCGATCTGCAATTCCTGCAGCACCATCCACAAACCAGTCAGCACCTTTTACCAGCATAAGAAATCCTAATGCCAGTAAGAAACATTGTAATACAATTTCCATCTTTTCCCTCCATTTCCTGCAACAGAGGTCAAAAAAAGCGAGACTCTGCTGCAATTAAAAAATTACAACAAAAGTCTCGCTGCTTAGTTACGAACCGGATTGCATGAATGCAATCGTACTGACGACTTCGCAAACATCCCGGCTCCTTTAAAACCGGTCTGTCAACTACTCCCTTTTATTACTTTCAGTATACGGAAAAATAAGTTCAAAATCCACCGCCTTATGCCTTCCTTAACAAAATCTTAACAAGGATCTGCTTCAATCATACGATATCCCACACCGGTTTCTGTAAAAATGTATTCCGGTGTCGCGGGATTTTTTTCAATCTTTCGCCGGATATTCGCCATGTTAACACGTAATATCTGATTGTCATTGGTCATGTTCGGCCCCCAGATTTCTTTCATAATATAATCATAAGTCAGAACTCTTCCGGCATATTTCCCCAAAAGGGCTACGATTTTAAATTCGTTTTGCGTAAGCCCCGCATCATTTCCATCCACAAACACTCTGTGTTTATCATAATCTATAACAAAACTGCCGGAGACAAAGGTTCCGCTTTGTCCAAGTCCGGGCGTGGTTGCAACCGTACGCGTGTGCCGGATTGCCGTCCGAATTCTTGCAAGAAGCTCCGAAGTGCCAAACGGCTTCGTAATATAATCATCGGCACCCATATCCAGTGCGGTTACCTTATCCTTCTCATGACTTCTTGCCGAAACCACAACAATTGGCAGACTGGACCATTCTCGGACGCTTTTTAACAAATGCATACCATCCATATCCGGCAGGCCCAGATCCAGAATAATCAGATCCGGACACTGTGAAGTAATCAGACTGTACGCCTCGGATCCGGTATTTGCCATTATGACATCATAATTATTTGCTTCCAGTATGGCCCGCAAAAAATTTCTGATACTCTTATCATCTTCTATTACCAATATTCTGTCTTTGATTTTCATGAAATCTCTCCCATCTCAAGCTCATTGTAACCGAAGCGAAAATGACATCCTTGCACCGCCTTCGTTTCTGTTTTCTGCCCACATATTCCCCTTATGTGCTTTAATGATGCTCATGCAGACAGACAAACCAATGCCCATATTACGTCCGCCATCCAGCTTTTCATTCTCGCTCCGGTGCAGATTGCCTTCAAATATCACCGGAAGGATATCTGCATCAATTCCGACACCATCATCTTCTATCGTAAAGCGTACTTCGTTATCCTCTCTGACAATCCTTATTTCAATCCGGCTTGTCTTTTTCCCATGGATAACAGAGTTTTCCATAAGATTGACCAATACCTGCTCGATTAGAATGGCATCCATGGGAACAAGCAGCACTTCATCCGGAACATGAACGAAAATACGGACATCCGGAAAGCGTTTTCCAAATTTTTGTACAGCACTTCCAACAATCTCCTCCACAACTTCCAGATTGGTTGTAATACTGGCGCCATCCTGATGAATCCTGGTTACCGAAAGTAGATTTTCCACGATTCGGATCAGCCATTGTGCCTCATTTTTGATATCTCTGGTTAATTCCATCTTCTTATCATCCGTTAGAATATTGTAATTATCCAGTACGGCAGATGCAGAGCCCACGATGGAAGTAAGCGGAGTTCTGATATCGTGAGAAACTGCCCGGAGCAGATTCCCTCTCATTTTCTCTTTCTCAATTTCCAGACGAATCTGTTCCTGTTGTTTAATCTGCGTTGTCAGGGCGCTGACACAAATCGTAACCGCAAGCATGGCAAGAAAAGTCAGCGGATATCCCGTCAGAGTAAAATCCAACTTAAAATATGGCTGCGTAAACACAAAATTTACGCCAAACACAGCTAAAACGGATGCAACAATCCCATACACATAGCCCTTGGTAAATCTGGAAATGAACAAAACCGCTAAAACAAAAATCAGAGGAACATGATTATCCGTTGATACCACCTGCTGTAACAAAAAACAAATGCCGGATGCGATTCCAAGTATTCCTGCCGTAATCAGACAGTTTCCTGCTACTTTCTGCCACAATGACTTTTTGTTATGCATATGTATTTTTCTCCTATAACTTGTTTCATCTGTTGTTTTTCTTTCTATACCCTATCTACACAGACAAAACGATTTCTGTCTTATGACATCTCCATCATTATATCACGTCGACAAATGACTTCATATAAAAAACTCCGGAAAGAAAACCGGAGTCTTTTTTAATCATATAGGGAATATCCATATCTGATTTTCCGATAAATTTTCCAGATAAGGACTGCCGGAAAGCTTAACACCAGTACAATTGAAGATAAGCCGCCAACAATCCCCATGATTACAAGCATTACCATGGTCAGTATATTTGACATGTTTATGGCCTCCATCCTGTCTTGATTGATTTGCATGGTACCATACACTTTTACAAAAAACTATTCATTTTCGTTTTTCTTAACCCGGTATTAACCTTACTCAGTCTTTTCTTAACGATGCCTTAACAAGGGCCTGATAAAGGGCATAAAAGGGGCTGTCGCACTAAGTAATTAGTGCACAGCCTCTTTTTCATGAAAAAACAACAGCCAGGCTCCTAAAAGTCTGGCTGTTGGTGTATAATTAATGTATGACCAAACACATTAATTTACAGAAAAATTATACCGAATTTTCAGGCGGATATCAATTAAAACTTCCGCTAAATATCGATACAATTATTCCAGAGAATGATTCGGTGCGATTACTCAGTCAGTTTGTGGAGGAAATGGATCTGACTGATTTATATTCTACTTATGAAAGAATAAATTCTTTATCGCCAAGAACACTCTTGAAGATTGTATTATACTCCTACATGAATGGTGATTATTCATCTCATTCTATGGAATTAAACTGCAAAAGAGATATTAACTTCATGTTTCTTCTGGAAGGTCATTCTGCACCTGATCATGCTACTCTTGCAAGATTTAGGAGCATACATTTTGCACCTTGTTCTAAGCGTATTCTCGCAGAGGTTTCCAATCTTTTGTTTGATTTAGGAGAAATCTCTGGTGAAACTGTTTTTATTGATGGTACGAAGATTGAAGCAAATGCTAATAAATATACATTTGTTTGGAAAAAAGCTGTTACAAAAAATCAGGCGAAGCTGTTGATTAAACTTGCTGATTTTGTAGCTGAATGCGAGCAACTCTATGATATAAAAATATTCTGCTGATTTAGTTTTGCAATAAAACAGTTGATATTATCCACCGTATCCGAAGAAGCTGTCATCTGAATCGTTCCCTGTTCTGCATCAAAAGCATCAAATGACACAGATGCATATCCTCTGGCACAATCCTCGATCTTTTCCATAATATTACTGTCACAGACCGGATAAGTCCGAATATTTTCATCAATATTCTGAACAGCATCATACTGGGCATTCAAATAACTGTTTCTTGCCAACATCATGTCATATTCCGCAACACCGCTGATTACCTCGGGACTGTTATTATAGTCTTCCAACTGTTTCAATTCCGTTTTTCGAATCAGCAAAAGAGTAAAGGAAATAGCAAATAAAAGAATCATAACTGCGGCTGATATCACAATGGGAATTACGTTAATTCCCAATTTCTCTTTTTCTGATTTCTTTTTCTTTGTCTCAGATGCATACTGCTTTAAGAGATTGACATTTTTATCACCGGTAACCAGACCACTTGCCGGTCTTAAACATTTCTGAACATCAGCAATTCCTGCCGCAGTCAAAGCCGGGGACTCAAATAACTGAACCGATGTCTCAATTATCTTTGTAAAATCGAATTTTGGGAATGGCAAAAAACAATTTCAGCACAAGATAAATGACCGCTGCTGCCACAATCAATACATACCATCTGTTTTTCACAAAATTGCTGATGGTAAGCAAAACCGTTGTTGCCACCGGCAGTGTATCCATCTGGGCAAATAAATCCTGAAACTGTGGAATAACAAAGCCCATAATAACAGCAACAACCACAACAATTAAGACACATAAAATCTTAGGATAGGTCATGGAACTTTTAACCTTCTGATTTAAGCGATACTCTTTATCATAATGCTGGGAAAGCTGTGCAGCAACCGTATCCAAATCACCTGTCGTTTCCGCACTTTTTATCATATTAACAAAAAGCGGCGGAAAAAAATCTCCCTGGTCTTCCAATGTTTCCGAAAAAGCGGTTCCGGCCCTTACCTGTTTTAAGATTGCCGCATAGACCTCTCGGTCCTTGGAATTTAAGGACTCATCTTCCGAAATAATTTTCAACGCTCTTACCAAAGTGACACCGGAACCGAGAAGCTCACTGATATTTCGTGCAAACTCCGATAAAGCATTGGACTTGATGCGTTTCAGTTTTTTTGCATTATTTTGTATTTTGGCACTGATTAGAAATTTATTATCAGCTTTTAATTTTTCATGCAGATCCTGTTCGTCTCTTGCCATAAGCACACCGGAAACATGTTTTCCATCTGCATCCTGTGCCCGGTATTTGTAATAAGTCACAGAATTTCCTCCTTTTTGGGATGACCGCCATATTGCAGTCTTTTTATTTATTATCAGAGTAGTCAAAAATGGTAATCAGATAATCAACCTTCCACCGGTCATTGCCGGATTCATCACATTGATATACAACCCTGTAATGCTCTTTTTCATAAACCATACTCAGAATTTTGTGTTCTTTTTTATCATAGGATAAAATTCTTTAGGCTACAATCAATAGCGGTGTAAACGAAAAAGCAGTCTTGAACAATAGAAAAACTGCCCTTTCGTTTGCACCGCGTTTGATTTTGCCAAAGTGAACAGAGTCGCGTCACCGAAGCCGATATGTATGGACT
>JAGAJL010000008.1 GCA_017626095.1 Lachnospiraceae bacterium
CTCTGTGTTTGGTAGATATTGTGTGGTAACTTTATTATACCAAAGAATAGGTGCTTTTTTATTGTCAATGCACCGTTTTATTCAATTATTTTACTTGAAAAATCAAGCATTTATACCTGATTTACAGGTGGGAAAGTTGAGGTAATAATTAGGTAAATAATAATATTCCCTTCAGTTTTCTCGCTGTAATGAAACACTGTCAACACAGTTTTTCATGAGCATAGCAATCGTCATTGGGCCAACGCCACCGGGAACAGGTGTTATTGCTGATGCGATTGTTTTGACCGATTCAAAATCAACATCTCCGCATAATTTGTTATCTTCATTTCTGTGAATGCCTACATCGATAACAACCGCACCGTCTTTCACATAAGAAGAATCAACAAATTTCGGTTTCCCGATTGCAACAATTAATATGTCTGCCTGTTTTGTAATCTCTTTGAGATTCTTTGTTTTTGAATGTGTAACGGTAACCGTTGCATTTTCGCGTAACATAAGTAAAGCCATAGGTTTACCGACAATATTACTTCTTCCGATCACCACACAATGTTTGCCGGAAATATCGACATTCGTGCGTTTCAATAATTCAATAATACCTGCAGGTGTACAGGATACAAACCCCGGTTGTCCGATACATAAGGAACCTACACTCTGTGGATGAAACCCATCAACATCCTTCTTAGGACTGATTGCATTAATTATTGTTTTTTCATCAATATGCTTAGGAACCGGTAATTGTACCAGTATACCATTTACTTCTTTCTTTTGATTTAACTCTTCAATCAATGCAAGCAATTCTTCCTGGGTTGTCTCTTCCGGTAATTCATAAGAAAGAGAATCGATACCAATGTATGCACAGGCTTTCTTTTTATTATTGACATATACCGAACTGGCAGGATCATTTCCAACCTGAATAACAGCAAGACAAATTGAAATTCCCTGCTTTTTATATTCGGCAACTTTTTCTTTACACTCATCTTTTATAATTGTTGATATTGTTTTCCCATCAATTATTTCAGCCATCATAAATCTCCTTTCATTATGCAAATATGATACAAACAGTAAGCTAATATATACATGGTGTTTTGACCGGCTGAGAACCTAATAAAATGTTCAACACTACACACAAAACACAATGTAAATTAGCATTTTAGAATAGACCGGTTATCACTCCGTCATCATTGACATCAATTCCGAATGCAGCCGGTTTTTTGGGCAGTCCGGGCATAGTCATGACTGCTCCGGTCAACACAACAACAAAACCGGCACCTGCAGACACATATACTTCCCTTACGGAAATTTCAAAATTCTGTGGCCTTCCGAGCTTTGAAGGATCGTCAGAAAGGGAATACTGTGTCTTTGCCATACAAACAGGAAGATTTCCAAATCCAAGCTCCGTTAATTTCTGTAATTGTTTTAATGAAGCAGGGCTAAACTGAACACCATCAGCTCCATAGATTTCTTTTGCAACCGTTTCAATTTTTTCTTTTAACGACATTTCATCCGGATACAACAATTTGAAATGACTTTCCTTTTTCTCCAAAGTATCCAATACTTTTTGGGCAAGCTCTATTCCGCCTTCTCCACCTTTTTCCCAAACAGTGGAAAGAGCGAATTCACAATTGCGTTCTTCACAAAATGACCGAACATAAGAAATCTCTTCTTCTGTATCTGTCATAAAGGAATTTAGAGTAACAACAACAGGCACCCCATATTTCTGGAGATTTTCAATATGTTTTTCCATATTTACAATACCTTTTTTCAGTGCATCCAGATTTTCAGCATTCAAATCCTGTTTTGCAACTCCGCCATTATATTTAAGAGCCCGAATGGTAGCGACCAAGACAACAGCATCCGGTTTTAAACCTGCAAGTCTGCACTTGATATCAAAGAATTTTTCTGCGCCCAAATCGGCTCCGAAGCCCGCTTCCGTAATACAATAATCTGCAATGGAGAGCGCCGCATTGGTTGCTCTTACGCTATTACATCCATGTGCAATATTGGCAAAAGGACCACCATGGACGAATGCCGGTGTGTGTTCTAATGTCTGAATCATATTGGGTAAAATAGCATCCTTTAATAATGCCGCCATGGAACCGACTGCATTCAGAGCCTTGGCAGTTACGGGATTGCCATCCATATCATACGCAACAATGATTTTGGATAGTTTATCTTTTAAATCATTCATATCATTAGCAAGACATAAAATTGCCATGATTTCCGATGCAACCGTAATGACAAAATGATCCTCTCTGGTAAAACCGTCTCCTTTGGCACCCAGACCTACGACAATATTTCTCAAAACTCTGTCATTCATATCAAGACATCGTTTCCATACAATTTGTCTGGTATCAATTCTCAATTCATTTCCCTGCTGGATATGATTATCTAATAAGGCCGCAAGCAAATTATTAGCCGAAGTAATTGCATGAAAATCACCGGTGAAATGCAAGTTTAAATCTTCCATGGGAACCACCTGCGCATAACCGCCACCGGCAGCACCGCCTTTTATACCAAAACAAGGTCCTAAAGACGGCTCACGCAATGCTATCACTGCTTTTTTTCCAAGTTTACCAAAAGCCTGACCAAGTCCGACACTGGTAGTTGTTTTTCCTTCTCCGGCAGGAGTTGGATTAATCGCAGTAACAAGAATAAGTTTCCCTTTTTGATTATTTTTAACTGAATCCAGATACTTGTCGCTTAATTTGGCTTTATATTTTCCGTATAATTCCAAATCATCAACAGAAATATCCAGTTTCTTTGCAATTTCAGTTATCGGAAGCATGACTGCTTCCTGTGCTATTTCGATGTCAGTTTTCATGAATTTTCCTCCAACAGTTGTTCAAAATCTTCTTTTGTCATTAAAACTCTTCTTGGCTTGGTTCCTTCTTCAGGTCCCACAACACCGACTTCTTCCAATTGGTCCATAATGCGTGCCGCTCTGTTAAAACCAATTTTAAAGACACGCTGAAGCATTCCGATAGATGCCTTTTCTTTATCGATAATAAATTTACCGGCATCCGCAAAATACTGATCCCTGTCTGATGCCGAATCGGTAAATCCTCCACCCGACATGGAATTTGTTGTAATACTTGATATTTTTTCTTCTATATCAGGTGCATATGTATTTCCAAGTGACTGCGATTTTATGAAATCAACAACCTCTGAAACTTCCTGATCGGAAACAAAAGCCCCCTGTACCCTTTCGGGCTTGGTTTTGCCCTGAGGATAAAATAACATATCACCTTTTCCAAGAAGCTTTTCTGCTCCTACCATATCCAAAATCGTTCGCGAATCAACGCCGGATGATACAGCAAAAGCAATACGGCTTGGCATATTAGCTTTGATCAAACCGGTAATGACATCAACGGAAGGCCTCTGTGTTGCAATCACAAGATGTATTCCACAGGCTCTTGCAAGCTGCGCTAAACGACAGATGGATTCTTCAACTTCGTTGGATGCAACCATCATCAAATCAGCCAACTCATCTACAATAATCAAAATCTGAGGTAATTGCTCAGGAATGGGTTGTCCGTTGTTTTCTGTCATTTCACTGACTTTTTTGTTATATCCCTTTAAATCCCTGACATTCAGATCCGCAAATTTACGATATCTGTCTTCCATCTCCGCAACACCCCAGTGCAATGCAGCGGCAGCTTTTTTGGGGTCGGTAACAACCGGGATCATCAAATGTGGAATTCCGTTGTAGACACTCAACTCCACAACCTTGGGATCAATCAGGATTAGTTTCACGTCATCAGGCGAAGCTTTATACAAAATACTCATAATAATGGTATTGATACAGACACTTTTTCCGGAACCGGTTGCTCCGGCAATCAGCAAATGCGGCATTTTTGACAAATCAGTCACAATAATGTTTCCGCCGATATCTTTACCGACTGCAAATGATATTTTGGAATCGGCTTTTTTAAATTCCGGTGAATCAATGAGATCACGAAATGCAACAGCCGTATTTTCTGAATTTGGCACTTCAATACCAACAGCGGCTTTTCCCGGAATGGGCGCTTCTATACGAATATCTGTTGCGGCCAGATTTAATTTGATGTCATCTGCCAAATTAACAATTTTTGAAACCTTAACACCAACCTCCGGTTGCAGTTCATAACGGGTAACCGCCGGTCCCTGACTGATATCCGTAACCGTAACATCGACCCCAAACGTATGTAATGTTTCCTGCAGTCTGAGCGCTGTTTCGCGTAAAGACTGACCGTTATCTGTGTTGGATTTTTTCTTTCCTGGTGTCAGTTTATCGATTGGTGGAAATTTGTATTTTTGTTTTAGCTTAACAGGTTGTGGCTCAACCGTAATGGCAGGTATTTCGTTTATTTCCTTCGTTTCTTTCTTATCGACAGACGAAACATAAGGTTTTGAAACAACACTTTTTTCCGGTTGAGGAGACGATGTCAAAACTGTCGGATTCTTTTCCGGCACATTTTGATCAACAGGCTGTCTGACCGTTTTTTTCTGACCAATCTCCATTCCGAGTTCTCGTTTTTCAACATCATGAACTTGCGTATCATCAATCCCTCTGATTTTGATTTTGGATAAAGCCTCCATCGCCTGTTCCTTGGAATTTGTCTCGGATACTATTTCTTTGGATAGATCAGATACATCAACAGAATCATTGCAAACGGAATCTTTCACCGGTTTTACATTTAAAGATGAGGATGATGCAATACCGGAAACTTTTTTATTCATGCGAAGATCCTTACCTGATTTATCTTCTAAATTGTCCGTTTCCTTTCTTTTCTCTTTTTGCAGCATCCGTTCTTCGCTGCGTTCCGCAGCAAGCATTCGTTTTCGATCCATGTCATCCTTGACATAATCAGCCAACATCATACTTCCGTTTCTGATTTTGTTGCGGAAGCTTCGCTCGGTCAAAAGAACCAGACAGATTATTATTAAAACAATTAATACTATCACGGTACCAACCATTCCTAAAAGCTGATACATACCATTTCCCAAGAATCCGCCGATGATACCGCCGCCTTTTAAATTATCGGAAGAAAAATGATAAAAATCCTTAAGTGTAGTACCGATATTCTGTATACCACCAATAAGGGTAAAAAAAACACACAGCATGCAGAATAGAACAAAACCGGAAATCAGTTTTATACCGGCTACATGATTGCCCATATTGGCAATCCAGAAACAGACTCCAAAAAAGATAACTAACGGTGCCACATATGCCATATATCCAAACAAACCAAACATAAAAGAGCTTAAAATATCACCCAATTTGCCGATGATATGGAAATTGCATAAAAATAATAATATCGTTATAGCCAAGGACAACAGGAAAAAAACTTCGTCAATAATTGTATTTTCAAATTGTTCCATTGCCTTTTTTCTTTTACGGGATGTTGTATTTGATTTTTTCCCGGAAGAAGTCTTGCGACCCCCTGTTTGAGCCATAATAAAAACCTCCGTATCCGCCTTGAATTTCAAGGCAAAACCTTTTTTATTATAGCATTATTTTGTCCTTTTCTCAATAAGTTTATGGAGTTTCTTCAAGGCGTCTTTAATTCCGCCGACTTCATCGATAATTCCCTCTTTTACCGCCTCTTTTCCTACCAAAATACTGCCGACATCTTTTGTCAAAACTTCCGTTTCCATCATCAGTTCCAAAAAACGTTTTTCACTGATCTTACAATGTGATGTCACAAATTTACTGATACGGTCTTGAATTTGTTTAAAGTAATCAAAGGTTTGGGAAACACCAATTACCATACCGTTTAGACGAACCGGATGAATCACCATCGTACCGGTTGGAACAATAAAAGAATAATCTGTACTGACAGCAATCGGAACGCCGATGGAATGGCTTCCGCCAAGCACAAGCGATACGGTTGGTTTACTGATGGATGCTATCATCTCCGCAATTGCAAGCCCCGCTTCCACATCACCACCCATTGTATTTAATAAAATAAGAACGCCGTCAATATTTTTATCATCTTCAATTTCAGCTAGTTTGGGTAAAATATGTTCATATTTGGTTGATTTTGTGGAACTGCTCAGACAATCATGGCCCTCTATTTCTCCAATAATGGAAAACATGTATATTTTATGATTTTCTTTGCTGGTACATAAATCAGATTGACCCGTTTTTTCAATTTTTTCATCGTTCTCATTTGAATATTCCTTATTATCTTTCTCTGTCTTTTCGTTTTTTGCTTTATAATTCTGACTCATTTTGATACCTCCGAACTAAAAAAGAGCCTTAAAAAGGCTCTTTTTTATTATGCACAATTCAAATATTATTATACAAATCCATTTTCGGATTTATATTCCCACTATATATGTGTTGCAAGTGCGATATATGGGGGTTTTGACCTTAGATGCAGACTTTTATCTCTGCCATCGTTTCTCACTTTTTATTATTCGCAACTTTGGGTACATAGCCAGTCACCCAAACAAAAATTATATATCTTTGCCCACGGAATTTAGCGAGGTTTTCTGGCATTTCTTAGCGGCATAAGCGAACAAAAATTATGCCCGGTTTCAACTGTCTGAAGACGAAGTCTGAGTTTTGAAACCGGGCATTTAATAAATACTTTGTGAGCATGCCGCTTAGAAATGCTGAAAACCGAAGTATGAAGCGGCAAAGATATATATTTTTGTAAGGGTGACTGCCATCCCGCAAAGATTGCGAACTTTGTGAGAAACGTGGCAGAGCGTCTGCATAATCGGTCTGCAAACCCCATATATCGCACTTACGGCACATTTCTTTAGGGAATACAAATCCGAAAACGGACAAATTATTTATTCCACATCAAAATCATCGTTTGGAAGTATCTCAATGTCATAATGCATTTTTTCTTCCGATACCGGAAAATCAAAATCCATTTCTTTTTTTACATGCCGTTTGGGCACAGGTAACGGATTTTTAATAAATTGTGTATCACCATGTGGCATATTACGCATATCCATTTGGTTATTCCTCGCTTATTTTATGAGATAAAAGAGTTTCAATATTGTATCTTGGACGATGCTTTACTTCAATGTAAATCTTTCCGATATACTGCCCAATTAGTCCAATTGCACAAAGTTGTAATCCTCCCAAAAACCAGACAGATAAAAGAAGGGAGGTCCATCCGGGTTCAACAGTTCCGAAAAAATAGGAAACAAACGCATATATTGCAGCCAAAACGCTCAGAAGCATGATGAGAAAACCAAGTCCAGTCACCAGACTAATGGGTTTGACTGAAAAAGAAGTAATTCCGTTCCATGCTAAAGCAAGCATTTTACTGAATGGATATTTGCTTTCTCCGGCAACGCGTTCTTTTCTTTCATAATAAACACAATCGGTCCGGTATCCGATTAACGGAACCATTCCTCTCAAATATAAATTATTTTCTTCGAATTTAGAAAATTGTTCCAGTGCGCGCTTGCTCATCAGACGAAAATCAGCATGATTATATACCGTCTTAACACCCATTAATGCCATGATTTTATAAAATCCCTGGGCGGTAGTTCTCTTAAACCACGAATCACTTTTCCTGTCATTACGGACACCATATACGATATCGTTTCCTGCATGGTATTTATCAACCATTTCCTCAATTACGGATGTATCATCCTGTAAATCCGCATCAATGGAAACAGCTATATCGCAAATGTCCTTTGCCGTCAGTAAACCGGCTGTCAGAGCAAATTGGTGTCCCACATTGCCGGCCAACTTCAATCCAAAAACCATTTCACTTTCTCTATGCTCTTTTTCAATTAATTCCCATGTCCGATCTTTACTTCCATCGTTGACAAACAAAATAAAACTGTCTGAGGATATTTTCTGTTTATGAATTAAATCTGATAAAACACTCTTTAACTCTTTTGCAGATATTTCCAAAACCGCTTCTTCGTTGTAACATGGAACTACCAATGCCAGTCTGTCCATGAAAATTCCTCCGTATTGACTAATTCTGTATAATGGCACCAAACAATCTGGTTACAAAACCGGATTTGATTTCATCATAGGTGGCAGCAATAATCTGACTGTTTTTAAAGGTCTTGCTCCATTCTTTAGCCAGTTTATTTGCAAATTCTTTGCTGCTTTCACTATGCTCCATGAAAAATGGCAAAACATAGGAAACCATATACATATTGTGTTTTTGCCTGGCTTCACTTTTTTGTAAAAATTTGAAACCTTTATACTGATCTAAATCCAATTGAAATACTTTTATAAAATCAGAAAGCAGTATATTTTTTCCATCTTCATCCAGAAGATCAAATTTATTTATTAAATCTGATGCATGTGTCTGATAGTTTTGATAAGCACCTTCATATGTCTTTTTTTGAAATAAGCGCATGGCTTCATCTTCATATAAAAGGATTTTAGAAAGTTCTTTTGAAAAATCCATCTGATTATTCACTCCAGTTATGATATACGGCTTGTACATCATCGCTTTCATCTAAAAGATCCAGTGTACGATTTAACTGTTTAATTGCATTTTCATCCGTTAATTCCACATAAGTCTGGGGAATCATTGTGACTTCTGCAGAAACAAAAGAAATATTCTGTGCAACGAGGGCATCATAAACTGCCTGAAAATCGTCCGGAGCGGTTATAATCTCAAAACTATCTTCTTCTTCAGAAAAATCTTCAGCTCCTGCATCCAAAGCAAGCATCATTAAATCATCTGCATCCAAATCACATTCTTCTTTATCGATAATCATTTGACCCTTTTCATCAAACATAAAAGAAACGCAGCCGGGTGTACCAATACTTCCGTTACCCTTTGTAAAAGCACTTCTTACATCTGCGGCTGTACGGTTTTTATTATCGGTAAGTGTTTCTACAATAATGGCAATGCCGTTTGGACCATAGCCTTCATATGTAATATGTTCATAGTTTACGGCACCATCTTCTCCGGCAGCTTTTTTTATTCCTCTTTCAATCGTATCATTGGGCATATTGTTTGCTTTTGCCTTGGCAATAACCTGCGCCAGTTTAAAGTTATTATTTGGATCCGGACCGCCTTCTTTTACGGCAACAGCAATTTCACGACCGATAATCGTAAAAATTTTGCCCTTTGCAGCGTCATTTTTTTCCTTTTTGTGTTTGATGTTTGCAAATTTTGAATGTCCTGACATTTTATTTTTCTCCTTCTTTTGTAGGATTTTTGGAAACCAAAACCCTTTTGATTATTTTATTTTCAACAGCCAGTATTTTAAAATTATAACTGTTGAAATCCATTTCAAAATCTTCGTGTTCAGACGGAATGTGCTCTAACTTTGAAATCATCAATCCGTTTAATGTTTCAAATTCCAAATCAGAAAAATCTATATCCAGCGTATCTCCCAATTCATCTAAAGGCGTTAATCCGTCAATTTCATAAGAATCTTTTCCTTTTGACTTAATAAATGCTTCTTCTTCGTCGTATTCATCAAAGATATTACCGACAATTTCTTCCAAAATATCTTCCATGGTAAGCACACCGGATGTCTGACCATATTCATCGATAACAATCACAAAATGTGTTTTTAAAGACTGCATGGTTTTAAACAAAACATCAATTTTACGGGTTTCCGGAATAAAATTGGCATTGCGAAGCAGACCCTTTATCGACTTAACCGGTTTATCTGCCTTCGTCTCATCCTGAAGCATCCGACAGGCATCCTTTAGATGCAAAACACCGATAATATGATCAATATTGTCAATATATACCGGATAACGGCTGTTGGCCTCTGAAAGCATAAAAGATACAACATCTTTTAAACATTCATTTCCGTCAATACCAATGATATTGGAACGATTTGTCATAATATCCTTTGCTTCTTTGTCGGAAAACTCAAAGATATTATTAATCATTTTTGCTTCCGTTGCCTGAAGGGCACCTGTTTCGTGACCTTCATTGACCATGGAAAGGATTTCATCTTCTATGACATTATTTTCCTTTTGAAGACGAAAAAAATTAGCAAGATAATGAAATTTTGATTCACTCAATTTTAATGATTTTACTCCTTAGAAATCTAAATAAGACTATATCATTTTGTCATACGTTCGTCAATCAATTGCCTATGTATGCAGTTCCAAACTGATTTTAAGGCCTTTATCAATCTGTCCCATGATTTCGCCGTCCAAATGACAAATCTTTTCCTTTAAACGGGATTTATCAATGGTACGTAACTGTTCTAATAAAATCACAGAATCCCTGACCATATGATATCTGTCTGCGGAAAGCTCGATATGAGTCGGAAGCTTTGCTTTATTTAATTTTGATGTAACGGCTGCAACAATAATGGTTGGACTGTGAAGATTTCCAATATCATTTTGCACAATCACAACCGGTCTGATGCCCCCTTGTTCCGAACCAATTACAGGTCTTAAATCTGCATAATATACGTCTCCTCTTTTCAAAGAATAACAACCCCTTTCATCTGTACAAAGAGTATTGCCAAATTTTAACGGTTGTATTCTATTCATTTTTATCGATAATCCGTATAATAGTCCTTGGTGTCTGTTATAATCCCGTTTTTATAATAAACACGGGGAATTCGTTTTCCGAGATCACACGCCAGTTCATAATTAAATCTTTTGCTTAAATCTCCCAATTCTTCCATTGTAATACAGTCATTACCGTCCATACCGATCAAAGTCACTTCATCATATTCACAAGCACCCGGTATCTCTGAGACATCAACCATCATCTGATCCATACATACGCGGCCTAAAATCCTTGCACGCATGCCCCTGATTAAAACACTTCCTTTATTGGACAATCCTCTCGGATATCCGTCTCCGTAACCAACCGGAATGGTTGCTATTCTCATCGGTTTATCTGCCGTAAATGTTCCACCATAACTAACCTGCGTACCACATGTAATTTCTTTGATATAAACGATATGGCTTTTTAGAGATAGGACCGGTTTTAGATCTATAATCTGTTTGGATACCTCTCCGGATGGCCATAATCCGTATAAGGTAATACCTGCACGTACCAAATCCATATTTGCATCCGGAATTTCAACAATTCCGGCACTGTTCGAGCAATGCTTTATAGGGAAATGATATCCGGTTTCTTTTTCAACTTTATTTAAGAAATCCTGGTAAATATGTAATTGTTTCGTGACTGCCGTTTTGTCTAATTCATCCGCTTTCGCAAAATGCGTAAAAATACCTTCAACCAAAATATTCTTTTTGGACAGACAGTTTTTAATAAACGCCAGCCCATCTTCATCGGGCTTTATGCCAATGCGGCTCATGGCTGTATCAACTTTAATATGTACAATTGCTTTTTTCTTTTGTTTTTCTGCTTCTTCATCGATCTTATCCAGCATGTCATCTTTAAAAACCGAAATACGAATATCGTTTTTTATCAATTCCGGATAAGCATACGGAAACGTATATCCTAAAATTAACAAAGGCTTTTTAATCCCGCAGTGTCTGAGAATAAACGCTTCTTCTGCTGTAGCAAGTGCCATGCCAAATACATAATCCATCTGTTCCAGTTCTTTTGCAATCTGAACAGCACCATGACCGTAAGCGTCTGTTTTAATTACTCCCATCATTTTGGTATTGGACGATATATTCTGATGCATATGTTCCATGTTAAACCGGATAGCATCTAAATCGATATTTGCCCATACTCTTTCATAACCGTTCATTTTCATAATCTCCTCGTAATACGTATTTTAATGCCTCAATCAAATCGGATGCATTCAAGGAATAAGCATTGCTTTTATCTTTTACATAATCTCCGCACAATCCATGGATGAATACACCAAGCATAGCAGCTGTCTTTGTCGGAATCTTTTGCGCCAACAGTCCGGCAATCATTCCGGTCAATACATCTCCGCTACCGGCTGTACCCATTCCATGATTCCCGGATGAATTGATATATAACATGTCATCTGGAGTATAAACTCTGGTTGCCGAATCCTTACATACCAGGTAGATGCCATATTCTTTTGCTACATTAAACTCTACCTGATGTAAATCTAAATAATCCATTGGTAAAGAATAGCCTACAAAACGTTCAAGTTCTTTTTTATGCGGTGTCATAATAACATCATTGTGCTTTGCATAATCTTTTAACAAGATTTTTAACTCATCTGAACCGGCGATCAGATTAATAGCATCTGCATCTATCACAAGCTTGCAGGATGCATATTTTAATACGGATGCCAAAATTTCATGAGCATCTTGATTTGTTCCAATTCCCGGTCCGACTGCAATACAGGAGCAATCTGCCAGCGCATTCATATAATCTGATGAATTGGAATAAATCAATGCCTCCGGGATATGAAAAAGTACTGCATCTTTATTTGCATCATCTGTTACCACTTTTGTATATCCAACACCCATACGCATGCAAGCTTTCGCAGCTAATACAGCACACCCTCCAATCTGTTTGTTACCGGCAATGATACCGGCTTTTTGAAAGGTTCCCTTATGCCCATCCAAAGCTCTTTTTGGTAAAAGCTTTGACACATCTGATTTCTCTAATGTATACGCATCCGGATAGTGTTCTCCAAATCCTTTTTGGGATATGCCAATATTCTTACACACAACTGTTCCACTGTATTTTTTTCCTTCATGAAGCAGGTGTCCCCGTTTTAAAAACGCAAAAGTAACCGTTAAATCAGCAAGGAAAGCTTCATAAAATACAGCACCGTGATCGGAATCCAGACCGGAAGAAATATCTATGGCAATTTTATATCCGTTCATATGATTAAGGTATTGAATCCACTCGTCATAAATATCAGGTTTTTCCTTTTTATGAAAGCCGGTTCCTAAAATGGCATCTACAATAATATCATATTCATTTTGTGGAAAATCTGTGCGAACCGGTATCTGCAATCTGGAAAGAATTGCTGTTTGTAATTGGTTACCTTCGGAACAATGAGAAGAATTTTTAGCCCGGAAAAGATCAACCTGATAGTCTCTTTCCAATAAGATTCTTCCAAGTGCATAGCCATCACCGCCATTGTTGCCGTTTCCGCATACGATACAAACTCTGGATTTATCAGAAAAGCGCTTTTCAATTTCCTCACACACGGCTAAAGCAGCCCTCTCCATTAATACCGGTGAGGCCAAAAGAAAGTATTCCGACGTGTAGTTATCCACCTGTTTCATTTGATCAGCGGTAAGTAAATATTGCATATAAAACCTCTATTTTTTTAGTTTATTATCGTCCGGATTGTAGGTCATATCAAATATTTCAATGACTTCCGGTCCAAAGATATCATGCATATAAGCATACATTTCCTGATTTAACCATTCTTTTTCCTGCTTACGGATTACATTTTTTTTCAGTTCAATTCGAACCTTCGTAATCCAATCGGAAATTCTTAAAATCTCTTCTGTATTTTCAGCCATAGCTTTATAGCAGATATCCATGGTCTGTACCATTAATTGAAAATTCAGCTCATCAATCTGTTTTGGCAGATCCAATAACGCATCCTGACTTGCATCTATTTTATCATTGCATTCATTGATCAAACGTTTATGATCTTCCATTTCTTTATCTGTCAATGGCGTATTATCAATTCCCGCAACAATCTCATCCATCAATTTCGATTTCAATTTTCGGATTTCTTTTACTTCCGTATTTAATTTCCCTTGTTTTGCAACCAAAGCCTTTAATTGTTCGGCAAGCGCATCCGTATCCGGATGATTGTTGTGTTGTGTAAAAAGCTGATACCATTTGTTGTCCAATGTTAATATGGGAAGTTTTTTTCCTTTTAATGCTTCTTTAAATTCATTTTCTTTTGACGCCATCTTGCTACACCTCCCACGTAAAATCCGTTGTTATTTGCTTTTTCTGTGTATATTGTAAGATAATTTCATCAGGCTTTCTGATAAATGGACATTCTCAACCAGAACATAGTCCGGCACATCCAAATCAACATGTGCAAAATTCCATATAGCATGGACCCCACATGCAACCAAACGGTCTGCAACTTCTTTTGCCGCAGATTTTGGAATTGTTAATACACCGATATCAATGGCATTATCCTTTACAAATTGTTCTAAATCTGTCATGGGTAAAACAGTTATATCTTTAATCTTTTTGCCGATGATTTCTTTGTTAACATCAAATATTCCGGTAATCAGAAATCCGCGACGTTCAAAATTCATATAGTTGGCAATTGCCTGCCCAAGATTTCCTGCCCCAATTAAAACCAGATGATGTTTTTCATGTAACCCCAGTATATTTGCAATTTCATTATATAAATATTCCACATTATAGCCATATCCCTGCTGACCAAAACCACCAAAATTATTAAAATCCTGACGTATCTGTGAAGCGGTAACATGCATAATATCACTTAATTCCTGAGACGAAATCCGTTCTACACCGCTATCCTTTAATTCACCCAGATAGCGAAAATAACGTGGCAGTCTGCTGACTACGGCCTGAGAAATTTCTTTCGAATCCATTCCGCAAATCCCCCTGTAACTTTATGCCTATATTATAAGCCTCTGTTAAATTCTTGTCAAAAAAATCGAGTATACTGACTAAAACTTTACTCTTAGTGGCTTAGCGAACAAAGTCAATGCCCGGTTTCAACTGTTCGAAGACGAAGTCTGAGTTTTGAAACCGGGCATTTAATAAATATTTTGTGAACATGGCGCTTAGAAATGCTAAAAACCGAAGTATAAGGCTAGAAGGACATCTGATTTTCTGTAAGGACGGCTTGCGTCCGGCAAATTTTGCGCTGTTTGGTTTTGATAGTGGAAATGCTGTGGAGAATTTAGTATAATTCCAAAAGGATACTTGTTATCTGTAATATTTCACAAAGGAATGGAGAAAAAATGATTTTATCCTGTCACGATTTATCAAAATCATTTCATGAAGAAATACTGTTTAGTCACTGCTCTTTTCATATTGAAGATAATGAAAAAGCTGCTATTGTTGGAATTAACGGTTGTGGAAAAACAACCTTAATTCGTATGATTCTCGGTTTGGAAAAGGCAGACGAAGGAACCATTACCTTTGCGAAAGATAAGACAATTGGCTACTTAGCTCAAAATCAGGACGATATGGAGCAAACAAATACCATTTATGACGAACTCTTAACCACAAAGGCTCATATCATTAAAATGGAACAGGATCTCCGTTTTTTAGAGAATAAGCTTCATACCGTTACGGATGAAAGTGAATTAAAATCTATCATGGAAAACTATGAAAATTTGTCGCATATTTTTCAGCTCGAAAATGGTTACGCATATCAAAGCGAAATAACCGGCGTATTAAACGGACTTGGCTTTACAAAAGAGGAATACAACCAGAGTATTGCAACACTCTCCGGCGGACAGAAAACCAGAGTTGCCCTAGGAAAAATACTGTTACAAAAACCGGATATTCTTTTTTTGGATGAACCAACCAACCATTTGGATATGGATTCCATCCGATTTTTAGAAAACTTTCTCTCCAATTACAAAGGTGCCGTTGTTCTGATTTCACATGATCGCTATTTTCTGGATAAAATATGTACCAAAATCATTGAAATTGATCATCACAATGTCACTGTTTTTACAGGTTCTTATTCCGACTATTCAGCAAAAAAGAAAATCTTAATTGCCAGCGCCATGAATGCTTATCTAAACCAGCAACAGGAAATTAAACATCAGGAAGAAGTCATTGCAAAACTAAAATCTTTTAACCGAGAAAAATCGGTAAAAAGGGCAAGAAGTCGTGAAAAAATGCTTTCAAAGGTTGAGCTGATTGAAAAACCGGCAGAAATTCGTGATCAGATGCACTTTCAGCTCGTTCCGTCAAAAATAAGCGGAAATGATGTATTACATATGGAACATGTTGAAAAAACATATCAGAACAAGACTTTATTTTCCAATCTTTCCATGGATATCAAGCGTGGAGAACATGTTGCAATTATTGGTAAAAACGGAACCGGTAAAACGACTCTGCTAAAAATCATCAATGATTTAGTTACTCCCGAAGAGGGAAAAATCACACTGGGTACAAACGTTAACATTGGTTATTATGACCAGGAACACCATGTTTTACATATGGATAAAAGTATTTTCGAAGAAATCTCCGATGATTATCCGGACCTGACCGGTACTCAGATACGCAATACGCTCGCTGCTTTTTTATTTACCGGAGATGATGTTTTTAAAAAAATCAAATCATTAAGCGGTGGGGAACGTGGTCGTGTCAGTCTTGCCAAATTAATGCTTTCCTCATCAAACTTCCTGATTTTGGATGAGCCGACCAACCACTTGGATATTCAGTCAAAAGAAATATTGGAGCAGGCATTAAATCACTATGAAGGAACTGTTTTGTACGTCTCCCACGACCGCTTTTTTATCAATCAGACTGCTCACAGAATTCTGGATTTAGAAGACGGTCAGTTAGTTTCTTATCTTGGAAATTACGATTATTACATCGAAAAACACGGAGATATTTATTGTGATCTCAAGAAAAAAGAGGATGTCACTTCCTCTTTAGAACGAACAGACGTTACCGAAAATAAATTGAACTGGCAGGAGCAAAAGGAAAATCAGGCACAAAAAAGAAAACTGGAAAATGCACTGAAAAAAACGGAAGAATCCATTGAAAAAATTGAAGCCCAAATCAGTGAATTAGAAGAAGAAATGGCAAAGCCCGATATTGCAACGAATATTGGAAAATTGTCTGAGCTCTCACGCAAGTGTGAAACACAAAAAGAAGAATTAAACAACCTTTATGAAGAATGGGAAAAACTCTCCGAAGAGCTCGAAAATATCGGTGTATAAGCCTGTCGCCCTAACAGAAATTATATATCTTTGCCCACTTCATACTTCGGTTTCTGGCATTTCTAAGCGGCATGCTCACAAAATATATATTAAATGCCCGGTTTCAAAACTCAGACTTCGTCTTCAAACAGTTGAAACCGGGCATTATTTTTTGTTCGCCTATGCCGCTAAGAACTGCCAAGAAACCTCGTCAAATTCCGTGGGCAAAGATATATAATTTCTGTTAGGGCGACAGGCTATGTCCGTAAAATTACGAATAATAAAAAGCATCTATTTTCTTAATAAATTTAGATTGTCATTTAAGTCAAAGGCTGACATTTCTATCATTTCCCCCAGATATTTATCATAAATGGCAATATTAAATCCATCACAATTCATCGAAAAATCTGTTCCGTTTATTATAATGGAACTCTGACCGTCCGTTAATGCCCCCGATGATTGAATATTTAAATCAAGCGGAGCATGCTCTCCATCAGATAATAGCATGTGTGTCGAAATACCGGTCTCCGTTTTTTGTACACTTTCATTGGTATCAGAACTTTGTAATAAAACAGAGCCATCTTCTAATACCGCAAAATATTCAGTCTGATTGTCTGGTTCAAATTGTAAATGCAATGTTTGGTTAAAATAATCCAAAGTTTTTTGATCCAGTGTATTACCAAATTCATTTTTATACGTAACAAAAATATAATAACCATCTCTTGTTAAAAGCGGCAGATATGTGTCAAATTGATTGGCACTTATAATTTCACATTTGTTTTTCTGTCTTTCAAATAAATGAACGCTTTCTTTCCATTCATCATAGGCCGGATTATTTCTCTTATCTTCAAAGGTATAATGTTTAGTCAAATACTCTCCCATTAAAATAGAAACCTTTTCCGCCTGAAGAATATTGATGTGTGCCTGTCCGTCCAAAATGGTATTCATATTATAAAAAGGAGTATCGGTTTCATCCGCAAGTTCTTCCACGGAATTATATAATTTTTGTCTCTCGGCATTTCCGTTTGGAGTTTTAATCAAAACAAGAGGAATATTTTCTGTTTTACATAGATCAATAATCTTTATAAGCCATTCGGCAGCTCTTTCCGGTAAGGGTTCTTTTTCATTTTGCAATAATACTTCCTCTTTTGCACTTTCCTCGTATTCTCCGGCAAAAATGAAAGGCGAATATCCCTTATACGGGTCTTTCTCATGATAAAAAGAGGCTTTAACCTTGTCCTGATATAAATCTGTCCATGTATTGTGATATTTAGCAATTGGAAAATAATAGGAATACCGCAACTCTTTTGGCACACCATCCTGAATGGCATGCATTTTATTACGATTCATCGGTAAATCATCTAGATTGATATGCATAACCCCTTCATCTTCATAATCGTCCCCATATACAGTAAAAACATCTAACACAATGACTTTCGGATGTTGCGTCCTGATTGCTTCTTTTATGTAATAATAAGATACCCATAAAGGCTGTTCATTTGCACAGAAATCATAAGATGTAATTCCAAAACGATCAAATAATACAGCCGGCGCCATGTCAGCATACATTTGACTCGAACCGATAAAGACAACATCTAATGTATCAGGCTCTTGTGCATAAAATCCATCAATTTTAACAGAAACATCATATTCCCCTTCCATCCACTTATCTCTTAAGTGTTCCTGTACAATGAAAAACAAAAAAGAAAATATGATAAAAAAACATAAACATTTTGTCAGAAAACGTAACGCTTTCATTAAAATCCTCCGTATATAAACTGTGCAGAATCATAGCCGGGACCATATACACCGGTTATCAGAATTAGAAAAATCAAACATAGTAAAACAGCCCATCTGAAAAACAATGGTTGTTTGATAAAATAATCACGGATTGAGATTTTCCTTTCGTGCAACAAAGCTACCACAATCATGACAATGCCGGATAATAACAACAATCCCCATTCCTCTTCTTTGATTCCAAGTGAATATAATTCTCCGGATACAAAAATCCATGGATTAAACTTTGTAAACATATGGAATACGATATAAACAGCCTTTTGAACCGATTCAGCACGAAAGAAAACCCATGCAATCATGACAAGGAAGAATGTAAAACACCGACTGACAAAAAGATGTGTAAAACTGCCCTTTTCAGTCTTTGTGATTTTCATTAAAAAATCTTTAACAGGCTGCATTATTTCTCCTGCCACCTGATAAAAACCATGCAAAAATCCCCAGACCATATAATGAAGACCTACACCGTGCCAGATACCGCTTACCAGAAACGTTATCATGATATTCATATATTTCAAAAGTTTCCCTTTGCGGTTTCCACCTAAAGGAATATAAACATAATCTCTTAAAAAAGCACTCAGGGAGATATGCCATCTTCTCCAGAAATCTTTGATACTGACAGCAAAATACGGATGGTTAAAGTTCGGCTTTAAGTGAATTCCAAACATTTGTGCACTTCCCATTGCAATACAAACGCATCCGGCAAAATCCGTATATAACTGAATACTGTACAATACTCCACCTAAAATTAAAAAGAAACCTTCATACGAGGTATATTGTTCAAAAATATGATTTACAACAAGATTACACCTATCGGCAATGACCATTTTTTGAAAAAGTCCCCATAGCAATAAATAAAACCCTTTTATAACTTCTTCTTCCGAAAAACTGTGTTCCCGGAATAGTTCTTCTTTTAAATCCGAATATCTGGGAATCGGCCCCTGCAATACCTGCGGAAAAAAAGTCATGAATAACAGATATTTAAAAATATTGTTTTCTGCCTGTATATGATTACGGTGTGCATCAACCATATAAGCTATAGACTGTAAGGTATAAAATGAAATTCCTACAGGAACAAAAACAGAAAAACGATTCAGATTATGAGAAGTAACAAATAAAAGATCAGAAGAAATCAGTTTTAGTAGAAATAAAATACTGATATTCATCAGTATTATCACAAACAAAAAACATTTGGAATTCTTTAAATAGCGTGCATAGAGAAATGTGGTAATGCAGGTAAACAGCATGAAAAACCACATTTTCCATGAAAATAAGGTATAAAAAATGATACTAAAAACAAGCAGTGAAATCCACTGCCTGTTCTTTGGTATCATATAGTACAGAATTAGTAAAATTGATAAAGAAACCAGATAGGTTACGGAAATAAAATCCATTTTTCTTACATTTCCTCAAATGTCTTTCGTATTTCTTTAATAAAGTTTTCACTATTTAAAACTGTAACATCTTTTAAAGATGTAATCAATGCCAAATCCTTGGTCATGCGACCGGATTCAATGGTAGAAAGGGTTGCTTTTTCCAGTTTATCGGCAAATTCCATAAGTTCGCTAATACCATCTAATTCTCCACGTTTACGAAGCGCTCCTGTCCATGCAAAAATTGTTGCAACAGAGTTTGTTGATGTTTCTTCTCCATTTAAATGCTTATAATAATGACGTTGTACGGTTCCGTGTGCAGCTTCATATTCGTATACACCGGAAGGCGAAACCAAAACGGAAGTCATCATGGCAAGTGAACCAAACGCAGAGCTGACCATATCAGACATAACATCTCCGTCATAATTTTTACAAGCCCAGATAAAACCACCTTTTGCTTTCATAACACGGGCAACCGCATCATCAATTAAGGTATAAAAATATTCAATGCCGGCAGCTTCAAATCTGTCTTTGTATTCTGCATCATAAATTTCCTGAAATATATCTTTAAAATTATGGTCATACTTTTTGGAAATGGTATCTTTGGTTGCAAACCATAAATCCTGTTTCGTATCCAATGCATAATTAAAACATGCTCTTGCAAATGAGCTGATGGATTTATCTGTATTGTGAATACCCTGAATAATACCCGGTCCGGCGAAATTATGAATCAATTCTCTGATTTCATTTCCGTCTTCATCCGTAAATACAAGTTCTGCTTTTCCGGCTTTGGGGACTTTGATTTCTGAATTTTTATAAACATCACCATATGCATGACGGGCAAGAGTAATCGGTTTTTCCCAATTTTTCACACAAGGCTCAATTCCCTTTACAACAATCGGTGCACGAAATACGGTTCCGTCCAAAGCTGCACGAATGGTGCCATTGGGGCTCTTCCACATTTCTTTCAGGTTGTATTCAGTCATACGCGCTGCATTTGGTGTAATGGTAGCACATTTAACGGCAACTCCGTATTTTTTTGTTGCCTCAGCACTGTCAATGGTAACCTGATCATTTGTTTCATTTCTGTGTACCAGACCCAGGTCATAATATTCGGTTTTTAAGTCAATGAAAGGAAGTAACAATTCATCTTTGATCATCTGCCAGAGAATTCTTGTCATTTCGTCTCCGTCCATTTCTACAAGGGGTGTTGTCATTTGAATTATAGCCATACTTAAATCCTCCGTTTTGTAATTATTTTAATCCAATAGACCTTTCTTGCAAATATTGTCATATGCATTCAACATGTGTATTTTCGCAAGTTCGCAGGCTCTTTCACCATCTTTTTCTTTGATAGCTTCCATAATCTTTCGATGTTCATCATTGGAAGCACTGCTTCTTGCCCCCTGCGCAAGGGTCTGTTTCCGAATTCGATAAACGTACTGATGAAAATCCTTTAAAGAATGTTCCAGCATTTTACTCGCACAGGCTTCATACATGATTTCATGAAAACGATTATCTAACGATGCAATTTGTTCGGTATGACCTTTGGCGGCATGAAATTCAGCCAAATATACATTTTCTTCCATTTCCTGCATTTGTGCTTCAGAAATGTGCTCTGTTGCCCATTTTGCACATAAGCCTTCTAACTGTGCCCGAATCATATAAATATCTCTGACATCTTTTGATGTAATTCCGGTTACATAAGCACCTTTGTTCGGAACAATATGAATGAGTCCCTCTAATTCTAATTGGCGAAAGGCTTCCCTGACAGGTGTACGCGACACCCCCAGTTCTTCGCCGATTGCAGCCTCGCGCAATTCATCATGTTCTTTGTATTTACCGTTTAAGATATCATCCCTGATTTTGTGAAATACACGTCCCCGTAAGGAATATTTATCACTAATTTCATCTGAAAAAAATTTATCACTCATAACATTCTTCCTGCCTGATGGATAAATGAATTGTTCTGTATCATTGTATACAATCTATGTATTTCTGTCAATGAAAGCCTTTTACGTTAAGGTATATTTTTCAAATATTTTTTTACAGTCAATCATTCCGTATCCCTGCTGATTTCTTGGGGTATTTACACTTGTGGTTCCCATACGGATTTTATTAGCAATTGTGTCAACAGGAACATTTCCCAATAATTCCATTAAATCGGCTGCCACACCACTGATAATCGGACATGACATGGATGTTCCGCTTTTACTGGTATATCCGCGTCTGTTTTTTCCGGAACACGATACAATTTCGGTTCCCGGTGCAACCACATCCGGCTTCATCATGGAATAACAGGCATAACCTCTGCCTGAATATTGCTCACATAATATATCTGACCTACTCTTATAATCACCGTCGTGGCAACCAACACAAAGTGTATGGTTCTGATTTCCCAGAATGGAAATACTGTTATTATCGGGGCCTTCATTTCCCGCTGCAGTGACAATCAAAATATTTCTTTCATGTAAACCATACAAAAGGTCTTTTAAATGAAATAGTTTTACCGGATCTGTATAAAGACTACAGTTTTTGGAAACGGAAATTGAAATATTTACAATCCGGATAGAATACTCATCACAATGCTCCAAAATCCACTCTAAAGCAGAAAGTAAGGTATCCACCTGTCCATTTCCCTGATGATTCAGCACCTTTAATACAATCAGATTACACCGAATTGCAATTCCTTTATATAAACCATTGCCGG
This sequence comes from Lachnospiraceae bacterium, assembly GCA_017626095.1. GTDB lineage: Bacteria > Bacillota > Clostridia > Lachnospirales > Lachnospiraceae > UBA2882. The sequence continues at coordinate 22,580 of JAGAJL010000008.1, forward strand.
CTTTTCCACTACCTGCCAGTATTCCGCAAACATGTGTACCATGTCCACTGTCATCCCGAAGTCTATTAGTCTGTGTCTTTGTCAAATCCACAAACTCTATAATTCGGTGGTCAAAATCAATATGAGAACTGATGCCGGTATCCAATACACAGACATTGACACCTTTCCCTGTCAGCCCGAGCGTTTCAATATATTTATAATGTATTTGTTTTCGAACTCTGTCCAAGCAAAAAAACTCCTGTTTTTGTTATCATATGACAGGAGTTTTTAGATGCGATACACAAATATTCAATTTAAGCAGTTTTCTTTTTTCTTCGTATCACCGGATAGGTAAAACCTAAGAGCAGGAAAAAAGCGCCAAGACTGGATAAGCCAAGAATCAAAATTAATTTCATATTCACATAGTCCCCAGTATCCGGAGTCTGATCAAGTCCGGATAATCCGGAAGAATTGCTATTCTTTTGAACAATTCTATTTTTTAATTCGCCCTCCGGTACATATAAAGCAAACGGCGAAAAATGAGAAACATCAAACGAAACATATTGCTTACCATCTTTTGTATTCAAAGAGCCAAATAAAACTTCCGGTTTCTTATTTCTATCCAGCGTAACAACACATAAATCTTTTCCTATCATTTGGCTTGGAACAGAAACCGTTATGGATATCGTATTTTTCCCCAACTTCTTAATCGGAATATGATTTGAGGGATCATTCATGGACAAATCAAAAAATACACAATTTGTATCATCTGTTTCACCATAGTATTGTTTGATTGCATCTGCCAATTCCAAAGAATTCTCATCTGCCTCTGAAAAATATAGATGATATCCGGATAAATCAATGGTTGAACCGCTTTGTGACACAGAAACATCCTCTTTCTGCCACTGACTGTGACTTACACTCAATAAATCCTGCAGGGAATTGTCAGAAACCGTATCTGTCATCTGTGCATATTGTACACTATCGTTTGATAAAACCTTGTAGTCTTTCCCATATACCCTTATACTGTCGGGCAAAATTGTTTCATCCTTTGATAAATTTGATAACATTAGTGATGCTGTTCCCGAATCGAAATCAGTATGAAATACCATTCCCTGAAATCCGGAAACATCTTTATCTAATACTGTATTCAATAAAGAATCGGAAGTAATCGCCTCGTCAACAACTGCAACACTGATTCCATCAAATACCGGATTACGCTGTACGGATAGTCTGGTACTGGATTCCTCATAGGATAATTTAGGAACCGTGTCACCAAGAAAAATTACACTGTCAGAGTTAGAAGTTCCTCCGAATGCAGATACACCAATTTCACAAACAGAAGCCGGAATCCGAACCGTTGTGATAGGACATCCATAAAATGCACGGTCTTTAATAGCAGTCACTTGGTTCATACCGGTCACGGTTTCTAAAGCGGAACAGCCCCAAAAAGCATCCTCACATATCACAGATACACTATCCGGTATATTTACTTTTTGAATTTCTCCATGATTTTTAAAAACTCCGGCACCAACCTGTTTTATTCCGGAGGGAATATTTATGCTATTTGCATTCCCTTTATATGCTAACAAAATTCCATCTCCAACAATCAGAAAATCATCTGCATCATCACTGTGATACCAGTTATCAAGCCATTTTGTATAAGAAAAAGCATCTTCTCCTATTTCAGAAACAGAATTGGGAATCGTAACTTTTTCCAAATAATCACAATGATAAAATGCTGCATTACCAATTTTTGTTATACCATAGGGAATATTGATTTCCAATAATCCGGATCTTGCAAAAGCAAAAGAATCAATTTTTTTGACAGAACCCGGAATTTGAATATTGGATATTGCAGAATCACAATAAAATGCTTTATAACCTATCGTATCCTGATTGACAATTGCACCATCCGGCAATACAAAAGTTGAATTATCGGAAACAGCGCCGGAATTCTCTCCTCCCAAAATCTCAGATTCATCTGTTTTCATAAGAACAACAGCCTGCCCCGAAACAATTTTGGAACGACCTAGAACGCCGGGACTGTCAACATCCCATTCAACATAATGCTCTACGTCGGATGCATAAGGAATATTCAACGCTTTATTATCCTGATCTTTTATCGGATTTGTAACAGTATTATTCTGAGAAACAGAATCTTCATATTCCATATTAGCAGTAATCGATACCTCAAAATCATTTTTAAAGCGTTCACCTGCACTGCCGGATTCTGCAATAATATTTAACGAGTAACATCCGTCAAATGCTGTTTCGTCTATCTGCGTCACAGAACCAGGAATTGTAACATCTTTTAAATGTCGACAGTCTTCAAATGCTTTTTGTCTGATTGCACGGACACTGTATGGTAAAACGATACTTTCCATTGCAGATGCATTGGAAAAAGCATAATCACCAATTTCCTTCAGATTACTACTGACATTTACATTTTTTAAATTTAAACAGCCCCAGAAAGCATATTTTTTAATTTCTTCCACTGAATTCGGCATATTATACACCGAATTGGTTCTTCCGGATAAAACCTGATAAATAATTGATTTTTTATTGTTATATAATACTCCGTCATCACATATAAAATTGGGATTACCGGCTGCAAGGTCGATGCTTTTTAATCGATCACAACCGGCAAATACACTGGTACCTAACTCACTTAAGGAAGCAGGAATACTGATATATTCCAATTTATCACAATCAGCAAAAGCGCCATTTTCAATCGTTGTACAGCCATCCGGAATAACAAGGCGACGCAGCTGTGTGCATCCGCTAAAAGCACCATTTTCAATCGTTTCTAATCCACTTGGAAACGAAATACTGCTTAACGATATATTTTCCGAAAAAGCCTCTGCACCTATTGTTTTTACTCCATTAGGAACAGACACAGCATTTGCTGTGCCTGTATATTTTACTAACTTTGTGCCATCCATCATAAAACCATTATTGGCAGATGAAGATGCATTTGTTCCTAAAACCGGAATTTGAGTGCATACCAAAGCGGTTACTAAAAACAAGATTCCAATCAATTTTAAAACTGTTTTTTTCATAAAAGCCAAGCTTTCTGCATTATTTTTGCAATATTTCAACTCTTTTACAGCTCCCGATAGGATAACAATTATGATTCGGGAATTGTAACATCAATTAAATCGGTATCACTTTAACAACCTTTTTCTTACTTCCTTTTAGGAAGAATAAGATAACAGACATCAACCCAAGTCCAATGGATAAAAACCACTTCGGATGGATTGGATCACCAGTTGTCGGTGTAACATCCGAGCCGTTTAAGGATGCAGTCAAATTGTTTAAGTCCACATAAATGGTATACGGAGAAAAATGTTTTGCTACAAATGAAATACAAGGAACTCCGTCAATCGTCGTAAATCTTGCATCCAGTTTTTCCAATGTATCGCCATTTACAACCGAAGCTGCTTTATTATTTCCACCATACGATACCAAAGCATCGGGAATCGGCATGGTTATCGTAACCGATGTATTATCCAGATTTTGTATTTTACTGGTTCCGGTTTTATCATACAGACTAATGTCCATTGCAAAATAACGGATATCATCCAAACTGCCGTATTCATTTAACAATGCCTGCTCAACAGCAGCTTTCGCAGAATCACTATCCGAAATTTTCACGACAAAATCATCTGTGGAACCACTAACTGATGCAGAAGCCAAATCCGAGTTGGATATTCCGGGTTTTGAAACAATAACATTTGTATTTCCGTTTCCGGTGTTAGTTGAACTGTTTCCACTTTGGGTAGAATTAGAGGTTCCATTACTAGAACCATTTGTACCGGAATTACCATTTGCATTAGTATTTCCTGTATTACTGTTGTTTGTATTTCCTGTATTACCGGCTCCTGCATTATTGGCATTATTGGCATTATTAGTATTATTTGGAGCTGAATTTTCGGGAGTTGGATTATTATTTGCATTGTTATTATTAGTACCCGATGAATTCGAATCTCCATTGTTTGAATTACTATTTTCGTTATTCGAATCCGAATTCTGATTATTGTTATCCCCTGAATTCGAACTATCAGATGACGAATTACTCTTAAACTGCGGATAAACATCTAAATCCGAAATAATATTATCATACTCAGGAAGCCATCCTGTGAAAGTATAGCCATCCATTTCCGGTGTGGTATTCGGTGGAGTTGCAGCAGCCCCCTCTTTTACTTTTTGTGTTTTAATAGCCATCGTTCCATCAGCATTAAAAAATCTTACTGTATAAACAGGTTTATTATCATCTTCATCATCAGTTGGTGGTGCCGTAACATATTTAGGATAAATTTTTAAATCGGATGTTACGTTTGTATAATCCGGCATCCATTTTTCAAAAACCATACCTTCTACTACCGGAGGTTCCGGAGGCACTGCATCCTCTCCTTCATAAACCTTTTGCACTTCACCTAAAGGATTATTATCATTGTCATAAAATTGCACATAATACGGATGCGGAATTCGATCCTCTGTTCCAAATCCATACTTCGTTGCAAACGTGTAAGCCGCTGAAGGAACTTCACATTGGACATTTAATCCCTTTAGCATACTATTATTAGAAACACTTCCTTCAGTAAATGCATTCTCCGGAATCAACACAACACTGGACGGAATTCGAATATCAGATAATGCCGTATTTAAAAAGGCAAAATCACCAATTGCTTCTGTTTTATCCGAAACTTCACAATAGTTTAATTTCGTACAATCCGCAAAACAGTATTCCGGTATTTCTTTTATATCAGCATCACCAAAATATACCTGTGAAACATTGCCACATCCTCTAAAAGCTCCGGGTCTAATCTCCGTTACATTTTCAAATTCGTTTTCACGAACCTTTCCGGTACCGATTCTATCGCCTCTACTCTGCAGACATTCAATAATCGTCTTTGTCCCGTCTTCATTGATTTCATAGATGATGGCATTTTCACTACAAGCAAAATTCGGATTATTACCACAATTTAATTCTGTCAAAGAAGGACAATCATAAAATGGAACAGCTCCCATCTCCGTTAACGTATCCGGAAGGCTGACAGAACTCAGCTGAACACAATTATCAAAAGCATGATCTCCAATTCTTTCACCTTCTTCGGTATTGGAACTTCTCATGATAAATGTCTGCATTTTTATACAGTCCTTAAATGCTTCATCCGGAACTTCCTGAATTGTATTTAAAACAACACTGGTAAGATAATCCCTTCCCTGATATACATCCGCATTCATTCCCATGACACCAGCCGGAACCGTTGCTCGCATAACCGCATCAATAACAGCCTGTTCGTCTTCGGTAGGTTCTCCACCGGATAAATACTTGGCATAGGCATCACGAACAAGCGTGTTTTCTTCATTGGCCTGCTCCGGATTAACATCACGTAAAAGACTGTATTCTTCGTTTCCACAAAATTGTTCAAACGAAGGTGCTTTAATGAGTGTAGGAATTGCCTTGGTAATCGTATTGGTCACGGGATCTTTTTCCACAACAAGCTCTACCTGCAAATTGGTAGGAAATGCACTGGTATAGGATATATATTTTGTTGTTGCAGATGACGCATTATAATTATTTTCCGGTTTCATGGCATAGTTAAATGGTACGCTGTCCGGAGAAATGGTACCGATGAAACGCAGTGGAATATCGTTTTCAGTTTTTGTTTTAAACGCACCTTCTCCAATAGATGCTACATTTAATGCATTACCAAATTCAACAACCTGCAAACTTATACAACCCTCAAATGCATTTGCAGCAATGTCTGAAACAGTAGACGGTATATATAAATATTTAATTTGACTCTTCTGGTTGAAAGAAGAAAAAGTGTCTCCATCAATTGAATTAATGGAATGATTACCGACTGCTTCCGGAATTTCAACAATGGACGCATCCCCACTCTCTTTGTACAAACCAAAATGAATCAATTGATTTTGTTCATTGACAGTAAAGAAGTAATTATTTTTTACACGCTCATACTGTCCTTCATATCCATCATCCAAATATCCAACCGAATATTCATGCTCACATGCATAAACATAAGCATTTGAATTTCGGTAAGCTACAATGGTAAAACGGTCATCCACTTCATAATCATTAAATGGTGAAAATGAGCCCAGATTTTCCGCACCAAAGGTACAATGATCTGTCCGATTGATTTTATCAACATTGGATAAATCCGCATGTTTATAGCCATTTTTGGTACTAGACGGTGGTTGTTCAAAATTACAGTCAAATTTTGTGTCCCTGTTGGGAACCTCAACTCTAAGCAGATTAGAACAACCGGTAACATTTGTATAGGTTAAATCACCACCGTTTACAGACAAACCTAATGTTTTTAAGCCGGTACAACCGTACAACAGATATTTCATAGCTGAAATATTAGCCGGATCCAGCTGGTTCGGCAAATAGATTTGTCCCAAAGAAGTACAGTTATAAAATACACCATCCCCAATATGTACCAGATTGGTATTACCATCCTGATTGGAACCATAGAGATTGGCAGCAGACAAAGCAGTACAATTCATAAAACAGCCACTGCCAATCTGTTCTACCTGATCAGGAATGGAAATCGAAGTCAGATAAACACAGTTGGCAAATGCATAGGATCCAATTTCTCTTAAATCCGTAGTACTACTGTTAGCAAGCGTAACTGTAGTCAAACGGTTACAACCATCAAATGCATGGTTTCCAATACTGACTACCTTATTTGCAATGGATACGGATGACATCTGACAGGATTTAAAGGCATTATTGCCTATCGCAAGAATATGCTCCGGAATTAATACGGAACTGAAATTTCTGGCTCCTTCAAACACACCGGTATTGCCGGAAACAGGATGCAGTTTATAATCACTTTGTACTTCATAGCTTTTAGAACCAATATATCGTACATTCAGTGCTAACTGTTCAGACGAAACATAGTCTGAGCCACTCATTCTATATAAATTTTTCCCTTTCCACATATCATAATCAGTAGCCAGGCACTCTGCATATACAGCATCAGATACAGGAATACCATTTTCAGAAACGACTGCTTCCTGCGCTACATAATATAAATATTCATCATCTGCATTGACTGCCTGCAGTTTATAGGATGAATTATATAAAAAGCAGAAAACATTATCAGGAATAATCAGGTTAGAGGATGCATAAGAACTCTGACTGTCATAGTACACCAAAACACCGGCGATTTCCGCGCTTCCGGTACGCATAACACTGGCAACACCAAATAATCCATCCTGACTAAAATAGGTTTTGGCTGAAGATGAAGAATAATCCGGAATCACACCGGTACCAGTACCACTGTCATAATCCGGATGCGCATCGTACGCCTCTGTCCATGTTACGACCGGATCACTGGGATCAGCAGCCTGAGAAGGTTTAACCGGTATGAGCGCAACAATGATAGCAGAAACCATAAAAATAGCAGACAATGTTCCTAAAACCGTCCTCCTAATTTTATGATTGGATTTTTTTACGGATTTTTCTTTTGCTCCCTTTGCCATTTTAAAAATCTCCTTTTATTTCACGCGTTTTGCAACAACTACAAAACGACCGTCTTTTTCCTCATAATCACATGTTGACAAGGTCAATAAATGATCCCCATATTCGGCTTTTACCCCGGTATCATATAATGACAATGCTTCCATTTCTTTCATATACGATTGAAATTCTTCTTCTGAATTCGCATCATAAAACTGATAGTATTTAAAAACAATTTCATCCTGTTGATAGACACGGGAACGGAAAACATACATAACTTCATATGTTCCTTCTTCATAAATCGTATCAAACCGGATTTCTTTATGTTTTTCGTAGAAAGACTGATCGGCATACTTGTCTAATGAGCCAAACATCTTTCCGGATTTCATATTATGACCATAAACAATATAATTGGTTCCCGGATTGGTAATATCACAATTGGAATCTAAAAAAAGCGCACCGTTACGATCTTCCTCCAGTTGGATATTATGATTTAAATAATACTCATTATCATCCGTCTGCATAACAGGATAATCAATAATTGTATCGGCAATATTCAGCCATCCGATTAGTGTCTTATTGGAATTATACAAAGATTTATACTGATCAAGTATTTTAAGCGTTTTCTTTTCTCCCCCACCGGAAATTTCAATTTCTTGATCCGCATACATTCCATTAATAACCGTATTCTCTTTCAGTCTTGCAAGACGTTCACTTTCTCTGTCAACTTTCCAGGCATCATAACAGTAAAATGAAAAATAACCAAGACATAAAACAGATGTCAGAAATAAAAGAGCCAAAATCGTCTTTCGAATCCGCATTTCCTTTTTCGTTAATACAATGACTGTTTTCGTCGATTTTACAGTTTTTTTCTTCCTGTCCTGCTCTTTTTTATTTTTATTAACGCTTTTTTTTACACTTATATCTACACTTTTTTTATTTTTAATTTCTTCGACTTTTTGATAAATACTGTCATCAAAGGATTTACCGATATCCGTCTCGAAACTGATATCTCCCGTTTGCATTTGTGAATATAAATTCAGGACATCCTGTTCGTTTGTTAAATCATATTTCTTTTTTATAGCATCTATTTTTTTTAAATCTTCTTTTTGCTGTTCTCTATAGGAAGACATATAAAAAGCTCCATTCAGACATAATACTCACAATTTTATATATACTATTTCTATTTTACAATATCTTGAAATATTATCAAGCAAAAAATCTATATCTAGTTCATTTTTCATGATTTTTTTTAGAAATAAATCTATGAAACAATGACATGCTGTCATCATAAGATAAAGCATAAGATATAATATGGAGGATTAATATGAGCGATTTAACGGCAAGTCAGTGTGGATGCAGTACAAATGACAACGGATGCTGCAATATTTTAATCTGGATTATTCTTTTGTCCTGCATTTGTGGAAAAGACAGCGGTGGCTGTGGCTGCGGAATGGGCAGAGGCTTTTTCGGAGATGGCTGTGGTTGTGGAGACAACAGCATTATCTGGATTATTTTATTGTTAGTATGCTGCTGCAATAACTAATCCGGATTTGACAGCGATAAAATACGCTACGCGAATTTTATCAGCTGATGAGTAGCAGGCAAATGCAATTGCGAAAGCACATTGCACTTGCCTTGTTACCATTACAAAAACGGGAAAGGAAGACCAATTTTCCTTTCCTGTTTTTGTCATAAGTAATTATATGATTCATACAATTAACATAGGACAAAGAAAAAGGAAGGCTCTTTATGGAAAAGGATCCGATACTAACATTTGATACGCTTTTTTCATTCCCACATATTCAGATTATGAAAATTGCACTCCCTTTTCTTCCATGCGAATATCTGCATACAATGGCAATTTATATAAAATTTGCCGAATTACTCTATACCATAAAAATGAAAGATGTTTCCTTGGGAAGCTTCTATTCCGATTTTCATAAAGAAAAAAAAGATGATGATTATGAAGATATCATTTCCTTATTTGATAGCATTTCTCCCTATATATCCGGTGCAGAAAAAGATCAGTTTAGTCGGATCAAAAATCTGTTAAACTCTATGAAGCAGATGAAAGAAATGCAGCCTTTACTTGATATGATGATGGCAATGCAGGGAAATTCCGGAGGAATGAATAATGAAAGTATCTTAAAACAATTTTTAAATGAAGACCAGATGGCAATGTTTCAGTTTTTTATGAATCAAAATGAAGAAGAAAACAATTCTGAAGGAGGATTTGATCATGGAACATCAGGAATGGATGAATGATTTACGTTTAAAAAATATAGATAACAAAAAACTTGATTTTTTGCAAAAACTGGTATTTGAAAGCAGTAATCTATCAGAAAAACAAAAAATACCTTTTTTAATGGCTTTGGCAAACAAAGCCCAAAAGGACAAAGTGAAATTTTCAAGAGAAGAAACCTTGGAAATTATTGAAGTATTAAAAGATTACAGCACGCAGGATGAATTGCAAAAAATAAACAGCATTTTAAAAGTTTTTCATGAAAGATGACACAATTTGTTACCTGATGAATGAAATCATGCTTTAACTTTTCTCTTTAATTACAATTGAAAAATGAAAATAAAAAATGACCACAGACTGTACTGAACAACAACACAATCTGTGATCATTTTTACTCTTTATTTACAAAATCATACATGATACCAATGGATTACTATATACTTTGTGTACTTGAAATCCTAAAACATGAGAAATTCGCCCTGACCGAACTACTTTCTCATATATATTATTTTGCTACAATGTTGATAATTCTGCCGGGAACATAGATTTCCTTTATGATATTTCCGGAAAGCTTATCTCCCAATGCTTCTTTACCCTGTGCAATGGCATCTTCTTTTGCAATGTCTTTGGCAACAGAAATAACGACTTTGGTCTTACCATTAATCTGAACAGCAATCTCAACTGTATCTTCTACCGTTTTTGCTTCATCATATTCCGGCCAGGTCTGCTGATATAAACGACCGTCGAATCCGGCGATACTCCATAACTCCTCAGTAATGTGAGGAGCAACAGGATTTAACATGATTAGGAATGCTTTATACTCAGCTTTATTAATAGCTCCTTTTTTGGCAATATCATTTAATAAAGTCATAAGAGCCGCAATTGCCGTGTTATATTTTAAGGATTCGTAATCATTGGAAACTTTTTTGATTGTCTGATGCATCTTGGTCATCAAATCATCAGAATATTCATCTCCATCAACTAAGATATCCTGTAATTTCCATACACGCTCTAAGAATCTGCGACATCCCTTTACACCATTTTCAGACCAGGAAGCGCTTAAATCAAATGCACCAATAAACATTTCATAAGTTCTTAACGTATCAGCACCGTAATCTCTGACGATATCATCCGGATTTACAACATTTCCACGGGATTTACTCATCTTTTCACCGTTTTCTCCAAGGATCATACCATGAGAGGTTCTCTTCTGATACGGTTCCGGACAAGGTACTACTCCCTGATCATATAAGAAACGATGCCAGAAACGGGAATATAATAAATGCAGGGTTGTATGTTCCATACCACCGTTGTACCAGTCAACGGGCATCCAATATTTTAATGCTTCCTTACTTGCCAGCTCTTTATCATTGGTAGGATCGGTATATCTTAAGAAATACCAGGAAGATCCTGCCCACTGAGGCATGGTATCCGTTTCTCTCTTGGCCGGGCCGCCACAGCAGGGACAAGTTGTATTTACCCAGTCTGTCATGGCAGCAAGCGGTGATTCTCCATTGTCGGTAGGCATATAGCTTTCCACTTCCGGTAATAACAAAGGAAGTTCACTTTCATCAAGCGGGACATAACCACATTTTTCACATTTTACAATCGGAATAGGCTCTCCCCAATAACGTTGTCTGGAGAATACCCAGTCACGTAATTTGTAGTTGACCTTTGCATGACCGATACCGTTTGCTTCCAGATATTCAATCATTTTTTCTTTTGCATCGGCCACATCCAGTCCATTTAAGAAGCCGGAATTTACCAGTTTGCCGGTTGCAACATCAGTATAAACTTCTTCCTGAACGTCTTTACCGCCTGCCACAACTTCAATAATGGGTAAATCAAATTTCTTTGCAAAATCCCAGTCTCTTTCATCATGTGCAGGAACTGCCATAATGGCACCGGTTCCGTAACTCATAAGTACATAATCTGATACAAAAATCGGAATTTCAACATCATTTAAAGGATTTATGGCTGTCAGGCCGTCAATGCAGACACCGGTTTTATCTTTTGCAAGTTCACTACGTTCAAAATCAGATTTTTTCGCAGCCTGATCTCTGTATGCGGTAACGTCATCCCAGTTTTTAATACGATCTTTATATTTATCCAAAATCGGATGTTCCGGAGAAACAACCATATAAGTAACACCGAATAAAGTATCGCATCTGGTTGTATAAATCGTTAGTTTCTCATCGGTATCTTTGATTTTGAAATCTACTTCCGCACCGGTAGAACGTCCGATCCAGTTTTTCTGGGAAACCTTTACTCTTTCTATATAATCAACAGAATCGAGACCGTCAATCAGCTTGTCTGCATACTCTGTAATTTTTAACATCCACTGGCTCTGTGCTTTTCTGATAACCTGAGAACCGCAACGCTCACAAACACCGTTTACAACCTCTTCATTCGCCAAACCGACCTTACATGAGGTACACCAGTTAATCGGCATTTCCGTTTTGTAAGCAAGACCTGCTTTAAACAGTTTCAAAAAGATCCACTGTGTCCAATGATAATAATTGGGGTCCGTTGTATTGATTTCACGATCCCAATCAAATGAATATCCTAAAGAGTGTAACTGATTTTTAAAACGTTTTACATTATTCGCGGTAACAATCTTTGGATGAATTTTATTTTTGATCGCATAGTTTTCTGTAGGTAAACCAAAAGCATCCCAGCCCATAGGATATAAAACATTGTATCCCTGCATTCTTCTCTTACGGGCAACAATATCCAGTGCCGTATAGGGTCTTGGATGACCTACATGAAGTCCCTGTCCGGACGGATAAGGGAATTCAACCAAAGCATAAAATTTCGGTTTTGAAAAATCTTCACCAACTTTAAAAGCCTTTTCATCATCCCAGACTTTCTGCCACTTGGTTTCGACTTCTTTATGATTATATGGTTCTGACATGTTAAAACTCCTCTCTTATTACCTATTAAGCCTTGTTAATTCTAGTCTATTTACTATAAGAATGTCAAGACTTTCAGCGGTTTAATTCGATTGCAACAAGTGTTAAATTGCAATATGAATCAATATGCATCAGCCAATATGTTTTATTGTTTGAATATCAAAATGTTACATTGTTTGAATATCATTATATACATTGTTTGAATATCATTATGTCACGTTGACATTACAAAATAATACGAATAAAATAAAGAGAGCAAAAGATAATATACTTAGTTGTACTAAATGTACTAAAATTTGAATATTTTAATATCTAAAGTAACTATTGCCATACAATGACGGAGGTTTCCATACATATCATGAAAAATAACACTTACGCTTTTGTCGGATTTGGTTTAATTGCAGGTTCCATTGCAAGATCCATCCGTGAAGACCATCCAAACGCAGAAATCATCGCTTTCAACCGCTCTTTACCATCTCTTGAGCTGGCAGCAAAAGAAGGCGTTTTAAACGAATATTATCAATGCCTTGATGAAACTTCATTATCAAAAATCGGACAATGTGAGTTTATTTTTTTATGTGCACCCGTAGAAGCCAATAACCGCAATCTGGAAGCTTTGGCTCCTTTTGTATCACAAGGCAGCATCCTTACAGATGTGGGAAGTGTCAAAAACAGCATTCATGCAAAGATACGCGAACTGGGCTTACAAAACCAGTTTATAGGCGGACATCCCATGGCAGGAAGCGAAAAAACAGGTTTTGCAAATTCCAATTCCAAAATTTTGGAAAATGCGTACTATATTCTTGCTCCCGAACCCGGTGTAAACATTGAACGTGTGAATGCTTTGCGTTCTCTCACGTTAGAAGCACATGCGATCCCGCTTATCATCAAACCGGAGCTGCACGATTACATTACCGGAGCAATCTCTCATCTTCCACATGTGATTGCGGCTTCTCTCGTCAATTTTGTACATCAAAAAGATGATGATGGTTTTATGAAGCTGATTGCTGCCGGAGGTTTTAAAGACATAACCCGTATCGCTTCTTCATCACCTGATATGTGGAAATCCATATGTTCTTCCAACAAGGATAATATTTTGCAATTACTGACGGACTATATTACATATTTAGAGCAAATCAAAGATACGATTCATTGTGAAGAATTTGATCAGATTTATTCCTTTTTTGATTCTGCAAAAAATTACCGCGATTCTTTCACCAATGTAGGAAGCGGTCCGATCAAAAAGACGTTTGTATTTTCTGTGGATGTGGATGATAAAGCCGGTGCGATTGCTGAAATTGCAACAGTATTGGCAAAAGAAAATATTAATATCAAAAATATAGGTATTAATCACAACAGAGAAATCCAACAAGGGGCTCTTGCAATTGAATTTTATGATGAAGCAGCCATGTTACTCGCAAAGCATATTTTGAAAGAAAATAGTTATTGTATCTATTAGTTAAAGATAAAGATAAAGCATAATAACATAATAATATCATTTAATATAAAAGCCCAATCCTGATATACCATAAAGAAATAATATATCAGCGTCGGGCTTTTTTAACTCGTTATCAATTTGGTACAATATTTGCACTCATCTCATAATTATCAATATCACAATATGCTGCAGCTATAGATGTAAATAATGCTGCTGACCATACTTTTTTTCCATATTTATCAGTGTATGCTTTACTTATTCAATTGCTCTGTTTTACTATATTTGGCATTAATCCGATCGATTTCTTCTTTGATGATATTTCCAAAGGTTCGTTCATCCATTTCTTGGCTCTCCATTGCAGCAACAGATTTGTCTGCAAAAGCGTCAAAAATGGCTTGTTTACTCTCTAAAGTTGACATTATCTTCTCATCAACTGTACCTTCGCACAAAAGTCTATACACAATAACATTTCTTGTTTGTCCCATGCGATAAGCCCTTGAAATAGCTTGATTCTCTATAGAGGGTTTGAATTGAGGCTCACAAAGAACCACAACACTTGCTGATTGAATGTTTAATCCTGTTCCACCAGATTGAATTTGAGCAACAAGCACAGTTCCTGCAGGTGCTTTATCAAATTCGTCTATTATTTCCTGCCTACGTTGAGGTGTAACAGAACCGTTGATAGGATTTGTACATCTATCACCAAGCAACATTGACACCTTCCTAATCGTATCAAGAAAGAAAGAGAATACAATCACTTTTCTCCCTTCAGATTCAGCCTCAGTCACAAGTTCTAACAAACGAGCTGCTTTAGAAGAGTCTTTCAAATCATCCACATTCCAGGAAACTCGTCTTGCTTCTGCATAGTTCTTAGATAAAACGGCTTGCTCGTAGGCAACTTCTTCGTTATGGGATAACGTGCACCATTCTTTACTTTCTATTAAATCCGGTAACTCCGTAAGGACATCTTCTCGTTTTCGGCGATAATAAACTGGAGCAATTGCCTTTCGGAATTGTGGTGCTGCTGACATAAATGCCATTCCTTGAACCTGAGATGCAATACGCGGTTGCAAAACACGTATAAGAGAAATCATCTCATCAACTTTGTTTTCTAGCGCAGTACCAGTCATGAACAACAATCTCTCAGCGTGCAAGCTGATGTTCTTAACATTTACTGTTCTTCGTGCCTCTGGATTCTTTATATAATGCGCTTCATCAACAACCATGAGCTTAAATTTAAAGTCATCTGGCAAATTGAAATACGCTGTTGTTTCATACGTAGTAACAGCAACACCTCCACTCTTGACCCAAGATTGGAGAGCAGCTTTACGTCCTGCACCATGTATTTTGGTGACACTTAGCAAACTCATTTTTCTTATTTCGCGGCACCAGTTTGTAATAACACTTGCTGGACATACAACAACAAAATGAGTCCCGCCGGTATTGCGAAGAGATACCATGGTTGCAATTGCTTGAACAGTCTTTCCAAGACCCATCTCATCGCCTAAAAGAATTCTTTCCTGGTGGAGTGCATATTTAACTCCCCATTCTTGATATCTTCTTAATTCACAAAGGAGTCCATCTGGGAAGAAACATTCCTCTTGAATTTCTCTCGCAAGATCTTCCGGAAGTCCATACATAGCATCATCATTTCCAAGCACCCCTGGATTGATGTCTTCCAAATCATTGAAAAAACGAACCGAATTAGCTGAAAAGTCTTCCCAAGCTTCATTGCTTGAACTTCTATCAATAGTTTCTGCAATAGTAGTCTGTGCTTCTGCTTCGCGTCCATAGTTTCCTTCCAAAAGGGCAACCAGTGTATTATATGCATCTATCGCCTTCTGCTTTTTTACTTTTGAAGAAAACAACCATTTCAAGCTTCCAGCCGCAGAATTCAGGTCTTCCTCGGCATATTCGACAGCTTGTTTATTCTTAGAAAGGAGCTGTCGGCATTCATCAGCAACAGGTTGACTGCGACGATATTGGGATAGCGCAAGCACAAGTGCTGTGGCCTCTTTTGATCGGTTATCAGAGTTTAGCTTGATTTTAGTTTCTTGTCTTGCCTTCGATACAATATTGTTTACGATTATTTTAATTGAATATGCCGCATCCTCACTTATTCCATGAACGGAAGCAATTGAATATACTGATGCTGAAACGATATCAGCTATTGTTCTATATCCATGATCCCTTAATGCCTTTACACGAAAACCTCTTTTTTCTCGGTTAATCTCCTCAATTGGAATATCTTTGAGAACTTTCAGAACTTCCTTCGCTACCAATGCATCTGATGCCTCAATAACCTTTGCTCGATAAATTTTTACTGAGGAAGCAGCCTTATTAAGTTTTTCTATAGTCTTTTGATGACTTTCGATTATTCGCTTCGCTTCAGTTGGACTGAATGGTCTTGCCATCATGTCCCTCCTTGTTTTTGTTATAATTAAGATTTTATCAAGAAAGTTTTTCCTTCTGATACTGTTTTATATAATTATGTCATATTTCTTTTATCATTGTAATATATACATACTATTTGTGTTTATTATAACAGACTCTGATACTTTTTGTGAAAAAAATTCTAGACATTTTATAACTGCACTGATATAATCAATTCATTCTAGGAACATTTCTGACCATCTCGGTCGCAATTCCCATGAAACAAAATATCTTATACAACCATCAAAAGACAGTTATAGTTTTTTATTATATGCCACTACTCTGTCTTCTCACAAAAGAAAGGAACACGTCTATGATAGCACCTCATTTTAACTCATCTTCCAAATCAAATCAGATTATCATTACACTCGATCAGATAACCGGACCGGTACAGATTCCCATGACAAACGACTATCTATTCCGTGCATTATTACAAAAGAATAATCATGTCTTAAAAGGGCTCATCTGCTCTCTTCTACATCTAAAACCGGAAGAAGTAATATCTGTCACGATTCTTAATCCCATTGTACTCGGAGATTATATTGATAACAAAGATTTCGTTTTAGACATTCGCTGCCTGCTCAACGATAACACCATCATCAATCTGGAAATGCAGGTTGTTAATCAGCATAACTGGCCGGAACGATCCCTTAGTTATCTCTGCCGCTCTTTTGATAACCTTCAAAGCGGAGATGATTATATTCATGTAAAAACGGCCATTCAGATTGGAATTCTTGATTTCACACTATTTCCGGATGCCCCGGAATTATATGCAACATACATGATGACAAATATCAGAAATCACCAAATCTACAGTAGCAAACTGCGGCTTTCTGTGCTAGACTTAACCCATATAGACCTTGCAACAAAGGAAGACCGGCTTTTTCATATTGATTATTGGGCTTCCCTCTTTAAAGCCACAACATGGGAGGAAATTAAAATGCTTGCACAAAAAGATTCAATGATTAAAGAAGCATCCGATACGATTCTGCAGCTTTCACAGGACGAACAGATTCGCCAACGCTGTGAAGCAAGAGCCGACTATTTATTTTGGCAAAGAGTTGAGGAAGAATATAAAAAAGAACTGGAAGAAAAATATCAAAAAGTATTATCTGAAAAGCAACAATTGGAAAAAGAAAACATAGAAAACAGAGCTCGAATTAAAGAATTAGAGTCACAATTAGCTATAAATAATTCATGAATTTGTTAATACAGTATGTCATGTAATAAGAAATATATCTTTACTCGTCGCATTTTACGCGGTTTTGTGCTTTTCTTAGTGGTATAAGAGAGCAAAAATAATGCCTGATTTCAACGGCTCGAAGACAAAGTCTGAGTTTTGAAATCAGGCATTTAATATTATTTTGATATATATTTTTTTGAAAACATGTATCTTTCTTACTGATTACTATTTACAGTTTCATAAATCTCAATTCTTGCAGCATCCATTTCCGGCATGCCGATAAAAATACCACCATATTTAAAAAAATCCTCATCTTTTTCGATGCGGACAATTTCGACAAATGCATGAATGACTTCTTTTGTCCAAATTGTTAGATATGCTTCATAAACAGCTCCGATTTCCAATGGTACCGTACAATAAAAACCAAGTCCGGTTTTTGAAACATCGGAAACTTCTATTGCAACTTCCTGCTTTTCATCGGAATTATCCAATCTTTTTATAATAAGACGGGATGTTAATTCCAGACGTTTATTTCTTCTTCTTTCCATACCAGCCATAATTATCCTCCTAAATCACACATGACATCATACATTACATGTGTATATTTTATCGAAAAGATAAAAAAATTACAACACTATATTATAATCATGGCATCACCAAAAGAAAAGAAACGATATTTTTCTTTTACGGCAATCTCATATGCGTTTAATACATGGTCACGGCCTGCCAGAGCTGAAACCAGCATAATCAGTGTAGATTCCGGCAAATGGAAATTGGTAATCAGACCATCTAATACTTTAAACCGATAACCGGGATAGATAAAGATTTCGGTATTGTCACATCCGGGATGCACAAATCCACTCTCATCTGCTGCACTCTCAACCGTACGACAGCTTGTCGTGCCAACACAAATGATACGTCCACCATTCTTTTTGGTTTCGTTAATCAAATCGGCGGATTCTTTCGTAATCTCATAATATTCAGAATGCATATGATGATTAATCAGATTCTCTTCTTTGACCGGACGGAAGGTTCCCAGTCCAACATGTAAGGTAACCGGGGCGATTTTAACTCCCATAGCCTGAATTTGCTCTAATAACTCTTTGGTAAAATGTAAACCTGCAGTCGGTGCAGCGGCACTTCCTTCATACTTTGCATAAACCGTCTGATACCGGTTTTTATCCTGTAATTTGTGCGTAATATAAGGGGGCAACGGCATTTCACCAAGCGCATCCAGCACTTCTTCAAAAATACCTTCATATGAAAAATGAATTAAGCGGTTTCCTTCTTCCATGATATCAATAACTTCCGCTTTTAATAAACCGTCACCAAATACGACTTTGGCCCCAATCTTCATTTTTTTACCGGGTTTTACAAGGGTTTCCCACATATCATTTTCTTTTCTCTTCAACAAAAGAACTTCAATCGTCGCACCGGTATCTTCTTTTACACCGTATAAACGTGCGGGAATAACCTTGGTATTGTTTAATACCAGACAGTCCCCCGGTCTTAAGAAAGTAGGAACTTCCTTAAAAACATGGTGTTCTATTTCGCCCGTTTTTTTATCTAATTTCAATAATCTGGAACTACTCCGATCCTCCAGTGGGTCCTGTGCAATCAGTTCTTGTGGAAGATCAAAGTAGAAATCAGATTTTAATAATACTTGTTCCATAAAAATGAATTAACCTCTTAATTCAACATCCAAATCATTCTTTAATGTGCGGCAAATCTTATCAACGAATTTTTGAACGGAATCACCTTCAAACGGCTCTTCCTTGGGCATAAAGGTTACGGTATAAGCCATACTCTTCTTTCCTTCCGGAATACGATCGCCTTCATATACATCGAATAATTTCACTTCTTTGATATATTTATTTGCTTTGCGGATACAGTCTTCAACCTGTTTGAATGTAATTTCTTTATTCATGAGGAATGCAAGGTCGCGTTTTTCCTCAGCAAATTTTGCCAAAGGTTTAAAGGTTCTCTTTTTGCCATACCATACCGATAATGCATCCATGTCTAACTCCATGACATATGCAGGAGTACGCATATCCAGTTCATCCTGAATATCATAAGCCACCTTACCAAAGAAACCGATATCTACTCCTTCACAAGATACACGAACAGCCTGATAAGGATGTAAAAATGATTTCTTCGTTTCTTCATATGCAAAGGTAATATCCATACTGCTTGCAATAGTCTCAGCAATGGATTTCATCGTATAGAAAGATTCTTCATTACCGAATGTTGCAACACAAAGACGATTCTTTTCTTCCGGATACTCTGTTAAAGGTAAAGCTTTTGGAACAAAAATCTTTGCAACTTCGAATAATCTTCCGCTTAAAATACCATTCTTTTCGTTTCTGGAAACAGCATTGAGCATGGATGCAACCAATGTGGTACGCATCAATGACAAATCCTGATTAATCGGATTTAAAATTTTAATCGCATTTCTTTCCATGGCATCTTCGGGATATCTTAATAAATCCAAATCAGAAGGTGAGAAAAAAGAATAATGCATGCATTCATGAGCACCAGTCATGCAAAGTGTTTTCTTTAATGCAAGCTCTCCTTTTTGCTGTAAGTTCAAACCACCCATGGTAAGCTCTGCCGTAGGCATAAAGGACGGAACAATATGGTCATAACCATACATACGAATAACTTCTTCCGCTACATCCGGATAACGCTCTACTTTGCTGTCTGCATTCGGAAGCATGTCTTCACGATATGCCGGAATCTGAATGGTCAATGCATCACCGTCTACGGTAGGATTGAAATTCAGATCCTTCATAACCTTACAGATATCTTCTGTTGGTACTTCAATACCTAAAACACCGTTTACTTTTTTGATGCTGACTGTCATAGGTGTCGGTTCAATCGAATTACCGGTATTAACATCAACATGTGTAGATGAAACCTTACCTGCACCTAATTCTTCAATCAAATGAAGAGCTCGTTTCATACCTAAAACGGTAGAATATTCATCCACGCCTTTCTCATAACGGGAACTTGCATCGGAACTCTTTCCAAGACTTCTGGCAGTTTTACGCACATTGTCTCGTGCAAATTTAGCCGATTCAAATAAAACTGCTGTTGTCGTATCACGAATTTCGGAATTTAAACCACCCATAACTCCGGCTAATGCCACCGGTTTAACACCATCACAAATGACCAGATTGGCATCTGTCATACTGTATTCCTGTTCATCTAAGGTAACAATCTTTTCACCGTTCCCCGCACGTCTTACGACAATTTCATTTCCTTCCAAATAAGAGCAGTCAAATGCGTGCATCGGCTGACCGATTTCTTTTAAAACATAGTTCGTTATATCAACGACATTGGAAATCGAACCCATTCCAACCAAGGCCAGACGACGTTTCATCCATGCCGGTGATTCTTCGATTTTTACATCATGTACATAATGAGCAGAGTATCTGGGGCATAAATCCGGTGCCTGTACCGTAACCTTAAATCCATCTTTTGTCACACCTGTTTGTGTATAATCGGTTGCAGGCATTTTTAATTCTTTGGAAAGCATGGCAGCAACCTCTCTTGCCATACCCAGAATGCTCTGGCAGTCAGGACGATTTGCGGTTAATGCAATATCAAAAATCCACTCATCCAGTCCGGTAAGTTTTTTCACATCGGATCCGATTTCTGCATCGTCAGGTAAAACCAACAATCCATTGTACTCGGAACCGGGGTACAAATCTTCTGTAAGCCCCAATTCCACACCGGAACAAAGCATACCACAGGATTCATAACCACGTAATTTACCTTTTTTAATGGTCATAACACCTTCTACCGTCTTATGATCCTTTGCTGTCGCATAAACACTTGCGCCAACCAGGGCCAACGGGAATTTTCCACCGGCTTTTACATTGTCTGCGCCACAGCAAACCTGCATTTTGCCATGTACTCCGGCATCCACCTGGCATACATGTAAATGTGTTTCCGGAATCGGTTCACAGGATTCCACATAACCAACCACAATATTTGAAATATCTTTTCCTAATTCATATTTTTCTTCTACTTCAAAACCGGCGTCGAACATTTTCTTTTCTAATTCATCAACTGTTACGTCGCTAATATCAACATAGTCCTGAAGCCAACTCAATGGTAATATCATAATCTGCCTCCGTTTATTTTTCTGTAATCTGTTCTAATACTCTGATATCAGAATTGAATAATAATTTAATATTGTTAATACCGTATTTCAACATAGCAGTACGCTCAATACCAATACCAAAAGCAAATCCACTATATTCTTCGGAATCAATTCCACAGTTTTCCAATACCTGTTTATTCACAACACCGGCACCTAATATTTCAATCCAACCGGTGCCCTTACATAAACTACATCCTTTTCCGCCACATTCAAAACAACTGCAGTCTACTTCTACAGAAGGCTCTGTAAAAGGGAAATAAGAAGGTCTTAATCTCGTTGTGGTATCTTCCCCGTAAATTTTTTTTACGAACACATCGAGCATTCCTTTTAAGTCACCTAAGGTAATTCCTTTATCAACGACAAGGCCTTCCATCTGGCTAAACATCGGAGAATGCGTTGCATCATCGTCTGATCGGAAAACTTTACCGGGGGATAAAATCTTAATCGGCGGCTGTTTTTTCTCCATTACGTGAATCTGACCTGCAGAAGTCTGTGTACGAAGTAAAAATTCAGGGGATAAATAGAAGGTATCCTGCATATCCCTTGCCGGATGATCCTGCGGTGTATTTAAAGCTGTGAAGTTATAATAATCTGTCTCAATTTCACTACCTTCATAAATTTCAAATCCCATACCGGCAAAAATGTCGATCAACTGATTGCGAACCAGGGTAACCGGATGAAGATTGCCAATCTTTTGCGGTTCTGCAGGAATAGACAAATCAATTTTTTCTTTTTCGTATCGGTGCTGAAGTTCCAATGCTTTCATTTTTTCTTCCATTTCAGCAAAACGACCCAAAGCCCATTCTTTCAATTCATTGACGCTTTTTCCATAGCCTGCTCTTTCTTCCGGAGCAAGATTACGCATTTCCTTCATCAATTCACTGATTTTACTCTTTTTACCTTCCAGATAAACATTTTTGAATTCATAGAGCTCTTTTGAATTTTTCAAAACATTCAGCTCTGTTTCAATCTTTGCTTTTAATTCAGCAAGATTGCCAGTTAAGTTTTCCATGCTCTTACCTCTTTCTATTATATTTTAAAATGCATTATGCAATTTCATATCATGTTTGCAAATGTAATTGTGTAAGCACATTACATTTTCCTCGTCGCCATAATCATTCAGACTACACTTAATTGATACATTCTTTGTATAACCACTTCCATTTCACTACATAAAAAATCCCATAGCACAAAACATGCTATGGGACGAAATATTCCGCGGTACCACCCAAGTTCCCGGAAACCGGGCACTCAAAACTCGATTAACGCTCGAACACGTTGTCTTCTACTACTGTGAGTACATTCAAAGACAAAGCTCAGATGGGAAATTCATTTTTTACGAGAACCGAAGGAAGCTTTCAGCCGGTGGCTTCCTCTCTCTGCCGGTGTATAAAAAACTACTGTGCATCTTCATCGCTTTTTATAAATTTGATTTATATAACACATTCATTCTAATAATTCTATGAAAAAAAGTCAAGTTGCTTTTATTCTCATTTCATTTCCTGTAATTTCATTTCTTTTTTTTCACCAATTCGACCAATCAAAAATTCGGTTGCAGGCATCAGGAACTTACTGAGCAAGGCACCTAAAAACAAAAGATAAAAACCAAAATAAAACCATAACATCAAAATAGCAATGGTAGACATGCTCCCATATATACTGGTGCCGGAAAAATATTTAACATAAACAGAAAAAGCATAGGAAAAACCGGACCATGTAATAGCCACAAATACAGCACCGACAACCTGTGTTTTCCAATCAATCTTTTTATTGGGAATATAGGTAAATAGTAATAAAAAAAACAAACACAGCAAAACAAAAATAACAACAATTTTTAGTTGAGAGAATAAAATATTTAAAAAGTTGAGCTCCGGTATTTTTTCACCAAATACTCTGGCAATACTTTCACCAAATACACCAACCACTAAAGAAACCAGTATTAATACAACCATAATAACCGTGTAGATACTCGCTCTTATTCGTTGAAAAAAGTAATTATAAGGAGCATAGGAGTGATGAATCGCATTTAACCCTCTGATAATAGCAAGCATTCCCTTTCCGGCAGACCATATGGTAACCAAAGCGGAAATAGATAAGACTGCCGGCGATTTATCAAAAACATCCGAAACGGTACTGACTGCAATCGGGACTAAGTTTTGAGGCAATATTTGTGCCATTGCCGTCATCAGATCTGCTTCTGTTACAGGCGTATACGGTAAAATAGAGCATATTACCAATAACATGGGAATCAGCGACAAAAACATAAAAAATGCTGCTGAAGATGCATAAGCACAAATATGACATTTCGTTACCTCTGACGAAAAGTTTTTGGCCAATAAATATAATTTTTTCATCTTATAACTCCAAAACTTCAGCATTTTCAAAAAAGAACTGCAAAATATCGTTGCAAAGCCAGCCCTTATTCGCCATAGCTTTTGCACCATTCTGGCTCATACCAATGCCATGCCCATATCCCCCACCGGTTACCCGATAAGCAGATATTGAATTGGATGTTTCATCTATGGTGACATCAATCACCGCAAATGCACTGGGTAACAGAGTAGATACTGTACTCTGACTTTGATTTGCCCGGATCACATAGTCACAGTCATTGGCGAGTACAGCACGAACATTGTGTTCTCCGATGACTTTTATGCATCCTTCCGGTCCACTAAGAAGCAACTCGTCAATCACACCGCCGTCTTCTCTTTTTACAACTTCCATTCTTTCCAGTTTTGTAAAAACCGGAGGTGTTAATGGTTCATATTCTCCTGCTTCATTTAATGTCGCAACATTTTTCGAACCCGCTTCATATCTTTTTAACAGATTTTGGTTTAATCTGTCAATATTTAGCGCGGTTTCATAAGTCCATCTGTACCAACCTTCTTCGGATTCATAATCCGATGTCTGAATATTTGAAATATAATTCCGAAAGATATCTTCATTCGTAATATCATCCGACAAAGTATCATCCGAAATATGTTTTGAAAGCATGTAGCGATATTGGTCTGCATTACTTCCATGCCATGCATCAATATCCGTTCCAAAACCACAAGACGTAGAATAATAATACACTTCCGCCGGATGATTATCAATTGTCAAAACCCAATCTTTCGTCTCTCTAATTGCTAACGTCGTATTTTCATTTTCTTTGATATTATTATATACCTGAAAAGCAGCACTATCGTCTACATGCGCTCCATAAGACATCAATCCAGAATGAACCATTTTACCATATGCATAGGTTCTTGCACAGATGGCCTGTGCTTTCAAAGCTTCTGAAGGATAAGATGCCGGCATTTCGGATGGAACAACGGAATAAAGATATTCCTCTAATAACACCTCATTGATTAACAGTAAGCCATCTTTGGTTTCTGTTATTTCAAAATTCCCTCTGTAAGACGGTATTCCCTGATCTCTTTGAATGGATAAAACAGAGGTTTTCGCGAGGTTTGTTTCCGGACGCACAAAGATTCTACCGCTTTTTAAAATTTCATCTCCAATGGTAACAGTAAACTCCTCTCCTGCCATGTGTCTTTCATTATTAACCAAGTAATCCTGATCACAGGACAATGTAATACTTTCATGATAGGCAGAAGCAAAATTGGTTGTTTTTATGACAACACGGATATTATCCATATTTTCTTCGCGCGTGACTAAGGCCGCGACAATGACACCATCTTTGTTTAATACAAAATCCGCAAAATCATATCCGATTTTCAAATCTGCCTTTGTATAGATTTCTTTGTTACCATATAACTTGTATACCGGCAGTTTTTGATTATACGCATAGGTTCCCGCCCCTTCTAATTCAATGCTATCATCGGATATGCATAATAGCTTTCCGCTGACAAACTCTTTGTAAATTTCAAGATAGGAAATCCTTCCGTTTGCAAAAAATACATCCGCAATATTTTCAAATGAATCATATATTTCGCCGTTTTCTGTTTTAACCGGTTCAGAAAAAGTATGCAAATTCAGACGATAATCCTGATACTCAATGAATAATGCATCCGGTTGATTGGAAACAATAAATGCAGTATTAATCTGAAAATCTTTTTGCTTCACATCATAATATTTGGATATATCCAGCAAAATATAATGATTACAAAATAAATACTTTGTATTTTGATATAACTGATTTTGAACCAGCCCTTCCTGCAAATCATATAATCCCTGCGTCAGGTTTCCAACCAGAATATTGTTTTCAGACTGCATATCATAATATGCCACAGATAAATCGTCCATCTGTACAAAAGAAGAAGTTGCTTCATCCAAAGTTTGAACATCTTTTCCATAGGCAAGCGGAATAATATCCTTTTTTGTTAATGCATTTTCTGCATGCAATGTATCCCATAGAGAATAAAAAAATGTAAAAAAGTCATCCGCAAGTATTTTTGATTGATCTTTGGAATAATCCACAAATGCAGCTTCTGTATTTTTTATGATATCACCTTCCGACAAGGGATAAAGCTCTTTTAAAACTTCAATCATATATAAGACTTCTGATTTCGTTAAATAAAGAGGTGTTTCAGCCGGCTTAGGATCATTCTTTTGCTCCTCCTTCTGACCTACTTTTTTATCATCATTTTGAAGATTCTTTTCATCCGGATTCAGATATTCGGAAATTTCATTTGTATTGATTGATTTTGTATAGAAATCCTCGTCCCTACAACACAAATAGGCAAATAATATGTAGGCATCCTCTTTCTCCATTAATATCCCGGATTTTTCGGATACTTCTTTTCGTTTCATAAAAACAATAATCAGACTGATGAAAACAGCCAGCACAAATAAAATACCAACCAGCCATAGAATTGCTTTTTTGTTTTTTTTCATTGTAATTCTCCCAAACCGTGCAAAGACATTACTCATTCACTTATTGCGTATGCACTTATTGCCATTCACTTATTGCATAAACATGAAAAAACAGCCCATTCGAGCTGTTTTTCATTCGTTCCCAAAATGTCGGCTCACGTATTTTGACGCCTAGCTAACGCCAGGTGGGCGACCTCACCTTTACTTCTGAAGTCCACTACACTTAATGGGAGGCGTGTCATCCGTAAAGTTTATTGGAATCCCGTTCAAATTCAATGTAGGTTCAAAACAACATGAGTTATCGAACATTTCAGGTAGTTTTATTATACGAAAAGATTACATAAAATACAACCGTTAATTATCGGTTTTCTTTGACAATTTTTAACACCAAACGCCCTGTTTCCTTAAACAACTCCTTCGATTCGGGATCCAATTTTTTGACTGAATCGATTAATCCGGCGAGATTTTTAAGCCGGATATCTCCAAGCTTTTTCGCTTCCGTTGCTTCTAATGCATCAAAAATGATACCGACAAACTGTTTGCGCTGTTCCAGTGTTAATTTATCCATACATTCACTGATTGCAAGGTGTGCAAGGGTCGCTTCTTTGGAAAGTTCTTTTTCCCTGACAAAGGAATTCCGGTTCAAACACCACGACAGCGGATTATGTTGCAGAATGCCTTTTGCTGTACTCTTAACAACTACTTCATTTGTTCCATGCGTCAAAACATTTCCAATGATTGACTCATATGGTAAATACCAAAAGATTTTTTCACTGATATTTTGATAAGAATCGCAGGAAAAAAAATCTTCCGAAAATCCCGGGCCATCCAGACAATACACCTTTAGCAGTCTTTTTTGTCCGAGTTTGCCCCCTCTTACAGCACTATATACGGATAAATTTCCGCCTTTGGAATGTCCCATGATACGAACTTTACCCTTTAGCGAACGTAACACTTCACGATAGTATAATGTAGCTTCTTTTTGAGCCGGCAACACATCTAAAAAAGCCATATTAAAATCTTCACGCCAACCGACAATGGTATCATCCGTCCCTCGATAAACGATGTAGAGTTCTCCGTTATCATTCTGAAAGGTAACTGCTGCAAACTGTTTTTCATTTTCTTCATCAATATGATTAATATAACCTGATAAACGCAAATTTTTATATCGGTTGCACTGTGCCAAAGTCAGAAAAAGTGTAATTACCTCTTCCGGGATAATCAGGCCGGTTTTATGATATTTCTTTTCTTCCAAATGTGTTGTCAGTAATTCTGCGGCTTGATAAAAAGGAATCTGTTCCATTAAATCAGATGATACGATTCTGTCTAATTCAACATATGTGGCCATACTAAGAGCTAATGCATCAACCTCATTAAATGGGTCTTGAAAAAATGTCAAATCTCCTCTCCAATTGAGATAATCATTGATCTTATTTGTCATCATTATCACTCCAATTTTCATGTTTATGACAAAGTGCGTAGCAATCCTATCACTTATATTATATACATAAGTGAGTGGAAAAAACTTTTCCCACTCACTCAACAATAACTCTCTTATTCACACATATTTATCAACTAAATTCCAAGAAATTTCTTGACAACCGATTCCATTTCTTCTTTTTCGCAGACTGTATCATGTAAAACAGGTGCTGTCCGGATTTCTTCAATTGCACGAGGAACATCCGTATTCGAAATCTTGGATAATTCATCAACCAAAGCAAAATCTTCCATAGAATCATACTTTTTGTCAATGGCCTTCATCACACTTCTTGTGAATTTATAAGGACTTGCCGTTGAAGCAATGATAGTTTTGGTTTCATCCTTTGTTTCTTCACGATACTTTTTATAAGCTGCCGCTGCAACAGCCGTATGTGTATCAATCACATAACCATATTGTTCATATAATTCCCTGATCATGGAAAAACATTCCTCTTCAGAAGCATAACCACCGACAAAATCCTGAAGTTTCGCTCTCATATCAGATGTAATTTCATATTTCCCGTTTGTTTTTAAGGATTCCATTAATTCTGCGTTTTTAACCGGATCATCTCCTGCGATACGATAGATTAAACGTTCGAGATTGGATGAAATCAGAATATCCATCGAAGGGGAACTCGTCAAAATAAACTCACGGTTTCTGTCATATTTACCGCTGGCAAAAAAGTCAAATAACACTTTATTGTCATTGGAGGCACAAATCAATTTCTGAATCGGAACACCCATATTTTTTGCATAATATGCCGCAAGAATATTTCCAAAGTTTCCGGTTGGAACCACAACATTAATTGCCTCTCCGTTTTTTATGCGATCCTGACCCAAAAGCATTGCATAAGAATAAACATAATAAACAATCTGGGGCACCAGACGTCCGATATTGATGGAATTGGCAGATGAAAACTGAAAACCTGCAGCATCCAGTTCTTTTGCAAGCTCTGCATCTCCAAATAAATTTTTCACTCCGGTCTGGGCATCGTCAAAATTGCCGTGAATACCAACAACATATGTATTAGCACCTTTTTGAGTGACCATCTGTTTTTCCTGAATCGGACTTACTCCGTTTTTGGGATAGAAAACAATAATACGTGTACCTTCTACATCAGCAAATCCGGCTAAAGCTGCTTTTCCGGTATCTCCACTGGTCGCAGTCAGAATGACAATTTCATTTTTTACTTGATTTTTCTTTGCGGATGTCGTTAAAAGATGAGGCAAAATCGATAAAGCCATATCTTTAAATGCGATTGTCGCACCATGATAAAGCTCCAGATAATAAGCGTTGCCGGCTTCCGTCAATGGTGCAATTACTTCTGTATCAAACTTATCATCATAGGCTTTGTTTATACAGGATTTTAGTTCCTCTTCTGTAAAATCGGTCAAAAATAACTTCATAACTTCATATGCAACCTGCTGATATGTCATATCTGCCAGTTTTTCCAAAGAAACATCCAAAGTCGGAAGCTGCATAGGTACAAATAAACCGCCATCATCAGCAAGTCCTTTTAAGATTGCCTTTGATGCTGTTACAGGTTCACTGTTACTTCTGGTACTTTTGTATAAAATCTCCATAATCAAATCCTCTAATCGTATTTATTTTACGGCGATATTATAACACAGGGTTGTTTTAAAGGCAATGAAAAGGAATAAAATGTATCGCTTTTCAACCTATCTGATATCTTTATTCAAATCTCTATTTAAAAAAGCTATGCCTTCCATAATCAAACACATGGTTTAATTTTGTATAAAACCAACTGCTTTTTTCCGGTGAAACGGCAGCG
Source organism: Lachnospiraceae bacterium (assembly GCA_017626095.1). Taxonomy (GTDB): domain Bacteria; phylum Bacillota; class Clostridia; order Lachnospirales; family Lachnospiraceae; genus UBA2882. The sequence continues at coordinate 52,523 of JAGAJL010000008.1, forward strand.
GAGGAAATAAAGTACAACGCACCTTTTGAAATGTCCTCCCCATATAGAGCCCTTTTTACTGCTTCTTTCGTTTCGTTTGATACTTTAACACTTTTAATTCTACCGTTATATGCCGTTGAAAACTGCACTTTTCCTCCGTTTGACTGGTATACAACATCATATACATTGGATGGAAATTTCTCACTGTTAACACGATTTAATACAACATTTGCAACCAAAAGCTTTCCGTTTTCATCCTCACATCCTGCTTCTGCTTCCACCACCCGTAATAAAGTATCATAATCTAAATTTGATAATTCATAGACATATTCCCTCGTCATAACATCCGATTCGATAATATGTGCTTTGGAAGCCAAAGCCGGAGTATCAACCTGATCCATTTGAAAACCATCTGAACCATCATCTCCATATTCAATAATCATCTTTTCCTGTTCCTTCTCCTGTTTCATCGTGTGTATTTTCTGTGTTGTTATCTCTATGGTAAAGATACTTAAGAATGCCACATAACAAAAAACCATGACATTCAAATATTTCTTTTTCATAGATTCTCCTTTTTTGAAAAATAATTCCAATTAATACTACACTAATAGTTTATACAAGCTCTTTGTAAAATATTACAAAATTATTACCAAAATTTTATATAATTATTCAGAACCACTTTCGCAAAAAGAAAGCTCTTTTGCGAATGTGGTTTTCTCGCCATATAAAATTAGTCAAAATGTTCTTTGCAAGCAAAACATTTTGGCCAATTTTATATGGCTCTGAATAATTACAAATTGAGATATTAGAAAGGTATTGTTATAATTAGGATATGAAAAAAGAATGCGGAATCTACTTTACGACAAAAAAAGACAAAACTCCATATTACAGAGTAAGCATTACCTTTCAAAGAAAACATATCAGTCTGGGAAGCTTTATGGATAAGCAGGAGGCTCAGAATGCTTATTGGGAAGCAAAAACAATATTATCGGACGCTTCCCTTTTACCGGATGAATATACTCCCCGGTTTCTGAAATTCGAGAAATGTATTACACTGATGAATTTTCGTGATCATGGGATCTATATAAAAAATCCCATCTACATCATGCCACGTTTCTTTTATTATTACTATACGAAAGAAACCGTTTTTACATTTGATATTGATGATTTGTTTTATTATGCTAATCACAAAATCATGAAGCGTGGACGTCACCTTTTTGTTTCAGATTATGGCATGCAAGTCAATATTCTGAATCGATACGGCATACGAAATTATGCAGTACAAGATCGGGATTACTATTTTGCCAATCACGATTCCAATGATTTCAGATATTCCAATGTCATTTGTATCAATCCCTATTTTGGTGTCAGTCAGATCAAAAACAAAGCCGGAATATTCCAATATAAAGTCAAAATACATATAAATGGGGATTATGTGGTAGGAATTTATGATGAGTTATCTCAGGCTGCAATTGCATATAATAAAGCCGTAGATATTGTTAAAAAACAGGGTTTTAACAAAAACTACGACTTTAATTACGTGGAAGGAATTAGTCCTTCCGAATATGCAGAAATATATACCAATTGCCGGATTTCCGAAAAATTATATCATCTCATGGTATAATCCACAAAACTCATACACATCGTAACATTTTTACTGATACCTTTTACTTTTGCATCATGATTATAATCCCACATCACAAACTGATAGGGATAATCCGGTACATCTCCGTCCTGAGACAAATTGATGTTATACATAAGTAACTGTGTTAAATCAAGTTTTCTTAAAAGCCAATATTTATCGCCATAAATCAAAGGCGTATAACCATAATTTTTGATTGTATCACAGAAAGCTTTTGCAATATCTGTTAATTGTTGCTTGGTCAGATCTTTTGTTCTGCTTTCATCTCCAATCACATATTCCATTTCAAAAACAATGGGATAATCCGGTGTAACCCCATAGTTCTGCAAGGCCATAACCACAAGATTGGCTTCTTCCACAGCCTCTTCTATGCTGACAGCCTGAGAATAAAATGAAACACCAACAGACAAACCTGCTTCTTTTGCCGAAGCAGCATAATCAGAAAAATTAGCATCATACGTAACTGCACCGGTAGAATATCCTCGCTTTCCGATACGTAGAATACAAAAATCGATACCTTCTTTATCTAATGTCTCAAAATTAACATTGCCAAAGCTATCATCGAGTTTAATCCCCTGCTTGGATATTTTTTTCGCATTCACATAATAACGCATAAACGGTTCTTCACACACTAATCCGGTGTAATCATAAGTATTTTTATCAATATATGCATTGATCATCACCCATTGTGAAGTACCGTCCGGCAAAATGACTTCTGTTTTCGTTCCGTTTTCAGATAAATCGTTTTCTTTTTCCTTCTCTGCTTCTTCTTTTTCCAATTGCTTTAATTTTTCGGAATAATCAACACTCTCAACAACATCCTTTTTTTCTTCAAAAGAATGGTCTTCTTTATACATATCCCAAAAATCAAGATCATCGGATACCAGATCAGAATGACTGATCAAATCATTTGCAGATAAATTTGTCTGAGATTGTGTGGCACTTTCCGTCTGTGTATTCAAAGGTTCGGATATGGGATTGTTATTTCCGGCAAATTGTTTTTTGTTTGCCAAAAGAACAGCTGCCACAACAATACCGACAAAAAATAAAACCCCCACAATCATGGTGCCCAATGAAATACCTGATTTAATATGTTCGTTATCAAAATCATCTGATAATTTCATAATTTCTTCGTCCTAACTATTTATTTTGTGCTATGATAATTCTATGAAACACAAATTATTTTACACCTTATTACAACTGATTATTTTCTCTATGTTTATTCTGATGACCGGATGTTCCAAAGCACCATCCGATATTCCGCTTGCAACCGGAACCTCACTTGCTTTTGATACCATTATAAGCATAACCATATATGAAAACACTTCCGATTCCCCTCTTACGAAAGAAGATGCCGAACTTGTTATCAATCAGGTTAATTCTTTATGCACAGAGTATGAAAACATGTTTAGCAAAACCATAAAAGGCAGTGACATTGATCAAATCAATCATGCAGACGGTCAACCGATATGTGTTCATCCGGAAACATTCATGCTCATAAAAGAGTCAATTAAGTATAGCGAAAAAACCAATGGTCTGATTGATATTACCGTCTCAGGTGCAAAAGCTCTGTGGGATTTTTCCACACAGGATGAAAATGCCGATTCTACAACAATTCCTTCTGACAGCAAAATTCAAAAAGCACTGAAACATGTTGATTACCATATGATAACTTTAGACGAATCATACAATACCGTCACGTTATCTGATCCGGATGCGCAAATCGACCTGGGTTTTATTGCCAAAGGTTATATTGCAGACAAAATCAAAGAATACCTGATTGAAAACGACATTGAAAATGCCATCATTAATCTTGGTGGCAACGTATTAACATTAGGGCAAAAACCTTCCGGTCAGGCGTTTATAGTAGGCATCGAAAAACCTTTTGATAAAGAAACCTTTATTGATAAAATTCCGGTTTCCGGCCGGTCTGTTGTTACCAGCGGCATATACGAAAGATATTTCAAAGCAGAAGGTACTCTTTATCACCATATCATCGATCCCCAAACAGGCTATCCGGTTAACACAGACTTGTTATCGGCAACCATCATTGCCGATACTTCCATGCAGGCAGATGCGCTTAGCACAACCTGTATCTTATTGGGAAAAGAAAAAGCGATGGAATACTTAATAAATCAGCCGGAGGTTTCTGCCATTCTGGTAACCAATGATTATGAAATCATTAAAATTAATATAAAATAAGATAATTATCATCCTATCATTGATTCCAAAACACATTCATTCAGCCTATTAGTTCAGTCATTTTTAATGCATAAAATCAATGCATGAATTCAGTGCACTGGACAACCAGAAATTAAAACTCAAATAACGTCGACGGTTCACTTCGTTTTGCCACTTCAATATCAAAATCCGATGCCTGATAAGGATTGTTTCCCATCGTTATTTCCAGCCTCACTGCCTCATAAGCAAGCTGTGGCAAATTATTTTCCTGGCTTAGATGCCCCAGATATATTTTTTTCAAATCATCATGTGCAATGCGACTTAACAATCTTCCGGCAGCTTCATTGGATAAATGTCCCTGATTCCCCAAAATACGTTGTTTGAGATAATATGGATAGGAACCGACCTGCAACATCTGAATGTCATGATTTGACTCAAGAAGCAGCAAATCCATCCCACATAATTTTTCTTCATTCTCTTCTGTTACATAACCAAGATCCGTCGCAATTGCAGCTTTTTTATTGCCGTCAAAAAATCGATAACAAACCGGATTAACAGCATCGTGAGAAATTTTCATAGGTTCAATTTTCATATCTCCAATACAAATTTCTTCATTTGGCATAATCGAAATAAACTGCTCATGGTTAAGCTTTCCCAGAGAAGGATCTCTCAAAATACTGCAAACCGTTTCTTTTGTTCCGTAAACAGGCGCCTGACACTTTCTGGTCAAAACACCAATTCCACCAATATGATCTTTATGTTCATGCGTAACAAAAATGGCTGATAAATCCGCTACCGTTAATCCGATAGAATTCAATCCTGATTCAATTCTTTTTTTGCTGATTCCGGCATCAACCAGAATATGTGTATGATCATTGCCGATATAGATGCAGTTTCCGCTGCTTCCGCTGGCAATACTTAACATTCTCATAAGTCATCTCCAAGTTGTATATTAGTCTCTCCAGTATATCTGAAGTTCATCACCATTTGACAATGGTTCGACATATTGCGCATCCCGTCCGTTAATCATCGTCACAACAGCTTTTCCCTGTGGCTTTGATAAATCAAATTCATAAAATTCAAAAACATCCACATAAATATAATCTGCTTTGCCTTTCAGCGTAACGGGTTGACCATTTACTAATACATGTATGGTCTGCGTAGTTTTTCCATTGATGATTTCCACTGTAGGCGGTGGCAGAATCGGTGGCGCCGTTTGTACATTGTCTGCTTTCATTGTTTCTTTTATTGCTTCTTTATGATCCGATTCGTCTCTTTCTTTGCCGATTTCAGTATGAATCAAAGAAGAATCTTGCATAACTGCATGTTTCTGTATCTGTGAACGATCTTGCACACTTGTTTGTTTCCTGATTTGTGTATTATTTCCTCTGTTTATATCTTTCGAAATATGAGAATTATCATCCTCGATTGCTTCCTTTCGGATTTGTACAATATCCTCTCCGCTCTTAATCCGACTGATATTACTCTGAATACTGCTATATAACTCTTTTGCACTTTTATTGATTTTTAGAGGTGCAGCTTTCACACTTATTTTATCAGAATCGGTATCGGAAGTCTTTGCACTTTCCGGGTTCATGGCCGATTGTATCATGGCCATCAAACTCTCTTCTGCTTGTTCAAACTGTAATTTTTCGATTGTCTGTTGCGCACTCTGTTTTGCCTTTTCCAATGCAGAAAGTGCAGATGTATCATTATTTTTTTCTGCGGTTTGTGATAATTCTGATTTTACAGTATGATTGATGCTTGTACTATCGTTTGCAGTTTTAACGCCGGTTGTATTATTTATTGTTGTTTCATTTTCAGTTGTTTTGTTTACGACTGTTTCGTTTTCAATTGTTTCATTTTCGGTTGTTTCATTTTCGATTATTTCATTTTCAGTTGTTCCGTTTACAGTCACTTCTCCGTCTAAATCCAACTCCATATCAACATCCAAATCATCTTTCATCTCAAAAGAAACAGAGAAATTATGATAAACTTTCGTATCCAGTCCGGCTTTTTCGTGATTAACCCAAACAGACTTGATACTTTCAGCGGAAACATCCATAAATTCTGCAATTTGAAGAACCGTATAATAATCCATCAGCTCAACAACATCGCCATCCTGAATCTGATAATATGCTGATTGCAGTTTTCCGTTAACACTTGCTAACTTCGGAAGAATCATCTCACTTTCTTCCAACTTAATCGTCAGATTACCATTATATCCAGGCAATTTTGACACAACCATGGAAGCCTTTTCACCTACAGTCGACGGAACAACACGGATAATGTCATTACTGCGTATGGATGCATGGATATCAGCCTCTTCTCCGTTTAGCCATACGGTTGCGGATTCCCCTCTCTTACCTCTTAGTGATATCGCCTGTCCGTTTAACGTAAAATCTAATGATTCACCGCGTTTTGGAAAGAGATCTTCGTTAGGAAACTCAGCTAAAATGGCTGCATCTACAATGGCTAAATGATTATTATCATATAATTTAATACGTTTTTCATTGAAATTCACAAAGATAAAGTTGTTACTCTGCTCATAAAAATTAAGACAAATACCTATCGGAGTGACCAAAAGTGAATCTTTCACGACATCTTTTTCCATAAAATCCACTTTTGTCATTACTTCTTCTCCTCGAACAGCACACCGCTCAGGTGCAATTCCAAGATGCTTAGCAACACGTTCGGTATATGTATCAATCTTTCCGCCACCACCGACAACAAATACGGCACTTACCGGTTTATTTCCATTTAATTCTTTTATCTTTTCAGCGGCAAGCCGTGACATATTCTCAAGATTATCGGAAATCACGGATAAGACTTCCTCTTTGGATATCTTTTGGGGAATTCCCATAATATCTTTATATTCTACGATATCCTGCTCTGTAATGCCACGTTTAATTGTTTCTGAAGTTTTAAAATCAACCAAACAATGTCTGGCAATATCTTCGGTAAGGCAATCACCTGCAATGGGAAGCATACCATAGGCAATAATGCTGCCGTCTTTGGTAATGGAAATATCCGATGTTCCGGCACCGACATCAATTAATGCTATGTTTAGCATGCGATACATGTCGGGAATTGCAAGCTCAATTGCTGCAATCGGTTCCAAAGTAAGATTTGCAACCTCTAACCCTGCCAGTTCAACGGACTTATATAAACCGTCCACCACATCATCCGGAAGAAATGTAGCAATCAAATCAGCGGATATCTCTTTTGCCTTATGATTTTCCAACTGATTCATCGGATAACCATTCATAAAATAATGCATAACGGAATAACCGACGCAATAAAACTTCATGTTTTCATCGAAATCATCGCTTTTGGAAAACGTTTCATATGCTTTTTCAATCCCCAGAGAATCCAAGGCAAAAATATCTTCTTTTGAGATCGTTTTTTCACCTTCTAAGTCCATATCAACATGAACCGTGACAGTCTTTAAAACACGACCTGCGGCCGCAATACAAACCTGCTTTAACGGTTGTTTAATACGTTCTTCCAAGATATCAGTCACTTCACGAATGGTTTCACTGACCGTATTAATATCGTGAATCTGACCATCTATCATAGCCCTTGATTCATGTTCAATGGATTGCTGTGCAACGACAACGAAACGATCCTTTTGACGATATCCGACCGTACCCACAATACTACGGGTGCCAATGTCAAGACCATATACATAATTTCCTGTTTTTGCATTTTTATCAGTAGCCAATTATTCTTCCTCCAAATGACTGTCTATTTGAAAATAAAGATATTCTACATCTGAATCATTGTTAATCATGACTTTACAATGTTTGCGAAATTCTTCTTCCGATAATTGGGACGACATAATTCCTGAAATTTTTTCTTCGGAATAATTACGGCTTTCCTTTAATCGGGTACTACGGACATCCGGACTGGCATACACATACCACAACTCATCCAGAATTCGATCATAATGATCTTCTATTAAAAGCGCTGCTTCTAAAATAAAATAATCTATTTTACCTTTTTTTCGTTCCTGCTCAATTTCGGATAGAACAAATTGTTTTACAGCAGGATGAATAATGGCGTTTACTTTTTCAAGCAAATCCTTTTGTGAAAATATTTTTTCTGCCATTTTATTTTTGTCAATGGTTTTATCTTCACACAAAACATCTTCACCAAGCAGACTGACAATATCCCGATAACAAAGATTGCCGGGAAGCTTTAACGTATTGGCTATTTCATCTGCCAAATAGACTTTTGCCCGATAATGCTTTTTTATATAATCCAAAACCAAAGATTTTCCGGCACCAACACCGCCGGTAATTCCAATTGTTTTCATAGACGTTTCCTAATGTGCATCATACCATGTAGATCCGACATTCAAATCAATTTCCATCGGTACCGCCAATGATACAGCATGCTGCATTTTATCAGCTAATATTTCTTTAACCTGTTCTAATTCATCTTCATATGCTTCAATCAATAATTCATCATGAATCTGCAAGATTAGTTTGGACTTCAAGCCGGCATCTTTCAAACCATGATATACATCAATCATCGCAATTTTTATGATATCGGCCGCTGTTCCCTGAATTGGTGCATTCATCGCAGCACGTTCACCGAATTGGCGTATCATATGATTGCTGTTTGATAACTCGGGCATAGGTCTTCTACGGTCAAACAAAGTGGTGGTATAGCCCTTTTCCTTTGCATCAGAAACCGTCTGTTCCAGATATTTTTTAACATCAGGATAGGTTTCAAAGTACTGCTTCATATACTGAGCCGCTTCTTTTTGTGAACAGTTGATATCCTGACTTAATCCAAAGGCACTAATTCCGTATACAATTCCGAAATTAACAGCTTTCGCGTTTCTTCTTTGCAGGCTCGTGACTTCATCAAGCGGCACATGAAACACCTTGGATGCAGTAATACGGTGAATATCCGTTCCGGACTGATAGGCGGCAATTAATTCCTGATCGTTGGAACAATGTGCCAGAATACGAAGTTCAATCTGGGAATAATCCGCATCAACCAAGACACACCCATCTTTTGCCTTAAAGACTTTTCGTATCATTCTGCCCATTTCCGTACGCATGGGAATGTTTTGCAAATTGGGTTCTGTCGATGAAAGTCGTCCGGTTGCGGTTATCATTTGATTAAATGATGTGTGAATCCGGCTGTTTTCATCAATATAGGTAACGAGTCCGTCAGCGTATGTGGATTTTAACTTCGTCAAAGCACGGTATTCCAAAATATCCGCAACAACAGGATAATCTACTGCGAGTTTCTCCAATACATCTGCCGCAGTCGAATAACCTGTTTTTGTTTTTTTACCGCCCTTTAACCCCATTTTTTCAAATAATATTTCACCTAACTGCTTGGGCGAATTGATATTAAAGGTTTCACCGACCTGATCATATATCTTTTGCTCTATCTCATCTATTTTCCCACCAAGCTCAATACTATAATTTGCAAGATCATTTCCATCTACCCGAACGCCTTCTTTCTCCATGTCATACAAAACATAGGTCAGAGGAAGATCAATTTGATAGTAAAGAGTTAGCATATTGTAATCTACAAGCATTGTGCGAAGCGGTTCATAGGATGCTAATAAAGAGATTGCCCTTAATCCCATAAAATTTAAAAATTCCTGATTGCTGTCAGATACAATCGTTTCCGGCTTTTCTTTTCCAAAAACCGTTTTATAATCCAGACAATTTATTTGCGCATAATCTCCGGCAATATCTTCCATCTGATATTCCTTGTGATTGGGATTAATCAGATACGCCGCAAGCTTGGCATCAAAATATTTGGATGTTTCCGTTGCAATGGAATAAGGATACAGTTTTTTTACATCAAAAACAATCAGCGGATGCTCTTTGTCGGCAGTTTCCGACAACGTACTAATTTTATTTTCAAGATAATTCTGCGTTATAAAATTTTCTATGAAGATGACATATGCTTTTCCCGGTTCACAGGAAACGGAAAGAGCCAGCATACTGTGATTTTGTTCAAAGACAAATAGAGAAGCCTTTTTCTTTTTTTCACATTGTGCAAAAACAGAATCAACCTCCAAAATATCCGTAACGGGAATCATTTCAAAGGGTTCCTGTTCCACAACAGAAGTTGTATCAAATCTATTCATCATATTTTTAAAATTCAGTTTGACACACCAGTTATATGCCTCTTTTGTAAACAAATCATCCATTTTGGCATCTTCAAGAGTAAAAGGAATCTCCGCATCAATACAAATGGTAGCAAGCTTTAAACTCAGATAAGCAAGCTCTTTGTTTTCCACCAGTGTTTCTTTGATACTCTTTTTGGTAATTTCTTCGACATGTTCATAAATACCATCCAAAGACCGGTATTCTACCATCAAAGAAGTTGCCGTCTTTTCACCGACTTTGGGAACGCCGGGAATATTGTCGGATGCATCGCCCATAAGCGCTTTTAATTCGATAAACTGCAAAGGTGTTACCTGATATTTTTCCAACACATCTTTTGCATAATAATCTTCTATTTCGGTCCGGGCTCCCTTTGTCTTGGGAATCCTGATTTTGATATGTTCGGAAGCAATCTGCAATAAATCCCTGTCACCGGAAACCAATGATACTTCATAGCCCTCTTTTTCTGCCCTTTTTGCCATGGTTCCCAAAATATCATCTGCTTCATAGCCTTCTTTTTCCATAATCAGGACATTCATGGCCTTAAGTACCTCTTTCATAACAGGTACCTGCTCTCTCAATTCATCCGGCATTCCTTTTCTGGTTCCCTTATATGCGTCATACATCTTATGACGGAATGTAGGTGCAGATAAATCAAAAGCAACAGCTAACGCATCCGGCTTTTCTTCATCTAAAAGCTTGAACAGAATATTTAAAAAACCATAGATGGCATTGGTATGAAGTCCCTCTGAATTTGTCAATTCCGGAACTCCGTAAAATGCTCTGTTTAAAATACTGTGACCGTCAATTAAAACTAACTTTTTTGCCATTCCAAACCTCTTTATACAAATAATATCAATAATGTCAGACATAATACGATAATTGAAAATATCTCAATATTACGACATATTAAATCAATTTTATTGCGTAATCGCACAATTCGGGATGCTTTTCCAATCTTTAAGGATAATTCTTTATCCAAAGAAAAAGATGCTCCTTTTTCAAGACGTATCAGACCTTCTGTAGTCAAATATTGAATTGCCAGTTCTTCTTCGCAATCCTTGCAATGCTTGACATGATCCACAAAATCCGGTAACAGCCTTTCTTCCAGATTATCATGAATAAAACATGGAATTTCTTTTTCAAACTCTTTACAATTCATTCCAATCACCCACAGTTATTGTAACAAATAATATAGAAATTTACCATCTTTTCATATATAAAACTCAATCGAAAGTCAATTAAAAAAGTTTCTAAAATTTTTTCTATAAATTTTTGCAAAAAAATAAACCGATTTATGGTCGATTTATCTTTAGTAGCACTTACACAAGACTCTCCTTTCCTGTGTATTTTGTTTAAAGTAATCATGCTAAAAATGAAAAAACACCGAATTTATCGGTGTTTCATACTGCCGGTGGCGGGACTTGAACCCGCACGTGGTTGCCCACAACAGATTTTGAGTCTGCCTCGTCTGCCATTCCGACACACCGGCATGTTGTTTTCACAACCGAAAATTATCTTAACACAACCGGATAAAAGAATCAAGCTAAAAATAGGAAATTCATGAAAATCTTAAAAACCCCAAATAGGAAAATCATGTAAATCATGTGATTTCAAAATTTCAGAAAAAAGATAATTTCAATATTCTTGCAATTATGAAAACAATACCAGCGAAATCACAGCATATCCAATAATTGTCACAAAAACATATATAGATGTTGTCATAGCAAAATAAGATGCTGCATCTTTATTTTTGACAAATCCCGGAGCTGAAAAAGTAGGTGTTGTAATAAACATGATTAAGAACGCCGTAAGAATGTATATATCCTGAATACTATTTTTTAAAACCATGACTGCGGCAAAACCAAGAACAGCCATTACAATACAACGCATTACTACTGTTTTTATGCATACAACAAAAAGGGATTTATCCAATTTTATAGAATATCCTACAACCAGCAAAATCATCGCGGTTAACGGAGCTGTTATGATTTCTTTTACCGGAAGATATAAAGTGCCTACAGAAGAATCCAATAGGATTTTCATCAGTCCGGTCAAATTCATAAACAAACCAAACACAACCGCAAGAAATGTGGGGGATGTAAATGCCGTTTTTGCCATAGTTTTAACACTGAATTTCAGTTTTTGATCCACCATGGCGAGAATTCCATAGAAAATACCAAAGCCAAAGATACAACCAGCAATATCCACAATAACAATATTGACAAAATAAGTATCTCCACATAGATTTTGATACAATGGATAGGAAAACATTCCACCTTCAAAAACTGTAATCATAAAAGGAAGATAGTTTTTATAGGGTTCTTTCATAAAAGGTCTTAATAAAAATCCGATAACCATGGCAACGGAAAGCATCAGAAACATAACAAGAATAATCATTGCCGTGTCCCGGTTCATGGTTGCGATAGCCATTGCATGAAAAATAGTGACCGGAAGTGCAATTTTCGTTATATATTTTTTGATATCATCCATTCCCTTTTCGGAAATAAACTCGGTTTTATGAATAATTGCTCCCATCACAATCATAACCAAGACAGGAAGCATTACCTGAACTGTTTTCATTTATTCATTTCCCTTTTATATAATGTTGTATATGTTCAAAATATTATTACAATTTTTTATAAAAAATGATTGTAATAATTATGTTTAAAAATCAAAAAACAATGTAATAATCATATTTTTCAAATGATATCACATAAAATCAAAACTCATTTGTTATACATATTTTTTCATACACTGAATCAATGTTTCCTGCGTAAAAGGTTTTACAATAAAATCCTTTGCTCCGGCCGTAATTGCCTCAAAAACTTTTTCCTGCAATCCCAATGCAGAAACAATAATGATTTTGGCATTCTGATCAATTTCCATGATTTTTTTGGTTGCTGTAATTCCATCCATATCAGGCATGGTAATATCCATCAAAACAAGATCCGGATGATAAATCTGATAGGAAGAGATGCACTCTGCTCCATCTCCCGCTTCAGCAATCACCTGAAACCCCTCTGCCTCAACCATTTTCCGAATGGATGCACGCATAAACATAGCATCGTCACAAATCAATACTTTGGCCATTTCATTTCTCCTATTCTCTTATGTTTCCGAAACACCGGATAATAAAATGCGGTCATTATCCAGCGATTTTCCTGCATGTATTTTAAACTGTTCCAAAAGATCTGCTGTCGTCATTTTTTTCTTTTCTTCATCTTTTACATCAAAGACAATCCGGCCTGAATCCATCATGAGTAAACGGTTGCCAAGGTCTAAAGCCTGCTGCATATTATGTGTTACCATCAGACAGGTAATCTTTTGCTCTTCAATAATCTTTTTTGTCAAAGCCAGAACTTTTTCGGCAGTTGCAGGATCTAAGGCAGCTGTATGCTCATCTAACAACAAAATCCTGGGGGTTACCATCGTTGCCATAAGCAGTGTTAAAGCCTGTCTCTGTCCACCGGATAACAGACCGACCGGTTGTTTCATTCGATTTTCAAGTCCCATATCCAATAGTGCGAGCTGCTCCTGAAACCGCTTTTTATCTTTTCCGGAAATCCGGCTGAAAAAGGCTGTATTTCTGGTTCCGGCACGTAAATATGCAAGCGCCATATTCTCCTCTATGGTCATATGTGGTGCCGTCCCAAGCAAAGGATCCTGAAAAAGGTGACCAATGACTTTGGAGCGAACATGTTCTTTAGTAAAAGTAATATCGTTTCCATCCAAAATCACAGAGCCTTCATCAACAAAAAAGGCACCTGTTATAGCATTAAACGTTGTAGATTTTCCCGCACCATTACTACCGATAATAGTGGCAAAATCGCCATCATTCAGATGAAGGGTAACGTCATCCAACGCCTTTTTTTCATTTACTGTTCCCGGATTGAAGGTCTTACTGATATGATTCAATTCTAACATAGCCATTTCCTCCAATTCCTATTCATTCTTGCCGGATTTACTGACCGCATGCTGTTTTTTTAATCTTATAGTCCAAAATCCTGCTTTTCCTTTTAAGTACGGAGTTGCAATGGCAATCGCTACGATAATGGCAGATACCAGTTTTAAACATTCTGCGGGAACATGCAGACGGATTGCGATTGCAACAATAAAACGATATAAGACACTACCTAAAATAACACCGATGACACGTCTTAAAATACCGCCTTTTCCGATAATTGTTTCACCAATTATTAAACTTGCCAAAGCAATCGTTACCATTCCGGTACCAATATTAATATCACATGAATTCTGATACTGTGCTAACAGGCAGCCGGCAAGTCCCGTCAGGGAATTGGCAACACATAATCCGACCGTTATTGTAAATGCAGGATTAATACTGGATGCCTTTACCATTGCTGCATTATCTCCCGTAGCACGAATGGACAAACCAAGCCGGGTATTTAAAAACCATGCTAAAAATGCTGCAACAATCACAATCACCGTCAAAACCACAATTACCTTGTACCATGAACCTCCAATATATTCCTTCGCATACCGGAAAATCGTATCACAATTAAAAATATTGACGACAGATGAAAACTGCATAACCATGATATTCACGGTATAAAGGCCGGTATTAACAATAATTCCGGCCAAAATTGACTCAACACCCATTTTTGTCTGTAAAAAAGCGGTTACATATCCGGCCATTGCACCCGCTAAAAGAGATGCGAATAAGGCCAGAAACGGATGTCCCGCAAGTGTTACCATGGCACCTACGGCACATCCCAATGTATAACAGCCATCTGTTGTTAAATCTGCGATATTTAATAAAGAAAATGAAATAAATAATGCCAGGGCAACCAATGCATAGATACAACCTGTTTCCAGCGCACTTAATGCAATTGACATAGTAAAAATATTCGATAATGCGGACATAATAATTTCATAAACTCCTATATCTGAACAAAAGCATTTTTATTCAAATTCTTCTGCTGTTTTTGTTTCAACCAGCTGTGTACACATATCTGCAAACATACTGTAATCAAGACCAATCATTTCTGCAACATCCGTATTCACGGTTGCAATACCACTGTCCATGGTTTTTACAGCCGTTGTTTCCGGCTTTGCACCATTTACAAGAATATCAACAATCATATCGGCTGTTGCCGTACCAAGTTCGACATAATCAACACCATATCCGCAAAAAGCTCCATTTAATGCAAAACTGTCAGCTCCTGCATAATGCGGAATTCCGGCTTCCGCAAATTTTTCATAAATGCCAAGTTCTGCTGTCATGACCGTGTTATCAGAAGGTGTAAATACAGCATCAACCTTTTCTGCCACTAATGCATCTGCAGCTAAAGAAACTTCTTCGTTTGTAGTACCGTTTTTCTCAATATAAGCAACACCCTTAGCATCTAAATATGCTTTTGCATCAGCGATTGCCTGTGTGGATGAATCCTGTCCTTTATCATATAAAAGACCAACATAATCAATTTCCGGATTGGCGGCAAACATCAAATCAAAAATTGATGCGGTATCAAGTGCATCAGATGTACCTGTGATATTGGCTCCCGGTGCATCCAAAGAAGCAACTAAGCCGGCACCGACCGGATCGGATACAGCCGAAAAAACAACCGGAATCAGATTTTCCTCGGTTGCGTTCTGCATGATACATGCTGTAGGAGTTGCAATCGGAACAATCACATCCACTTCATCTGCAACAAGCTGTGTTGCAATCTGGTTTATTGTTGTAGAATCTGCCTGACCGTTAAATGTATAATCAGCATAATTAAATACAACACCAAGTTCGGAACCTTTTTTGTCCAGTTCCGCTTCAATTGCTTTTTCAATCTGATTCAACGAAGCATCATCCACATATTGAACAATACCGACTTTATATACAGTTCCATCGGTTACTACTGCTGTACCTGTTGTTGTCGTTCCTTCTGATGAAGTGCCGCAACCTATTAATGACATAACAAGTAAAGCAGCCGCACTCATCAAAGCTACCAATTTCTTTGTTTTCATAATTTTTCTCCTCTCCTTGCGTCAATTAATTTTGTAAAAATGACACATCTATCATCAAAGACATACTATTGTCTATGATTGACATCAATATTCTGCACATTTAAGAATTTAATTTTCATTTAATTTGAAATGTGCTGATGTAAATAAATTGCTACATTGCTACGAAATTCTCACAATTCGCAAGCATCTCATATTGCAAAAAAATACATAATTTACATCATTTGATTCCATATTCAGTTTATTCTTTTGACACTAACATCATTTATTGATTAAAATCAAGTTTATTATAAATATCAAAACAATCCAAGGTTGCAAAATAATCCTTCGGTGTTTCGGCTCTTCGAATTAATTCTACCGAGCCATCTTCCTTTAATAATAATTCCGCACTCTTTAATTTACCATTGTAATTATAGCCCATGGCATAACCATGTGCACCGGTATCGTGAATGACAATATAATCACCGATATCAATTTTCGGGAGCATACGGTCTATGGCGAATTTATCATTATTTTCACACAATGATCCTACAATATCATATTTGTGATCACAAACATCATTTTCTTTTCCGGCAACCGTAATATGATGATAAGCTCCATACATAGCAGGACGCATCAAATTAACGGCACATGCATCACAACCAATATACTCTTTATGGGTATGTTTTTCATGAATGGCTGTGGTAACCAAATGACCGTAAGGTCCCATCATGAAACGTCCCAATTCTGTATAAATCGCAACGTCCGAAAGGCCTGCCGGTACTAAAATCTCATCGTATACTTCTTTTACTTTCTGTCCAATCAAACGAATATCATTCGGTTCCTGATCCGGACGATATGGAATTCCAATTCCGCCGGATAAGTTAATAAAGCTTAAAGAAACGCCGGTTCTTTCTTTGATCTCCACAGCGGTTTCAAATAATGTTTTCGCTAAGGTCGGATAATATTCATTGGTCACGGTATTACTTGCAAGAAAAGCATGCATACCGAATCTTTTCACACCTTTTTCTTTTAAAATCTTGTATCCTTCAAATAACTGCTCTGTTGTAAATCCGTATTTTGCATCTCCAGGGTTATCCATGATGCTTGTTGAAATCTTAAACACACCACCCGGATTATAGCGGATACTGAGTGTTTCCGGTAATTTACCAAGTGTTTTTTCCAAATAATCGATATGAGTGAAATCATCCAGATTGATGATGGCATTTACCTTTGCAGCATACTCATATTCACTGGCAGGTGTTTCATTGGAAGAAAACATAATCTCGCCTTCTCCAAATCCCATTGCATGCGACAACATCAATTCTGTCATGGAGGAGCAATCGGTACCACATCCATATTCTTTTAGAATATCAATCAAAAAAGGATTGGGTGTTGCCTTAACCGCAAAAAACTCCTTATAGCCTTTATTCCATGCAAAAGCCTCTTTTAATGCCTTTGCATTTTCACGAATTCCTTTTTCATCATAAATATGAAAGGGAGTCGGATATTGTTTTACAATCTCATCTAACTGTTCTTTTGTTACAAAAGGTGTCTTTTCCATGTTGCTGTTTTCCTCCATTATGGTAAAAATACTACTTATATTATTTATCATCTTTTTTCAGATAAGTAAATATAAACTAAACATTTTCAATCTGCCAGTCAATCGGCTCTAAATGATTTTGAATCAGAAATTCATTGGTTTTACTAAAAGGTTTGCTTCCGAAAAAACCACGATAAGCCGATAACGGACTGGGATGCGGTGCTTCTAAAATCAAATGCTTCGGATTGTTTAACATCGCTTTTTTCTTCTGTGCGGGAGAACCCCACAAAATAAATACAATCGGTCTGTCCTGCTCATTTAATACCCGAATGGTAGCATCCGTAAATTCTTCCCAGCCAAGTCCTCTGTGTGAATTGGCCTGATGCGCTCTGACCGTTAATACGGTGTTTAACAAAAGGACACCCTGTTTGGCCCATTTTACCAGATAACCGTTGTTGGGAATATAGCACCCTAAGTCATCCTGCAATTCTTTATAAATATTTACTAAGGACGGTGGGATTTCCACATCCGGACGAACAGAGAAACACAGTCCGTGTGCCTGACCGACATTATGATACGGATCCTGTCCGATAATAACAACCTTTACATCCTTTAAGGGCGTCAGGGAATAAGCATTAAAAACATCATCGGCAGGTGGAAAAACCAGATGTTTTTTATATTCATCCATAATCGTATAATATAATTTTTTATAATATTCTTTGGAAAATTCCGGTTTTAACGGTTCTAACCAATCATTACTTATTGCTGCCATAATCTTTACTGTCTGACACTGATTCCTTCCTGTCTGAGATAATTTTTGACCTCTTTTATCTCAAGCTCTTTAAAATGAAATAACGATGCTGCCAATGCGGCATCCGCTTTTCCAGTTGTCAGGGCATCTTTAAAATGTTCAAGGTTACCGGCTCCGCCGGATGCGATGACAGGAATAGAAACATTTTCCGAAATCATTTTGGTAAGTTCAATATCATATCCTGCTTTTGTTCCGTCACAGTCCATGCTGGTAAGCAAAATCTCACCGGCCCCGAGTTTATCTGCCTTGATAGCCCATTCAACGGCATCGATTCCCATATCAATTCTCCCACCGTTTTTATAGATATTCCAACTCTTTCCGTCCGGATTTCTTTTTGCATCGATTGCGACAACAACACACTGACTTCCGAATTTATCAGCAGCTTCACTGATCAGAGAAGGATTCATAATGGCTGCCGAATTAACGGAAACCTTATCTGCCCCTTCTCTTAAAATCGCTTTAAAATCATCAACGGTACGAATTCCACCTCCGACGGTAAATGGAATAAATACCCTTTCTGCGACCTTACGCACCATATCTACAACGGTATTTCTGGAATCCGAACTGGCTGTAATATCCAAAAAAACCAGTTCATCGGCTCCTGCTTTATCATATGCTTCTGCTATTGCAACCGGATCACCGGCGTCAATCAGGTTTACAAAATTTACTCCCTTTACAACTCTTCCGCCATTGACATCCAGACATGGAATAATTCTTTTGGTATGCATATGTAAATACTCCTCTATTTTATGCTATATCTACTACTTAAACTTATTTATTAAATCTATAAATGAGTTTAATATTAAGTCTTTTATTGAACTTTTTAATAAGCTTATTAGTTTATTTTTATTTAAACTAATAATACAACCATCAATGATTTTTATATTCGTCCACTACTTTGATAAAATTACTCAAAATCTTCAAACCGACATCTGAACTTTTTTCCGGATGAAACTGGCACGCAAAAACATTTCCTTTTTCAACAGATGCATGAATATGCGCAACATAATCTGTGGTTGCCGTAACAATATCATCGGTATCCGCTACCAGATAATAGGAATGAACAAAATAGACATATTCCTCTTCCTTAATCCCTTCAAATAATCTGCCCGGTTTGGGATATTTTAATGAATTCCATCCGATATGAGGCACTTTTAAGCCTTGGTCATCCGGGATTTTTACAATCTTTCCCGGTAAAACTCCCAGACCTTTGACTCCTGGACTTTCTTCACTACTGTCAAATAACAACTGCAGCCCCAGACAAATTCCTAAAAATGGAATATTTTTTTCTACAACTTTACGGATAATATCAACCAAGCCATAATTTTCCAGCTTTTTCATTGCATCACCAAAAGAACCAACTCCCGGTAAAACAACTGCATCGGCATTTAAAATCTGACCGGCATCCCTTGTCAGGATGACATCCTGTTTTAAAAACTGGAACGCTTTCTCAACACTTTTTATGTTTCCTGCGTCATAGTCAATAATTGCTATCATTGTTATTCCTGCTTTCTGCTTACTAATCCTGTTTATTCTTTCAAATTTTTATTTCAGCTTCCTATTTCAATATATTATTCCAGTTCTTCTTGAAGCGGGTCCTCCAAAGTATCAACATCCGGCATTACCGACGCAGAATTTTCATCCATCCCTCCCAGCTCATCCAAAGTTGGATTCGCTGTTTCCGACATCGTATTGTCAGTATTCGTCAATTCTCTTAATCGATAAGTATAGCTAACTGAATCCAATTGAAGAATTTCGTTAATCTGCTCCGAAGTAAGACCATATTGCTGCATCAATTCAGCAACGATCTGAGAATACAATTGTTCGGCTTCATACGAAATGCCATATTCCTGAATGATCGTCTGGTTATCTTGATAAACACTGACGCCTTCTAACAGAGCATGTAATCCTTCTAATTTCATACCGGCTGCTGTATAAGTCCGATACAGCTTAATTTTATTATCCAGTTGGGTCAATAATTCTGCTTTCTTCAGAAGAATGGTGTCACTTTCATTTAATTTATCCTGTGCAATCAATTCCATATATGCATCCGTATAATTTCCCTTATAAAAAGCTTTTCTTGCTTTTTGCAAAGAAAGCAGTTCGGGAATAAAGGAATTGACAATCAAGATCACTGCCAAAATTGAAAAACATAAAACAAAAATCCGGATTACCATTTTTTGTGGCAATTTTTTACCGGGTTGTTCTGTTTCCGGCACTTTTACAGGCTTAATCTTCTTTTCTTTTTTCTTTTTTGGTTTCTTTTCCTTTTTCTTCTTTTTCGAAGCTTCGGCATCCTCTTGATCCATTTCTTCCAGGATTTCTTCATTCGTTTCTGCCTGCTTATCTTTTTTCTTTCCCTTTTTCTTCTTTCCTTTTTTAGCGGGAACATCCGGATTCGTTTCCTGATTGTTTTCTTCTTCCGTTTCATCCTCGATTTCTTCCGTCAAAGAAGCCATAAGCTTGCTAAAAAAGTTTTGTTTTTTCTCTTTTATTTCAGAAGAAGCATCTTCACCATTTTCATTGGATTCTACTTCAGGATTCTCTTCCATCTTTTTCTTTCCAAATCTTTTTTTCTTCTTTTTCTTCTTTTCTGTTTTGCTTTCAGCTTCTAAATCTTTCTTTCCATCTTCTATATCTTTGGACATATTGATTTCAAGTTCACTAATTCCGTCAACATCAACAATCTCATTATTGTCGGATTTTTTTAGAATATCATTGATTTCAGCCAGTTCACTGTCATCATCGCCTAACAAATCCAGAATATCGGACAAATCCTGATCTTCCAAATCCAATTCTGCTTCATCATGCTCATCACTTGCATTTTCATTGGCATCCGAAACATCAGAGGCCTTATTTTGTTTAAAAGAATCCTTATAATCCGGCAGCATTTCCTTTAATCCAAGCAATGCATCAATGTCATCAATCCCATCCAGATCAAACTCTAATTTTTCATCTGACGAGAATGGATCTTCATCCGGTTGCTTCTCTTCTTCCTGATTCGTCTCATCCTTGCTAACTTCTTCCCCAAACTCCCCATCCGATACATGATCCATATCTAATAGTTTAGTTAAATCAGGAACTTCCGTTTCGTTTGAATCTTTCAAAACATTTGATAAATCCATTTCAACAAAATCTTCCGGCATATCGGTACTTTCCGGCATATCAAGAGTTTCCGTTTCATTGAATACATCCGACGCATTGAAAACATCCAAATCATTTGTTTCCGTTGTTTCATCTGCTTCATTCAATTCATCTGATTCGTTTGTCTCATTTATTCCACTTAATTCAGCAAACATTGCTGCAATTTCTTCCGGAGGCAATGAGCGATTCGGATCATCTGAGGCAGAAAAAGCATCTATCGTTTCGGTAGTCTCTGCTGTATTCTCAATTTCAGTATTAAATTGTTGTTCCACAATTGTTTCTGCAGAATCTTGTTCCAATTGCTCAGTATCCATTGCAGCTTTTAACAAACTGTCTAAATAATCCTCATTTGAAGCCATAGTATAAACCTCATGTCAGTTTTCAAAAATATATACTTATTCAATGATATAGTATATC
Organism: Lachnospiraceae bacterium; assembly: GCA_017626095.1. GTDB lineage: Bacteria > Bacillota > Clostridia > Lachnospirales > Lachnospiraceae > UBA2882. Next base: position 74,341 of record JAGAJL010000008.1, read on the forward strand.
ATATTCATTGTTATGAAACAAACAAATTTGCAATATAAGCCACGGAATTCTCGTATTTTGCATACACTTTTTGCTCCATGTTTTGAGGAACATCCGCTAATGTCTGATGAATCCGGAACATTTTTGCCTTTTGATTATAATACGCTGTTTTTTCAAATGCATTTCGTATTACTCCCGGGAAACGCATGGAAACGCCTAACTCTAAAATACATAATTTTCGATTAATGGTCTTTTGCAAAAATTTCATATATGCTTCCCATTGCTCTAAATATCCACCTTCACAATATTTCATTGCTTCCATGGTATTATAAACAAGTTTACCCCCACAATATGGACATTTTTCTTCCTGGAACTCAGAACTTTCAATTTTGCCTTTTATGATATTTTGTATGGTCTGATATGTACTTTGAACCAGAAGTAATTCATTGTGGCAATTCATATCACACTGAAGATAATCCATGTTTCCGCATGGATAAACGCATCGTTCATTTTCAAAGCCGGCCAATTCCGGATATCTGTCAACATTTAAGGAAATCAAAAAATAATCCTTAGAACCACATAATTGAAAAAGATTGTGGTAAGCTTTTTTTAATTGTTCAGAATGAAATGACTCGTAGTACATTTTTTGCAAACTTGACATCAAAATATTTTGATTATCAAGTGCGGACAATTTTTCCAACCCGGTCAACACACTTTTATCTGATAAAATATCCTCATATGAGGGCGTCCATTCTTCTCCTATCCCGATTAGTATTATTTCAGCTTCATTCACAGCATCTATTAGACTATACATACTCTGCATATTCATTTGTCACCTTTTTTAATTTAATTCATATTGATTAAATGCATTTATGTAGGCACATTCATTTACCCATTCACGAATGCATAAAAAAAGGACTGGATTTCCCAGCCCTTTCTGTAAATATTATAAAACCAAACGATCAACAACTTCAATCAAATTTCCAATTTCAGGCTTGGTAAGTTGTGCATTTGCACCAAGTGCTTCTCCCTTAATTCTCATTTCCTCATTTATCAGAGATGAGAAAATGATAACAGGAATATCCTTTGTTTCCGCATTGTCTTTAATCAATTTGGTCAACCTATGACCATCCATCTGCGGCATCTCGATATCTGTAATGACACATTGAACATGTTCCTTTAGACTATCCTGTGCAATACAATCCGTGATAATATTCCATGCATCTGCTCCGTTTTCAACATGCATCAGATTTTGATAACCGGCCTTATGTAAGCAGTCAACAATCAGCTTGTTTAACAAAGGAGAATCTTCAGCAACCAAAACCGGAATATTATTTCTCTGTCTTGCACCCAGATTATCAATATCTGAGACCTTCAAACCAGTTTCCGGACTGATGTCGCATACTATTTTTTCAAAATCAAGAATGATAATCAGCTTTTCATTGATCTTAATAATACCTGTTGCAACGCCATCCTCTGCTGTGGAAACCGTAGCACCGGGTTTGATGATCTCTGTCCAGGAAACACGATGAATACCAATAACCTGATCTACATGAAATGCAATATCCAGCTTATTGAAATTCGTAATAATAAACAGACCATCGGAACCGGACGCTCCCTTTTGCAGGCAATTCTTCAAATCAATTGCAGTAATCATGGTATCACGCGGCATAAAAATGCCTTCGATACTCGGATGTGCATTGGGAACCGGTGTAACCGGAGTGTAATTAATAATCTCTCTGATTTTTGCTACATTAATTCCATACGAATTGCCATCTAATGTAAATTCCAGAATCTCCAATTCGTTGGTGCCGTTTTCTAAAAGTATATTTGTATCCATTTGTTCACCTCTTATTACAAACCATAAAGATTTGTATACCCCTTAACCTATATAAAGAAATTGTAACATAATTTACATATAAAAAAAAGTCCCATACGGAACTTTTTAAAACAAATTCATAAAAGGATGTACCTTCAAAACCGAACAAACACGTTTTAATCTCTGATCTTCTTTTCGACTTGCGTCTTCTTTCGACTTCCGTTTCCAGCTTTGGTCAAGCCCTCGACCGATTAGTACTTATCAGCTGAATGCATTACTGCACTTACACCTTAAGCCTATCTACCTCATACTCTCTAAGGGGTCTTACTACTTGGGATATCTCATCTTGAGGGGGGCTTCACGCTTAGATGCCTTCAGCGTTTATCCCTGCCGGACTTGGCTACCCTGCCATGGCGTTGGTCGCCAACAGGTACACCAGTGGTCCGTCCATCCCGGTCCTCTC
>JAGAJL010000047.1 GCA_017626095.1 Lachnospiraceae bacterium
CGAAGGAACTAAACAAAAAAATCAAAAAAATTTCAAAGTAGCATTTCCATACAACATTTATTTCTAATCCAAAAGTGGCGTAATCCCTGTAAATTCAAGAGGTTAACGCCACTTTACACTTTTACAACTGTCAAAAACGGGTTTATACTAAAAAAAAACTATTTTCAACTGTTTTTTGCAATCACATAATCGATAGCTTCCAGATAGCCTTCCAGACCATGACCGTAAATCTGATGATCACAGGCAGCCTTGGTAACGGATACCTTTCGAAAATCCTCTCTCTTTGTAATATCGGAAATATGAATTTCCACTTTTGGCATGGTTGTAACAGAAGCCAATGCATCATGAATGGCATAGCTGTAATGTGTAAAAGCTCCCGGATTAATCACGATTCCCTCGGTTCCATCAAAATAAGCATCCTGAATACGGTCAATGATAGCGCCTTCATGATTACTCTGAAACACTTCAATTTTACAATGGCACTCTTCGCCTTTTTTCGAAATCATCTCAAGTAATCCATTGTAATCGACAGTTCCGTAAATTCCTTTTTCACGAATCCCCAAAAAATTGAGATTGGGTCCGTTAATGACTAAAATATTCATTTTTCTTTCCACCTTATATAATTATAATATATGATACCAAGGTCAAAAGGTCATACTTTTCATTCTCGCATGAAAAAGTATGACTTTAGGACCCGCAAAACATGATATCGACTCATCATTTATGAATAATTTCCTGAATCTCACTTAGGATTTCTTCAAAGCCCTTCCCATCCACGTCAATAACCGATGTAGCGGCTTTCTCATAAATAGGACCTCGAAACGCAATCATTTCTTTTATTTTTTCCTGCGGATTATCACCGCGTAACAAAGGTCTGGTCGTATCATTTTTCAATCGCCCGTATATGGTGTCCGGTTTTGCCCGCAAATAAATGACTTCTCCCAAATCTCTTAACAATGCCCTATTTTCTTCCTTTATTGGTAGCCCGCCACCAACGGAAATAATATACCTGCTTTGATATTCTGCAATTTCTTTTAAAATATCCGTCTCCATCTGACGAAATGCCGCTTCTCCCTCACTATCAAAGATTTCGGCAACGCTTTTCTTATTCTTTTGTTCAATCATTTTATCGGTATCCAGTATTCCAACTCTCTCCTTATAGGAGAGTTTTATTCCTAATGTTGTTTTTCCGCAGCCCATATATCCGATTAGTATAATATTATTCTTCAACTTTTGTTTTTTCCTTCATTAATTTATAGATTTCATCACAAAGCATATCATCAATATGTACTCCGTTCCATAATTCATAGGCATCAATCCCTTGGTACAGTAACATTCCCAATCCGTTACAGACCTTCACGCCGGCATTTTTACACGATTTCATAAATTTCGTTTCAGCCGGTTTATATATTATGTCAACTGCCGCATCCAGTTTTTCATAAAATGACGGATCTTCAATAACCGCAGAATCACAGTCTGGATACAATCCAACGCTGGTTGACTGAATACATAGATATTTTTTCTCCGGCAAAGACGGATATGTATCAAGTCCGGCAGCCCTTACAACATCTGTCTGCATCATGCAATTGACTTCATCTGCCAGTGCCTGCGCTTTATCAAGCGAACGATTTAAGATACAAACACTTTTTGCCTTTTGAAAAACCAGTAAAAAGGTAATGGCTCTGGACGCTCCACCGGCGCCGAGCAAAATAACATCACGCCCCGCAATGGCAATGTTTTCTTTTTCCATAGCTCTTTTCAAGCCGGTCATATCCGTATTGTAGCCTTTATAGCCACCCTCAATGCGAACCAGTGTATTGACAGCACCGATTTTCTCCGCCAAAGGATCCAGTTCCTTCAGATATGGAATAACCGCACTCTTATGCGGAACCGTTACATTCAATCCTTTTATGTTTAAGGCATATGCACCTTTTATTGCATCTTCTACCCGGTCGCGCTCTACATGAAACGGCACATACACCAGGTTATCTCCCTCTTTATTTGCAACAGTATTGTGAATAAGCGGTGACAGGGTATGTTCAACGGGACAACCGATTAAGCCGCATATTTTTGTCTTTCCATCAATTTCTATCATCTTTTTGCTCTCACTTATAGTTATTTTTGTTCATATGTAGTATTTCGAAAAATATCTATTCGAATATTCATTATTTTATCTAATTTATTCACCTGTTCTTATTATTTATCTTTCACACTTATTTTTCATTTGCTTTTTCTATTACTTTTCAAATTGTCATTTTTTGCCAGCGTCTTCTTATAAAAATGTAAAACAATTTTTTCCAGATATCGTTTCAATACAATTTGTATCTCTTCTTTTTTATCGATCGGCTTCACCAAAATACTGAATATCCCGCATCTTTTTGCGCCCCAGACATCCGTAAAGAGCTGATCGCCGATAAAAACGGTGGTCTTCTCATCCGTCCCCATCTTCTCCATTGCACTATGGTATCCTTTTTTAGAAGGTTTTCCGGCCTTATAAATATAGGAAGCACCTTCTACCTTATCACAAAACATTTTTACACGCGGTTCTTTGTTGTTGGATAAGAGCATCACGGAAAACCCAATGGTATGCAGTCTGTGAAATAGCGCAATCGCTCTCTCATCAGCCGGAGCTCCGTGCTCTACCAATGTATTGTCGATATCAAAAATCAAAGCACGTATTCCTCTCTCATACAACGCTTCAAAATCAATATCATAGGTTGAATCTATCCAAACATCCGGATAAAAAGTCTGAAACATAGGTACTCCTTTTTCGTCCACTCCAAATAAAAAGCCCGGAAACCAAGTGGTCGGTCCTCCGGGCTAATCATAACAAATATTTACAAAAATGGAAACTGCTTATTTCATAATCACGATACCGTCGCCTGCCAGACCTTCTTTCGCAGAATTTACATTGGAAATATCTCCTACAAAGTAACGATACTGATCAAGAATACTGTCTTTTTTCATATCAGAAAGTACCTGATCTACATCAAGTAACGAAAGATCACTGTCTTTTCCGATATAATCGTATGTATCACCGGTATTGAAATTTAACGATATATTTTCTAAATCAGCAACACGTGAACGAGTATCTGGGGTCTGTTCTGTTTCCTGAGACGCTTTTGCTACAGGCAACTGTTCTTCCTGTTGCTTTTTTAATGCATCCTGTGCTTTTACAGTCTCCACATCTACCTGTTTAATCGGTTGAATAGGATAACTTTGATAAAAACCTCCGATTTTTCCAATGCCCATGATACTCACCACCTTTCGACTTGCCAACTGATTTACATAACATAAGATTCATTTTTATTATAAAATACGAAATTCATCTTTGCAATATATATATCGACAATTTTCGTAAAAAATAGAGTCCGCCTTGAAATATTTCTCAATCTCTTTTTCTCGATGATGAATCCTCTTATATCTCATTTTTTATATAGAAAGAAAACGATAAAAGAAAACAATAAAAGAAAACAAATCAATTAAATTGACTCCTTCTGTAAATACACCTATACTGATTGTGAATTCATTGAATTTTACCGAGGGGATTGCTATGACAAAGAAACGAAATGATGTATTGGAATTCTGGCGCTTTATCTTCTGTATCATGGTGCTGGGCTTTCATTTTTTCAGCAAAATCGAATCCGAACTTTTTCACGCCGGCTACCTTGGGGTTGAATTTTTCTTTTTAGTTTCCGGATATTTTATTGGTGGTTTTTATACAAAACAGTTGGCAGGAAAAACTTTTCCGAATCGTTTGAAAGCAATTGGAACCTATATCTGTTCCCGACTCAAACGGCTCTATCCTCTTTATCTGGCTGCTCTTTTTCTTATGCTCTTCATTCGTAGTTTCATAAACCACTATGGTTTTCGGGATATGCTTTCTTTGGCGAAAAACTGCTTTGCCGAATTTATTATGCTGCAATGGACACCGATTGGAAACGAAGTTCTGATTTCAGCGGACTGGTATGTACCCGCTGTCTTCTGGGGTGGCATTTTCTTTGTCATCCTGCTTTCCTTAACCGGTAAAATTGGGGGATTTATCCTGGCTCCCGCCATCAGTTTTTGGATTTATCGCTACTATTTTATTCTGATTGGTAAAATCGACATTATTGTCTATTATCATTGTGTGCTTCGCGGAATTGCTGGTTTGGGTCTGGGCATTTTTATTTATTTTCTATGTCAGGCAATCAAAGACTTTCCTTCGTATCTGTCGCGCATTTTGTTCCCGGTATCCAATGTCATCCTATTGGGTGTTTTCGTCTACAGTCAGTTTGGACACCGATCAAAATGGGATTTTTTCATTATTGCTCTCTACGCCATCTGTCTCTTCATCCTGATGAAGGCTGAAATACCTATACAAAATGAAAAAATCAAATCCGCTTTTGGTCTGTTAGGAAAAATCACGTATCCGGTATATATTTTCCAGATGCCGGTCATTGAGTTGTTCCTCGCCCTCTTTCATCTTGCATAGGACATAACGACCAGATCAAAGTCTTGGGATTATAAAAAATCGAAATCACACGCTGCCTGTGAAAACATTCAATCCTACACTCAAAAACCTTTATTTCCTGAGTCGTGGTAACCGTCGTGCCATTGGGAAGTTGATAACTGTGACGTCCGGTAATATCCCGGTATCCTTTGATCTGATATTGTTGAATCTCACCATCTTCATCCGTAATCCGCAGTTTGAGCGGAATAATGGAACCGTCTCTACAATTCTGACAGATTACATCAATACTTTTGTCTGAAATATTTAATGCACTCATACACACACATTCCTTTCGTATATCCTATATTAGAACATGTGTTCGATTTTTTCAAGTGGTAATTTTAACTATCTTTTGATACTTTCTTTTGATAAAATGATACCTGGAAGTAGCCCGATCAGGGCGGATTTCGAATGTTTTTAGGATTGCGAGAGCACAAAGTACGTAGCAATCCGTTGGTATCATAGAATCAAAAAAATTTACGAAAGTGAGCATCCCAAACCATGGAAAATTCCAATTTCAGTTTCAATCAAGAGCTTCAAGGCATAGAAAATAAAACGGTATCCCTACATGAATACCGTTGTTCTCAGACTGCAAAAATCGGTTGTAACGATTGCAAAGGCTGCAATCAATGTTGTGAAAACATGGGAAATTCCATCGTATTGGACCCTTACGATATGTGGATGCTGACATCCAATTTAAGACTTGCCGGCAACACTCCTGTCACCTATGAAATTCTGACTTGTGAAGATGGTCCGCTCGAACTAAGCAATCACAATGGCCTGATCCTTCCAAATATCAAAATGGTTGTGGATGATCGCCCGGGACATTCCCATTTCGATACCGGGATTTGTCCTTTTTTAAACGTGGACGGACGTTGTACAATCCACTCTATCCGTACCGGTCTCTGCCGTCTCTATCCTTTAGGCAGAAATTTTTATCCGGACAAAATCACATATTTTGTTTTAACTGAAGAGCTCGGATGTCCGTCAAAAAAGAAATCCTATGTCAAAATCAGTGACTGGCTTGAAATTCCGGACATGGAAAAGTACGAAGCTTTCCAATTAAAATGGCATAATCTGAAAAAGGAAGTTCTTGTAAAAATGCAGGCACTCAACCACTCTATGGAAGAACAGAAAACCTTTCTGTTGCATTTTTTAAAAACCTTTTATCAGACACCCTATTCCTCTAAATTATATCAGGAATTTTATCAGGAATTTGAACAGCGGCTCTTAGAATTCACAAAACAGTTCTTTTCCTGATAAAACACCATTTTTCTAAACCCCTTTTCGGATTTGTGTTCCTAAATATATAGCCTTTACATGATCGGTTCAAAACGCAAGCGGATATCCGGCAGCTTTCGTAGCGTGTAATAATAGTTTTCTGCCCAATCTTCTCCCTGCGACGGATCGTTTTCACCGGCAGCCGGAGGCGCAAAAATATGCAGTTTCATCTCGCAAGCATCCGATATATTCCGTTCAAAAAAGGCAGGCATAAAATCTACAAATGTTACACCGGGAGTTTTATAAAACCATCTCCCGTTTATTTCCATCATAAAATTAGCCTCTGCTAACTCATCAGAAAAGTTTGCTTCAGCAAACACCGGATTGCCCTCCATCTGCAATGTTATGGCAATACCATCCGCATCTTCCGAACCTCCCCAACGCAATGTTAGCGGCAAGCGCTCATCCTGTCCTATCGCAAATCCCGGTTTAAAAAAATCATCCTTTATAATATCTCTATAAGCTGCCAATACCGGCTGCTCAATACCGACATCGGAATTATTCGGATCCGTAATCTCGAGTCCCAATCTTCCGTCATCGCGGAACTGATAAAAGGTCAGGCCACTAAACCATCTTTCTTTATCTTCTTTTACCATCTGACAAAATTCTTTTACCATTTGTACCTGGTCAAACGGACCGGTCACATCCCCGTCTGCGTTAAATTCCGACATAACCATTGGTTTGGCAACACCTCCATTTAATTCTTTAAAACGATAAAAGCTTCTCTTTGTCATATCATAGATAGCCTCAACCGAATCCCTTTTATGCTGATGATTATCTTTTTCAGCCACCTCATAAGGCCATCCCCAGTTTAATGCCATATATTTATCCACTGACCAGATATCAGTCGTACGCACGGCCTCGGTAAATTCTTTTTCATAAAGAATTTCTGTTACCTTGGGATTTGGATCTTCAATTCCTCCGATACACAAAATCGTCTGTACATTGGGCGCATATTCCTTGATAATCCTATGGAAACGAACATAAAAATCAGCAACTTCCTGATACGAAGCCCTCTTATTAAAGGAAAACCAGTTGCCGGTAGCTTCATGATTTACTCTTAACATCATACGACCGAATGGTTTCAAATCCAAAGCAATCGCCTTGATATGCTCATCCGAAACATGCGGATCACAGGTCAATGTCAAAATGACATCCTGCCCATGCTTTCTGACATCCCGCATGCAGGTAAACGGTTCTCCTTCACAGTTTCCGTTTAATCCGCCGCCATAGGGGAAGTAGTCATCATACGGATAATCCCATGCAAAAGTCACATCTTTATCCGCATATGCATCACGCGCACGCTTCGGCCATCCCTCATCTAACGGATAATAACAATACATCAGATTAATACCGCGATGAGGGCGATGCATTTTCTGCAAAATATAGTCTTGATTTACATAATTCCCTCTTTCACTGCCATCTCCAAGATCCACTGCAAACTTAGCAGGCGTTAACTTTACACTTTTTATTTGGCTCATGTTACCTTCTCCCATTCTGATTTTTCTTTCTTTAATACTCTATATTCTTTAATTTGGTTCACTTTATTATTGTGTAACCAAGAAAGTTACTATTCTGTTCCAAAACTGTATTAGTCAAATACATAAAAATCACTCATATCACGATTGCGATACTCGTGCTTTTCATAATAACCAATCAGATTTTTCTCATCATCCCGTAATGCAACCATATAGACATCCTTATTCTGCTTTTCATTAAAAAAAGTATGTACGATATTGTTGCTAAGATCTTTTTTAAACCAATCGACAACCTTTTCAATCATTTCACAGGAATGCGGATTGTGACAATGCAGGAGGCTTTTTCCCAAAATGCTTTCTCCACCGTATTTCTCATAATTTTTTACAGCTGCCGGATTCATATAAATAATGGTATGTTCCAAATCACAAATAACCACGGCACATTTATCCTGTTCAACCATACTTTTAAAAAAATTCTTCATTTCCATGCTGCCATCTCGCTTTCTGTCGTTTTAATTTTATTTTTGTTAATATGATTTTTCTATCGTTCTTATGTTTCTGGCTTATTCGCCACTTAACCTTTGATACTTTCATCATACAATCTATCATCCAAAAATACCAGTTGAAAATTCATGACAGACCCTGACGAAAATTCCGGAGCAGATAATGACAGATATTTTATAGCAAACAACAACTGACATATGGGAAAGATATGAAAAATCATCGAAATACTATTTACTATTTTTCCAAAATGTTTTAGTATTTTAGTTAATGAAATAAATTTACATTAATAAGGAAAAGGAGATATTGAAAATGAATCTTTCACCTCTTCAAAAGGCAAGATACGAGTACACTCCCAAACTTCCGGGAATGCTCAGAAACGGTATCGCAGAAATCTGTGTAAAGGAAGGCGCTGAGACAGCAAGTGTCGCTGATCAGGACAAGATCAAAGCTCTCTTCCCCAACACATACGGCAAAAAAGAAATCACATTTGAAAAAGGTCAGAACACAGCTCCCTCTAAAAAGCAGGTTGTAGGTGTTATTCTTTCCGGTGGACAGGCTCCCGGTGGACACAATGTTATTACCGGTCTTTATGATGCATTAAAAGCAACCAACAAAGACAATGAACTTCTTGGTTTCAAGGGCGGTCCAGACGGACTTTTGAAAAATGATTATGTTACATTTGATGATGCATTTATCGATGCATACAGAAATACCGGCGGTTTTGATATCATCGGTTCCGGTCGTACAAAGCTCGAGACTACAGAACAGTTCGCAATCGTTGCTGAAAATGCAAAGAAAAACGGTCTTACTGCTATCGTTATCATCGGTGGTGATGACTCTAACACCAATGCTGCTACACTTGCAGAGTACATGGCAGCTAACAATACCGGTATTCAGGTTATCGGTTGTCCTAAGACCATCGACGGCGACTTAAAGAACGAAGACATCGAAGCTTCTTTTGGTTTTGATACAGCTACCAAGACATATTCAGAAGTCATCGGTAATATTGAAAGAGATGCTAACTCAGCTAAAAAATACTGGCATTTCGTAAAAGTTATGGGACGTAGCGCTTCTCATGTTGCTTTAGAGTGTGCACTTGAGACACAGCCCAACATCTGCTTAATCGGTGAAGAAGTAAAAGCAAAGAAAATGTCACTTGCTCAGATTGCCGGACAGATTGCAGATTCTGTTGAAAAACGTGCAGCGAACGGAGACAACTTCGGTGTTGCAATCATCCCTGAAGGTATCGTAGAATTCGTTCCTGAATTCTCTGTACTGATTGCAGAAATCAACGAACTCCTTGCAGGCAACAAAACAGAAGAATTCAATGCTCTTCCTGACTGGGCTGCAAAATATGCATTCATCGAAAGCGGACTTACAAAAGAATCTATGGCAGTATTTGCTATGCTTCCTCAGTTCGTTCAGCAGCAGTTATTCTTAGAAAGAGATCCTCACGGTAACGTTCAGGTATCCTTAATCGAATCAGAAAAATTATTCTCTGCTTTAGTAAAAGACGAACTCGACAAGAGAAAAGCAGCCGGCACATACAAAGGAAAATTCAGTGCATTACATCACTTCTTCGGTTACGAAGGAAGATGTGCATTCCCTTCTAACTTTGATGCTGACTACTGCTACTCACTTGGTTACAATGCATTCATGTTAATCTCTTACGGTTATACCGGATATCTTTCAAAAGTATCCAACATCGCAAAACCCGCTGACGAATGGGTTGCAGGTGGTATGCCGATTACCAAGATGATGAACATGGAAAGAAGAAACGGTGAAGACAAACCCGTTATCCGCAAAGCTTTAGTAGAGCTTGACGGAGCACCTTTCAAATACTTCGAAGCACACAGAGATGCATGGGCTGTTGAAACAGCATTCACATATCCCGGTGCTATCCAGTATTACGGACCTTCCGAAGTATGTGACATCACAACCAAAACACTTGCTTTGGAGCAGGGTGCTAACTAGGGACAGTTCTTTTATCAAGGGATTTGTTCCATCGTGGACAGTTCTTTTGATCCGTGATTAAAACAAGTAAAAAAGCTCAGGTCACAATTTTGTGATCTGAGTTTTCTTACTCCTACCTTCTTATACATTTAAATAACTTTCACAATACGGACATTTGCTGGAATAACCTGCTGCCGCCTGAAAAGAAGAACCACAATTGGGACAAGTCACAGCCACCAATTGCACCTGATCTGGACTTACCGGTTTATCATCCATCAGTTCCTCTTCCCCCGGCAATATCTCTGCCCTGACAGATTTAGGATCAAACCCGAATTTCCCATGATATTCATAAATATCAATCGTCATACCAATCGGATACAGATTGGAGCCTTTTGCAAAGCTTGTGGGCAGAATCGCTTCTCTTTCTATATGCATGCGGTCAAAGTAGTGAACCTTAACATTTTGCGTAAATTCACCGTTTTCCAAAAAGGAAGTATTATCAACATAACCATATATTTTGGCTACATACTTATTCCCACGTTTTACGATGATTTTTTTATTTACAATACTAATGATAACACCAATAATAAATCCAAGCCCGATAAACACAAAACCAAGCGGTATTACAACAAACACACCTGATTCACCCGTCACACTACTTACACCGATAAACACGATGGATACCATAGCTCCTATTGCGGCAAACATGCCACCTATAAATAACAATATTTTTTGTACACTGTTCAAAACTTCTCTCCTTTGCCATATTTTTTCCATCCGGATGCAATCTTTGTCCTCAGTTCATCCAGTGGCTTTAATCCGCTTAATGCATCATAGGAAGCAACACAGCAAGCACCGGTAGCCGCAGCTAACTGCATGCAGCTTTCTAAACTCTCTCCCTCTAACATAGCGGCCAAAAATGCGGCTATACTGGTATCTCCGGCTCCGGTTCCCGATAAAATCCTTTCCGGAATATAAGAAGCTTCAAATCCCTGTCTGTCAGCCCATTGCACTATATCCAGTCCCACTCTTTTACCAATTTCACTTAACTGCTTTTCATCTGCTGTTTTATAATACATACCCTTTGCACCGCATTTGATAACAAGAACCTTTGTGCCATACTCCATGCATTTTTCTGCCAACGGAATCACATCATTTTCAATATCCAGCAATTCCGTCAAATCTCTGCTTCCGGCTCGCTTTTGCCATTCTTCTAAGCACGTCCTGTCGAGCATATAACACAGCTCCTCCACACTCGGAACAAAAAAATCCACATACGGAAGTACCTTTTTCAAAATCAGATTCCAATCCGCACGTCCCGCATCTGATGCCGGATCAACCGCCGCCATATCTAACGAAGTGGCACAGCCGGCCTCTTTTGCTTTTTGAAATAATGACACCAGCTCATTTCCATTGTTTTCATACATATTTTTCATTAGCGGCGGGTAACCAAAATGAAACAATGCAGCCTCTCTTAACTGCTCCTTTGAAACATCTGCCGCACAAAATGTATGATTGGCTCCGGGATTATGTAAAAAAATACGATCCACTCCCGGCATTGCCAATACAACCGAATAGGAAGTGTCAGATAAAGGATCGCGAATCATGCCATCTGCTGCATCATATTTATCCAAGATTCCCAAAATCAGATTTCCAAATTCATCGTTACCTATTTTCCCCATCAAAGTAACATCAGCGCCCAAAATTTTCATTCCAAGCCCCGTATTGGCAACAGCACCGCCTGTAGACACCTCAGCTTTTCCCATTTGAATCAATTTTCCGGGTTTTAAGATATCGCCGACATTCGAAACCGATTTGCCTTGAAAAACCGGAGTAATATCAATGCAGATATGTCCCGCCACGATTACTTTTTTGCTCATGTTTCCTCCCCCTGCGAAAACATTTCTTTGTTTTCTATCAGAACTTCCAATCATCATTCTAAATGAAATCCGCATCTATACTTCTATACTACCACTTCTTAGGTTAGGGAGAAAGAAAAAGAACTGCCCCTGTCAAAAAAATTATTCCTTTTATTCCCAAAATGCATTATGATATAAGAGATAAGGCATTTGGTTTCTTTTAAACCATCTCGAACGATACAAAAAAGCTATTAAATTCGCATTACAAAACCGCCATACCGGCACCACACATTGGAGGAAATTCAAAATGAACGAAAGCAATTCTTTGGTCTATACCAACGACAGATGTCAGGGCTGTAACAGATGTATTTCCGTCTGTCCGGTCATCACAGCCAATTACTCTGATTCATATAGCCATGGTGCACAAAGAATCAATGTTCACCCGGAAAACTGCATCAACTGCGGCGCCTGTTTAAAAGCATGTGAACACGATGCCAGAGAATACAACGATGATACGGAAGCTTTCTTTGATGCCTTAAGGCGCGGAGAAAATATTTCTCTTTTGCTGGCTCCGGCATTTATGGCCAATTACCCGAATGAATATGGTGCCATTTTAGGAGGTCTGAAAGATTTAGGTGTCAGACATATCATATCCGTTTCTTTTGGTGCTGATATCACCACCTGGGCCTATATTAATTACATTACCAAAAACCATTTTCTCGGAGGAATTTCCCAGCCATGTCCTGCGGTTGTCAACTATATAGAGCGTTACAGTCCAAAACTTTTATCAAAACTGATGCCAATCCACAGTCCTATGATGTGTGCTGCCATCTATGCCAAAAAATATGTGGGAATTACAGACAAACTTGCCTTTATTTCTCCCTGTATTGCAAAAAAAGCTGAAATCACGGATTCAAACACCGGTGGTTATATTTCTTACAACGTAACCTTCAACCATCTGATGGATTACGTCAGAAAACATCATATTTACGGTAAAGACATAAAAGACGAAATCGAATATGGTCTTGGTTCAATCTATCCCATGCCCGGAGGATTAAAAGAAAATGTATATTGGTTCTGCGGAGAAGATGTTTTTATCCGTCAGGTTGAAGGTGATAAAGCTGCCTGGGAATATTTAAAGAAAAATGAAAAAGCACTGGCCTCTGATTCCAAAGGTCTTTTTATGGTCGATATTTTAAACTGTGATAAGGGTTGTCTGTACGGAACCGGTGTGGAGTCTTCCAAATGGGATTCCGATGATGCCTATTTTGCCATCAATGAAATTAAAAATAGCTGTAAGAAAAAGGGGTTCACAGGCGCCTTCGCCAAAAACGCCACACCTGCCCAAAGACTGAAAGCCCTTAACAGGCAGTTTAAAAAACTGAGGCTGGAAGATTTTATCCGAAACTATACCGATAAATCTTCAAAAGTTTCACTGAACATTCCGAACGCAATACAATTAGAATCCGTCTATGAAAGTATGAACAAAAATACCGCAGAAAGTCAGATGATTAACTGCGGTGCCTGCGGTTACAACAACTGTCGGGAAATGGCCATTGCCATTTATAATGGTACAAACAAGCCTGCCAACTGCGTTCATTTTATGAAAGACCGCTTAGAGCAGATTACATCCAATATGGAATCACAAAATCAACAGATTTTATTAAAAAATCAGGAAATCAGCAACTTCATTGCCGACGATTTTGAACAGTTAGAACGTTCGATTGGGGATATGATCAATAACTCCGAAATCACTAAAAACGAATGTGAAAATATCAGTATCGCCATGCACAAAATGCAGGAATTCTGCGAATTTTTGGAATCCTCTTTTGCTTCCATCGAAAAAACATTAAATAAATTGGAGAAATTAAATCAGGATATTGAAGATGTGTCAAAACAGACCAATCTGATTGCAATGAATGCTACGGTAGAAGCTGCCCGCAGTGGAGAAGCCGGAAAAGGCTTTGCCGTGATTGCCGATGAAATCAGACGCCTATCCGATGATAACCGTGAAATGTCTAAAGTAAGCGATGTAAACCGTGATGAAATCGTAAAATCTGTCAGCTCACTTTTAGAAGAAACCAAACGTCTCGGAAATGAAGTAAATAATATGTCTGACAGAATCAGTCAGCTCTTTAATTCAACCTGCAAAGTCACTGACGAAGCCGATCATGTCCAGAATATTGCAGATGCCGTAAGGGCAAGATTGAACGAACTTAATAATTAACAAATTATATATCTTTGCCCGCTTCATACTTCGGTTTTAGACATTTCTAAGCGGCATGCTCACAAAATATATATCAAATGCCCGGTTTCAAAACTCAGACTTCGTCTTTAAACAGTTGAAACCGGGCATAATTTTGTTCGCTTATGCCGCTAAGAAATGTCAAGAAACCTTGCCAAATTCCGCAAGCAAAGATATATAATTTCTGTAAAGGTGACTGGCATCCTACAAGGATTTCAAATCGTCCCTTTTTCTCTACACAAAAGCACCAGACAAATACTGCCAATCACAATCGTAGGAATTAAGAGTATCACAAATCCCACGATTGGATTAGGCATCACTTCTGCTGCTCTTTCCGTATTGATATAAACAGCAAGAATGCTTGGGTTAGCATTGTTAACTGCATGCATAATCGTTGCCGGCCAGATGGAATTCGTCTTTTGCGTAATATAGATTAACATAACTCCCATAAAGGTACAGTCCACACACATAATCAGAATGCCCAGATACGGAAATCCCGGATAATCCAATCCAAAATTATGTCCAACGCAGGTTAACGGTGCATGCCATACGCCCCAGATGATTCCACCAATAAAAACAGCTTTTTTGGTTCCTACTAGTTCTATGAGTTTCGGCATCATATAACCCCGCCATCCTCCCTCTTCACCAAAAGCAGCAAAAGAACCAATGGCTCCGTTTATGATAGCGGCGAGTGGCAATAGCGGAATCATATTTTTTGCAATCCCCATAACCTTATAATATTCCGGATCAAACAAATCCGGATAAATCAAAAGTGACAGTCCATGTCCGATTTCAAAATAAATCCAGGGCATGAAAAGTGCAAACAGATAAAACATCCATTTCTTATTTTTCAAAGAAATCCCTAACATCATGGAGCCTTTTCCCGTCAAAGGAAAACCTTCTTTTGTAATCCACCGTGTCAGCACATGTGCCAGTACAGGAATCAGCATACCAAGAGCCGATAAACCTTCCATGCGTGGATTAGAACCATCCCATTTATGCCCTGTAATTATATAAGTAAAAAACACGATCCATGTCAGAAAAAAGGATAAAGCCAGATATAAAAACAACCTTTTTGATTCCAGTTTTTTATCCATAAACTAAACCTCCTGATTTGAAAAAAAACACGTAATCCGATACGATACATAATAAAGAGCCAGTGTAATGACCGGTGACAGAATTGTTAAAAATGCCACTTCAAAGGTATGCGTTTCATACCAATTCATGAAAGTCAGAATATTAAAGTTTTCGGAAATCCAATTCAGATTACCGAATAAAAGGAATCCTACAATCACAAATCCAATTCCCATCACAACGGCAATTTTTATAAGCTTCGCTTTCTGTACTCCCAATAAAATAAACAAAGGTAATTCAATCGCGGCAGATAATAGAACAAGGCAGATCAAAGGCGGAATAAACGAACAGATTGCTGCCATTAGTTCGGAAGAAACACCCTCTCTGCAAAACGCATTACAAATCACACCCCACATCATCTCAAAAGACAAAAAAACATAAGCGGAAATGGCTATAAAAAGATATTTTGATGCAATATAAGCATTTTTTTCAAGGGGAAGCGAACTAATATATCCCCTGATTTTATTCTTGGTATCACCATCTACAATTTTTGCCACCCAGCCGTTCACAAGGCCTAAGATTCCAATTATACAACAGGCAAATATACTGAAAAAAAGGTAATCCAGAAGATTCATTTCCTGTCCATCTTCTGTCATGGTCAAAAAAGCTTCTTGATTCATCGTTCCCGGAAAAGCAACCCGAAGTCCAAAAAAAAGAACGGTTCCGATTATCAAAATCCACACTAATTTTTTTCCGTTTATGGATACAAAATCCTTATATAACAATCCACCCATTACACGATTCCCCTCTTTCTTTCAGCAATCCGTACAGAAACAAAATAGGACACAACCATAACAAATACGGCAATCAATAACAGCACATAGTATTTATGCTTTATAAAATTCATACACCGATTAATCAACTCAATATCGCCGGAATCCATGGCTGTAATCGATTTTCTGATATTTGATAAATTCAGAGATATTACTGTTACCAACATCAAAAATGGTGAAATAATCCGTGCATAGTCTTCTTTTCCATATCCAAAAAGGAAGCAAAAAACAATTACTAACGCACTGTAAATTGCCATCACAGAAGCTGCAGAAATAATGATTCCAAGAAAGTCTGCAAAAGAAATGATATCCGTAAGCATCGATAAAACAAATGCAATGATAATATCAATGAAAGCACCAATTCCAAACATAGCAAAAATCGTAACATATTTTGCCAGTACCCGCTTTTTTACGGAGATTGGAAGCACAGACGAGACATTGAAAAAACCGGCCTTTCCATCTTCCGTAAATACATTTGCAAAATCTCCCACAGTTGCAAGTGGAAGCAACATAAAAAGTATCAGCACATTTGTTGATAAATTGGTAATATCAGAAGCCGACAATCCCTCCGTTGCCACCATCGCCTGATTTGCCATGGCAATATTTCCAAAACGTGCACTTAGAACAAACATGACAGACAACACCAATACACCGACTACGACATAGCCGAAGATCATAAGCTGTTTTCTTAAACACATTAAATCTTTTAATACCAGCCCTTTCATATACCTGTCTCCTTCTCCAAACTTCAATTTCATATGTTATCTGACTCGATTAATCCGTCTCGACAGTCCTACTGCCGGCATTTTTACTGTCCTTATTGACATAAAAAAGCATAATATCTTCTAACGTAGCCGGTTCGATTACCATCTGAGGATATAGCTTTTCACATGCTTTCCTGTCATTCACCAACACTTCAACACCAAAGGTTCCCGGCTGCACATTGACAATCAAGGGCTCACTGATCTTTTCTAACTCACTCTTTTTGCACTTCAAAAGTCCGTGCTTTTCTAAAATATCATCCTTATTTCCTGCTAGAACAATCTTTCCTGCGTTAATAAAAACAACTTCATCCGCCAATTTTTCCAAATCTCCTGTAATGTGAGAAGAAAGTAAAATGGTATGATCTTCTTCTATCACAAATTCCCGGAAAATCTGAAGCATTTCATTTCTGACAATCGGATCCAGTCCACTGGTCGGCTCATCCATAATCAGAAGCTTTGCATGATGGGAAAGCGCTACGGCAATCTGCAGCTTCATACGCATACCGCGGGAAAAATCACCACATTGTTTTCTGGAAGGAAGTGAAAATCTCTTAAGATAATCAAAAAACATTTCTTCGTCCCAGTTTTTATAGATATTCTTCATCATAATATTGATGTCGCGACCTGTCATAAATTCATGAAATCCCATTTCATCAAACACGACACCGATATCTTCACGAAGGTGCGCACTGTCTTTTTCTATGTTCTCACCAAACAACCGGATTTCACCTTGATCCGCTTTGATTACATCCAGCATGAGCTTAATGGTCGTTGTTTTACCTGCACCGTTCTGACCGATAAAGCCACATACTGAACCTTCCGGAACCGTAAAGCTCACCTGATCCAATTTGAAATCACCATAGTCTTTGGTTACACCTTTTAATTCCACTACATTTTTTATATCTTCCATCAAAAATCCTCCAAACGGTATCATGCGATAGCATACAAATGTCTAACTATACTACAAAACTTCATCTGCAATGGCTACATATTTTCCCACCAAATGCATCTGCAATATTTTCGTATTATCCCACCAAATGTCATTTACCATGATTGCATATCATTTTTCACAAAATGCAGTTGTAATGGTCACATACCATTTCACATATCATTCAGCAAAATAATCTCATGAAAAGCTATCATTATAATTACATGGTTTTCTCGTCATATAGAATCTTCAGTGTCTCACTTAACTCTTCATATGTAATCTTCCCGAGGATTGCCTTGTCAACAGCAGTGTCCAACAATTCCTGAATGGCAAACATCATATTCTCTTTTACCATATCACTGTTAATTCCTTTGACAAAGCTGCCTTTTCCGGTAACAGATGTAATAAACCCATCTCTTTCTAAATCCTCATAGGCTCTTTTTGTTGTGATAATACTGATTTTTAAATCCTTGGCCAGTACCCGCATCGACGGAAGAGCGTCCCCTTCCACCAGTTCTCTGGTCATAATCTGGCTCTTAATCTGCTCCTCAATCTGCTCATAAATCGGCACACCGGAGCTGTTGCTAATAATAATATCCATATATATTTCCTTTGCGCGCACAGGACAAAATTCCTTTTTTGAATCTTGTCGCATTACATAATTAATTATTGTATATATTCAATATATACAATCAGCCTTTTAATGTCAAGTATTAAATTTAATTTATTTAGGACATACTGTCTTATTTTGTTTTTCATACCAGCATTTCAAATTTACCTGCTTTTGCATCTTCAAGCATCTGTAGGAATGAAGGTCTTTTCTTTGCCTGAGTACCGGTAATTCCTTCATCAATATACTTGTCGAGAACATCCCAATTCGGATGTCTCTTTGCTTGGTCGTCATACCACTGAATCTGATTTTCTAATGCAGATAACTGTGCTTCATGCTCAGTGGATACTCGCCCATAAAAAACTGTTTTTCTTACTCTATCTCTATCTTTTATAATGTCAAATGGTGACATAAACGGATCATTTCGTAATTGTCCTAACGCTGGCATTTCATGCCCTCCTTCAAAATATATTAAGCGCTTGATGCCATTATCTATGAAAACATTCTTTTGGTTAAGGATGTCGATTGCCCAAATTCCTGCACTTCGAGATCCTTGACATTTTTAAAAGTTGCCTCATTTATTTTACCTTTGCGATACAATATTTCTATAAGAAGAAACGCTGCTTTCCGTTCATTGAGGTGTTTATCTGCTCTTACAGCCATATGGCACCCCCTTAAACTGAAAATCCAATTTACCATCATCAACAGAATAAATAGCTCCACCCACATTGGAAACTTTAGCAATTTTTCTGCAGGCATCATCGATGTCTTTTGAGATAAACTGCATATTGGCGATTAAGATTCCATCTGCAAAGCCTTCACCAATCATCTGCACTATTCGGTCAAAATGCTTGTTTACGTCCAGTTGTCCCAACACATTTCTTCGCATCACTTTGACAACCTCAATATTATTCCCATTGGCGTATTCAGAAATATATCTCATCTGTCTTTGCTCACGCTGATTAACATGCTGCATATCCCCAACCGTAGATATGTAAACAATGCATCTGACCTTCTTTTCTGTAGTTCTTTTCTTTTTCATATTTACTTGTAGCTCCTTGACAATTATTCATTGCCAGTACTGACTACACATATGATATCTCTATTCTCAAAAACTTATCGTCCTTTATAGTAATAATTAGATTCAGTAATCACTACTTAAAGTAACGATTTTATTGAAATGGATATTTCTCAATCATCTCTTCGAAAATAGCCGTAAGAAAATCTCGTACTGCCGGAGGCAATTTCTTCAGCTTCGCATCAATGGAATCCTCTCTGTTTTGATTTTCATCACAACCACACAGCAAATTCGCATCCCCATCAAAGTAATTCATATAGTCATATAAAATTTCCATTGTTGGAAATCTTAGCCCTTGCTCAATCTTACTGATATTTCCTAAGCAGGTTCCAATCTCCTCTGCAAACTCTAACTGCGACATACTATTCTTCGCATTTCTTCTTAAATCCTTTAATCTCTGTCCCATCATCAGTGGGTCACATTTATAATTTCTCATTTATAATATCCTCCGAATTTTGAATTGTTTTCTGTTTCAAAATCCGGAGCCGGTGGTTCTCGTACCTTACTTTGTCTCCTATTAAAAAACATAAAAAATAGACCTCTTTGGAAAAATTCCAAAAAAGCCTATCAACCGCCGTTCGCTTTTCGTTCGCTACTGAGTTCGCTTTCTGTTCGCTAGTAAAATTTTAGTTCGCTTCTCGTTCGCTGGTACGAAAAAAAAGAGCCTATCACTGTTTTGATAAGCTCCCACGTTTTCTCTTCTATTTATTTCTTATATACAAACACATCTGATTCTGCAATTATCGCAATTCCATTCTCAATTGCATAATCATATGAAATATCCTCATACAATAATTTCTGTGTTACATTTTTATAATCAGGCTCATAGAATCTGCTTCTAATTATTTCCTTAAGCATATCCGGAATAAAATATTCAAGCTGCGCCGATGGATTATTCTTAGATTGCATCCTATCATCTCTGACCATATCAATTAACTTATCCAGTTCTTCATTCAGCTCAACCTCTCGTAAAAGCTTGCAGATATCATATAAATGTCTTGAATCCCTGTCCTGCATATTCTGTATCTTATAGTCGCATACAGCAAACACCTTATCCACGAAAGTTCTTTCTACAGATTGAACATTCATCATAACCTCTGCCGCTTCAAAGGGAACTGGCAAGATGATATTTCTGTCTAAACAAAATCTTCCTACAAAGCTACCAACAACATGCTTATCAACAGGATATACCGATTGATAATAACTTGTTTCTATAATAATCTCCAATGGAATTACCGAAAACAAAGAGTCATACTTAAATACATATTTATTATAATCATACCGTGACTTTATCTCTTCCGGATTTGACAACACCAATCCCAAATTCTCGGCAATTTCGATAATCAATTCTTTTGATTTCACACGCTCTGATTGCGTAGGTCTACGATTCATTGACAAATCAATATCTTCTGAAAAACGATCTATCAGATTATATGCCTTAGAAAGTGAAGTTCCACCCTTAAACACAAATGGTAATTCCGACTTTGCCAGTTCAAACAAGAACATTGACTGAATAGTATCTTTTTCAACCATTTGCTCACTTCTACCTAATTCTCTGGCCACCGTTTCAATAATCTCTTTCCACTCAGTTTGATATTCTCTATACCAATTCATTCATCAAACCTCCTTGATAAATATTTCGATATACTCTATCCGGAAATAGCGACAAATATTTTTTTACCTGACCAAAATCAACGCCTACTATAGAAATAAAATTCTTTATCTTTATTGTAAATTCATTACCGCTAACTTCGCTATATCTGTCAATTGTACTCATAAGGTCCAAAAATTGCAGTGCCCCTTTATTTTCCTTTGATATTTCCACTACCGGCTTATAAACGATAATCTGTCTGCCATCTACATCTACTTTACGTTGTTTGGTAGATGCCTCATTAGAACACACCTCATAGCAGGACGGATTTTGCGTTGTAAAACCATACATATTGGCAAGTTGGATACCTGTGATATATCCGAATATCTCGCCATTCGCTTCCAGATACCTCTTTTGTATAAATTTATCAACCGAAACTTTTCCCTTAGTTCCCAAAATAGTTTTGTAAGAACGATAATACACGCCATTGTATAACCGCTCTATTTTTCCTTCGTCTGTAAGTTTCTTCATCTCTTGCCTAACAGATTCTCTGGATTTGCCAGGAAGCTCTGCAAGAAAGATTGGTTCATCTTTTTGATAATTGGTAATAATATAATCATATAACATACAGAACTCTCCTCTCACAATTTTGAAATTATCTTTTTCACTTTTATTATATCCAATTTTTCTTCGTTGTCAAAGGATTTTCCAGCAAATAATTTATTTCCAT
The DNA here is from genome assembly GCA_017626095.1 of Lachnospiraceae bacterium. Taxonomy (GTDB): domain Bacteria; phylum Bacillota; class Clostridia; order Lachnospirales; family Lachnospiraceae; genus UBA2882. The sequence continues at coordinate 21,421 of JAGAJL010000047.1, forward strand.
TACTTTCTCGCTCAAATTCCAACATATTTAAGCGGGAAAGCAAACAACAAATTGAGTTTCACTGTAAACTCATCATCGTGAATACCTTAAGCCGGTCATTATGACGTATTATTTGAATGAATGTATCCGGACCATTACAATCAGCCCAGATAGTAATTAAAGCCGATGGGATTCCCACCGGCTCTAATTATTTGTTATTCTCAGGTACAACCTGAACTTTTTATTTCCGTAAATCACTTAACGCTCATTCTTTAACTCGTTCAATCAATAATCCTACGTATATGATTGCACATAAGTTTTCATCATCAATCTTCCAAATCGCTGCTCCAACGTTCCTATATACTCTTTCTTCATATACAACTTAGTACCGCTATATAATGGAATCGCATTTCCTGGATAATCACTGTCACCTTTATAACTCGATGACCATTTTTTCATGATAAAGATAACGTCATTGTCTTGATTGACAGCAATATATCTACCATGTAAAAAATCAAACTCCATATGAACATTAAGCAGTTCAGAAACCGTCATTTCCGGCCACAGATAGTCTTCATCTTCTAACTCTCGATCTAATGTTCTAATTAAATCAATCAATGATTTCTGATTATCCGAAATCATATAGTTTTCTCCCTCTTCGATCGCTGTGGCTAAATATTGTCGGAACGGACTCTGATGTTCAGCGCTATCTTCTTCTACTATTCCTTGATATGCAAATACAAAAGTTCTAAGCCTTTTGCTGGTAAATATGCCGCCTGTACCGGAATTACCACGTTATCAGACGCAGCAAGTGCGTTAATTGTCAGCATTCCAAGTGATGGCATACAATCCAGCAATATGTAATCATACTGTTTATTCACGGTGTCCAGATACTGC
>JAGAJL010000009.1 GCA_017626095.1 Lachnospiraceae bacterium
ATGGTGGGTATAGCGCAGTTGGTTAGCGCGCCAGATTGTGGCTCTGGAGGCCCAGGGTTCGAATCCCTGTATCCACCCTTTTTATTATCATTGGGCTATCGCCAAGCGGTAAGGCACAGGACTTTGACTCCTGCATTCGCTGGTTCGAATCCAGTTAGCCCAGCTATTATGGGCCACTAGCTCAGGTGGTAGAGCACTTGACTTTTAATCAAGTTGTCCGGGGTTCGAGTCCCCGGTGGCTCACTAAAATCAGAAGCAGGCAGCCTCTGATTTTTTTTATGAATATTTCATGCGGATATGGCGGAATTGGCAGACGCGCCAGATTTAGGTTCTGGTGTCCCCGACGTGCAGGTTCAAGTCCTGTTATCCGCACTATAGAAAAAAGCAGCAATTGCAGGAAAAGCCTTGTATTTGCTGTTTTTTTAACTTCTTTTCTGACAAAACAGAGCAGAATATATTGCGCTATAATGAATATAGCGATGGCAATGAGGAACGTAAGATGCACAAGTTTTTTAAAATAGCAAACAGAATATTAAACATCGTTCTTGCATGTATTATCGCCTGTTGCGGTAACCGGTAAAGTTCATAGGCCGGAATGTACGTCGGTAGCTCAGATGAATGATGAAAATAAAAGATATTACAATGGAACACTGGTGGATATCTACAAAGAATTATATAATGGAGTTGATCCTTATACTCCGTGTAAGATATGCAATCCGACAGATTCATAAAAGGGTTTAATGAAAAATGAGTTTTACAAAAAATACTGATAAAAACAGAATCGAATGGGTGGATTTTTCCAAAGGAGTTGCCATGCTTTTGGTCGTCATTGCACATACGATGCAGGGAGGAACGTATGGGAGCATGGTCAGAGGCGTGATATATTCTTTTCATATGCCGTTGTTTTTTATCCTGAGCGGCTTTACGATGCGCCCTTCAAAGAATATCCGAAGTTTTTGGAAAAAGACATTGAAATCGGCCAAAAGCTTATTGATTCCTGGTGTGCTTTTATATTTTGCATGGATTTGTATTGAAATATGCCGAAATACGGAGAATCTGATGTCAACCGATTTTTGGAAAGGGAAAGCACTTACTTTGCTTTTTGCAAGTGCATCTTCTACCGTATGGGGAGAGACATTTATAGCCGGGATAGGTATGATCTGGTTTTTCTTTGTCCTATTTTGGGGAAAAGTATTATACGATGCCATGCAGTTATTTGTGCAAAATATACTTCAGAAAGAAAAAAATACAGAGTTGCTCCTGATTGTTTTAAGCTTTCTGTTTGCAGTCGCAGGAATAGTGCTTGGAAAATATCGCTGGCTTCCCTTTTCTCTGGATGTTGCCTTTGGAATTCAGCCTTTTTTTGCCTTCGGACAACTGTTAAAGCGGTTTGACTGGGAACATAAATCCGGTATGAGAATGATGCTTTGTATCTTAATCTGGTGTGTGTGCTTTTTTGTGACTTACCCAAATCCGGATAACTGGACTTATCTGGAAGTTGGATTGCGAAGATATTCTGTTTTTCCAATCAGTTACCTGTGTGCCATGACCGGAACTGTTGTGCTCGGTGTTCTGGGGCAGTATATCGGACGCTGGAAAAAGAAATCTGCTTTTGGAAAACCGGTTTCTATGATAGTAAAACCATTTTATATCATAGGTAAGAATTCGATGTATCTTTTGTGTATTCATATTATGGATCAGTTATGGGATTTTATCTGGTATGTGGAGGGACATCAGTTTATATCTGCCGGAAGGCGCCTTGGAACAGATTTATTGATCTTTGCTGTTGTGATGATGATTGTACTCAGGCTTCCGAGAGATGAAAAAAGATGACTGACTAAATGTAGAAATACAGTGTGCTTCAAAATACAATATAACCGTAAGAAAACAAAGTATGACTGGAAATGCAGTTTGACCGGAAACATAGCATAAATGCAAATGATAGAGATGAATAACTTGCAGTTTTAAATCGATTTATAGCACTTTATGGAAAAATGTACAGAAAAATGAAAAATTTATATGCACTTTGAATTGTTGTATATGATAGACAACGATTCGCTTTTTTGATACAATTTACAAGAAATTTAGTGTAACATTTTGATGGAGGAAATAAAATGACATTAGAAAGAGAAATCATCGAATCAAAGATGGAAGATCAGTTTCAGGAAATATTACGCGTTCGTTTTAATAAATCCATTGCTGATTGTTCAGATAAAGAATTATATTATGGTTTGCTACAGCTAACCAAAGGGTTAGCAAAGGCTACTGAGCCGATTTCTGGAGATAAAAAAGTATATTACATCTCTGCAGAGTTTCTGATTGGTAAATTGTTATCCAACAACCTGATTAATTTAGGTGTTTATGAAAAGTTAGAGGAAATTCTAAAAAAGCACGGAAAAGAATTATCCAAGATTGAAGAACAGGAGCCGGAACCTTCTTTAGGAAATGGTGGCTTAGGCCGTCTTGCAGCATGTTTCCTTGATTCGATTGCGACGCTGGGACTTCCCGGTGATGGTATCGGATTAAATTATCATTTTGGTCTGTTTAAACAGGTTTTTAAAGACCGTAAGCAGACAGCCGAACCGAATGAATGGATTGAAGATGATTCCTGGCTGCGGGATACAGATATCAGCTTTGAAGTGCCTTTTGGTGACCTGAAGGTAAAATCTAGATTATATGACATTGATGTCATTGGATATAATCATGGTATCAATAAACTGCATTTATTTGATGTTGAAAGCATTGATGAAAGTCTTGTTAAAGAGGGAATTGATTTTGATAAGGAAGACATCGCTAAAAACCTGACCTTGTTTTTGTATCCGGATGATTCGGATGAGGCAGGAAATCTTCTGCGTATCTATCAGCAGTATTTCATGGTAAGTAATGCAGCCCAGTTTATTTTAAAAGAATTAAAGGATAAAAAAGTCGACCTTCGTAAGATGTATGATCACGCAGTCATTCAGATTAATGACACTCATCCGACTATGGTTATTTTAGAGCTGATCCGTATTCTGACGGAAGAAAAAGCGCTTACCATGGATGAAGCAATTGAGGTAGTCACAAAAACCTGTGCATACACCAATCATACCATTCTTGCAGAAGCTTTAGAAAAATGGCCGTTAAAGTATCTGGAAAAAGTAGTTCCCCAGCTCGTTCCGATAATTAAAGAATTAAATCAGAGAGTTGCTGCCAAATACGATGATGAAAAAGTACAGATTATCGATAAAGATGACAGAGTTCATATGGCTCACATCGATATTCATTATGGCTTTTCCGTTAATGGTGTGGCAGCCATCCATACGGAGATTTTAAAAGAAACCGAATTAAATCATTTTTATAAAATATATCCGGAGAAATTTAACAATAAGACCAATGGTATTACGTTCCGTAGGTGGTTATTGTCCTGCAACAGACCGTTAACAAAACTGTTGTCGGATACCATTGGTGATGGATTCAAAATTGATGCACTTGAATTGGAAAAGCTGTTAACTAAAATCAATGATACAAGCGTCTTAAATCAGATTGAAGCAATCAAAAAGCAGAAAAAAGAAGAGTTGGCTGCCTATGTTAAGGAAACAGAAGGTGTAACTTTAAATCCGGATTCTATTTTTGATATTCAGGTAAAGCGATTACATGAGTATAAACGTCAGCAGATGAATGCGCTTTATATTATTCATAAGTATCTGGAAATTAAGGGTGGCAAAAAGCCGTCTACCCCGATTTCTTTCATCTTTGGTGCGAAAGCGGCTCCGGCTTATGTGATTGCTCAGGATATTATTCACCTGTTGTTATGCTTACAGGAAATTGTTAATAACGATCCCGACGTTTCGCCTTATATGCAGGTGCTTATGGTTGAAAATTACAATGTCAGCTATGCAGAAAAACTGATACCTGCCTGTGATATTTCCGAGCAGATTTCGTTGGCATCCAAAGAAGCATCCGGAACCGGCAATATGAAATTTATGTTAAACGGCGCTGTTACCATTGGTACTTCCGATGGAGCTAATGTTGAAATTCATGAATTGGTCGGTGATGACAATATCTATATTTTCGGTGAAAAGTCAGAGCAGGTCATCAAGCATTATGAAAAGGGAGATTATGTTTCCAAAAAATTCTATGATAATGATCCGATGATTAAAGAAGCGGTTGATTTTATTATCAGTGATGAAGTCATGGCTGTCGGCGACAAAGAAAACTTAGAGAGACTTTACAACGAATTGTTGAATAAAGACTGGTTTATGACATTGCTGGATTTAAGGGACTATATTGTGACCAAGGACCGCATGTTTGAAGATTATCTGGACCGTGATAAATGGAAACGAATGATGTTAACCAATATTGCGAAAGCCGGTTATTTCTCATCTGACCGTACGATTGCGGAATACAACAGAGACATTTGGAAAATGATACCTTCCTTTAATGAAGAAATCGGAAAATAATTAATACGGCAATAATACACCCACGTGCAAAATGTGTACGTGGGTACAATGGTATCATGGGGGACCCCAATATCATATGATATAAACGGTTTTAATACAGATAAAAAATAAAATGAATGAGGTAACGCGTATGAGAAAATGTGGTGTTTTATGTCCCATTTTTAGTCTGCCTTCTCCATATGGGATTGGCACAATGGGAAAAAGTGCATATGTATTTGTGGATTTATTGAAAAAAGCAGGACAGAGTTATTGGCAGATTTTACCGCTCGGTCAGACAGGATATGGAGATTCTCCTTACCAGTCATTTTCGACCTTTGCGGGAAATCCCTATTTTATCGATCTGGATCTTTTACGGGAAGAAGGACTTCTTACCTTGACGGAATGTGAGCAGGTTGAGGTATGTGAAAATCCTGCTTATATTGATTATGAAAAAATGTATAACAGTCGTTACAAAGTGCTTCGCATGGCATTTCAGCGTTTCGATGAGAAGAGCGCAAAAAAATATGACAAATTTGTCAAAAAAAATGAAGCCTGGCTGGACGATTATGCTCTTTATATGGCTGTAAAAGCTCATTTTGAACAGAAACCCTGGACGGAATGGGATGAGGATATCAAACTTCGGAAAAAGAAAGCAGTAAAGCGTTACCAGGAAGAACTGGCAGAAGACATTCGTTTTTGGAAATTTTTGCAATACTACTTTTTCAGACAGTGGAAAAAGTTGAAAAAATATGCGAATAAAAAAGGCATTGAGATTATTGGAGATATTCCGATTTATGTAGCATTTGACAGTGCGGATACATGGGCAAATCCCCAGTTGTTCCAGCTCAATGAGAAAGGTTATCCGATTGCTGTGGCAGGTTGTCCGCCGGATGCATTTTCAGAAACCGGTCAGCTTTGGGGAAATCCTTTATATGACTGGTCTTATCATAAACATACCGGATATGCATGGTGGATGGAACGAATTGCACATTGCTACAAATTGTACGATGTGGTTCGTATTGATCATTTCCGCGGTTTTGAGTCTTATTATGCGATTCCGTATGGCGATGAAACAGCCGAATTTGGTCATTGGGAGAAAGGTCCCGGCTATGCTTTATTTGAACGTATGAAAGAGGTTCTTGGTGAACAAAGAGTAATTGCTGAGGATTTGGGATTTTTGACAGATGAGGTTTATGAGTTGGTTGCAAAGACCGGTTATCCGGGAATGAAGATTATTGAGTTTGCATTCAGTGATTATCAGGACAACGAGTATCTGCCGCATAATTACAAGAAAAATTGTATTGTTTATACGGGAACTCATGACAACGAGACGGCAGTAGGATGGCTTACGAATGTTTCCAAAGAAGACTACAAATTTATAAAGGAATACTGTGACTGTCATTCGGACAAAAAGCTTGCCAAAGCATTAGTTAGACTTGCGATGATGAGTGCTGCAGACACGGCAATTATTCCGATTCAGGATTATCTCGGTCTGGGAAACGAGGCACGAATCAATGAGCCGTCCACACTCGGCATGAACTGGAAGTGGAGACTTATCCCGGGACAGTTTACCGAAGAGACGGCCAAAGAAATGTTGGAGCTTGCAAAAATCAGTTTCCGATACGAATCGAAATAGAACATGTTTCATCGGTTCCGAAACGATAAATGTCAGAACCGGTTGAAACAGTTAAGCGCGGCTCATATTCGAATTATGGTAGGCGGGATTGTTTGTAACATCCTCTAAAAACCAGTCGGGCATGAGGAATGCGGTGGCAAGTTCGACAGAAGGAAATTCGATCTCTGCCATAATCAGCCCCGCAGGAGTTTGAAATAAATCAAGTTCAATTTTCAATTTAAGAGAATCCGGTATGGTATCCATGCCGGATTTTTTTAATTGTTCTATGTCAAATTGTGGGTTGGCTAACGGGATCAGATAACGGTCTTTTTTTATAATGATTCCATCTGCTTTTTTAATCAGATGATCATAGCTTTCTTTGGTTAATGGCAGGTTTGCCTCTTCTCTTGCTAAAAGACCTTTTCCTTTATAGGTAAGATAATAGGTGTCATTTTCCCGTCTGACGCGAACGACGGGGGCGGTACAAAGATATCCCTGCTCCATATGGAGGCATTCATAGTCATCCAGATTTGCGGGGAGTTGTCGGATTGTAAATTTACGTTCAATTTCCATGAGGGTCATTCCTTTCAGAGGGGGTGTGGGGGGAAGATATTTTATTTCTTTTGCAAGACTAACGTTGATAAGTTTATCTAAATATTCCGAATATAGTTTATCTGTGCCCGTACGCACATGGTGCATAATGGACATCCTGTCCAGATGCACCTTTCGCGACATCCATGTCCCGAAGTGCTGATATACTTACGGAATATTAAGATAAACTAATCAACAGCGTCAAATTGCAAGAGAAATAAAATATCGTTTCTCCCGCTTTGGTAAAAATTGCGTTGGTGTTGCTTTAAATTGTGCTGACGGATTGCGAAAATTGCGCAGCAATGTAGCATTTCATATATCATAATATATCAAGTATAAGCGAATCTACAAAGATTTTAGTGGAAAACAGTTTATCATCATTTAACTACAAATAGTTTAACATAAATATAGTGAAAATATGTATGATAGTTTTTTGCATTATCATACATTTTCTGATAAAATGAATGTGCTTTTACAATAACATAAAATTTAGGAACATTCTATGGAAAATAGTCAAAGATTAGGGCTGCAGAGAAAGCTTTTGCAGCAGATTTGCTGGCAGGTGTGAATAAAGAAGATAGTATTTAGAATAATATCAGCTATATGATGAAAGAGAGGAATATGTTATGGCAAATTTAGGTATTTTTTTAGCACCGGGTTTTGAAGAGTGCGAGGCGTTAATTGTTGTAGATGTCTGCAGGAGAGCAGGTCTTTCCATTCAGATGATTTCAATTTCCGGTGAAAAAACGGTTGTAAGCTCACACAATGTTTCGGTTGTGGCAGACACAATCTTAAGTGATGTGGATTTTGGTACACTGGATATGATTATTTTGCCGGGAGGAATGCCGGGGACCAAAAATCTGGAGGCATGTGAATTGTTGATGGAACAGGTGGATGCTTTTTATAAAGCAGGAAAATGCATCAGTGCGATTTGTGCCGCTCCCAGTATCTTCGGACATAAAGGATTTTTAAATGGTAGAGATGCAGTATCCTACCCGTCCTTTGAAAGTCATTTAGAAGGCGCCAGAGTGTTAAAGGAGCCGGTTGCAGTTTCTGAACATGTGACAACTTCACGAGGATTGGGAACGGCTCTTGATTTTGGTCTGGCAATTGTAGAAAGATATTGCGGAAAGGAAAAGTCAGATGAGATTTCTGCTGCAATCGTTTATCAATAAGCAGTTATATCTATCTGCCGTATAGAGCGGTTGATTGTCAGAAATGAAATCGCATCTTATGATTAGCAAATGATAATTTTATGCAAAAAAGCCCAAGTTATCTTGGGCTTTTGCATGTCTGCTTAGAAACATGGATGAAATTACTTCATCTGTTCTTCCTGCTTTTTGATCATTCTTTTAACCATTTCGCCACCAACAGAACCGGCTTCACGAGATGTTAAGTCACCATTGTAACCATCTTTTAAGTTTACACCGAGCTCGCTTGCAACTTCTGTTTTGAAACGATCCATAGCAGATTTAGCTTCTTTTTTGCTTGTGCTATTGTTACTTGATGCCATAGCTTTTTACCTCCATAAAATGATATATATTCTTAAGATAAGATCAACACTTACCTTAAGAAATGAATTTGCGATAACAAACCGATACTCTTTTGGTTTTGTGTTTCAACTTATCTTGACTTTAGTATTTGCGTCACGTTAAAATTTATGAATGGAATTTTAAGGAAAAAGGGACTTTTATGAAATATTATTTTGCGCCTTTTGAAGGCATATCATGGTATCTTTACAGAAATCTTGCCGCAAAGCATTTTGAGGCAGCAGATGTATATGTGACGCCGTTTATTGCTCCAAATCAGATGCGCAATATTCGGGAATCGGATAAAAAAGATATTTTGCCGGAAAATAATCGTGATCTGCATATTATTCCACAATTAATCGGAAATCGGGCAGATGAGATTGTAGATACTGCCAATCAGATTTATGAAATGGGTTATCAGGAAATTAATTTGAATTTTGGATGTCCTTCCGGAACGGTTGTTGCAAAAAACAAAGGTGCCGGTATCTTAAGGGATACTTATTTTATGGAAAAGTTTCTGTATGATGTTTTGGAAGGATTGAAGGACCATATGAAAATTTCCGTAAAAACCAGAATCGGAGTAAGTGATGCAGACGAATGGGAAGAAATTCTTCAGGTTTTTAACAAGTTTAAATTATCAGAACTTATCATACATGCACGAGTACGAAAAGATTTTTATAAAGGAAAACCAAATTGGGATGCTTTTTCTTATGCCCTGGAAAACAGTAAAAATCCGGTTTGTTATAATGGTGATATATTTTCAACTGCAGATTATGAAAAGCTGCTTCAGACATTTCCAAAGACACAGGCTGTTATGTTAGGGCGGGGAATGCTTGCAAATCCTGCGCTTTTGGAAGAAATAAAAGGAAATGGGAAACTGGATAAACAACGAATGCGGGCATTTCATGATGAGATGCTTGCTATGTACAAGGAACATTTATATGGTGAGATAACCGTGCTCCATAAGATGAAAGAGATTTGGCGTTATTGGGTCCTTGTCTTTGACAAAGGAGAAGGATATTTTAAAAAGATTGGAAAAAGTAACAGCCTGATGGAATACCAGGCGGTTGTGAATGCTTTATTTGCTGAGTGCAGGATTAAAGAGTGATGAAAACCACCCATTTAGGGTGGTGTTTTTTGTCATTCTTTATGCTAATATAATGGCATGTGTAATAGGATTAGATAAACGTGAATTATAAAAAAAGCCGAGCTCAAGGGGGAGCAAGGCTTTTTTTACCTTTATATAAATCAAATTACTCATAAACTTTCAACATTTCATCGATATCTTCTGCAACATATGACAATTCGGTCATGTTTTCCTTTGCTTCCTCCCGCTTTTGTTCATAGGCGCTGACATCCTGATAGTCTTTTAGTCCATAATAATAGAAACTGTTTCGCCAGTATTCGGCAACTGCATAAACGTCATTGTATTTTGATCCGTCTACAGAGGCGGCAATATTATCACAATAATCCGTATAGACACGTGAATATTCCTTTGAATCAATGATATAGTAAAACATATGTGCCTCTTGCGTATAATGACTAAAATTATCGGCACATATGGAAATAAAACTAAAGAAAAAGAAAACAAAGGAAACACTCAGAATGATAATGGGAATCAGGTATTTTTTGGGGATAGCTCCGATTTTATTCTTCTTCATGGCTGATGCCCTCCTTTTCATAGGCTTCTTCTATCATCAAAATCTGTTTGGCTTTTGAACCGGTTTTAAATTCCTCCAGTTGGTCTTCGTCCCATTCACAATATGTCATCAGAAAATATTCTGTATTTTTAATCATGGCTTCATAGCTGTCAATGTGTTTTTGAAGAAAGCATCTTTCCGAATAACTGCTATGATACTGATCGTCTAACACATAGTCGTTGTAAAGTTTGACCATGGAATTATAGGATTCTACAATCATTTCCATTTGCGTCTCAACACGATAGGAAGAAGCCGGCGCATATCCTTTGATGCTGACTTGGGGAAGATATCTCAAAACATAGTCATAGTTGGAACAGAAGCGTTGCATCAGTCTGTACTCTTCAAGCGGTGAATCCTCGTCGCAGTATTGTAAGTCATTGGACTGATAATAGCTGTAAAATGCTTCAAACTCGCCGTCCGTTTCATATTGATCCAGCTTTTGGATATGTTCGTTCATATGTCTGCTGATATCCTTAGAAGTAATATATTTGTAAATGTCCCAATTCATAAAAAGACCAACGATTAAGACAAGATTTAATATTACCAATCCACAAATAACGGTTATGTAAGATGCGTTTTTGCTAAAACGTTTGTTTTCTTCTACAACCCCTTCTTTTACCGTTTGAAATTCACGCTGAAAACGGTTCATATCACTGCGGTGTTGTTCAAATTGTCGTTTTTGCATGCCGCAATGTGGGCAAATCGGAGATTCAATATCAATATTCGCTCCGCAAAATTCACATTTCATAGTGAAGCACTCCTTTATTATAAATTATATCTTTTTTTGATATATTTTTTGCACTTATCGGCAATGGGATATGTATAGTCATCAGAAAGGGTTTCTTTTTTCATTTCTTCAATTTCGCTTTCCGTCATTCCCATGTGATCCGTTAGAAATGCATAGGTCTCTTTCTTCCATTCCGCAATTTGTGCAAGTTCTTCTTCTGTATAAACAAGATAAGGCTGATCGACGATAGTTTGCATATACAAAATATCATACAAAGTCCAGTACATATAGGTAAGATTGTTCGAATCAAAGCTGGCTGAATCTTCAAGATAATTTTGGTACTTTTCATAGGCCTGAATAAAATCCAGATGCTCCCATTCATATGGATAATAGCCTTTATCATCGACATGATCGTTTAAAAACCGGAGTATCTCATCATAGTTTCCCTGCGCATACATGGCATCGAGCTCTTCATAGTAGGTATTTTTCCAGATACGGGATGCATGATATGCTTCCTCATTTTTTTTATCTTCGATATTATGATAAAGGAATAATAATCCAATAAGTAATCCAATCAGGAGGATTAAACTGCCGATAATGCCAATTACAATGGTCATGCTTTTTTGAAAACCGGATTTATAGGTTTCTTCAGAGTCGTTGGACATTTCAGCCATTTCGTTATTGAGATTGTGAAGATGCTCAAAATATTCCTGTTCGGCGCCGATATAATTTAACGCACCACAATAAGGACACTGGGGAAGATTGTCATCAAATTCGGCGCTGCATTGTTTACATTTCATGTTTGATACCTCTTTTTTGTTTTCGTAAATGCATATCAAAAGTGCACTACATATCAAAAGCTGTATGGGAAAAAGATGTTTTCTTCCCATATATTATCAGTATATCAAAAGCGGTCGCAAGAATCTATATGAAATAATGTCCGGATAATATGAAAAACATACAACTGAAAAACATACAGTTGCTTTCTATAAAATCATTATGAATTGGCTTTATTATAGTGCATTGATTTTCTCTTTATGCTAGAATAACAGAGAAAAAGATTATCCGAAGGATACGTTCCGACGGAGTATCAGGAGGTAAAAAGAATGAAGAAGAAAGTATTATCATTGCTTTTGGCAATGACCATGTCCATGGGACTTCTGTGCGGATGCGGACAGAGTGATGTTTCGCAGAACGCACAAGAAGAAAACGTACAAGAAGAAAATGTGCAGGAAGAAAATGCACAACAGGGCACTGCAAAAGAAACGGAGCAGGAAATAGCAAACGGAACAGAAACAAAAGAAACGGATGAAGACGCATTAAGTGATGATGTGGTTATCCGAGTGGCATCATTAAAGGGTCCGACATCCATCGGTCTTGTCAAATTGTGGCAGGATGCTGAGGAAAATAAAGCCAATGCTAACTATGAATTTACGATGGCAACAGCAGCGGATGAAATCCTTCCTCTTGTGCTGAAGGGGGATTTGGATATTGCTTTGGTTCCTGCAAATGCTGCAGCCAATCTCTATCAAAAAAGTAACGGGGCAGTCGCTGTCATTGATATCAATACACTTGGTGTTCTTTATATGGTATCGGGCGATGATTCTATTAAATCGGTTGATGACTTAACGAATAAGACCATTTATCTGACCGGTAAGGGAACGACACCGGATCTTGCACTCCAGTATTTACTGGAAACTCATAATATCCAATTATCCGATGTGACAATCGAATACAAATCGGAGGCTACGGAAGTTGCAGTGGCGCTTTCCGAAAACCCGGATGCAGTCGGTTTGCTGCCGATGCCGTTTGTCATTGCCGCATGTGCGCAAAATGAGAAACTTCAGATTGTCTTAGATGTCAATGCACAATGGGAAACCGCAAACGACGGCAAAGGCCTTGTGACAGGAGTAACTATCGTCAGAAAAGCATTTTTGGAAGAACATCCCGATGCTGTAGATGCCTTTTTAACGGATCATAAAAACAGTGCAGAATATGTGAATGCAAATGTGGAAGAGGCTGCAGAGCTTGTGGTAAAGAGCGGTATTGTGGAAAAAGCTCCTGTTGCGCAAAAAGCCATTCCCAAATGCAATATTACCTGTATTACAGGTGAAGAAATGAAAGAAATGCTTTCTGATTATTTGGATATTCTCGAAAAACAGGATGCTTCGTTCATTGGCGGAGCGGTTCCGGATGATGATTTTTATGTTATAAAATAGTAAGTATTTATGGATAAAACGCGATATGACATAAATGTCAGAAATGGAACATACAGATCAGGTTATTGTATTGACAGGTCAATAACAAGACATGAGATTATGAATTAAACAATATATGAGCAAAAAATTTAAAAAACTATTCATTATACTGGCATGGCTGGGAATTCTGGAAATTGCCGCCATGTTGGTTCATAATTCCATATTGCTGGTGGGACCGGTTGAAATTGCCCGTGCATTATTTGAGCTTTTGCAGACAGAAAAATATTATCTGATCTGCCTGATGTCATTATGCCGGATTATGGCAGGCATGCTTTTGGCTTTTCTGTTTGGATGTGTTTTCGGTGCTTTTATGTATCGTTTTTCCCTTTTTGATGAAATTATTTCGCCGGTTCTGGCTGTTATGAAATCCATACCTGTGGCAAGCTTTGTGGTGCTGTTATTAATCTGGCAGGGGGCCCGGAATTTGTCCGTCTTTATTAGTTTTATCGTGGTATTTCCGAATGTCTGCGTGAGTATGAAAAACGGATTGAAGTCTGTTACGACACAGAAGAGGGAATTGGCAGATGTATTTCAAATGAAGGGTTTTCGAAGATGGCTCTATATTTATCGCCCGGCGGTGATTCCGTATCTGATTTCCTGCATGGAAATATCCATCGGCATGAGTTTTAAATCCGGTGTGGCGGCAGAAGTCATCGGCATGCCCGATTATTCCATTGGTGAGCGAATCTATGTTTCCAAGGTTTACCTGGATACGGCAGGATTGTTTGCGTGGACTTTTTCTTTGATTGTGCTGAGCTTTTGTGTGGAAAAAATGATACTTCATCTGATGAAGCAGACATTGAATCCTGTTTCTGTGAAGAGAGGTAACGGTAAAATTGATGCCATAAAGCCATTTGCCTTGAATGAAGAAGAAATTCCCATAGGAGGAAGACAGGAAGAAAAAGTAACGGATTTGAACAATGAAAAATCCGGAAGCGAAAGACATCGGAGTTTGGAAATTAAAAATATATCAAAATCCTTTGATGGTAAGCCTGTTCTAACTAATGTTACCAAGTTACTAAAAAAAGGCGACTGTTATCTTATTATGGCTCCTTCCGGCAGCGGAAAAACAACTCTTTTTCGGATTATTGCCGGACTGGAGAAGGCAGATGCGGGTCAGGTGGAAGGATATCATGGAGTTACCTATCAGTTTCAGGAAGACAGGCTTTTGGATACAGAGTTTACTATGACAAATATGATGTTAAACAATCATTACAGTTTTGTTGCGGAAGAAATATTGCCAAAGGAGTGTCTGTGCCGTCCGGTATCGGAACTCAGCGGAGGCATGAAACGACGGGTTTCCCTTGTCCGGGCAATGTTGTATCAATTTAAAAATCAGGATGCAGTCTGTCTTTTGGATGAACCGTTTACAGGCATGGATGAAGAAACAAAAGATCGGGCAATTGCTTTTATCAAAAAGTATCAGAACGGCCGGACTTTACTGATTGCCACCCATGATGAAAAAGATTGCGAACGGTTAGGAGGTATATTGTGGAAACTATAAAAGTAAAAATGCAGGAAATAAAAAGAATGGAGCGAAGCGGAGAAAAAGAAGAATATGGAAAAACAGGGCGGAAAAGATTGTAAAGAGAATAAAGAAACCCGTATCGCGATTATCGGAATTATCATTGAAGATTCGGATTCGGTGGATCGCATGAATCGTATTCTGCATGAAGCGGGCGATTATATTGTCGGACGTATGGGAATTCCCCGTGTTCACGGCGATTTGAACGTGATTAGTGTGGTAGTTGATGCGCCGGAAGAACTGATTAATGCATTAAGTGGAAAAATCGGGATGTGCAAAGGAATCACTTCAAAGGTGATTATGAGCAAAAAATAGAGAAATTTTGCTATCATTTCCTGTTTCCTTTAGGAAATTTTTACTAGTATTTTGGGGAACAGTATGCTATAATGCTAAAATGACTGTGAGTATGCAAGATTATTCACGAAAGTTTCAAAAGGAGAAATAAAAAAGATGAGCGTACAAGTTGAAAAATTAGAAAAGAACATGGCTAAGCTTACCATTGAAGTAGCAGCTGAAGATTTTGTAAAAGCAGTAGAAGCTGCTTATCAGAAAAATAAAAACAGTATCAATGTTCCTGGTTTCCGTAAAGGTAAAGTTCCGAGAAACATGATTGAGAAAATGTATGGAAAAGGAATTTTCTATGAAGAGGCAGCAAATGCATTAATTTCCAAAGAATATGAAAAAGCATATGAAGAATGTGGAGAAGAGATTGTATCTTCGCCTGAAATTGACGTGGTTGCAATGGAAGAAGGCGCTCCCTTTGTATTTACAGCAACTGTTGCAATTAAACCTGAAGTTAAATTAGGCAAATATAAAGGTGTGGAAATTGACAAGGTTGAAACGGAAGTAACCGAAGATGAGGTTATGGAAGCAATCAACAAAGAAAGAGAGAATGGTGCACGTATTCAATCTGTAGATGGTCGTGCTATTCAGACAAATGATATTGCCGTTATCGATTTCGAAGGCTTTGTTGACGGAGAGGCATTTGAAGGCGGAAAAGGTGAAGGTTATGAGCTTATGATTGGTTCTCATTCTTTCATTGATACCTTTGAAGATCAGTTGATTGGCAAAAATACCGGTGATGAAGTAGAAGTTAATGTAACATTCCCGGAGGACTATCATGCAGCAGATTTGGCTGGCAAACCGGCAATGTTCAAAGTTAAGATCAACGATGTGAAAGAAAAAATTCTTGCTGATTTAGATGATGAATTTGCATCAGAAGTATCTGATTTTGATACATTAGAAGAGTACAAGGCAGATGTGAAAAAAGGTCTTGAGGAAAAGAAAGCCAATGCAGCAAAAGATACCAAACAGATGGCTGTTATTGATGCTATTATCGAGGAATCTGAGATGGAAATTCCGGATGCATATGTAAAAACTGTTCAGAAACAGATGGTAAATGAATTCGCACAGCGTATCCAGATGCAGGGGATTTCTTATGAGCAGTATTTAAGTCTGATGGGTTCTACTCCTGAAGCTATGGAAGATCAGGTAAAACCTCAGGCAATCAAGAGAATTCAGTCAAGACTTGTTTTGGAAGCAATTGCTGAGGCAGAAAAGATTGAAGCTACAGAAGAAGATTTTGAAGCAGAAATCACAAAACTTGCAGAAGCATACCAGATGAGTGCTGATAAAGCAAAAGCAATGGTTGGCGAAGATGGCAAGAAAGAAATTATGTTGGATCTTGCCGTAACAAAGGCTGCTGATTTTGTTGTAGAAAACGCAGTAGAAAAATAAAATTTGCAATATTGTAAATGCATAATTGCTATGAAAATACTTGTTAAAACACTGATTTAAAGCGCGTGATTAGAGTTTGTGATTAAAGCTAGTGATTAAAACTACCGTATTAATAACTACGGATTTTAAACATCTAAATTTAAACCGGTAGTTGATTGAAAAATGCATGATTTAGCAGTATTTTCATAAGTATCATTATTCATTTTATTATTATGGCAAATAGATAAGGAGGATTTACTATGAGTTTAGTACCTTATGTCATTGAACAAACATCCAGAGGAGAACGTTCATATGATATTTACTCAAGATTATTAAAAGACAGAATTATTTTTCTGGGAGAAGAAGTCAATGATGCATCGGCAAGTATTGTTGTTGCCCAGCTTCTGTTCTTAGAGGCAGAGGATCCGGATAAGGATATTCATCTGTATATTAATTCTCCGGGCGGCAGTGTAACAGCCGGAATGGCAATTTACGATACCATGCAGTATATTAAATGCGATGTCAGCACAATCTGTATCGGAATGGCAGCAAGTATGGGGGCATTTTTGCTTGCAGGCGGTGCAAAAGGAAAAAGATTGGCACTTCCCAATGCGGAGATTATGATTCATCAGCCTTCAGGTGGCTCTCAGGGTCAGGCAACAGAGATTGAGATTGCTGCAAAGCATATTTTAAAGACCAAAGAAAAATTGAACAAAATCTTAGCTGAAAACACAGGCAAGGATTTGGAACAGGTAACAGCCGATACAGAAAGAGATAATTGGTTGTCGGCAGAAGAGGCTGTTGCATATGGTCTGATTGATAAAATTGTTACAAACCGCGAAAAAGACGATAAAGAATGATAAACTAATCATGCCAAGTTTGCGTGCTTGGCATGGTTGTTTAAATGAAACTATAGAAAGAAGCAGGAATAAAACCCATGGCAGGAAGAACCCCACAGGATAAAATCAGATGTTCTTTTTGTAATAAAACCCAGGATATGGTTCGGAAAATGATTTCCGGTCAGGATGGTGCTTATATCTGTGATGAGTGTATCTCACTCTGCACCGAAATCCTTGAAGAAGAGATGGAAGATGAAGAGATCGAAGAAGTTAAATCATCAATTAACTTATTGAAACCAATTCAAATCAAGGAATTTCTGGATGAATATGTAATCGGTCAGGAGGAGGCAAAAAAAGTCCTTTCTGTTGCTGTTTACAATCATTACAAAAGAGTTACGGCAGACAAAGACTTGGATGTGGAATTACAAAAGAGTAATATTATCATGATAGGACCTACCGGATCCGGTAAAACTTATCTTGCACAGTCTTTAGCCAAGATTATCAATGTTCCTTTCGCCATTGCGGATGCGACGACATTGACAGAAGCAGGATATGTCGGAGAAGACGTTGAAAATATTCTGTTAAAATTAATTCAGGCTGCTGATTATGATATTGAAAAAGCCGAGTATGGTATTATTTACATCGATGAAATTGATAAGATAACCAAAAAAGGTGAAAATGTATCTATCACACGTGATGTTTCCGGAGAAGGTGTACAACAGGCCTTATTAAAGATTATTGAAGGAACCGTTGCCAATGTACCACCGCAGGGTGGAAGAAAGCACCCCCACCAGGAAATGCTTCAGATTGATACGACCAATATCTTATTTATCTGCTCCGGTGCATTTGATGGACTCGAAAAGATTGTAGAAGCCAGACTGGATCGCAAATCTATCGGATTTAATGCTCAGATTGTCAGCAAATCAAGTAGGGAGCTGGATGAATTATTAAAAGAGGTTACCGCACAGGATCTGGTAAAATTTGGTCTGATTCCGGAGTTTGTCGGACGTGTGCCGATTTCGGTATCATTAGAAGGATTGGATGAAAAAGCACTGGTACGTATCCTGACAGAACCGAAAAATGCCTTGATTAAGCAGTATCAAAAGCTTTTTGAAATGGATGAAGTGGAATTGATTTTTGAAGAGGATGCTGTTAAGCGAATAGCCAAACAGGCTATGGAGCGTAAAACAGGTGCCCGCGGACTTCGTTCCATTATTGAACGGATTATGGTGGATATTATGTTTAAGATACCTTCCGATGATACGATTTCATCCTGCACTATTACAGAGGATGCCGTTTTAGGAAAGGCTGAACCAAAGATCACTTATCGTAAGTAAATAAACGTCGCCGAAAGGCGGCGTATTACTTTCTATATGCATATGTTGAGATGTTTGGGGGATGTCAGGGACGGACGTTTCATGAAAACAGTATTCTTTCGCGTTTAGGTTTCGATGTATAAGCTCATCTAAAGATTTCGTATTTCGGTTTGTCTATACGGACGCACCGGCGCACCCGGACATCCATGTCCGACGTGCACCTTTCGCAGCATCCATGCTGCGAATTGCTGAAATCGAACGAAATCTTAAGATGAACTAATACATCTTCACAATAAACGCTCAAAAATACTGTTTTCATGAAACTGTGTACTGAAAACAGTATTCTTTCGCATTTAGGCTCTGATGTATAAGTTCATCTAAAGATTTCGTATCCGGTTAGTCTATACGGACGCACCGGCGCACCCGGACATCCATGTCCGACGTGCACCTTTCGTAGCATCCATGCTGCGAATTGCTGAAATCGAACGAAATCTTAAGATGAACTAATACATCTTCACAATAAACGCTCAAAAATACTGTTTTCATAAAACTGTATCCTGACAATATTCAACTATATTGGTAAAACAGTTTCAATAAATAATTGGAAGCATAAGCATATAGAAAGTAGGAAAAACATCATTATATATTTACTTGATGAGAAAAAGTTTATTAGTAAACTACGTTCGATTTTCGAGCGGCGGAAAGATGTTTTGTTTCCCGGTCATTTGGACGCTGTTGATTAGTTTATCTTAATATTCCGAGTGATTATCAGCACTTTGCGACATGGATGTCGCAAAAGGCGCATCAAGACAGGATGTCTTTTATGCGCCGTGTGTGTACGGGCATAGATAAACTACATCCGGAATATTTAGATAAACTTATCAACGTTAGTCATGACCGGGAAATAAAATATCTTTCCAGAGCGTAAAATAAAGCAGAGCGTAAATCGTAGCAGAGCGTAAAAGGAAAATGAAAACTAATTAGAAAAGGGTACATTATGGTAATAAAAAGTGTAAATCTGGAGACGGTCTGTGGCATTACCAGTACGCTTCCGGAAAATAGTTTGCCGGAAATTGCGTTTGCGGGAAAAAGTAATGTCGGAAAATCTTCGCTGATTAACGGACTTATGAATCGTAAAAATTATGCGAGGACTTCTGCGCAGCCGGGGAAAACGCAGACTATTAATTTTTACAATATTAATAATGAATTGTATTTTGTGGATTTGCCGGGATACGGTTATGCCAATGCCTCAGTGGAAGTGAAGGCAAAATGGGGTAAGATGATTGAGCGGTATCTGCATACTTCCAGGCAGTTAAAAGCAGTTTTTCTTCTGATTGATATTCGACATGAGCCTTCGGCAAATGATGTGCAAATGTATCAGTGGATTATAGAACAGGGATTTATGCCGGTTATTATTGCAACAAAACTGGATAAAATCAAACGTTCCCAGGTTGCAAAGCAAATTAAACTAATCAAAACCACCCTGTCGATGGGACCGGAAAGCACGATTTTACCCTATTCGGCATTGAGCAAACAGGGGCGGGAAGAGATTTATGAATATATTGAATCTTTGTTGGAAACAACATAAGTATGATGTGAGAGGCAAGCAGGAATGTATTTAGAATGTGTATATGTCTCAGACATAAACATGAAAAGAGAAACTCGCTTTTGACAATTGTCACAAGCGAGAAGAGAAATAATGAATAAAATATATTTTGTAATTAAATAACAGGTGGTACGAAGATGGAAAATTCAAAAAAGGCATGGCTTACCATGTTTCGGGTTGTTCTAATCGTCTATCTCATTCTGCTGATTCGATTTATTGTGTTAAAATATCCATATTCTGTTTTACGGGATATTATGGATGAATGGGGATTATCAACTGTAAAAGAGGGATTGTTAATAGGAATAGAAAAAGCGAATTTTAAACCTTTTCGCAGTATTCTTTTGTACATACGCTACTTCAAACGGATTAATGGTTTCGGAAATCTGGTTGGAAATGTATGTCTGTTTATCCCATTGGGCATACTGTTATGTGTCGCTCTGCCAAATTATAAAAAGTATGGTCTGCCGGTTTTATTCTGCGGATTGTATTCTTTGTTGATTGAACTGTTTCAGTTGGTTACTCATTTTGGCATTTTTGATGTAGACGATATTATTTTAAATACTTTCGGCGGTTTATTGGGATATATTATCTTTTTGATCATCGGGAAATGGATAAAATCCCGAAAAGGAGGATCTGATATACAATGAAGGGCCTGTTAAAGTATCTTAAGGAATATAAAAAAGAAAGTATTTTGGCACCGGTATTCAAGATGTTGGAGGCATCTTTTGAACTATTGGTGCCTCTTGTTATTGGTGCCATGATTAATGTCGGTATCGCCAATATGGACAAAAACTATATTCTGTCCATGGGAGGTATTCTGGTTTTTCTTGGTGTGATCGGATTGATCTGTTCCGTGACAGCCCAGTACTATGCAGCAAAGGCGGCGACCGGATTTGCCGCCAAGCTTCGTTATGCAATGTTTACACATATTCAGGCTTTTAGCTATGAAAAACTGGATACGATCGGTACTTCCACATTAATTACGCGTATGACAAGTGATATCAATCAGGTACAGAACGGAGTAAACATGTTCTTGCGATTGTTTTTGCGATCTCCGTTTATTGTAATCGGTGCCGTCATCATGGCCTTTTATGTAGATGTAAAAGCAGCACTTGTTTTTGCAGTGGCTATTCCAATTCTTTCTCTGGTTGTTTTTGGCATTGTCTTTGCCAATATTCCCTTATATAAAAAGGTTCAGGACCGTCTGGACAAGGTTACATTAGCTACGCGCGAGACCTTAAACGGTATCCGTGTTATTCGTGCTTTTCGTAAAGAATCGGATGAGATTCAGGAGTTCGATGAAAAAAATAAAACATTGACCGGAATACAGCTACTGGCAGGAAGGGTATCGGCTCTTCTCAATCCGTTGACATACGTTATTATCAATCTGGCGCTTGTGGTTTTGCTATACACCGGTGCATTTCGGGTAGATGTCGGTGGAATCAAGCAGGGAGATGTGGTTTCCCTTGTAAATTACATGTCCCAAATTTTGGTGGAGCTTGTAAAGCTCGCAAATCTGATTGTGACATTGACAAAAGCCATGGCATGTGCATCCCGTATTGAAAATGTTATGCAGATAGAAGAAGGAATGGGAGAAGATGTAGATTATTATGAACATCATGATCATCATGATGTTCATTCAGCCGTAAGCAGCGGATGTGAAGCGGAAACAACAAAAACGACAAATGTGTCAGGCAAGGAAAAAGACATACCGAACACTAGTCACACGCTATCCGGGAAATCAAAGGATGCCTTTATTCAGTTCCAAAATGTTTCATTTACTTATAAGCAGGCTTCCGAGGAAGCTTTGAGTGATATGAATTTTTCCGTGGAAAAAGGACAGACCATTGGTATTATCGGTGGAACCGGTTCCGGAAAATCCACGTTGGTTCAACTGATCCCGAGACTATATGATGTCACAAAAGGAAGTGTCATGGTCAAGGGCAAAAATGTCAAAGACTATGATTTGGACGAGCTTCGCAAAATGATTGGTTACGTACCGCAAAAGGCAGCACTATTTAAAGGTACAATCAGAGATAACATCTGTTTTGGAAAATCAGATGCATTGGATGATGCCATAGAGGAAGCTATTTTGGTTGCTCAGGCAAAAGAATTTATTGAAAAAAAGGAAGAGGGATTGGATACGCCGGTAGAACAGGGAGGACGGAATCTTTCAGGAGGACAGCGGCAGAGGTTGACGATTGCAAGAGCGCTGGTGCGCAGACCCCAAGTCCTGATTTTGGATGATAGTTGTAGTGCGTTAGACTATGCTACCGATGTAGCACTCAGAGACGGATTGTCTAAATTATCCTATCATCCGACGGTCTTTTTAGTATCACAGAGAACAATTTCCATTCAGGATGCCGATCAGATTATTGTATTGGACGATGGAGAAATTGTTGGTATCGGCAAGCATGAAGTTCTGTTAAGGGAATGCGAAGTATATCGTGAAATCTACGATTCTCAGTATAAAGAGGAGGCGGAATCACATGAGTCATAAAGATACTTTAAAAAGAGTTGCGAAATATATTAAAAAATATTGGTTTTATCTGCTATTTTCTCTCATTCTGGCAGTTTTGACCGTCAGTGATACTCTTTATCTGCCGATTTTGACCGGACGCGCTGTGGATCAGATGGTAGAACAGGGAATGGTGGATTTTGAAATGCTGTTTTCTCTGTTAAGAAGTATGGGAGTGGTTATCCTGATTACCGCAGTATCGCAGTGGCTTATGAGTTTATGCAATAATCAAATGACGTATCTGGTAGTAAGAGATATTCGGAAAGAGGCATTTGATAAAATTCAGATTCTTCCTTTGAAATATGTTGATAACCATCCCACCGGAGAAATTGTCAGCAAAGTCATTGCCGATGTGGATCAGTTTGCAGATGGTCTGTTGATGGGATTTACACAGTTGTTTTCCGGTGTATTGACAATCTGTGGAACTCTGTATTTTATGCTTTCTGTAAATGTGATTGTAGCACTCGTGGTAATCCTTATAACACCTGTGTCACTTTTTGTAGCAAGCTATATTGCCAGAAAGACTTATTCGATGTTCAAACTGCAGTCAGAGACGAGAGGCGAACAGACTGCTTTGATTGATGAGATGATTGGAAATCAGAAAGTTGTTCAGGTTTTTTCAAAGCAGGATGATGTTGCTAAGGAATTTGCTCAAATCAATGACAGGCTGGAAACTTGTTCTTTAAAGGCAACCTTTTTTTCGTCCCTGACCAATCCCTGTACGCGGTTTGTAAACAGTCTGGTATACACCGGAGTAGGTGTAAGCGGTGCATTTGCAGTCATTTCAGGATATATGAGTATTGGCCAGTTATCCGCATTTTTAAGCTATGCGAATCAGTATACCAAACCCTTTAATGAAATATCCGGTGTGGTTACGGAACTTCAGAATGCCATTGCCTGTGCGGCAAGAATTTTTGAATTAATCGAAGAAGCCCCGCAAATTCCGGATGATGAGGATGCCGTGGTCCTGCATTATGATGATGGAGAAGTATCTTTGGAAGATGTCAGCTTTTCTTACCATGAAGAGCAGAAATTGATTGAAGACTTTAATTTATGCGTTAAGCCCGGACAACGTGTTGCGATTGTCGGTCCTACAGGATGCGGAAAAACAACCATTATCAACTTGCTGATGCGCTTTTATGATGTAAAGGAAGGCAGTATTAAGGTAATGGGAGAGAATATCCGTCATATTACCAGAGACAGTCTAAGGGCTTCGTATGGTATGGTTTTGCAGGAAACCTGGTTGAAGTCCGGTACGATTTTTGAAAATATCAGTATGGGTAAGCCGGACGCAACCATAGAGGAAGTCATCGAGGCTGCCAAAGCATCGCATGTACACAGCTTTATCAAAAGGCTTCCAAACGGTTATGATACGGTAATTGGAGAAGATGGTGGTTCCTTAAGTCAAGGACAAAAACAGCTGTTATGTATTTCCAGAGTAATGTTAGCATTGCCGCCTATGCTGATTTTGGATGAAGCAACTTCCTCCATTGATACACGTACGGAATTGAAAATCCAAAATGCTTTTGCAAAACTGATGAAAGGAAAAACGACTTTTATTGTCGCACATCGTCTTTCCACAATCAAAGAGGCTGATATAATATTGGTTATGAAAGACGGAAATATTATTGAGCAGGGCAATCATAAAAGTCTGTTGGAGCGCGGCGGCTTTTATTCAGAGTTGTATCGTCTGGCAAAATAAATTGAAATCCAAACAAGTTGCTTGGATAATTGGTTGCATGAAAGAAATAATATGGAAAATGATTGAAAACGCATGTTGATTTATATAATGCAAGCATTTGGATGATATAAAATGGTTTATAAAATGATTTAAAAAGAATGATTTAAAAAGCAATCAATTAGATTTGACAAATCAAATATGGAATGATACTATACCTATGGACAATGATGTCGGAAATAGATACATTGTCCATATTTTTTGTTATAGCGACGAGAGGAGAATTATTATGATGAAAAAGTTACTTGCCTGTGTTCTTGCAGGTACTATGGTAGTTGCTTCTTTGACAGCATGCGGTTCTGCACAGCCTGCTGAAGAAACAACAGCAACAACAGAGGAAACAACCGAATCCGGTAGTTCTGAAACAGCAGAGGTTGCAGAAGAGACCTCATTAACATTACAGCCCGGAAAATTATTAGTTGGTGCTGAAATCGGTTACCCTCCGATGGAATACTTTGATGAAGACGGTGCTACACCAATCGGATTTGATATGGAATTGGCACAGGCTCTTGCTGATGAGATGGGCTTGGAATTAGAAATCGTTGATACTGCATGGGACGGAATTTTTGCCGGTGTTGATACAGATAAATATGATGTTATCATGTCATGTGTAAGCTGGACCGAAGGCCGTGACGAAGAATACTTATTGTCAAAACCTTATGTTGCAAATGCTCCTGTTTTAGTAGTCCCCAACGATTCTGAAATCGCAGATGTAGCTGATCTTGCCGGTAAATCCGTTGCAGTTCAGATGGAAACAACTGCAGATTATATTATGCAGGATCAGATTGCTGCAGGTGTAGATACAGATTTAAGACAGTATGAAAAGGTTATCAATGCATTTGATGAAATCAAAGCAGGTCGTGTTGATGCTGTATGTACAGATGCCGTTGTAGCATCTTACTATCTTGGAGATGAAGCCAACAACTACAAGACTGTATGGCAGGCACCCGATGAAGAACCCATTGTTATGTGCTTTAAAAAAGGTAATGATGATTTAAAGAACGCAATGGAAGAAGCTTTTGATGCTGTAAAAGCAAGCGGAAAGCTTGGTGAAATTGCAACAAAGTATTTCGGAAGCGATATTACAGCTGATATGGAATAAGACAGAGTGTGCGGCATGCTTATTATAAATAACATCAGCCGATACAAAATGAAGCAAACTCCCTATCTGATAATATTGACAGGTAGGGAGTTTATTTATAAGGTACGCAATTCATTGGTATCATGGAGCAGATCACCTTTTGCTTCCAACATCAATCAGTATATATTCAACTTTCATCGGTACATTTTCATTCGACAATCATTATATAGTTGGCATTGATTATACTATAGCGCTATATCATAAAACGAAACAACGTTTGACGTATAGGAAAAATTGTTTTATAAAATATATAGGTTCTTTATTGATAAATTTTTTGAATTGTTTTCTGATTTTATCTGGAATACCGGAACAACTCAAGAAAGAATAAATGTTACATGAGGAGGAATAAACGTGGATGCATTAAACAAAATCATTACCTGGATGCCGCAACTGTTAAACGGTACGAAGATGACAATCCTGATTACAGTTTTATCTGTCGCCATTGGTCTTGTTTTAAGTCTTTTTCTGGCATTGGGAAAAATGGCCAAAAATCCGCTGATCAATAAACCATGCAGTGCATATATCTTCTTTTTCAGAGGTACTCCTTTATTGATGCAGATTTACTTTATTTATTTCGGTTTACCGCAGTTTAATCCTGCACTGACCATTAAAAGTGCATTTGTTGCAGCCATGATTGCATATACACTGAATTCAGCTGCCTATCTTGCGGAAAATATCAGAGCCGGAATTCAGTCCATCGACAAAGGTCAATACGAAGCTGCCAAGGCACTTGGCATGACCTATGGACAGACCATGCGGTATATTATTATTCCACAGACTGTGCGTCGCCTGATTCCGCCGGTTGGTAATGAATTTATTATGGTCTTAAAAGATGTATCACTGGTTGCCATTATCGGTTTGTCTGATTTGACAAAAGTAACCCGAGCAATTTCATCTTCATCTGCAACGGCACTGGTTTATATACCGGCCATGATTATTTATCTGGTTATCACGGCCGTATTCTCATTCATCTTTAACAGACTTGAGAAGAAGTATTCCGTATATGAATAGGAGGAGTCAGATATGTCATATATTAAAACAGTGGACCTTTGCAAGAATTTTGGAGATTTAGAAGTATTAAAAGATGTGAACCTGACAGTGGAACAGGGTGAGGTGATTGTCATTATCGGACCTTCCGGTGCCGGTAAGTCTACCTTTTTACGTTCCTTAAATACATTGGAGACAATTACATCCGGAAAGATTTATATTGAGGATGAATTGTTTGTTCAGGCCGAAAAAGGAAAAGTGATTGACGGCATGAGCAAAGAAAAGCATAAAGCACTTTTACTCGAAATGGGTATGGTATTCCAGCGTTTTAATTTGTTCCCACATTTAACGGTAAAGGATAATGTAAAAATTTCTCCTATGAAAGTGAAAAATATCCCTGAAGAAGAAGCTGATAAAAGAGCTTTGGAACTGCTTGAAAAGGTTGGTTTATCCGAGAAAGCGGATGTCTATCCCAATAACCTTTCGGGAGGACAGCAACAGCGTGTGGCCATTGCAAGAGCGCTTGCCATGGAACCGAAAATCATGCTTTTTGATGAGCCTACATCCGCACTCGATCCGGAGCTTGTAGGAGAAGTATTAAATGTTATGAAGGATCTTGCAAAACAGGGCATGACCATGATTTGTGTGACGCACGAGATGGGTTTTGCAAAAGAAGTGGCTGATCGTGTGGTTTTCATGTATGATGGTGTGATTTTGGAAGAAGGAACGCCGGAAGAACTGTTTGAGCATCCCAAGACAGAAAAGGCGCAGCAGTTTTTGAGTAGTGTATTATAGAGTGCTCGCCAAATTTCCGATATCAGTCGCGATATGATCCGGATGTAATAAACAGAAAATTAATCATTATGAATCCTATATGTAAAAGCAAGCCTGTTTGTCGGGCTTGTTTTTTTGGTGCTTTTCTATGTTCTCCTCCTTGTTTTAAAATGGCTTTTTTGACATTTCTATGTATATCTCCCTGTTTTAAATGGCTTTTTTTAGCATTTCTATGTATATCTCCCTGTTTTAAATCGGGATTTTCTGCTTATTTGCGTTTTAGTATGCATTCGCAATTTGAAGAGGCAGCTTATCTGAAAAACATATGTATATTTCAATTACAAAAAGTTAACATAATACAGGTTTACATAATGCTAAAAGCTATATAATTTGTGCTGTTATGAAAATAGGAATACAAGATATAGGCAAAATGGTCAATTTTGAGATTGCATTATGTAAACAATATATAACTATTAGTATTACACAAATACAATTGACATAATCGTCATTTAATTATCCGAATTAGACTCTGGTAATTAAATTTCGGATGTAATGAAAATAAGAAAAACCCAAAAACTAAAAATATGAGAAAAAAATGATATTTGTTTTGATGTTTTTGTCATATAAACGCAAACAATATATTGTATTAAATAACACAATGAACAACAATATTTGGTGCACATAAGTTGTAAAAATCTGCAAAATTATCTGTAAACCGACAGAAAATATTGAAAAATAGGATTTCATAACACTACAAAAAGTAATTCTGCACAAACTTTTTGTAAACCAACAATCCGTATTGTATTTTCTGAAAAATCCCTTTCCCTTTATTGAAAAAAAAGTTGAATCTTGTATAATAGAAATAGTGTTTAAACAAGATAGGAAATGTTTATTAGATTAACTATGGAGGAAACGACAAACATGGCAAATGTAAAACGTATTTACGTAGAAAAGAAAGCAGCTTTTGCGGTGAAAGCCACAGAGCTGTACGAGGACTTGAAGAGCTATCTGGGAGTAGATGGACTAAAACAGGTCAGAGTATTCATTCGGTATGATGTTGAAAATCTTTCGGATGAGGTATTTGAAAGAGCATGCAAGACTGTTTTTTCGGAGCCGCCGGTTGATATTCTTTATCATGAAAATATCGAGGTAAAACCTGGCGAAAGAACTTTTAGTGTTGAATACCTGCCGGGACAGTTCGACCAAAGAGCCGATTCGGCCATGCAGTGTGTGAAATTCTTAAAAGAAGATGAAGAACCGGTTATCCGGACTGCTGTTACCTATTTATTATCCGGACAGATTTCAGATGAAGAATTTGCTGAAATCAAAGCTTACTGTATCAATCCGGTGGATTCGCGTGAGACCGATATGGTAAAGCCGGACACTTTAATTGCCGAATACGAAGAGCCTGCAGATGTTATCGTATTTGATGGTTTTAAAGATATGGCAGAGACAGATTTGAAAGCGCTTTACGATTCACTTGGCCTTGCCATGACGTTTAAAGATTTCCTTCATATTCAGAATTATTATAAAAAGGACGAGCATAGAGATCCGACTATGACAGAAATCCGCGTTCTGGATACATACTGGTCCGATCACTGCCGTCATACCACATTTTCTACGGAATTAAAAAATGTGGAGATTGCTGACGGATATTACAAAGCACCGATTGAAAAATCCTATCAGGCATATCTGGATGCACATCATGAAATGTATCAGGGAAGAGATGATAAATTTGTCTGCCTGATGGATCTGGCATTGATGGCAATGAAAAAGCTACGTGCTGAAGGAAAACTTGAGGATATGGAAGTGTCCGATGAAATCAATGCCTGCTCCGTTGTTGTGCCGGTTGAAATCGATGGTCAGACCGAAGAGTGGCTGGTATTCTTCAAAAATGAAACACACAATCATCCTACGGAAATCGAGCCTTTCGGTGGTGCTGCAACATGTCTTGGCGGTGCTATCAGAGACCCGCTTTCCGGACGTGGATATGTGTATCAGGCAATGCGTATCACCGGTGCTGCAGATCCCACAGTTCCGATCAAAGATACTTTAAAAGGAAAATTGTCACAAAAGAAACTGGTAACAGGAGCTGCAAGCGGTTATTCTTCCTATGGTAACCAGATTGGTCTTGCTACGGGATATGTAAAAGAGCTGTATCATCCCAATTATGTGGCAAAACGTATGGAAATTGGTGCCGTTATGGGTGCCGCACCCCGCAAAAACGTAATTCGTGAAAATTCCGATCCGGGTGATATCATCATCCTTTTAGGCGGTCGTACCGGACGTGACGGCTGTGGCGGTGCTACCGGATCTTCCAAGGTTCATACCGAAAGCTCTATCGAGACCTGTGGCGCAGAGGTTCAGAAAGGAAATGCACCGACTGAACGTAAAATCCAGAGACTGTTCCGCAGAGCGGAAGTTTCAAAGCTAATTAAAAAGTGTAATGACTTTGGTGCCGGCGGTGTATCGGTTGCTATTGGTGAATTAGCTCCCGGACTGATTGTTGATCTTGATAAAGTACCCAAGAAATATGCAGGTCTTGACGGAACCGAACTTGCAATTTCCGAATCACAGGAACGTATGGCAGTTGTCGTAGATCCCAAGGATGTACAGGAATTTTTAGGCTATGCCGCAGAAGAAAACTTAGAGGCGGTTGAGGTTGCTGTTGTGACAAAAGAGCCCAGATTGGTTCTTGAATGGAGAGGCAAGAAAATCGTCGATATTGCCCGTTCATTCTTAGATACGAACGGAGCACATCAGGAAGCAGATGTTGCCATTGATGTTCCGGTAGAAGAAGATAATTACTTGAAACAATATGCGATTAAAGATGTTGAGGAAGCTGTTGAGGCAGGCGATGTGAGAACAGCATTCTTACGTACATTAAATGACTTAAATGTCTGCAGCCAGAAGGGGCTTGTCGAAATGTTTGACGCATCCATCGGTGCCGGTAGTGTTTATATGCCTTACGGTGGAAAGTATCAGCTGACCGAGACACAGACCATGGTGGCTAAATTACCGGTATTAAAAGGAAAGACCGAGACTGTTACCATGATGAGCTATGGTTTTGATCCTTACCTTTCTACCTGGAGCCCGTATCATGGAGCTGTTTATGCTGTAACCGAATCTTTAAGCAAGATTGTGGCTGCCGGTGGTGATTATAAAAAAGTACGTTTTACATTCCAGGAATATTTCCGCAGAATGACCGAGGACAAACATCGCTGGAGTCAGCCGTTTGCCGCTTTACTTGGTGCGTTTGATGCACAAATTGGATACGGACTGCCGAGTATTGGTGGAAAAGACAGTATGTCAGGAACCTTCAACGATATTGATGTACCTCCGACACTTGTGTCATTTGCAGTCGATACCGCAAAATATCCGGAAATTATTACGCCGGAATTAAAGAAATCCGGTAATAAACTGGTGGTTGTCCGTCTTGCAAAGGACGAATACGATTTACCGGTTTACAAAAAAGTAGCAGAAACCTACGAAAAAGTTGCCGGGCTCATCCGGGACAAAGCAGTTGTATCCGCTTATGTACTCGATTCAAAGGGTATTGCAGCCGCTGCAGCCAAGATGGCATTTGGTAACGGATTTGGTGTCAGATTTGACGGTTTGGTAGAAAATGACGGACTGTTTACAAATGAACTTGGAAACTTCTTATTAGAGGTACCGGCCAATATGATGGGCTTTGTAGAAAAAGCCGGTGTTGTATATGAAGTAGTCGGAACCGTTGTAGAAGATGGATTTAAATTCGGCGATACAACCGTCAGTGAATCAGAAGCGCTGGATGCATGGAAAAAGAAACTGGAAAAAGTATTCCCTACCAAGGCAGTAAAGGATACCGATCCGATTGAGGTAAAAGTATACGATACAAAAGATATTTATATCTGCAAAAACAAG
The DNA here is from genome assembly GCA_017626095.1 of Lachnospiraceae bacterium. Classification (GTDB taxonomy): domain Bacteria; phylum Bacillota; class Clostridia; order Lachnospirales; family Lachnospiraceae; genus UBA2882. The sequence goes on from JAGAJL010000009.1 coordinate 30,902, forward strand.
GTTGCAAAACCGACGGTATTTATTCCGTTATTCCCCGGTACGAACTGCGAGTATGACAGTACAAAGGCATTTGAAAGAGCGGGCGCCAATGTTGTAACCAAAGTCTTCCGCAATTTAAGCGCAGAAGATATCAGAGAATCTGTGGATGAATTTGAAAAAGCAATCAGCCAGGCACAGATTATTATGTTCCCAGGTGGTTTCTCAGCCGGTGATGAACCGGACGGAAGTGCGAAATTCTTTGCTACTGCATTCCAGAATGCTAAGATCAAGGAAGCTGTCATGAAACTCTTAAATGAAAGAGATGGATTGGCACTTGGTATCTGTAATGGTTTCCAGGCACTGATTAAACTGGGACTGGTTCCTTATGGCGAAATTGTGGGTCAGAAAGAAGATTCTCCTACTTTGACCTTTAATACGATCAACAGACATATCTCCAAGATGGTATACACCAAGGTTGTGACCAATAAATCACCGTGGCTGCAACTTGCTGAACTTGGCAAGACATATGTGAACCCCGCATCACACGGAGAAGGACGATTTGTTGCACCGAAGGAATGGATTGATAAGCTGTTTGCAAACGGACAGGTTGCTACTCAGTATGCTGATTTTAATGGCAATGTTTCCATGGATGAAGAATGGAATGTCAATGGTTCTTATGCTGCCATCGAAGGTATTACATCTCCTGACGGACGCTGCCTTGGAAAGATGGCTCACTCCGAAAGACGGGATGATGCCGTGGCAATCAATATCTATGGTGAGCAAGATATGAAGATTTTTGAATCCGGTGTACAGTATTTTATGTAAAAATAGCAAAACGAAATAATGCAGATGATGGCAATATTATGCAAATGCAAAGATAGAACAGTATTGATTAATGAAAGAACAACAGTATTGTTTAACGCAAGAACGACTGTTGGCATGAAATCCTAATAAGAATAAAATTGTTATATCAGAAGGCAGATTTTGCCAATTGTATGCAAAAGAAAAAGGAGGATTAACGATGGATAAGTATTTTTGCAATCCCTGTGGTTACACTTATGATCCTGAGAAAGGAGATCCCGAGCATGGTATTGCTCCCGGTACAGCTTTTGAAGATATTCCGGATGACTGGTGTTGCCCGATTTGTGGCGTATCCAAAGATATGTTTATGAAAGTGATTACAGAATAAAATATGTAGAACATATCTTGTGTATGATTTCGTTGGCAAACAAATGTTACGAAAAAAAGGAGCAATGAATTTGCTCCTTTTTTGTTATTTTATTTTCGGATGTGTGTTTGCATAGTTGAATTTGTCAATCATTAATCCGTGATAAAATAAGTGAATTTTTAATTCTATTGCACATTATCTTATAAAATTAAATTTTGATTTAATTTTATGAAATTGTTTATTCTGCTTCAATTGTTGTAGATCCGTTATCTGAGGAAGATTCTGAAGCATCTGTATTTGTTTCTGATGCATTATCGGTTTCATCCTCTTCTGCAACGGAATCACTGCCGGAATTTTCTGTTTCAACAGTGGAATTGCTACTTTGAGAATCGCTACTTTGATTAAGTAATTCCATTAACTGTTCATAATCGATTTCATCGGACTGTGCTTCCTGTGCCTTGTTATTGGTCCACTGGGGAATGAAATAGATACCGGCACCGATTAAAGCGATGACAAGAAGTGCCAAGATGGGACCAAATATTTTCCACATCAGTTTACGACGCTTTGCTTTTTTGATATTGGCCTTACGGTTTTTCTTTTCCTTCTTATATTGATCAACTTTTTCCTGACTCATGTCTGATACATCCTTTCCTGGTATTTTTATTTAGATTGCAAGAATTGCAAAACAATACAACGGTTTGAATTTGCCTCATGATATCAACGGATTGCTACGCACTTTTGACCCTGGTATCTTCATTGTGAAAATACAAAATGAGCGGAAGTATTCGTTTTACTCCACAAATAGTTTAGTAGATTTGTGCATAAAATGCAAATGAATATTCTATGTATGTAAAGAAAGATGTTGTGCATAAAAGAGTTTTGCTAAGAAAGACACGAAACCTCGTAAAAGCCGGCGACAAAGATATATAATGGGAACACAAATCCGAAAAGGGATTAAAAAGATGTGAAATGATATGATATAAAAAGAAGTGTTGAAAAAGTATTCAAAATAAAAGATAATAGATAGCGTATATGATTAATTTGTTAAGGGAGATTTTTATGGAGAAAAAAACACAAAGACATGCATTTTCCGGTTCTCTGGGTTTTGTGCTTGCAGCGGCCGGAAGTGCGGTAGGTTTAGGAAATATCTGGAGGTTTCCGTATTTAGCGGCAAAAGATGGCGGAGGACTGTTTTTAGTTGTCTATATTTTTTTGGCGCTGACTTTTGGTTTCTCGCTTTTGACAACGGATATTGCCATCGGACGTAATACTAAACAGGGGCCACTTACTGCATATCGTATGGTTGACAAAAGGTTTGGATTTCTGGGAATCCTTGGTTGTCTGATACCGGCTATTATTATGCCGTATTATTGTGCGATCGGAGGCTGGGTAATAAAATATTTTGTTGCTTTTTTAACAGGAGACGGATTAAAAGCAGCTGAAGATGGATATTTTACCGGTTTTATCACATCTGAGGTTTCACCCATTGTTTATATGGTGATTTTTCTGGCATTGGTATCCGGTATTATTATCATGGGAGTGAATAAAGGAATTGAATCTTCTTCCAAGATTATCATGCCAATCCTGATTGTTTTAGTAATCGGCATCGCTATTTTTTCTTTAACCATCAGCTATACCGGTGATGACGGAGCGGTTCGGACCGGTTTGCAGGGCTTGAAAATATATTTAATTCCTGATCTGTCAGGCTTGACTTTTGGAAAGTTCTTTACGGTCCTGGTGGATGCAATGGGACAATTATTCTTTAGCCTGAGTGTTGCCATGGGAATTATGGTTGCATATGGCTCTTATGTAAAGGATGAAGCAAATCTGGTAAAATCCATCAACCAGATTGAAATTTTCGATACCGGAGTGGCTATTTTGGCAGGTGTTATGATTATTCCTGCGGTATTTACTTTTATGGGAAGAGAGGGAATGGAAGCATCCGGACCGAGTCTTATGTTTGCTTCCCTGCCCAAGGTTTTTGCGCAGATGGGAGCTGTCGGAAATGTGGTTGGAGCTTTGTTTTTTGCCATGGTTTTATTTGCGGCGATTACAAGTGCTATCTCGATTTTGGAAGCGGTTGTATCAAGTTTCATGGATCAGTTCCATCTGAACCGTTTAAAAGCCACTTTGTTAGAGACTTTTATTGCTTTGTTCTTTGCTGTGATCGTTTGTCTTGGTTATAATAAGCTCTATTTTGAGGTGACACTTCCAAACGGCGCGGTTGCACAGGTGTTAGATATTATGGATTATATCAGTAACAATGTTTTCATGCCTTTGATTTCCATCGGAACCTGTATCCTGATCGGATGGGTGAAAAAACCGCAGTTTATTATTGATGAGGCAGAAAAGAACGGTGAAAAATTTAGCCGTGAAAAGTTATACATTGTAATGATGAAATATATTGCCCCCATTTTGTTATTTATTTTGTTCTTAAGATCCGTTGGAATTTTAAACATATTTTAGATGAGGTTTTGTGATGGCAGAATATACACATGTTGTACAGCCCTTTGAGCCTGTTTTTGATGAAAAATCGAAGATTTTAATATTGGGTAGTCTGCCATCCGTAAAATCGCGTGAAAACGGATTTTACTACGGACATCCGCAAAATCGTTTCTGGAAGGTTTTATCTGCTGTTATCGGCTGTAAGGAGCCGCGTGATATCACGCAAAAGAAAGATATGCTTCTTTCGCATCACATCGCGTTGTGGGATGTGATATATGAGTGTGATATCAAAGGCTCATCGGATAGCAGTATAAAAAATGTTGTGACGGCAGATATATCGGGAATAATTCAAAAATCCCGGATTCAATACATCTACGTAAACGGTAAAACAGCGGAAAAGTATTATAAAAAGTATATCGAACCGGATTTGCACATAAAAGCCGTTGTTTTGCCGTCTTCAAGCCCGGCAAATGCGGCTTTTTCTTTGTCTGCACTGATTGATTCGTGGAAACGTTTGTTGTGGATTTGTCAGGGACATTACTGCTATCAGGTAAACGTGGATTATAAGGATTATCTGAATATCATGCAGGATGGACACATGGAAGCGACGGACAGCGCGGAATTTGCACGGGTCTGGAGAGAGCTGTTTGGTACAAAATCACAGGTTAGACAGGATGTAACGGTATGGTATCAGGTTTCTCTTTCGGGGAAACAGCTTGTGGTTATGACATTAGGTGGATTTTTTGATGAAAAGATGGAAATGTATGAGCAGAAAGAACAACTTTTTTTGGCATATATGGTGGATTGTCTTGGAATGGGAATGCTGAGAATGGCGTATCAGATGTTTTATGAAACACATCTTTGTCATACCGGGCTTTTAGCATCGGATATGATTTTTCTGAATCAGGAAGAAATGAAAGATATACCTGAACTTTTTGAAAGACTTGGGATAACAGATGTGATGTTGAATGAAGCATTTGTCATGATTCCGCAAAAGACGGTTGTGTTTACAACAAAGGTTCGTGAAAATTCATGTGCGGACGGCAAAGGAAAAAGGTTGGAAGAAGAAAACAATTCGAACCGTGGAAATGGATGTATGAATATCTGTGAAATGTGTGATAATACACAATGCGCAAACAGGCAGAAAACAAAAATGGCTTGGAATGATGTAAAAGAGTGTCTCATAGATCCGGTCATGTCACAAAAGATTAAAATACGAAAAAGCCGGAATGAGCAAAAGAGGCAGGGTGGAAACAGTAACGGAAATCAAAACTATGGCTATCAGAGAATTATGAGTAAAAAAGAGGATTAAGAGTAGGAATGGACAAGGGCTTGATACATCTTTATCACGGAGATGGAAAAGGGAAGACTACGGCTGCGATTGGATTAGCGATGCGTGTGGCTGGATATGGGAAACGTGTGTTATTTGTACAGTTCCTGAAAGATGATCAATCCGGGGAAGTGGCAGTATTAAAGGAAATGCCGCGTGTTTGGTATTTTTCGGATTGTGATATGCCAAAGGAATTTTATCATAATATGAACGAAGAGCAAAAGCAGGCACTTTGTATCTCTCAGCGAAAGCTGTTTGAAAATATGAGACAGAGTCTTTCTTTGATACCACTGGAAGAGGTGGGACTGTTGGTGTTAGATGAGTTGACCTATGTGTATGCATGGGGAATATTGGATAAAGAGGATGTTTTGTCATTTTTAAAAAATAAGCCGGAAACGCTTGAAGTAGTGATAACCGGTAGAAATCCGGAAAGAGAATTGTTGGATTTGGCAGATTATGTTACGGAAATGAAGATGGAAAAACATCCGTTTTCAAAAGGGACTTCCGCCAGAAAAGGAATTGAGTATTAAAGTTTATTTATAACGCCTGAAATTTGAATGCGAATAAAACAACAATTGTTTGACTACAAAACAATGCATTTTCTTGCAAAAATATACATTAAAATAAGGTAAAAAACATATAATCCTAATTTAACTACAAATTATTAGAAATGACAAAAACCGCTAATTTTAGCGGTTTTTGTGTTTTGTGACACTTGTTTGCAAGATAACTTGCAAAATCAACATGAATTATTTCTTGCATAATAAAAATCAAAATCAAGAGAAGAGATGAAGGAGAAAATCTTAGGCGGATGAAAATGAGAATGATATAACATGTGTAATGTTTGACAATAAATGGAGCTTGATATTATGAATCTTAGTTTTATCATGATTATGGTAATATCAACGGATTGTTACGCTCTATGACCTTATGTGCCTGATATCATAAATTGTATTCATGAAACTGCATAGTTTAAAGAAAATGGAAGATACTATGAGATGTAAAAAAAATTGTGGAAAATCTGGAGGTACAAAAACGTGATTTTAACAGAAAAAGAAACTACAACAATTAAAGACTTACAGACACAGGAGCAGGCATGTATCGATAAATACAATCGATACAGTAAAGAAGCGCATGATGAAGTATTGAGAGATCTTTTTTCAAAATTGGCAGATGAAGAGCAGAGACATCAGGATTCTTTGGGACAGGTGCTTAACGGAAAGGTTCCTTCCTGCGATTGCAATGACTGTGAAGGTAAGTGCTATGAACCGAAGGCAACCTATGACCAGTTGACTAACAGCACAGAAAAAAAAGAAGATTGTTATCTGGCAACGGACTGCATCGGAACAGAAAAACTGGTATCCGGAGAATACAATACGAATGTCTTTAATTTTGCAAACAGTGATGTCAGAAAGCTTTTGGCAGATATACAGGTCGAAGAACAAAATCATGCGGAAATGCTTTATAAGTACAAAACAGTAAATGGAATGTCATAACAAATCAGCAAATTGTACAAAAAATGCCGAAAAATTGAAAAATATTTTTCGGCATTCTTAATAAAATATTAAAGAAATATAAGATATAGTATGTTATAATACGAAACAGAGCGAAATATTATGGTTGGATAGAATGTATTTTTAAGCAAAGACAAAACCATGTTTCAAAAGCAAGGAAGAAGTAAAAGAAGAAATAAAAGGGAGAAAAGGAAGAAGTAAAAGGAAAAGATATGAGTGAATTAATATCGGTCAAAGATATGTGCAAGGTGTACAATCCCGGCGAAAATGAAGTTCGTGCACTGGATCATATCAATTTAACGATTGATGCCGGTGAGTATGTGGCCATTATCGGTCAGTCCGGTTCCGGTAAATCGACATTGATGAATATGCTGGGGTGTTTGGATGTGCCAAGTAGCGGAACCTACATATTAAATGGAAGAGATGTATCCTGCTTATCGGATGATGAATTATCGGATATCCGTAATCAGGAAATCGGTTTTATTTTTCAGGGATTTAATCTGATTCCAAGCTTTACAGCGATTGAAAATGTGGAACTACCTCTTTTATATAGAGGTGTTTCCAAAGCAAAACGGCATGAGTTAGCCATCCAGGCATTGGAAAAGGTTGGATTGGGAGCCCGCATGACACACAAGCCGTCGGAAATGTCAGGAGGACAGCAGCAAAGGGTGGCAATTGCCAGAGCCATTGCGCAGGCTCCGCCGGTTATTCTCGCGGATGAACCAACCGGTAATTTGGATTCGGGATCCAGTAAAGAAATTATAGATATCTTAAAAAAGCTTCATGCAGAAGGAAGAACCGTGATTTTGATTACGCATGACAATGAAATTGCTTCTCAGGCAAAACGCGTTATTCGAATCAAAGACGGAAAAGTGGAAAGGGATTACATAAATGAAGAGTAAAAAGAAAATAATCATGATTGCAGTTGCCATTGTCGTTGTTCTGGTAGTTGTTATTGGAATTATAGCAGGAGCATCCAATGGATCGGTTGGTTATCCGGTTACTGTGGCTAAAGTTGTAAGAGAGGATATTTCCAGTGAGATCGAGGTGTCCGGTCTGGTTGCCAGCGAGGAAACAAAGACTTATTTTGCACCAGTTACGGGAATGGTATCGTCCATGAATGCCGTAGCAGGAGAAGAAGTGAAAAAGGGAGATGTTCTTTTAACATATGATTTAGAAGATATGCAGAGAGCTTCCGAAGAAAATGCCCTTCGTGCACAGGCAGAAAAGTATGGAATTGATGCAACGGTTGCGAACATTCAAAAAGAACAGAGTGATTACAGCAAAGCGGTAAAAGGATATGATGATGCCATGGCATTTGTTGTTCATTGGTCTGCTTGTCTCGAAAGTGCAACCCGCGATTATAATGAAGCTATGTATATTGCAAATTCTTATGACGCGCTGAAAGCACAGGTAGACGGTTATAAAATAGAGCAGGCTGAAAATGAAGTGCCAAACGAAGTACTTGCCCAGATGATTGCAGAGGGAGAAACACAGCTTGCCGAATTGGAACAAAAAAAGGCACAATATGACTATGCAACTTTAGAAAGCACGGTTCAGACCTGCAGTAAAGAATTGAACGAGTATAAAGCACTGGCAGAGCAGTATAAAGCCCAAAAAATAGAGAATCCGGCTTTGGCGAGCCAGAGTAAGCAACAGTCGGTATTAAAAGAAATCAATGAAATGGAAAAAGAAGATGCTGATAAAGACCTGACGAAGGCTGCAGAAGGGATATGTGCGGATTTTAGTGGCATTATTTCCGATGTCAGTGTGGTAGAAGGACAGACTCTTGCGGAGGGAACGCAGTTATTTACCTTGCAGAGCGTTGACAAAATGAAAGTCACGGTAGCGGTTACAAAATATGATTTACAACAGATTGAAGTTGGACAAAAGGCGCAGATTACGATAAATGGTTCCACATATGACGGAACTGTCACAAAGCTTAGTAAAATTGCCGGAACCAATTCCAACGGGGCGGCAACGGTTGATGTGGATGTACACATTGACAATCCGGATGATCAGATTTTTATCGGTATTGAAGGAAAAGTAAAAATCCAGTGTGGTACTGTAAAGGATGCCTGCGTGTTGCCTTTTTCCTGTGTAAACTATGACACCAAAGGTGCATTCTGCTATGTGGTAGAAGATGGTGTTGTCGCAAGAAAAGATGTAGTTACCGGCATGTCTTCAGATGAAAAAATTGAGATTGTCAGCGGTGTGACGGATGAAGATGTTGTCATTTCCGAGGTGACAAGCGACATCGTGGAAGGCATGGAAGTGGTGGTTTTGGAAGACGGTAATAACGCGACAGAATAGTTAAACGTGATAGTTGAACACGGTGTGAAAATGTGTCAAAAGGAATGTGTCAAAAGGAAAGAAAACAGAGGACTTCTATGGGACAGTTTGCAGAATATATAAAAATGGCTTTTAAAAATATTAAAAGCAATAAGGGTCGGTCATTTTTGACAATGTTAGGTATCATCATCGGTATTTCATCGGTTATCATGATTATTTCGGTTGGTAATGGCGTGTCAGGATCTGTCAGCAGTCAGTTAAATGATATCGGAAACGGACAGGTTGTTATTTACTCAACTTCAAATGATGAGTATGAATCAGTATACTTTACAGAGAGTGATATTGATGCTTTGGTAGAAAAAATACCGCATGTAAAGGGAGCCAGTGGAAATGAAGGTGCATATGTGGATGCGGTTGGACCTAAAGGGGATTTTCGTGCTTATACCTATGCAGGAAATCAGTACCTTGAGTACGGCTCTGCGGAGCCGATTATTAAAGGTTCCTATTTTACCGCCAGTGATGTAGAGAATGCAGCAAAAGTCTGTGTCATTCGGGAAAGTGGTGCCATGGCATTGTTTGGTACTACCGATGTAATAGGAAAGACATTTGAAATTACACAGTGGGGACAGACTTTTGAATTGCGGATTGTGGGTGTGCGGGCTGACAATGCATCAGCATTGTTAAACATGATGGGAGCATATGATCAGGTTGAGTTTGACATGCCGATTACAACGTTTTACATGAACTTTGGATTTAATTTAGGTGATTATTATCAGATTATGATTTATGGAGAGGGGAATGAATATGCTTCTGAAATTGCAAAGCAGTCCAAGCAATTATTAGAAGCAAGACATAAGGTGACCGGACAGGGAGTTGTGCTTGTTCAAAGCTTTAGCGATGAACTGGAGCAGATTACCAGTATCATTGATGTGATTACGGTATTTATTGTATTGGTAGCTGCCATTGCGTTGCTGGTAGGCGGTATTGGAGTCATGAATATTATGCTGGTATCCGTGACGGAAAGAACGAGAGAGATTGGTATTAGAAAAGCACTTGGTGCAAGGACCAAATCAATTTTAATGCAATTTTTATTTGAATCTGCTATCATTACTTTATTAGGTGGAATCATCGGTATCGTTTTGGGAGCGTTGGGGGCTTGTGTCATTTGTGCCGCTATTGGTTTTCAGGCGAAAGTTTCGCTCATGACAGTGTTGACTGCAACATTATTTTCTTCGGCAGTGGGTATTTTCTTTGGAATCTATCCCGCAAAACGTGCCGCAAAACTGAGCCCGATTGAAGCCTTAAGACATGAGTGATGGGCGGAGAGAATGCTATGGAATGGCAAAATGCAGAATGCAAAACAGAAGGTGCAAAAAAGGATAAAAAAGAAGATATAAGTATACAGACAAAGCTTCAACCGCCAAAGATAAAATATGAATTTGAAAATGAAGGGCAATATCTGGTTGCGAAGTATAAAGAGCAGCTGGATTTTGCCCTTTATCAGGTTATGAGTCAATATCAGAGTGCGAAAAAAAGGGAAGACGAGGAAAAAAAGGATGTGAAAACCTTTGGCATTGCACTTCTTGCCATCATTCTGATACTTCCACTTGGTGTTCTGATGGCAATCAGTGGAGGAATGATGTTTACAAAACTCGGCTTTGTTTTTGGATTATTAGGATGCCTGATTGTACTTGCAGATATCCCTTTTTTATTATATGCACTGCCACTTTGTCTTTATAAAGTAATGCGTGGTTTTGTGCTTATGCAGATTAATAAACAAAGTAGGTTTGGAATCTGGATTTGTGAAAAATGGAACATCGAAGTCCTTTCAGCTGAGTCTCGTCAGTGTGAAAACTATATCAGAAAATACCGGCTGATTCTTCAAGAACTTGAAGAATTGCGTTCGGATTTGGAGTTTACCGATACTGTCGATTTGCAGCCAATCAAAGAACGGATGGCAAATGTAGATACCAAACCCAATATCCGGGTGGTTAATTCTTTATATGGAATCGTAAATGAAAAAATAAGAAAAGCTTCTATCGTCGTTACAGTGTTGGTTTATATTTTGTTGGCAGTTGTATTTTTCCGCTTTTATGGCGTTATTTTATCTGAAATTAATTATATGATGAAACAAATGTGATAATTTCGAGATACTCTCGATTATGTGTTGAGAAAGGTACAAAGTCATGTAAAAAACAGCGGGTAAAGAAATAAGGAACACAAATTTGAAAAAGAGTAAATTAATACAGAACATCGGAAATAAATAATACATTTCCGATGTTCTTTTTTGACTTCATTTCCAAATGTAAGACATAATGGAAAATATTGACGATTTTCCGAATACATGGTAAAAATTATGTATAGTAACAATCAGTTGTTTTTTTGAACGTGAGGAAATAATTTTGTCCGAAAAAGAAATTCAGTATTATACTCCCGAACAAATTGCAAAGCAGTGGAATGTAAGCTCCAGAATGGTTCGAAAGCTTTGTGTGGAGGGGAAAATTCATGGAGCAGTACAGAATGGAAAATTCTGGTTCATTCCAAAGGATGTACAAAGGCCGGTGGATCACAGAGTTGTGACAGGAGCATATAAACGGCCGGGGAAAAAATTGCAGTTGTTGATGAAAGGCTTGTTGAACAATTGTGAGCGTGCACTTTTAATTGATTTGGAAAATGATAAAGCTTTAGATGTCATGCACTGTTTTCATGCGGATGAGATTGAAGAAGTGTATTCACGGATGTTGGAACGATATGTCAATTCGGGCAAAATATATAAAGAGGATATTTCATATATTTTAAGTGACGCTTCCATTACTAATTTGCGATTAAAGCTTTCGACAAACGATAAGATGGAACTTCATTTTCGATATCGGGAAGAGAGTGGGAATTATATCCGGATGACAAGTCGTTATGCCATATGCGATAGAGAGGGTGGTGCTGCGACTTATGCCGTTCTGACGTTTGAAAAAAAGGATAATAGTTATATTGATCAAGAACTTGAAAAAAATTATATGAATATTCTTATAAAATTCGGACTTGTGTGAATTCCATTATGGGGATGCTTGAAATTGAGGAAAAAAATGCAGAAGACATTGAACTGTTGAGACATATACGGAAAAAAGAAACGAAAGCCATTCAGGAGCTTTTAGAAGTTGTTGACAGGATAACAGAAAAAACAGGAATTCCACAGATTGATCATGTGAAAGATTTTGACAATGAGAGTATACATCAGGCTTCTATTTGTGGAATACATATTTTGCTGGTTGAAGATAATGAATTAAATATGGATATTGCAGAATATATGCTTTCCGATGCAGGTGCTATTATTGAAAAAGCAGTTAATGGGTTGGAAGCATGGGAGCAATACGATGCAAAACCCGCCGGAAGTTTTGATGTGATATTGATGGATATTCAGATGCCGGTTATGGACGGTTATGAGGCAACTCAAAAAATCAGAAGCTCCAATCATGCCGATGCAAAGACAATTCCGATTATTGCTATGACTGCCGGAGTATTTCCAAAGGATGTAGAGGCAGCAAAGCAGGCGGGAATGAATGAATATATTACAAAACCGTTAAACGGGAAAGAATTAGTAAATGCGGTTGCTATAGCGAAGAAAAACAACAGTAATGAAAACAACAGTAATGAAAACAACAGTAAAAACAGGAGCTTTTTAAAACAGGAGAGTAATGCAGACAATTTTAATTGTAGATGATATTGAAATAAACAGAGAAATGCTCGCCTCGTTTTATGAGGAACAGTACAATATATTAGAGGCGGCAGATGGAGAAGAGGCAATTTCTATAATCAATGAAAATAAGAAAGATATTTCTTTGATCTTTCTTGACTTGATTATGCCCAAAAAAGATGGGATTGATGTCTTGATTTATCTTCGTGGGGCAGGTTTGTTAGATTGTATTCCGGTTATTATGATAACCGGAGAAGCAACAGAAGAAACCGATATGAAGGCTTATGAATATGGAGCAGCAGATGTAATTTACAAGCCTTTTACGGAAAAGATTGTCACAAAAAGAGCCATGAATCTGATGGAACAGTTCAGCAGTCGGGAGAAAAAAGAGACAGAATCGAGAATTCGTACATCTGATGTGTTTGAAAGTATAGAACAGTTGGCAAGTATGAATGAGTTTTTGCTGGATGCACTTGGTTCTGTTGCTGAGTTTGGAAGTTTAGAATCGGCTTCTCATATTAAAAGAATTAAGAGTTTTACTAAAATTTTGCTTGGGCATGTAAAAGCCAATTATCCGAAGTATGGTCTTTCAGACAGGAAGATTTATCTGATATCACAAGCATCAGCCTTGCATGATATTGGAAAAATTGCAATTCCGGCTGAAATCCTGAAAGCACCCAGGAAATTGACTGCGGATGGGTTTAATGAGATAAAAAAGCATACTACCAATGGATGTGAAATCATATTGCGGTTTCAGATGGCAGATAATGAATTTTTTAAATATTGTTATAATATCTGCAGATGGCACCATGAAAAAATAGATGGGAAAGGCTATCCGGACGGATTGGTTGGAAATGAAATACCGATTTATTGTGAAGCTGTTGCTATTGCAGATTGTTTTGAAACACTTGTCAGAAATCGTGTTTATCAAAATGCCGTAACCTGTTTGGAAGCATATGAGATGATTCAGAATGGTGAATGCGGCGCTTTTTCGGATGTCATGATGAACTGCTTTAAAATGGCTAAGTCGGAGCTTTTTATGGTTGTAGAAACGGAAAAAACGGACATGAATTAGTCGAAATTGATTGATTTAAAAAAAAGAACAGAGCTGATTTTAGAAATGATTAGTCAGTTGGAAGTTGACAATTGCTAACAGGATAATAAAATGTTTGTTGCATAAAACACTTAAAGTTGAGCAATGCTATTCGTAACAGAAAATCGAATCAGTGTTTATAAAAGGAGTGTTTTATGGTGAATTATTTAGAAATCCAAAAGGTCATTGGGAGAGAAATTCTGGATTCCAGAGGTAATCCTACCGTGGAGGCAGAAGTGACGCTTGCGTGTGGAATTACCGGACGGGGAATGTCACCTAGTGGTGCCTCCACAGGTGAGTTCGAGGCATTGGAATTGCGAGATAAAGATCCGGCGCGTTATCTGGGGAAAGGTGTATTAACGGCGGTAGAAAATATCAATACAGTCATTGCGGATACACTGCGTGGAATGGATGCATCAAATATTTATCAGATTGATGCTGCCATGGTGATGGCGGATGGAACAAAGGATAAATCCAGACTTGGTGCAAATGCCATTCTGGCAGTTTCCATTGCAACGGTAAAAGCGGCTTCCAAAGCATTAAATATGCCTTTGTATCGTTTTTTGGGGGGGATTAGTAACAATCGGATGCCGGTACCCATGATGAATATATTAAATGGAGGTGCACATTCCAAAAACTCCATTGATTTTCAGGAATTTATGATTTTACCGATTGGAGCGTGCTGCTTTAGAGAAGCACTTCGTATGGGATGTGAAGTCTATCACAGCCTGAAAAAAGTTTTAGAAGAAAAAGGACTTTCGACAGCAGTTGGTGATGAAGGTGGATTTGCACCGGATGTGGATAGTGTAGAAGCAGTTTTGGGACTTTTAGCAGAAGCTGTGAAAAAGGCAGGATATGAATGTGGAAAAGATATCTGCTTTGCCCTTGATGTAGCTGCCAGTGAATGGAAGCCACAGGACGGATGCTCTATGATGGAATCTGAGCATAAAATAACAGGACAATTCTGCTATCATCTGCCAAAGTCCGGAAAAGATTATAAAACCGATGACTTAATTGCCATGTACAAAAATATGATAGAGAAATATCCGATTATCTCTATTGAAGATCCGTTAGATGAAGAAGACTGGGAAGGCTGGAAAAAAATAACGGAAGAACTTGGAGACCGGGTACAGCTTGTTGGAGATGATTTATTTGTCACCAATACCGAAAGACTTTCTAAGGGAATTGAAAAGCACTGCGGTAATTCCATTTTAATCAAGTTAAATCAGATTGGTTCCGTATCAGAAACGCTTGAGGCTATCAAAATGGCACACGCATCCGGATATACGGCAATTGCCTCACATCGTTCCGGGGAAACAGAGGATACGACCATTGCCGATTTGGCGGTAGCATTAAATACCTGCCAGATTAAAACAGGAGCCCCCTGTCGAAGTGAGAGAGTTGCGAAATACAATCGATTGCTTAAAATTGAAGAGGAACTGGGCGTGGCAGCAGTCTATCCCGGACTGAATGCGTTTCATGTGAAGAAATGATGACTAATGAAATAGTTTATCTGCTTTTCGGATGGATAGTTGAAACCGGAAGAGGAAGTAAAGAAAAATATATAGAATATGAAATAACCGGCCAGATATGATAATACGTATCTGACCGGTTTTGTCTATAAGATAATAGAATAATTAGTGAAAAGATATGTAAAATGCTTCAGAATAGTGGGTGGTTTCTTAACGGATATTCTGATATGATGATACTAGTACAATGTTTTTAAATTAGCTGTAGTTTGAAAAGGGGAGATTAATTTGAAAAAAGTATTACATCATGTTTTACCAGTTTTAATGATTGTGGGACTGATGACCGGATGTGGTGCAGATACGGATACTTCCAATCTGCAGGAGCCGACAACCAAGGATGCACTTGTGAATGAGGAGAATGGACAGATAAAAGATGCTGATTTACAAGAAACCGGTTTTGATAAAGATAAGGCAGAAACGATAGATCCGACAAATGCTTCAGGAGAAGATATTTTATATACCTACAAAGAAATAACCGTAACTTTTCCGGCATCATGGGAAAAGCGTTATGTGATAAGAGAACATGATGATGACAACGGTTTTTCGGTTCTTCAAAAAGCATCGGATGATAAGAACGAGGGCTGGGGATTTTTGTTTAGTATCTATTCTTCCGATACACCTTACATAGATGCTCCCGGTGCCTATGCCCTTTCCTATACAAAGGATAAAATCTATTATTTTGGAACGCCGACGGATGTTCCGTATGATTGTGAGGATGAGGAGGTTGCCAAAGATTATGAACTTTTGCAGCAGGATTTAGAGCAGATCAAAGCCTCCATCGTAATTGATGTACCGCAGATTCATACAAATGCATCCGAATATGTATTTCCGATGAGTGAATATTATCCTTTGACAGAAGATATGCTTTTGAATATGGGAGAAAATGATTTGTGGCTTGCCCGGAATGAAATCTATGCCAGACATGGTTACCATTTTAAAAATGGATATCTGCAGTCGTATTTTGAAAAATATACATGGTATGAAGACAGGGGAGATTCTTTTTCGGAAGATGAGTTTTCGCAGATTGAAAAAGATAATGTAAGTCTTTTTAAGAAGATGGAAGATAAAACGGCATCACAAAGTCTCTATCCTTTGGAAGAAAAAGTAGGAAAGAAAGTATCTGCGGACTTAAGCGGAAATGGAAAAAAGAATACCATTTTATATCAGGTGACCGAAGAAACATATGGTAATGCAAAAGGTTGTTTGACTGTCGATGGTATAGCCTATGATCTGGAAGAAGATTTTCAAATCTATATGGATGTACCGGAAGACGAACATTTCTATATTACCGACATTTCGCCATTCTTTGACGGTCTGGAAATTGCCATTGCCGATTATGGTCCCAGTGATGACCCTGTCACACATTTCTTTGTATATGATGAGACGGATGGATTACAGACGATTGGCAGTGTGCCGGGATTTCCGATGAAGCAGATGGGATTTCAAAATGGTTTTGTGTCCGGAGGTGTAATCGGATATAGCAGATGTATGACTTTGGATGTGCATGAATATACCGTGTATTACTGGTATGATTATGAAAACAAAAGTCTGGAATTACAAACGGGCGATGAAAGCCATTATGATATGCCCAGAGTACATGTATTGCTAAATGACCTGCCATTACATTACACGATGGATCCGGATTCGGCAACATTCATTATACCAAGTGGCAGCAAGGTCTTTTTTAAAGAGTGCATTGGACAAAACTGGGTACTGGTACATGGACCAAACGGAATAGAAGGCTATGTGCATTATGATGAAAACCGCGCAGATGCAATGTTTCCTTATTTGGATGAGATGGGGATGGATGCCGATCAGGTATTTGATGGGTTGTTAGTGTATGATTGATGTTATCGTGCAGTTGCATATATAAAAAGTTTTAGGTGCAGAATCAAGTTTATGGTTCTGCGCCTTTTTAGAAGATTGACGGAAATTCGTTTATAAATATTTGAAAAACCTATTGACATATAGATCTTTTGAAATTATAATACAAACTATCTTAAGTGAAAACATCTGCTGTAAATCACATCTTCAGCAATATCTTGGCATTCGCCAACATTTTTCACAGAGAAATATTTTTATATGTTGGCGGAGTTAGATTTGTTTTGAAAATCTCTTTTTACTCATGGCTCCGCCGGTAAGGAGGTTTTAATGAGTAATAAAGATTTTGAAGACTTAAGTTTGATTGACGGTTTTTTGGTACTGTCAGTGGCATCTGATTTGAAATGCGGACCGGCATGCGGACGACTGTTAGCTGAAGGGCTTTTGCATGAAAAAGTCGGATATGTACGGATCCATGCCGAAAAGATTGTTCCTGGAATTGGCCTGGCCAAGCGAGGAATCCGGATGGATGTGGAATTACAATCATTCCCTCACAAACCGGAAGAAAATGAACTACCGGAAAAGATTTATGATTTCGAACCACATCACAAAAATTCAGACAATCTTTTTAAGCGAAACCGGTTCAATCAGGCAAAGATCGATGCCCATAACCTGTATTCAGGTGAAAAGGATTTTGATAATCTGCCGAATTTATGTGTGATTAACATTCTGGACTATGATCCTTTTGGCAAGGGGAAGGCAAAATATCATTTCCACAACATGTGTGAAGAGGATATTTCCATTCCCTATCCGGACGGATTGGATCATTACTATTTCAACACCAGTTCGCCTAATGATGAGGACGACGAACTGAATGCCCTGCTTAAATATATCCAGAATAGTACCGAAGAAAACGCAACAACAGAATTAACCAAGCAGTTACATGAGTATGTGACGAAGGTAAAATCGTCACCGGAAGAGAGGTATCGGTATATGACATGGGGAGAATACATTGATTTTGAAACAATGGAAGCAAAGGCAGAGGCTCGTAAAGAGGGTCATGCCGAAGGCCGTGCAGAAGGCCGTGCAGAAGGCCGTGCAGAAGGCCGTGCAGAGGCAACACTTGCGACACGTCGAGAAGATATTTTGGATGCATTAAATGAATTAGGAACTGTATCGGACGATATAGTGGAGAAAATCAATGCAGTTACAGATATCGATATGTTAAAAAGCTGGTTTAAAATCGCGATTAAGGCTGATAGTATTGAGACTTTCGTATCACAGACAGTATCATAACAGTAGTACAAAGAACGGTTTCATCGGGGTTATAGCGACGAGGAAATTGCAATGCAATAAAATTGCTGCCGCAGCGGTTATCAATGAAATCATTGCGGTGATTGTGGCTAAAAAAGGATTTGAATGGGCAGGAGAATTTGGGAAATCATAAAATACTTTTCAATTGATGTATAGAGATTTATACTGAAAAAAGAGGAAAGTTGACAGCATGGAGAGGCTCAAAGGAGACTGCAGGAGGAAAACTGGTGAAAATTTCCATTGAAGAAATTCCAAAGTCTAAAGAAGAGGAAGTTGTGATTCGATGTCATGGCATGAATGAAGAAGTTATGGCATTGTTGCATAAGTTGAAAACGGCAGGCGAGAAACTGATTGGAATGCAGGGAGAAGAAATCCACAGATTGTCTTTGGAAGATGTTTACTATTTTGATACAGTAGATCAAAAATCTTTTTTATATTGTGAAACGGAAGTTTATGAAACAAAGCTGAAACTGTATGAATTTGAAGAACTGGCAGCGGGAAGTCATTTCTTCCGGGCATCCAAGTCAACGGTAATCAATGCCATGAAGATTTCTCATGTGAAACCTTCTTTTAGCGGCAGATTCGAGGCATATATGGATAATGGCGAGAAACTGATGGTTTCCAGAGGGTATGTGCCTGCATTAAAGAAGTTATTGGGATTATAGGAGGTGGATGGCGTATGGAACCAAAGAAAATTATCGGAAAAATCATTTTGGGATATCCGATTATCTATGGTGGCTCGATGATGGCAACCTATCTGTTTTGCATGATTTTTGACAGAAATGCTACCTTTTCGCTGGACTATTTCGGATATATGTTTTTATTTGCGTTGGTGGGAGATCTTCCGTCTTTGGTTTTCTGCTCCAAAAGGAAACTGAGTAAAAAGGAATGGAATATCCGGCTTTTGTTGCATTTTATTTTGTTGGAAACCGTATTGCTCGTTTTTGCCGGCATCCTGGGTATGTATCATACGCTTACGGAAGGAATTTTCTTTTTCGTCTTGGTTATGGCGGTTTATGTTATGGTACGGGGACTGGCATTTGCGGGGGATATCTTAGAAGTAAAGAAGATTAATGCGAAACTGCGGGAGCGAAAACTGGAAAGCAAAAACTCGGAAACCGAAGTATGAAGCGGGCAAAGATATATATAATTCTGCAAGGGTGGCTGCCGTCCCACAAAGATTGCAAACTATGTGAGAAACGTGGCAGAGCGTCTGCATAATTGGTCTGTTATTACATTGTTATCCAACTAAGAACTTGCTTGTGATAGACTATGTAAATTTGAGAAAAATGTAAATGATAGATAGAGAGAAGAAAGAACGGTAAGGAAGCAACTTACCGTTCTTTTTTTACAACTTAAGGGAAGCATGAAGCAACTTGTCTTTTGTGGTATTTACCGGAGAAAAAAGATGGTTTATATTGAGCACACGAAGGGAGAGAGATACATGGAAAAAATCATTGAGGTCAATCATTTGAGTAAATCCTATGGAGATGTCTGGGCGGTTAAGGATGTCAGTTTCAATGTAGAGCAGGGAATGTTATTTGCTTTTCTGGGACCTAACGGAGCCGGAAAATCTACCACAATCAATTCTATTTGCACTTTTTTAAAACCGGATAAAGGTAAAGTGCTGGTAAATGGCTATAAGCTTGGTGAGCAGGACGGTAAGATCAGGGACAGTATCGGTGTGGTATTTCAGGAAAGTGTTCTGGACCGGTTGTTAACTGTGGAAGAAAACCTGAGCTTAAGAGGAAGTTTCTACAATTTAAGAGGGAAAGAACTGAAAGAAGCTGTGGCAAACGCTGCGGCGGCAACTGAGATTGGAAATCTTTTAAAGCGCCCTTATGGGAAATTGTCGGGTGGGCAGAGGAGAAGAGCAGACATTGCAAGAGCATTGTTGCATACCCCAAAAATTTTGTTTTTGGATGAACCTACCACAGGGCTGGATCCCCAGACCAGAAAAAATGTATGGGATACGATTAAAAAACTGCAAAGAGAACAGGGAATGACGGTTTTTCTTACTACGCACTATATGGAAGAGGCGGAAGAGGCCGATTATTGTGTAGTTGTGGATAATGGTATGGTGGCTGCAAAAGGGACACCTTTTGAACTAAAGGAACAGTATGCAAAGGATAAACTTTCGTTAAAAGGAAAAAATATGGAGCAGTTAAAAACAATGTTGGAAGAAAAGAACATCGTTTATACGAAAAAGGCAGATCTGTTGGAAATAGAACTGAAAAATACCATGGATGCCATGGCAATTTTAAAAGAAGCTGAGCCGGTATTGGATGGCTTTACTGTGGTAAAAGGTTCCATGGATGATGTGTTTTTGGGGATTACCGGAAAGGAGATCAGAGAATGACAGCATTTGCAAAAAGGAATTTGAAATTATATATCAGGGACAAATCAACCGTTTTGTTTTCGCTTTTGGCGGTTTTTATTGTGATTGCGCTTTATGTATTGTTTTTGGGAGATGTATATAAGGGTGAATTAAAAGAATTCGAGCGAGCTGACGAACTGATGGATAACTGGGTCATGGCCGGGGTTTTGGCAATTACAAGTATGACGACCACTCTGGGTATGCTGGGAACTATGGTGCGGGATAAGTATGAGCATATCGAAAAGGATTTTTTTGTAGCACCGGTTAAACGGTGGCAGATTGCGGGCGGCTATATGATCAGCGCCTATGGAGTAGGTGTGATTATGACATGGATTGCATTTGTCGTGGCAGAAATCTATATTGTTGTAAACGGTGGAAAAATGATCAGTTTACATAATACTTTAAAGGTGCTTGGCATTTCGATGGTTTCCTCGTTGATGAATACGGCTATTGCGTTATTTTTGGTATCGCTGTTTCGCAGTATGAATGCTTTTGCCACGGCAAATACCATTATAGGAACGCTGATCGGATTTTTAACCGGAATTTATCTGCCTATCGGTTCTTATCCGGCAGGGGTGCAGTGGCTGGTTAAGCTGTTTCCGGTTTCGCATGCGGCTTTGGTTTTCAGAAATGTGATGATGGAATCTGTCATGGATGTCTCTTTTGCAAAAGTTCCAAGCGAAATCGTTCAGGAAATTAAAGAAGAGCTGGGAATGGTCTATCTGTTCGGAAGTTGGGAAGTATCCGCTTCATGCAGTATGGGAATCATGACCATAATAGCCATTGTATTCTTTACATTGGCATGTGTGCAGATTTCCAGAAAAAAGAAATAGGTAACTGTGAAGATGTCGAAAATTTACAATATTTTAAAAAGAATTGAGTATATAATACCGAATAACAAAAAGCGATGACGACTTTTGGTAAAGCGTCATCGCTTTTTTAGTACAGAAAGCTAGGAGGAAAATTTATGAAGAAAAAAAGCATGAAAAGAGTAGTAGCTCTTTTGCTATCAATGGCAATGATGTTGTCAGGCTGCGGCAGCAGTACATCACAAACGCCGGAAGGTACAGCAGAGGAAGTAGAAAGCGAAGCATCTGAAACAGCGGGCACAGACAACGGACAGTCCGGCGGTGTGGTTAAAATGGGGCGATAGAGCAGGATGCGGAAAAGCTGGACCCGGTTTTGGCATCTGATAATAATGATATCTGGGTAATTAATATGATGTTGGAAGGACTGGTTGCCAGCTCTGATGACGGAAAAGAAATTATTCCGGCTGTAGCGGATACA
Organism: Lachnospiraceae bacterium; assembly: GCA_017626095.1. GTDB lineage: Bacteria > Bacillota > Clostridia > Lachnospirales > Lachnospiraceae > UBA2882. The sequence continues at coordinate 52,739 of JAGAJL010000009.1, forward strand.
TGGGAGATATCGGAAGATGGACTGGTTTATACATTTCATATTAGGGATGGTATTCAGTTTTCCAATGGTGAAAGTGTAACGGTAGAAGACTGTATTTACAGTATCACACGATCAAAAGAAATGGATGGACCGTGGATTGGTATGCTGGATATGATTGATTCCATGGAAGATGAAGGTAATAACATCCTGAAGATAAATTTGAAATATGCATCTCCGGTTTTGTTGTCTACACTGGCATTGTTTAGCTGTTCCATTATGCCGGAAGCATACTGTGAGGAAGTTGGCGACGAAGGAATTGCTGAAAGTCTCATAGGAACAGGGCCGTTTATTCTACAGGAATGGGCAAAGGAGAAAAAATGATATTTGTTAAAAATCCTTATTACTGGGAAGAAGGATGTCCAAAGGTAGATGAAGTGGATATGTTGGTTGTGGGAGATGACAACACCAGAATCATGCAGCTTGAAAGCGGACAGGTGGATATGGCATCACAAATTCCTTACAGCCGGATCGCAGAAGAGGATGCACAAGATGGTATTACTGTAAATTTGTTTGACTCGACGGAAATCAAGTATGTCATTGTAAACTGTCAAAGTGAATATTTAAAGGATCCCAGAGTGCGTAAAGCACTGAAACTGGCTACCAATAAAGAAGCAATCAATGAGGCAGTATATTTCGGTTATGCCAAAGTTGCAGAAAGTTATATTTCACCTGCCGCTCCGCATTATAATGAAAATCTTCCCGAATCAAAGGTTGATATAGAAGGTGCTAAAGCACTTTTGGAGGAAGCGGGATATCCGGATGGTATATCCATTAAGATTGAAGTAGGAAGTGGCGACAGTACCAATTTGACAGTTGCAACCATGCTTCAGGAGCAGTGGGCAGAAATTGGTGTTGCATTGGAAATACAGCAGTTGGATTATGCTACAATCAGACAGGATTGGAAAGATGGAAATTATGATGTGTTTCTCAGTTATCTGACAAGAGATATGACGGATACCTCCGAGTTGGCAGGTTTATGGTGTATTTATGATCAGACAAGCTGCTTCTACAGTTATTGGAATGATGACGATCAGAAAAAAGTAGAAGAATTGTGTATTGCAGCAAATCAGGAAATGGACGAATCTGTCCGCGCAAAACAATATGGTGAAATTCAGGAAATCACGGCAGAAAGCTGTCCCAATATTCCTTTTGTATGTACACCGTTTACTTTGGCAGTAAGTGATAAAGTTTCAGGAGCTGTACAGACGCCTCTGGGCATCTATAATTTTAAAAATCTTGTTATAAATGAATAAAAAAGCTTTGAACCGGAGAGGGCAGAAAATCTGCCCTCTTTGTTGTTGCTTTTTAACAGAACAGGGAATAAAAGATGTCAGAGAAGTATTTCGTAAAGAATTGATAGAAATGTGGAAAATTGGGTTACATATCATGGGAATTTGACGAGGTTTCCAAATGCAGATATTATGGAATGGCATGGGAAACGATGTGTCTGCTTTGAGAAGAGAGGAGAATCATGATGCAGGATTGGGAAAAGGATATCAGGGAAGCAAAAGAAAGTTATTGGGAAAATCCGGATAGAAAATCTTTTGATGAGGTAGAAGGAAAACAGCGGCTCGGCAAGCAGGAAATCAGAGAGGCATCTGAGCGGTTAGAACGGTTTGCACCGCTTATCATGAGATTGTTCCCGGAAACAAGTGAGAATAATGGGCTGATAGAATCCCCTCTTTTGTGTATCAATGAAACCAAAGAGGCTTTAGGCGAAAACATGCCGAAGGGAGATTTGTATCTAAAATGTGACAGTCATCTTGCCATTGCAGGAAGTGTCAAGGCAAGAGGCGGTATCTATGAGGTATTGAAGCATACGGAAGATCTGGCTTTAGATGCAGGAATTATAACGATTTCGGATGATTACGGAAAACTGGCAGACTATCGGGATTTCTTTTCCGGATACAAGATACAGGTTGGTTCAACCGGAAATCTGAGAATGAGTATCGGTATTATGAGTGCAGCACTTGGCTATCATGCAATTGTACATATGTCCAAGGATGCCAAAGAGTGGAAAAAGGAACTTTTGCGTTCAAACGGCGTAGAAGTAATAGAATATGAAACAGATTATTGTAAAGCCGTACAGGAAGGCAGAAAAGCATCGGATGCAGACAACAGAAGCTATTTTGTAGATGACGAACATTCGGAGAATCTGTTTCTTGGATATGCAGTGGCCGGGGAGCGTTTACAGCGACAATTAAAAGAAACGCAAATTGCGGTAGATGAGAATCATCCGTTATTTGTCTATATTCCTTGTGGAGTAGGCGGTGCTCCCGGTGGCATTACTTTTGGATTAAAACAGATCTGGGGCGATAATGTGCATTGTTTCTTTGTGGAACCGACACAGGCACCGTGCATGTATATTGCATTGGCTTCCAAAAAAGGCGACCGGATATCGGTAGAAGATTTCGGACTGTCCGGCCGGACGCAGGCAGATGGTCTGGCAGTACAGCGGGCTTCTTCTTTGGTAACAGAGATGATGAAACTTCTTGTCAGTGGTATATTTACGGTAGAGGATGCCGAACTATTCGATTATATGAGGATATTGTACCGTCATGATAAAATAGTGATTGAGCCTTCTTCCTGTGCGGCATTTGCCGGCTATAAGGGAATGCCTCAGAAACCTCTGGCAGCGGAATACCTGAAACGATACACTGCGAATGGACAACAGCCTACGCATATTATCTGGGCTACAGGCGGAAGTATGATGCCAAAAAGTGTTGTGCAGGAGTATTTGAATACACATATTGAAAAATAGAATTTGTTAGAGCTTTTTTCAATGTCATATGGTAGAATAGAAAATGGTTCGATTGGGGCAAATTTCGAGTGTTTTAGAATTGTGAGAGCACAAAGTTTGTAGCAATCTGTTGGTATCATGGAGACAAAATACCTTTTGCCCTAACATCATATTATTATTGATAAATCGGACAACAAATACGGAATTAATCATATGACAATGGAAAGCAGTATGGAAAAACAGAGTACAGAAACAGGACAATTATTATCGGCTGCCCTTGATTTAGGGGAGCAGATGTTGATATGCGGTGGCGAAGTGAATCGTGTGGAAGATACGATCTGCCGCTTATGTAAGGCATATGGGGCAAAAAAAGTGGATGTTTTTTCCATTACCACTTGTATCATTGCCACGGCAGATTTTGGTGAACAGGGCGTGGTTACGCAGACCAGACGAATTTTGACATCGAAATTCGATATGACAGTTTTGTCTGAACTGAATGATTTATCGAGACGTGCCTGCGCATTTAAAATGTCGCCGGCCAGACTTCGTGACGAACTTCAGAAAGCAAAAGAAGTGCCGCATTATCCGTTTTGGGGAATCATTGGCTGTTTTGCGTTGATTTCAGCTGCGTTTTCTGTTTTTTTTGGTGGAAGCATGCTGGATGGTATCATATCGGCTATGATCGGTGTTGTATTATGTATTGTCCAAGCTGCACTAAACCGGGTACAGGTCAATAAATATCTGGCTGTTGTTTTATGCAGTCTTTTGGGTGGACTTTTATCAAATCTGATTTTTGCCGCTAATTTTCCGGTTCATCCGGCTATGATCAATATTGGAAATATTATGCTTTTGATACCCGGAATTGGACTGACCAGTGCCATCCGGGATGTTTTTAGTGGAGATACCATGTCGGGGCTGCTCAGGTCCAGTGAGGCTATTGTTTTAAGCATCGCTATTGCATGGGGGTTTGCTGCAACTGCATCACCGGAGGTAGAAGTATCACCGACCATCCTGTGGGTGGAGATTTTAACGGCCGGACTGGGAGCTTTAGGTTATAGTCTTTGGTTTAATGTCAGAGGAAAGAGGTTAACCTTTTGTGCCCTGGTTGGCATGATGGGATGGAGTATTGTGATTGCCACTGAAACTATAGGATTGGCGGATTTTTGGGGCTATTATTTTGGTGCAATAGCAGTTACTATCTTTGCACAGATTCTGGCAAGGACTTTGAAATGTCCGGTAACAGTCTTTGTTGTTACGGCAGCGATACCTTTAATCCCCGGTGGTAGCCTGTATGCAACGATGCGCTATGCCATTGCAAAAGATTGGGAAAATTTTACAGCTTACGGATTGCGGACACTGGGATATGCAATTTTGATTTCTGCCGGTATATTGACGGTTATGACGGTTGTGCATATTATTGAAATTCTCGTAAATCGCAAGAATGTGAGAAGGCAGGACAGCAATGGCTAACATTGAAGCAATTGCTTTTAAAAAACTGATTTATTATAATGTGACAGGATAAATAAGAAAAACAGGAATCAAATATGGAAGAGTTTGTTTTACCAAAGGATTTTGAAGAAAAGATGAAACGCCTGCTCAAAGACGAGTGGGAATCGTTTATAGATTGTTATGAAAATCAAAGATATCAGGCATTGCGTATAAATTCTCTAAAACTGCATTCCAATGATGTGAAAGAGAAAGAAACGTTTCACCATTTCGTACTGGGGATGTTGGGAATGGATGAAATGATTCATGTTCCCTGGACGGAGAATGGATATTATTATGATGCTAATCTGCGTCCGGGAAAGCATGCTTTTCATGAAATGGGGTTATATTATATTCAGGAACCGAGTGCGATGTCGGCAGCCGGTCTTTTGAATGTCAAACCGGGAGAAATCGTTTTGGATTTATGTGCCGCGCCCGGCGGAAAATCAACACAGATTGCAGCTTCTTTACAGGGAAAAGGGTTGCTTGTGGCTAATGAGATTCATCCGGCCCGATGCAAAATTCTTTCGCAGAATATAGAGCGGATGGGAATCGGAAATGCGCTGGTAACCAACGAAGAGCCGGGGGCTTTGGCGGCACATTTTCCGGTCTTTTTTGATAAAATTTTAGTGGATGCACCCTGCAGTGGCGAGGGAATGTTTCGGAAAAATCCGGATGCCATGTCAGAGTGGAGTTTGGATTCTGTTAAGATGTGTGCTGAAAGACAGGCCGATATTCTGAAAAAAGCCGCTGTGATGCTAAAACCGGGAGGATATCTGGTTTATTCAACATGTACTTTTTCACCGGAAGAAGATGAGATGTCGATTGCTCATTTTTTAAAAATACATCCCGATTTTGAAATTGAAAGAGTGGCTTCACCTTTCTTTGATTCGGCCAGACCGGATTGGGCAAATGAAGACGGGAATGGTTTTGGACTGGAATACACGTATCGTTTGTGGCCTCATAAACTGCATGGCGAAGGTCATTATGTCGCTGTATTAAAGAAAAAAGAGACCTGCCAGAATTTGGGGGATGATACGATTGTCTGTTGTGAAAATGGAAAAGCAGAGCAGGTGATTACACAGTCCAAAAAGAAAAATAAAAGAAAACAGACGTCAAAAAAAGGAACCGGTGACAATTTGACCAAAGATCAAAAACAATCCTTGGAAACGGTATACCGGGAAACTCTGGAAACGGAAGTGATAGAAAGATTTTCCGATGTACAATATATCCTGTATGGAGATAATTTGTATGCGCTTCCGCAGGGGATTTCTTCTATTACCGGAATAAAAGTAGAACGTCCCGGGCTTCAGATTGGAACTTTCAAAAAGGATCGTTTCGAGCCGGCACATGCACTGGCTATGGCTTTAAAAAAGGAAGATGTAAAGCTTTATGTGAATTTGCCGCTTGATGATAGCAGAGTAAACGGCTATTTTAGAGGAGAGAGCTTTTTTATACAGGAAGGAGAATTGTTTGCATCTGCGAACGAAACGGTAGATGATATTTTTGAAAAAAAGGGATTTTGTATGGTCTGCGTGGAGGGTTTTCCGGCAGGATGGGGAAAATTGTCAAACGGACAACTAAAAAATCATTATCCGAAAGGATTGCGAAAGGAATTGTAGAAATTCTCAAAGCGGCAAAATAGAGATGAATATGGATTTGGAAATAAACAGAGAAAGCATCAGATTATGAAATAGGAAATAAGTCAGAATATAAAGCGGGAAATGGAAGAAAAAATGAAACAGGAAATAAAACAGGGAACGGATCAGGAAAAGGCTTCTATCAAAGGAAATACAGATAAAAAGAAAGCACTAATTGCCATGAGTGGAGGAATTGATTCCTCAGTGGCTGTTTATTTGATGAAAAATGCGGGATATGACTGTATGGGAATCACGATGAAACTGTATGATAATCAGGATGTTCGGGATGATGCGACAAAGACCTGTTGCTCGATTTCTGATGTGGCTGATGCAAGGGCGGTTGCGCAGTCGTTTGATATTCCTTATTATGTTCTGAATTTCAGTGAGGATTTTGATAAAGAAGTCATTCAACGCTTTGTCGATACTTATATGGCAGGCGGAACACCAAATCCCTGCATTGAATGTAATCGCTATATGAAATTTGCAAAGCTCATGCACCGTATGTATGAGTTAGGCTATGATTACGTCGTGACCGGCCATTATGCAAGGGTTGAAAAAGATGAAACGACCGGTCGTTTTCTCTTAAAAAAAGGACTGGATGAATCCAAAGATCAGAGCTATGTGCTATACAATCTGACTCAGGAGCAGCTTGCCCACATAATCTTCCCTTTGGGGAATTATCATAAGACCGAGATACGACAGATGGCGCAGGATATGCATTTGGTAAATGCGAATAAGCCGGACAGTCAGGATATCTGTTTTGTGCCGGATGGTGATTATGCGTCTTTTATCGAAAGGTATTGTGAAAAGGAATTTCCACATGGTGAATTTGTAAACAAAGAAGGAGAAGTATTAGGCGAGCATAAGGGCTTAATTCGATATACAACCGGACAGAGAAAAGGTCTGGGTCTTTCTTTAAAAGAACCTATGTATGTGCTAAAAAAAGAGATGGAAAAGAATCGGGTCATTCTGGGAAGAAATGAAGATTTGTTTACAACAACGCTGGAAGCCAATGATTTAAACTGGATTTCGATTGAAAAACTGACTGAGCCGATGCAATGCAAAGCAAAGACGAGATATAAACAAAAAGAAGCGGATGCTTTGTTGGAACCTTTGGAAGATGGAAAAGTCCGCCTGACCTTTTATGAACCACAAAGGGCCATAACAGCAGGTCAGGCAGTGGTATTTTATGACAAAGATGTTGTAATCGGCGGTGGGAAAATACTGTAAAGCGGCGGAAATAACGACTGGCGGAATTAGGGAAAAAGCAGGTAGAAACGGCAGTTGCTAAAAGCAGGCAGGAATGAAACTGCTAAATTCAAAAGGAGATAGCGAATGTCAGAAATACTGGATATTGTTGATGAATGCGGGAATCCGACCGGACAGACGGTTGAACGAGAAAAAGCGCATACACAGGGAATTATGCACCGGACATCCCATGTCTGGATTGTACGGAAAAAAGAAGAAAAAATTCAGGTTCTTCTTCAAAAAAGAAGCATAAATAAGGAGTCCTTTCCGGGATGTTTTGATATTTCAAGTGCAGGTCATATTCCGGCAGGATGTGGATATGTGGAATCGGCTCTGCGTGAACTAAACGAAGAGCTTGGTGTTTATGCATCTGAAGAAGACTTGATTTTTTGTGGAGATCGTCTGGTTTTATGGGATGATGAGTTTAACGGAAAGGTATTTTGTGACCGGCAATATTCACGAGTATTTGCTTTATGGCTTTCTCAGGATGAGAAAGATTTTATCCTTCAGCCCGAGGAAGTGGATGCCGTTTTATGGATGGATTTGGAACAATGCATAGAGGCGGTAAAGCACAATACAATTCCGCATTGTATGGTTTTGGAAGAACTGAAAATGGTATATGCTGCGGTAAAAGATGAAGTGGATGCTGAATAGGATAAAAGCAGGAACTGATGTGGTATATGGTGTAAAAATGCGGAAGTGAATGAAAAAATAAATAATGAAGCGAATTGATATTGCAATTCGATATAAAGAAAAACTATAGCCAGTTAAAAAACATATATAATTGCCTTTAACAATAAAATAGTGTAGATTGAAGAGAACATTGAAGCAGAAAAGCCATTGGCTTGGTAATGGGTAGCTTGCTTCAAAGGAGTGATAGAAAAAAGTTAAAGGCGGAAAAAGTATGAAACAGTTGTTGTGCTATGGTGATTCAAATACATGGGGGTTAATCCCCGGAACAAAGGAACGCTATCCGTGGGGAATCAGATGGACCAGCATCCTGCAGGAAAAATTAGGCAGCTCAGATGTACATGTCATTGAAGAAGGATTGTGTGGAAGAACAACCGTATTCGAGGATTTTTACAGAAAAGGCAGGAAAGGTCTTGCAACCCTTCCGTTCATTTTAGAATCCCAGTATCCGGTTGATGCTGCCATTCTCATGCTTGGAACCAACGATTGTAAAGCTTATTATCACAATTCGCCCTATATCATTGCAAAAGGAGTGTCGCAGTGTGTGGATGAATTGTTACGTTACATAGAGCCGGAAAAAATCTTGATTATTTCCCCGATACATCTGGGAAAGGATGTGTGGGAAGAACAGTTTGATCCCGAATTTAGTCAGAAATCGGTGGATATTTCTATCGGATTAAAAGAGGAATACCAAAAGATTGCAAAACAAAAGCAGGTTCACTTTCTGGCAGCATCTGATTTTGTAAATCCAAGTGATGATGACAGAGAACACATGGATGAGAAAGGACATGCGGTTTTGGCAGAGCAAATACTAAGGGTTTTGCAAGAAAAACATGTGCTTGAATAATCACTCATTGTATTTTAAAATGTGATTGATGCAAGGGTCGAAAGTGCAAAAGCCGATCATGCTTGCAAAGTGCAACGGAGCAATTCGTATGCATCAAAGAAATGCAAGGATTGAAAAAGGAGGAAAATGTGATGATTTATCAATATAAACCGGTTGGAGTTTGTTCACAGAATATTACGGTAGAATTAGAGCAGGATACCATTAAATCCGTGCAGTTTGTCGGCGGATGTAACGGAAATACGCAGGGAGTAGGTGCTTTGGTTGCCGGTATGAAGGTAGACGAGGCTATTAAAAGACTGCGTGGAATAAAATGCGGATTTCGTCCTACATCTTGCCCTGATCAGCTTTCTATTGCTTTAGAACAGGCTTTAAAGGCATCTGAATCTTAATTACTCAAATTGGCAGAGTATCATAATTCTTGAGATTTTGGGCATTTGTTATAGAATATAACTATAACAAATGCCTGTTTGGTATCATGATATATACTTACTAAAGAACATAAATGAAAATGGCGAGATCATCAGATAAGGAGATAAGAACGGTATGACGATTACACAATTAAAATATGTGATTACGGTAGCAGAATCCAATTCCATGAACGAAGCGGCCGGAAAGCTGTTTATTTCACAGCCAAGTTTATCGGCAGCCATTAAAGAACTGGAGAATGAGATTGGGATTGAGCTGTTTCGCAGAACAAATCGTGGGATTACTGTGACTCCGGAAGGAAAAGAGTTTATTGGTTATGCGAAACAGACTGTGCAGCAGTATGAACTGATGGAAGCGAAATACGTCAGCAAAAAAGAATTGAAAAAGAAGTTCAGTGTATCCACCCAGCATTATGCTTTTGCGGTCAATGCTTTTTCAGAGATGGTAAAGCAGTTTGGCATGGATGAATATGAATTTGCAATATACGAAACAAGAACCAATGATGTCATTGAAGATGTCAAGAATTTTAAGAGTGAATTCGGAATTTTGTATCTGAACGATTTTAACAGAAATGTACTATCCAAGATTTTTTCGGAGAACAATCTGGAGTTTCATCCGCTGTTAAACTGTGGTATCTATGCCTATATGTGGAAAAAACATCCGCTTGCGAAAGAAAAACTGGTTAGCTTAGAACAACTCAATGACTATCCCTGCCTTGCTTTTGACCAGGGCAGTAATAATTCCTTTTATTTTGCGGAGGAAGTTTTATCGACTTATGAATATAAACAGTTAATTCGTGCGAATGACAGAGCAACTCTTTTAAATCTGATGGTTGGATTAAAGGGATATACTCTTTGTTCAGGGATTCTTTGTGAGGATTTAAACGGTTCGGAATATTGTGCCGTGAAACTGGATTCGGATGAAGTTATGACAGTGGGTTATCTCATTCGTAAGGGAATGAATATCAGTCCGTTGGGACAGAAGTATCTGGAAGAAATCTTAAAGTTTAAGGATAAAGCCTTGATATAGTTATGCTATGATAGCAATGGATTGCTTAATGATTATATGATTTTGTCATTTGCGAAAACGAATTTTGCAAATGACGCTTTCGACACTTATAGCATATATTTGTGATCGAATAAAAGGATTTACGCTTATGGATGACTTAAAATATTATTTAGAACTGATTTTTAAAGATGAGATTGAAAAGGTGATTATCAGCAATCCGAGGCTAAAATCGGAGGCTGTCAGAAAAATTACGCTGGAAGCAAAAAAGGATGGCTGGCAGATTGCCGGATATACTGAAAAGCAGGTGTTTCATGAAAACATCCAGACGGATATGGTAGTTTCGAAGATGCTTGAGTTAGCACAAGGTAACTTTAAGCAGATTAATGCTTTTTCGAAAACGCAGGAACATATGCTGTTGATTTCCAAAAAGGGAAGCTGTAATTACAAGGTAAATAAAAACGCAAACGACCGAATTGTGGCAGTATCCGAAAAAGAGAGTCATAACCGGAAAAAGAATTATATTTTGCAGGAAGGTATGCTAATCGAGCCGCTTATGGATATGGGAGTATTTACGAAAGAGGGAAAAGTCGTAAATGCCATGTATGATAAGTATAAGCAGTTAAACCGCTTTTTGGAAATACTGAATGATGAGATTTCCAAACAAAAACTTGAGCGTATTCATGTGATTGATTTTGGATGTGGAAAATCCTATCTGACGTTTGTGGTGTACTATTATTTAACCGAGGTCATGCATCTTGGCGTAGAAATGATTGGATTGGATTTGAAAGAAGATGTGATTGAAAAATGCAACCGCGCCGCCCAAAAGTATGGTTATGATCATTTACATTTTGAAATGGGAAATATTGATGGCTTTCAGGCTCCATTCGATGTTGATATGGTTATCACCTTACACGCATGTGATACTGCCACGGATTTTGCCTTATATAATGCCATTACCTGGAATGCGCGCATGATCTTTTCGGTTCCCTGTTGTCAGCATGAATTAAACGGCCAGATGAAACCGGAAAATCTGGGCATTTTATCCAGATACGGGATTATTAAAGAACGATTCAGCGCCCTTGCCACGGATGCTATCCGGGGGAATCTGTTAGAATATTGTGGTTATAGGACACAGCTTTTAGAATTTGTTGACTTTGAACTTACCCCTAAAAATATTATGATTCGGGCAGTAAAGCGAGCGATGATGCCAAAAAATGCCGCAGAAAAGTATTTACAGGAGATTGAGGCCATCAGAAAAGAGTTTGACTTTGACCCCACATTATATCGGTTGTTAAGAATTGGAGAGGACGAACATGCAGACGATTAATCCAAATGAAAAACGAATCCGGGAATTGTTTGAGGAATTGGTTTCGATTGATTCTGTCAGTTTTTCGGAACGGCAAATGGCTGACTGTTTAACAAAAATTTTGAAAGAAATGAAGTTTGAGGTATCAGAGGATTCAGCCGGAGAATTTTATGGAGGAAATGCAGGGAATCTGTATGGCTTTTTAAAAGGAACCGGGGAGGGGACTTCGACACTGTTTGTGGCACACATGGACACTGTTCATCCGGGTGCTTCCAAAAAAGCAGTTTTCCACGAAGACGGAAAAATTACTTCTGACGGGACGACCGTATTGGGTAGCGACGATGTTGCCGGAATTGTAGAGATTTTGGAAGGGATCCGCCTCTTGCAGGATAAGAATATTCCGCATGGAGGTATTGAGATTTTATTCCCGATAGCAGAAGAATTATATGATAAGGGAAGTAAGGTTTTCGATTTTTCCGTCATAAAATCCAAACAGGCATATATGTATTGGTTTTATACATGATGGAAATGTTATACTTTCAATAAAATAATATATCTTTTTTCAATTGTTGGGCAAAGAAAAATGGATGGTGAGAGCATAAATATATCTTTTTTGATTTTGGTATTAAAAAAGAAGGTAAAATTGAAAATGCTATAGGGTATACCTATAACAAGTGATAGCATTTAAAGATAACGAAAAGGATGTATTGGTATTGACATTCTTTTTTTGGGGGGATAAAATTTAATTACAACAAATCCTATTTGAAAAGTGGGAAAAGGAGAAGCTTATGCAGATTATGAAAATGACTATGCGATGTTGTCACCGATATTGCAGCACATGTGAGTTGACAGTGTAAATCGAAAGAACAACACATACATTGAAAGAAAAAATTATTTCATTTTGAGTATTGGAATTTTAGGAGGAAATAACAATGAGTCAGATTAAAAAAAGCGCAGCAGAATTAATTGGAAACACACCGATTTTAGAGGTAAGTAATTACAGTAGCAATGTAGGAGTGACAGATGCAACGATTCTTGCCAAGTTAGAGTACTTAAACCCCGCAGGTTCCGTAAAGGATCGTATTGCACTGGCCATGATTGAAGACGCAGAGCAACAGGGGCTATTGAAACCCGGCGCAACGATTATTGAGCCTACCAGCGGCAATACCGGAATTGGTCTTGCAGCTGTTGCAGCAGCAAAAGGATATAAAGCAATTTTAACTCTGCCTGATACCATGTCGGTAGAAAGAAGAAATCTTCTTGCAGCCTATGGCGCAGAGTTGGTTTTAACAGAAGGTGCCAAGGGAATGAAGGGCGCGATTGCTAAAGCAGAGGAATTAAAGGAGAGCATTGAGGGTTCTGTTATTCTCGGACAGTTTGTGAATCCTGCTAATCCGGCTGCACATAAGAAAACGACAGGTCCGGAAATCTGGGAACAGACAGACGGAAAGGTAGATATTTTTGTAGCAGGTGTCGGTACCGGCGGAACGGTAACCGGTGTCGGTGAATATTTAAAATCACAAAATCCGGACGTAAAAGTGGTTGCAGTAGAACCCGCAACAAGCCCCGTATTATCGAAAGGAACACCCGGAGCTCACAAGATTCAGGGAATTGGAGCCGGTTTTGTTCCGGATGTGTTAAATACAAAGATTTATGATGAGGTTATTGCCATTGAGAATGAAGATGCTTTTGCTGAAGGTAAGAGATTTGCCGTAACAGAAGGTATTCTGGTGGGAATTTCATCCGGTGCAGCATTAAAAGCCGCTTCCATTCTGGCAGCAAGACCGGAAAACAAAGGTAAGAATATTGTGGTACTGCTTCCCGACTCCGGTGACAGATATTTATCCACACCTTTGTTTAGCAATAATTGATGAAAGCGCTTCAATAATTTTTTCATTCCTGTTTTCATAAGAAATTTTAAATGACAGTCTTTTTTAAGGCTGTCATTTTTGTTATAATTATGAATGTAGGTGTCAATGAAGCATAATTTGCAATGGAATCTTTATAAAAACAGGAAATACATATGAACCAAAAGTACGAGAAGATAAATTTTATAATAAAGTGCTGTAGCGTGTTAGCAATGGTCAGTATTCTGCTATATGCCATTTTGGGTGAAATCTTTCTGCCGTCAGAGCGAGATGATGAAGCATTTTTCTGTACAATGTATGAAAGCACATGGACACAGGTTTTTTCAGATGGCAGCACCGAACAGATTCAACTTCCCGGGAAAATTAAAACAGATTATAAAAATGAAAATAGGATAGAAATCAGAAATATCCTTCCCATGGAAATAGAAGAGGGAACTTATCTGATTTTTAGGACTGCCAAACAGGATTTTACGATTTATGTAGATGGTGAACTTCGTAAAGAGTATTCAACGAAAAACAGCCGTTTTATGGGAAACGTGAGCCCTACCTATTATTTGTTTGTGGATATCGGACCGGATGATGCCGGAAAGACAATCAGGGTTATTGCAAAAAGCCCTGAGCGGCATCTGGGTGATTTTCATTTTATTTACTTTGCCAGTTACGGTGGATTTTGGCAGCATATGATACAGGAACAGGGTCGCATTCTGGTGATTGGTGTGATTATGCTTACGTTGGCGATTCTTTCGCTGATACTTAGTCTCGGTTTCCGGATTGCATATTATAAGGAACAGAAACTGGTAAGTTTAAGTCTTGGTGTCATTGTGGTTGCGGTATGGATTTTCGCCAATTCGGCTTTCCGCCAATTGATTTTTGATAATGTTTCTGTTATCGGTGATATTGCTTTTTTCATGGTCATGATTATGCCGATTCCCTATGCAGATTATATGAATCAGCTGCAGGGAAAACGTTACAAAAAATTCTATTATGCGGCTGAAATTCTGGCATTATTAGATCTTGTGGTCTGTACCATTATATATGCATGTGGACTATCAGACTTAGCAGAACTGTTTATCATTATGGCGCTGGTTCTGTTTTTCACTTTATCCATCATTGTTGTATCTATGATATGGGATATCTTTAACAAAAAAATCAAAGACTACTGGGTTTCGGCGGCTGCATTTGCACTGGCTGCAGTGGTAGCGGTAATTCAGGTATTAAATTATATGAACAATGACAAGGCGTTTGATATATCAATTGCAACTTTGGGGCTGGGACTGATGTTGTTAGTTACCATTGTTGATACCGTTTCCGAGATGATGAAGATACAGCGGGAGCGAAACAGTGCCGTAGTGGCCAATGAAACAAAAAGTCAGTTTCTTGCCAATATGTCCCATGAAATCCGCACACCAATCAATGCGGTGCTTGGAATGAATGAGATGATTATGAGAGAAACTTCGGAAGAAAACATCTTATCCTATGCAAAAGATGTAGATAGTTCCGGTCATACGCTGCTTTCGCTTGTCAATGATATTCTGGATTTTTCCAAGATTGAATCTGGGAAAATGGAGCTTCTGGAAAGTGATTATGACTTAAAAACAATGATTGACAATATCTTGCTTTTGGTAAAAAAACGTGCGGATGAAAAAGCGTTGGATTTACGGGTCGTTGTCAATCCTTTAATCCCCAGATTTCTATTCGGAGACAAAAACCGTTTACAACAGGCCATTACCAATTTGATGACGAATGCCATCAAATATACTGATACCGGCTACGTAGAGTTAAAGATTGATTTTGAAAAAGAACAGGATAATATAATAAAACTTTATATCTTTGTGTCAGACAGCGGGCGTGGGATTAAGGAAGAAGATGCAGAAAAACTGTTTGATGCATTCCAGCGTATGGATGAAATCAATAATCGAAATATTGAGGGAACCGGACTGGGACTTGCCATTACAAAGCGTTTAGTAGAGCTGATGGGCGGTGAAATCAGTGTGGAAAGCAAATACGGAAAAGGAAGCTGTTTTTGGATTCATCTGGAGCAGACAATCCGTTTTGATGAACCGATTTCAGAATATCATTTGGAAGAAAAGTCTTCCGTTTCTGATAAAAAATCCTATAGCTGGATTGTCGCCAAAGGAATGAAAATTTTGGCAGTTGATGATGTTGCGATGAATTTAAAGGTACTATCCGGATTTTTAAAGAAATCGGAAATGACCATTGATATGTGTACCAGAGGTGCTGAGGCCATTGAAGCATGGAAGAAAAATAAATATGATCTGGTTCTTTTAGATCATATGATGCCGCTTATGGATGGCATTGAATGTGCTAAGATTATGTGGAGCGAGCCCGGACCGAATGAGGGAGTTCCCATTGTTATGCTGACGGCCAATGCTATTCATGGCATGAAAGAACAATATATGGATTTGGGTTTTGCAGATTATTTGTCAAAACCCTATACGCAGGAGCAGTTAAATGATGTGCTTTGCAGGAATCTTCCCAAAGGAAGCTTTCGTCTGTGTCAGAATACTCTCAATTCCATTGAAGATGGAACAACCGATACAAAGGAGCAGGATAAACAAAAAACATCAACCAAAATAAAAGAACAGGATGAACAAAAAACACCATCCGATATAAAAGAGCAGGATGAACAAAAAACATCATCCGATATAAAAGAACAGGATGAACAAAAAACATCATCCAATATAAAAGCTTCAGAAGCATATCAGGTTCAGATTAATGAAAAGATTGGCTTGGAGTTTTGCGGCGGTAACCGGGACTTTTATCTGGAAATGATTCGAGAGTTTGCGCAGGATAACCAATTGGATAAGCTGGAAACCTATTTTACTGAAAAGGACTGGAAACAGTATCGGATTACGGTTCATGCATTAAAGGGAACATCGTTAACATTTGGTTTTGAAAACTTTTCACAAGAAGCGAAGGATATGGAGATGGCTGTAAAGAGTGAAGATTATACATATGTAGAATCGAATCATGAACGATTGATTACACATTATAAGCAGGTCATTTCTTTCATCCGGGAGAATTATGGAGTGGAGTAAAAATGAAGATTTTAGTATACGGAGCAGGCGTAATTGGCAGCTTTTTGTGTCATGTATTGTGTGAAAACGGTCATGATGTAACCCTGCTTGCAAGAGGTAAGCGCAAAGAATTGTTAGACAGGGAAGGTCTGGTTTTGCATCATTATTTTGGTGGAGAAGTGACAACCGATTATCCAATCATAACCGATGCGATTGGCGATGCGCATTATGACGTGATTTTTGCAGTTATGCAGTATAAACAGTTGCAGACGATTTTGGGAGAACTGATTGAAGCTGATGCAGATACAATTGTCTGTGTCGGAAATAATATGCATGCAAAATATATGGCAAAAACCATAAGGGAACAGTCCGCGAAACCGAAAGAAGTGTTGTTTGGATTTCAGGGAACCGGTGGAGAACGTACGGACAGTTACATGGTCAGCGTCTGCTTTGGAAACGGTTCTATGACTATCGGACCTGTGACAGATGGAGAAAAAAGAGATGGTGCGGATGATGACAGTTTTGCAAAACAGGATGAAAGTGCTAATTTTGCACAGCTGAAAGAAAAGATGGAAGGAATCTTTGCAAAGACGGAGTATACATTAAATTGGGTGCCGGATATGGATTCGTGGTACAAATGTCATCTAGCTTTTGTGTTACCGGGTGCTTACTTATCCTATATTTTAGAATGCAATCTGTATCAGTGCAAAATGAAACAAATCACGTTGTTGTTGGATGCGGTATGGGAAGCGCATATGGCATTGAAAGATATGGGATATATGATCTTGCCAAAAGGCAATGATGTATATTTTAAAAGAGGTCCCAAACGATTTTTTACAATGGCACCAAAATTGTTTGTTATGACAAGAACAAAAATGGGAGAACTTGCTATGAGCAACCATTGCAAAAATGCAGTTGGTGAAATGGAAGATTTAAGTGATGATTTTTCCAAGATGCTGGGAAACAGAGAAGATGATATGAAGGCATGGAAGAAATTAAAAGCGCAGATGCCCTCATGGAAGAAGCTTCATAAAATTTATGACTGATTTTATTAAATGCCCGGTTTTGCAAAAGAACTGTTTCTACTGCAAAAACGGGCATCCTTTTTTGTTTTGCTATGCCGTTTAGAAAGCATATTGGTTTATTTCAAAAATCCTTCAATGATTTTTTGCTCAGCTTCTTCTTCGGTCAGCCCCAGTGTACAGAGCTTGATGATCTGTTCGCCGGCAATTTTACCGATGGCAGCCTCGTGGATTAAAGAAGCGTCAATATTGCTTGCATGAAGCTCCGGTGCTGCATTGACGACACCATTTCCGGAAAGAATGCCGTCACATTCAGAATGACCGCTACAACGACAGTTGCCACGGATTACGGAATGATATTCCTGATAAGAGTTACCTTTGGCTACCGAACGGGATACTAAATCGACAGCACTGTCATCTCCATTCATGGATACATCAAAATCGGAACTGACTTTTTCTTCGTGATCCGTAAGCAGACGCTCACGAATAATCAGTTTGGCACCTGCAGCCAGATTCGCTTTGGTGATTCGATGGGAATGACTGACGCCACTGATTTGCATCGTATCCATTTCCAGATAGGAATCTTCAGCCATTTCCACTTCCGTAACAGGGTCGATATTGCGTTCGCCTGTTCCGTTTCCCGTACCGATGTGTTTTTCTTTATAAAGGACTTTGGCTCCTTTTCCGATGATGAAACGATGGATACCATTGTGACGGGCTTCTTCCTTCCCGTCAGAATGAACGCCACATCCGGCTACAATGATAACATCGGCACCGTCTTCTACAATAAAGTCGTTATAAACCGTATCACTGATTCCGCTGTGCGTGATACAGGCAGGAATATAAACGGTTTCCTGCTCTTCTTTACAACTTATGTGAATCTCAATACCGGGTTTGTCTTTTTTTGCCGTGATTTTGATGTGTTTGGATGACTGTCTGGCGACACAGCCACTGTCTTCACGAATATTATAGGCACCTTTAAATTCACCCTTATAGTCGGAAATCTCAGTTAAGAGTTTTTCTGTTATTTCATTCATCATAAACTCTCCTTTGTAGTGGAATGCATGGGCAGGAGCATTGTCTGTTCCCGGATAAAATTGTGGGAAGAATTTCTTCTTTTGGACCGAAGGTGTTGATTTTTCCGTCGGTAACTACTGCAACATAGTCCGCAATTTCCATAATGCGTTCCTGATGGGAAATAATAACCAAAGAACGGTTGCTGTTTTTCTTGATTGATTCAAAAGCAGAGATCAGATTGGAAAAACTCCAAAGATCAATACCTGCTTCCGGTTCATCAAAAACCAAGAGTTCGGCATCTTTTCGATTTAAGACGGTAGCAATTTCGATTCGTTTGCTTTCGCCGCCGGATAAGGATGCATCAACTTCACGGTCGATATATTCCTGTGCACACAAGCCAACCGTTGCAAGCATACCGCATAGTTTATCCTCGGATAATTTTTCTTCATTGGCAAGCTCTAACAAATCACGCACCGAAAGACCTTTAAAGCGGACCGGCTGTTGAAATGCATAGGCAATCCCTTTTTTTGCCCTGTCTGTAATCGACATATGCGTAATGTCTTCCCCATTATAGATAATATTTCCTTCACTTACTTCATAAAGTCCTGCTATAATTTTGGCAAGGGATGTCTTGCCGCCACCATTCGGACCGGTGATCACAGTCAGTTTTCCTTCGGGAACCGTTAAATCAATCCCTTTTAGTATTTCTTCTCCTTCCGGAGTTTTCCAGTGTATATTCTTTAATTCGAGCATGTTTCGCTCCTTCCAATTTTTTGTAATAGCTTCTTAATATTATTATTTCCAAATTTTTACAATTCAGACATTTCTTTTCCAAATAATTACTATATCATAAAATATTCGGAATGCCTATCATTTTCGTTTGTTGACGGTTTTTTCGTTACCTGCCACACTCTCCAAATAATATAACGCAAAACATTTTACGAGGCTTTCGTAATGAGGTTTGCGCTAGCTGCAGGTACAAAGCAGTGTGGCAGGTATGAAAAAGAAAAACAGAAGGACGACCGGTAAAAGCGGTTTTTTTCATTTGAAAAATAAAAGAAATTATGATAGATTATGATTGAGTTAGTTGAAACAAACCGGAGGTGATTGAAATGAACTGGATGATAGCACAAGGATTATTATTGCCGTTTTTGGGAACTTCACTGGGTTCTACATTGGTTTTATTCATGAAGAATGAAATGAAAGAAGAAGTACAAAAGTCTCTGACCGGATTTGCGGCAGGGGTTATGGTTGCGGCTTCGGTGTGGAGTTTGTTGATACCGGCCATGGATCAGGCACAAGAAAATATGGGGAGACTGGCTTTTGTACCTGCAGTAGTCGGATTTTGTCTTGGAATGCTCTTTTTACTGATACTTGATCAGGTGACACCGCATATGCATCTGGATGAATCGGTGGAAGGTCCGAAGTGTTCGATGAAAAAGACAACGATGTTGGTTTTAGCGGTTGTATTACATAATATTCCGGAAGGAATGGCGGTTGGCGTTGTCTATGCAGGCTGGCTGACCGGTAATGTATCGATATCGGCATCGGCTGCACTTGCTTTGGCATTGGGAATTGCCATTCAGAATTTTCCGGAGGGTGCGATTGTTTCCATGCCGCTTCGTGCAAACGGAATGTCGAAGTTTAAGGCTTGTTTACAGGGAATTTTATCCGGTATTGTAGAACCGGTAGCAGGATTGCTTACCATTTTACTGGCATCCGTTATTATTCCTTTTTTACCATATCTATTAAGCTTTGCTGCAGGAGCCATGTTATATGTTGTTGTGGAAGAACTGATTCCGGAAATGTCCGAAGGACGGCACTCCAATCTTGGAACCATTACATTTATGCTTGGTTTTTCCCTGATGATGATTTTGGATGTTGCATTAGGATAATAAGTTATAGGGATAGACTATAACCAGATATCGAATTAGAGTATTATACAAAAGCAGACGGGAATGCTATGATAACACTATCAACAGAAAACAACCAATAAATGGAAACGGCTATTGGTTGAACAAAGCAAAAGAAAGGAAGCGACACCGTCGCAATCAGGTATAAGAAAATGGCAAAGAAAACAAGAGCAGAAAGAGAATTGAAATTTGAAACAAAGCAGTTACATGTAGGTCAGGAAAGTCCCGATCCGGTTACGGATGCAAGAGCAGTTCCGATTTATTTAACCTCATCTTATGTGTTCCATAACAGTGAACATGCGGCAGACCGCTTTGGTCTTCGGGATGCAGGTAATATATACGGTCGTCTGACCAATCCGACACAGAGTGTGTTTGAAAGCAGAATTGCAGCGTTAGAAGGTGGTGTAGCCGCAATTGCGGTAAGCTCAGGTGCAGCAGCTTTAACTTATGCATTACAGACAGTTGCTCATGCGGGAGATCACATTGTAGCTGCAAAAAATATCTATGGAGGTACCTATAACTTACTGGCACACACCTTGCCGGATTATGGTATCGAATCAACATTTGTAGATCCGTTTGATTATGATGCTATTGAAGCAGCTATTAAAGAAAATACAAAAGCAATCGAAATAGAAACTTTAGGAAATCCTAATTCAGAAGTGGTAGATATTGAAAAAATCGCCGCTATTGCACACGCACATAAAATTCCGTTGATTGTTGATAATACATTTGCAACACCTTATCTGGTTCGACCGATTGAATATGGCGCGGATATTGTAGTGCATTCTGCCACCAAATTCATCGGCGGACACGGAACAACCATTGGTGGTGTTGTCGTAGACTCCGGAAAATTTGACTGGATTGCAAGCGGTAAGTTCCCTTGGTTAACTGAGCCTAACGTTTCTTATCATGGAGTAAGTTTTGCAAGGAATGCAGCACCCGCAGCTTTTGCAACATACATTCGGGCTATCTTACTGAGAGATACCGGTTCAACATTATCGCCTGTTCATGCATTTATTTTCCTGCAGGGACTGGAAACCTTATCCTTAAGAGTGGAAAGACATGTGGAAAATGCATTAAAGGTTGCGAAGTTTTTAAGCGAGCAGCCGCAGGTTGAAAAAGTAAATCATCCGTCTTTATCCACAGATCCCGAACAACATAGACTGTACAAGAAGTACTTCCCTAACGGTGGTGGTTCTATCTTTACATTTGAAATCAAAGGTGATGCCAAGAAAGCACAGGCGTTTATTGATAATCTGGAGTTGTTCTCATTACTCGCCAATGTTGCAGATGTGAAATCTCTGGCAATCCATCCTGCATCCACCACACATTCCGAATGCAATGAGGCAGAACTATTAGATCAGGGTATTAAACCCAATACCATCCGTCTTTCTATCGGTACAGAGCATATTGATGACATCATAGAAGATTTGGCTGAGGCTTTTAAAGCACTTGAATCATAGACAGAATAATAATTAATAATACGTTTCCGTTTTGGAATGCTTGCGAAAATGACAGACTGCTTTTATAATAAGAGCAGTCTGTTTTATTGCGGTTATGATGGAAAAAAGCGCAGAGCGTTTTATTTTGCCTTGCATAAACTATCAATATAAGAGGAAATGAAGAAAGAGGACACTTATGATTTACGATAATGTCTTAGAGGCAATCGGCCACACGCCAATGCTTCGCCTGAATAAATTGAATAAGCCGGGAAATGCAGAGATACTGGTAAAGTTTGAAGGTCTGAATGTCGGTGGTTCCATTAAGACCAGAACTGCTTACAACATGATACGGAAAGCTGAAAAGGAAGGAAAAATCAATCAGGATACGATTATTGTGGAGCCTACAAGCGGCAATCAGGGGATTGGTCTGGCGCTTGTCGGTGCGGTCAGAGGATATAAGACCATTATCATTATGCCGGATTCGGTCAGTGAGGAACGTCGAAAGCTGGTAAAACATTATGGGGCAGATGTGATTCTGATTCATGATGCAGGTGATATAGGTGCCTGTATTGATGAGTGTCTTCAGACTGCACTCAGGATGGCAAAAGAAAATCCCAATGTTTTTGTGCCGCAACAGTTTGAGAATCCTAATAATGTGCTGGCTCACAAAAACCATACAGCATTGGAAATCATGGAACAGGTTGCAGGGCCGATTCACGGTTTTTGTTCCGGAATTGGAACAGGAGGAACCATTACCGGTATCGGTGAAACCTTAAAGGCGCAGAATCCCGATATTGAAATTTGGGCGGTCGAACCGGAAAATGCGGCGATTTTAGCAGGTGGTAATATCGGGACTCATCTGCAGATGGGAATTGGAGACGGAATAATTCCCGACATTCTGAATCAGAATATCTATTCGGATATTTATATCGTGACCGATGAGGAAGCTTTGCAGACGGCAAAAGATTTAGCCAGAGTGGAAGGAATTATGTGCGGAATATCGAGCGGAACTAATGTGGCAGCCGCATTAAAGCTTGCTGAAAAGTTAGGAGAAGGCAAGACGGTTGTAACGATTTTGCCGGATACGGCAGAACGCTATTTTTCCACTCCCTTATTTGAAGAATAGCTGTTGATTCTGAGTTTGTTGTTCGTTATCAGCAAGCAGCAGAATAGGAGAACAACATAAATGGATGCTGTGCGGATGATATAGTCTGTATGAATGGGATATATAGAATATGATGGGAAATGAAAGAGTACGTGAAATTGAACGTAGTATCGTAAAAAAGTTTCGAAAAGAGATCTGGCGTCCGTTCACGAGGGCAATCAATGAATATGAACTGATACAGGATGGAGATAAGATTGCAGTTTGTATTTCAGGTGGAAAAGATTCCATGCTTTTGGCGAAGTTGTTTCAGGAGCTGGAACGACATGGAAAAAAGAATTTTGAAGTCGTGTTTTTGGTTATGGATCCCGGATATAACCCGGAAAATCGAAAAAGAATTTGCGATAATGCGCAGATCTTAAATGTTCCGATCACAATTTTTGAAACAGAAATCTTTGAAACCGTGGTGGATATTATTGATTCCCCCTGCTATCTTTGCGCCCGTATGCGTCGCGGTTACTTATATAGTAAAGCAAAAGAGCTTGGATGCAACAAAATTGCACTCGGACACCATTTTGATGATGTGATTGAGACCATTCTGATGGGGATGTTGTATGGTGGACAGATTCAGACGATGATGCCCAAACTTCATAGTACAAATTTCGAAGGAATGGAATTAATCCGACCGATGTATCTGATTCGGGAAGCGGATATTATTCACTGGTGTGCGTACAATGATTTGCATTTTATTCAGTGTGCATGTCGTTTTACGGAGATGACGGCTAAGGATGCACCGGATGAGCAGCATTCCAAGCGTGCCGAAATCAAAGCATTGATTAAAGAACTAAGTAAAAAAAGTTCTTTTATTGAAAAAAATATTTTCCGTAGTGTGGAGAATGTGAATTTAAATACAGTGATAGCGTATAAACAGGATGGAATCAAGCATCATTTTTTGGAACACTATGATGAAACATCCCTGGATGAATCATAAATAAGGTATTTTTTTTCTGTTTTTTGTAATGCTATGAATTAATGACGTAAGTGAAATATGAGATTTGATAATTAAGGAAAACAGAAAAATATGAAAGAAATCATTTATATTATTGCACTGTCACTCGGATCCTTTTTTGTCATTTTTATTTTGGCAAAGATGATGGGATACCGGCAGATGTCCCAGATGAGCATGTTTGATTATATCAGCAGTATTACAATCGGTTCGATTGCTGCAGAAATGGCAACCGCTTTGGATAAGAATTTCATGCAGCCTCTTACGGCAATGATTGTTTACGGACTGGCAACTCTGGCTTTTTCTTGGCTGGGAACCAAATCTATGATAATACGTAGACTGATCGAAGGAAAACCGCTTGTTTTATACCACAACGGAGAGTTGTACAGAAATCACTTAAAAAAAGCAAAAATTGATGTTACGGAATTTTTGGAGCAATGCAGAATCTCCGGATATTTTGATCTGAGTAAGATACAGACTGCTGTGCTTGAAGGAAACGGTAAAATCAGTTTTTTGGAAAAGGCTTCTGACAGACCTCTGACCCCCTCGGATATCAACCTTTCTCCTGCGCAGGATTTTATGGTGGCTAATGTGATTATCGACGGAAAAATCATGTGGGATAATCTCAAGCATACCGGCAACAATGAGGCCTGGCTGAAAAATCAGATGAAAGGACAGGGTGCGGATAAGATAGAAGATGTGCTTTTAGCAACCTGTGATATATCCAACAAACTGGTGGTATATACAAAACAAACGAAAAAAGAAGCTAAAGATGTTTTGATGTAGATTAACATTCTTGGTGGGGTTAGTCGTCCTTGCAGAAAATGATATATCTTTGCTCGCCGACTTTTACGAGGTTTTGTGCTTTTCTTAGCGGCGAATGCGAACAAAAATAATGCGCGGTTTCAACTGTCTGAAGACGAAGTCTGAGTTTTGAAACCGGGCATTTAATAAATTTTTGTGAGCATGTCGCTTAGAAAAGCTAAAAACCGAAGTGCGAGGCGACAAAGATATATCATTTTCTGCAAGGACGACTTGCTGTATCCCCCAAGTAGCGAATTATAAAAAGTGAGATATTTCTTTTTTAATCGGCAAATAACGGGAACACAAATCTTGCATTCTCAAAATAAAAGAGTTAAACTACATATAGATTTTGGCAGGGGATACAAATACTATATTTTGAGGATTTTGTTTATTCTTCTGTCTGATATTTGAAGTAAAAAAGGAGATGGTTTCTTGGAAGATCTGGCTTCAAAACTGATGACCGAACTGGAATGTGAAACTGTCTTTACAATTCCGGTTTTTGGTGGAATTGGCATATCGGAATCGGTTGTGGTGACCTGGATTATCATGGCTGTTCTGATTATCGGTGCCGTGATTTTAACCAGGGATTTAAAGATTGATCATATCAGTAAAAGGCAGGCGATTGCAGAACTTATTTATACCAAACTAAACGGTCTGGTGGAAGGAATGATTGGACCAAAAGGAAAGGCATTTGTTCCCTATCTGATTACGGTTTTGCTTTACATAGGAGTATCCAATATCATCGGGCTGTTTGGGATGAAATCACCCACGAAGGATTTGAATGTTACCATTGCACTTGCGGTTATGAGTATCGTGCTGGTGGAAGCGGCAGGAATTCATCATAAAGGTGTCAGAAAATGGCTGCATCATTTTACGGAACCGGTAGCGATTGTTACTCCCATCAACATTTTGGAAGTGTTTACAAGACCTTTATCTTTGTGTATGCGTCTTTTCGGTAATGTTCTGGGAGCATTTGTCATCATGGAACTGATCAAGATTGTGGTACCTGTATTTTTACCGGCGGTTTTTAGTTTGTATTTTGATTTATTTGACGGATTGTTGCAGGCATATGTATTTGTATTTTTGACATCCATGTACATATCCGAAGCCATAGAGTAAACATGAGCTAACGAAAACAAAATGAATTATTTCGGCAAAATAAAGTAGGAGTGCCAGAATTAAGTGCTGATACGAACAATCAAAAAATAATTCTAAAAACAGAATATCGAAACAAAGATAAGAAACAGAAAATATACAATACAATAGTAAGATATAACAGAAAAATCAAAAGCAGAAAAATTCAAAACAGAGAAATCTAAAATAGAAAAAACAAAACAGAAAAAAGGAGACATGATTATGAATTCATTAATTGCTATTGGAGCAGGTATTGCAGTATTTTGTGCATTGGGAGCCGGTATTGGTATCGGTATTGCAACCGGTAAGGCATCGGAAGCAATTGCAAGACAGCCGGAAGCTGCCGGTAAGATTAATTCGACATTAATTTTGGGTTGTGCATTGGCAGAAGCAACTGCTATTTACGGTTTCGTAATTGCCCTTATGATTATTGTTATGCTCAAGTAGTCAACAAATTGCTGTAATAGTCAGTAATAACTGTAATAGTTAGCAATAGTTGCGCTATAAGCAATAACTGTAATACTCAGCAATAATTGAGATATAAACAATGACTGTAATAATTAGCAATAGCTGCGAAATGAGTAATGACTGACATTAGTTAGCAATGGATAACTTCGCGCCGCTTAAGCCGGTGCAAAATATACGGAAAGGCAGGGCGGGAAATGCTCAAAGTTGATATTAATTTAGTGTTTACAATTATAAATCTTTTGGTGCTTTTCGTTGCGATGCGTATTTTTTTCTTCAAACCAATCAAAAAGATTATCGAAGACAGACAGGCTGAGGCAGACAGACAGTTTGAAGAGGCAAAAGAAAAACAGGAACAGGCAGAAGACTTAAAAAAACGGTATGAGGCATCTTTAGCGGAAGCGGAAACGGAAAAGAAAAAGATTTTGGCAAAGGCTAGAAAAGACGCTGATGCAGAATATCAGAAAATTCTGAAGGATGCACAGGATGCCGCGGATGATGTTGTTTCATCCGCAGTATCAAAAGCGGAAAGCCAAAAAGAACAGATTTTAAAAAGTGTAAAATCGGAAATTGCTTCCATGGTTGTGGATGCTGCATCCAAGGTGGTTTGTGGTGCGGGAAATGCAGATGTAGACAGTGCACTATATGATAAATTTTTAAATGAAGCAGGTGAAAAAGAGTGACTTTAACAGCACAAAATTATGCAACAGACCTGATAAATAGCAAAATCGGCAGCGATATTTTAAAAGAAGTTTCCGACATCATGGAGGCTGTACCGCAGATCCGGACAGATTTTGAAGATCCGACCGTTTCTTTGGAAAAAAAGCACATTATCATTGACCGTGTGTTTCCAAAAGAAATTCGGAACTTTTTAAAGTTACTCTGTGATAACGGGGATTTTGCTTTATGGGAGGATATCTGTAAATGCAAAAAGCAGGCCGGTGAGAATAAAAAGGAACGGCAGGAAACAGCTACGTTAGTCTATGTTACTAAGCCTACCGATGAACAGTTAGCCGGTATTCGTCGTTTTTTGGAAAAAGAGTTTGATAACCCGGATATGGATCTTTTGCTGGAAGAGGATCAGTCCTTAAAAAGCGGTTTTATTCTGCGAATCGGAAGTAAAGAATATGACTGGAGCGAAAAAGGACGATTAGAGCAGCTGAAGGCAAAAGTCTCTACTCTGGCAGAGAATACATCTGTCAGCACAGAAGGCATTATTTCGATATTGAAAGCCGGTATCGAAGATTTTGAACTGGAAGCCAAAGATAAAGAAATCGGTGTTGTAAACTGGGTTGGCGACGGAATTGCCAATGTAGATGGAATTGATCATGCTTTTTACGGTGAAATTGTTTTGTTTGATTGTGGCGTAAAAGGTATGGTTCAGGATGTTCGCCGGGATGAAATTGGTGTCATTTTGTTTGGCAGGGATACGGAAATCAAGGAAGGCAGCCGCGTGGTTCGCACCGGAAAAATGGCGGGAATTTCCGTGGGCGATGCTTTAATGGGAAGAGTCATTGATGCACTTGGAAATCCTATAGACGGAAAAGGTGATATCAAAACCGAAAGCTTTCGTCCGATGGAAACGCCGGCACCGGGAATTGTGGATCGAAAATCTGTATCGGAACCGTTAGAGACCGGTATCCTTGCAATTGATTCGATGTTTCCGATTGGAAGAGGACAAAGAGAACTGATTATCGGTGATAGGCAGACGGGAAAGACCAGTATTGCGACGGATACTATTATCAATCAAAAAGGAAAAGACGTCATTTGTGTTTACGTGGCCATCGGACAAAAAGCCTCGACGGTTGCAAAATTAGTCAATAATTTAAAGGTGAATCAGGCTATGGATTACACCATCGTAGTTTCATCCACGGCTTCCGATCCGGCACCGCTTCAGTACATTGCACCTTATGCCGGTACGGCGATTGCAGAGTATTTTATGCATCGGGGAAAGGATGTCCTCATCGTTTATGATGATTTGTCCAAGCATGCAGTGGCCTATCGTGCCATTTCACTGTTGTTAGAGCGTTCGCCGGGACGTGAAGCTTATCCGGGAGATGTCTTTTATTTGCATTCCCGACTACTGGAACGTTCGGCACGTCTGACACCGGAAGCAGGAGGCGGCTCCATTACGGCACTTCCAATCATTGAGACGCAGGCAGGCGATGTTTCGGCATATATTCCGACGAATGTGATTTCCATTACGGACGGTCAGATTTATTTAGAAAGTCAGTTATTCTTTGCCGGTCAACGACCTGCGGTAAATGTTGGTTTATCTGTTTCACGTGTGGGTGGTGCGGCACAGACAAAGGCGATGAAAAAAGCCGCCGGAAGTATCCGTATCGATTTGGCACAGTACCGTGAGATGCAGGTATTTACGCAGTTTTCATCAGATCTGGATGAGAGTACCAAAAAGCAGTTAGCACATGGTCATGCATTGATGGAACTGTTAAAGCAGCCGCTCAATCGACCGTTTAGCATGGCAGAACAGGTTATCACGTTAGTATGTGCTAACGGCAAGGTGTTCAGCGATCTGAAAGAAGAAAACATAAAAACATTCCAGATGAATTTACTTGCGTATTTTGAAGAGAGCTATAAAGAGATTATCAGTAAACTTAATACGACAAAAATGCTGGAAGACGATACCAAAGAGGCTATCTTAGAAGCTGCATTGGAATTTAAGAATCGAGAGTGATAGGTATGGCGAATGCCAGAGAAATACAAAACAGAATAGACAGTATCCGGGATACCATGAAAATCACCAGGGCAATGTATATGATGTCATCCATGAAGCTTCGGAAAGCAAAGCAGAAACTGGAAAATACGGAACCTTATTTTACCAGTCTGCAGGAGCAGATTAAAGATATTCTGTATCATTATCCGGATATGCAGCATCTGTACTTTGATAATCGTAATAAGGACATGAAAGAAACCGTCAAAAAGAAAGGTTTTGTGATTGTTACCGGCGATAAAGGAATGGCGGGGGCCTACAATCTCAATGTATTAAAAAAAGCCCGGGAACTGATTGATCAGGCCGAGGATTATCGTTTGTTTGTGGTAGGTGAATTGGGAAGACAGTTTTTTAAGTCACAGGGCTATCCCGTGGAAGAAAAATTCGTTTATTCGGCGAACAATCCTTCGATTCACCGGGCACGTATGATGACAGAATACATCATCGATTTGTACCAGAAAGAGGAACTGGATGAGGTATATATCATTTTAACGCGCATGGTCAACAGTCTGAGCGAAGAGGCGGAAATACATAGATTACTTCCTATGCAGACACATAAGTTTCTGGAAGAGGAAATGTTAGAAAAAATCCAGAACGAAGAAGGTGGAATTGATCAAAATGAAGCGAGAAAGCTTCACGATGACTGGTATCTGATTTATCCGTCACCGACGGAGGTTTTGGAAAAGCTGGTTTATAATTATGTCACAGGCTTTTTTTACGGTGCTTTGGTAGAAGCCTCTGCCTGTGAGGAAAATGCCAGAATGTTAGCCATGCAGTCTGCGACAAACAATGCAGAAGCAATGCTCCATGATTTGTCAATCGAATATAACCGTGTCAGACAGGCTGCCATTACGCAGGAAATCACGGAAGTCATCGGTGGGGCAAAGGCATTAAAAAAGAAAAAGCAAAAGCAGGAGAGGTGAAATTTCACAGAATGGAACATACAGGAAAAATCGTACAGGTCTCAGGACCGGTTGTGGATGTGGAATTTGAAGATGGAAACCTTCCTTCCATCAAAGAGGCTTTATATGTTATCAATAATCAGAAAAAGTGTGTGATGGAGGTGTCCCAGCATATTGGGCACAACGTCGTACGCTGTATTATGCTGGCTGCGTCCGAAGGACTGTGCCGGGATATGGAAGTGGTTGCAACCGGCAGAGGAATTGCGGTTCCGGTCGGGGAAAAAACATTGGGAAGACTGTTTAACGTACTCGGTGAAACGCTTGACGGTGGAGAAAGTCTTGATGATGATGAACACTGGGTCATTCACAGGGAAGCACCTTCTTTTGAAGACCAGAGTCCGGTAGCTGAGATTTTGGTAACCGGTATCAAAGTCATCGATTTACTGGCACCTTATGCCAAGGGAGGAAAAATCGGATTGTTTGGAGGTGCCGGTGTAGGCAAAACTGTTTTAATACAGGAACTGATTCGCAATATTGCAACGGAAAGCGGTGGCTATTCCATTTTTACAGGTGTTGGAGAGCGTTCCAGAGAAGGCAATGATTTGTGGATGGAAATGAAAGCATCCGGTGTCATTGAAAAGACCGCGTTAGTATTCGGTCAGATGAATGAGCCTCCGGGAGCCCGTATGCGTGTGGCGGAGACAGGACTTACCATGGCAGAATATTTCCGTGATGTAAAACACAAAGATGTTTTGTTGTTCATTGATAATATCTTCCGTTTTGTTCAGGCAGGTTCTGAGGTATCGGCACTCTTGGGCCGTATGCCTTCCGCTGTGGGGTATCAGCCCACTCTGGCTAATGACCTGGGAGAATTGCAGGAAAGAATTGCATCGACAAAAGACGGTTCTGTCACAT
Source organism: Lachnospiraceae bacterium (assembly GCA_017626095.1). GTDB lineage: Bacteria > Bacillota > Clostridia > Lachnospirales > Lachnospiraceae > UBA2882. The sequence continues at coordinate 83,527 of JAGAJL010000009.1, forward strand.
CTGTTCAGGCTGTTTATGTGCCGGCAGACGATTTGACCGATCCGGCTCCTGCGACAACATTCTCACATCTGGATGCAACGACCGTTTTGTCCAGAAAGATTGTAGAACAGGGTATTTATCCGGCCGTAGATCCTTTGGAATCTTCTTCCCGTATTTTAGAGGCAGATGTTGTTGGAAAAGAGCATTATGAGACTGCCAGAAGCGTGCAGGAGATCTTACAAAAATACAAAGAACTTCAGGATATTATTGCAATTCTCGGAATGGAAGAATTGTCTGACGAAGATAAGCAGACCGTATATCGTGCCCGCAAAGTGCAACGTTTCCTTTCCCAGCCTTTCCATGTGGCCGAGAACTTTACCGGCGTACCGGGTGTGTTTGTGCCGATAGAAGAGACCATCAGAGGCTTTCAGGCAATTTTAAACGGAGAGATGGATTCCTATCCTGAGGCTGCATTTTTTAATGTCGGAACCATAGAAGATGTAAAGAAAAAAGCAGAAACGTTGTAAATGTAAACGTCCATTTTGCAATTGTGTTTCCACGAGAGTTTGCATATTCTACTACAGATGCGTTCTCACTTGGATGACAATGTAACAGTACTAAATTCGCAATAAATTGCTCATTAAGTGCTGACGTCCACATACAGTCTGTGAGTAGAATATGCAAACTTTCTTAGAAAGCACAATTGCAAAACGAGAAATTAGAAATCAGGGAATCATATGAATTGTTTTCAGTTAAAAATTATAGCGTGTGATAAAGTGTTTTTCGATGGGGAATGCGAAAGCTTTGTGTTCCCCGGTTATGATGGAGAAATGGCAATTTTAGCAAATCATGAGCCCATGACCACAACCATTGAAGTCGGAGAAATCCGTTTTCGCAAACCGGGAGAAACACAGTGGCAGAGGGCGATTGTGTCCGATGGTCTGATCAAGGTCGAGCACAATTTGGTCAATGTTTTAGTTTATTCGGCGGAAAAACCGGAGGAAATAGATAAATTCCGTGCTCAGGCGGCTTTAGAGCGGGCAAAAGAGCAACTGCAGCAAAAACAGAGCCTGATGGAATATCATGTTTCGCAGGCGTCCATGGCAAGGGCAATGGCGCGTCTTCGTGGAGTGGAGCAATTGAAAAATTTAAATCTGTAATATGCATAGAACGTGAATCTCACGAATAAATTTTTACGGATGATTGAATAAAACTGATGTTGACCGTTTCTTAAGAAACGGTTCTTTTTATGAACTTTTTTTCGTGCAAAAAGCAGATTTTAAAAGAAAAAACTATGGTATAATAATATTTTAGGTTATAATTATAGCGTGTTACAAAAGATCGGAGGAGTAAAAATGGAAGAAAACAAAATGGGAGTTATGCCGGTTAACCGTTTATTAATGAGTATGTCACTTCCCATGATGGTATCTATGTTAGTGCAGGCGCTTTACAATATTGTTGACAGTATTTTTGTATCCAGAATCAATGAGAATGCTTTGACTGCGGTTTCGCTGGCATTTCCTATACAGGCATTGCTGATTGCATTTGGAACGGGAACCGGTGTCGGAGTAAATGCTGTTTTATCCAAGGCTCTGGGAGAAAAAAATAATGAAAAAGCGAGTAAAGCGGCAGTAAACGGGTTATTTTTAGCTCTTATGACCTATTTGATCGCTTTGGTAATCGGTATTTTCTTTGTCAGACCATTTTATCATAGCCAAACAGATGATGCGGAAATTGTCACCTATGGAATTCAGTATTTGTCTATTGTCTGTATTTTCTCAATCGGTATGCTGATGCAGATGATGTTGGAAAAACTATTGCAGTCAACCGGAAAAACAATTTATTCCATGATTACCCAGTCTGTTGGTGCGATTATTAACATTGTTATGGACCCGATTTTGATTTTTGGTCTGTTTGGAATGCCGAAGCTAGGCGTGGCAGGAGCTGCAGTAGCAACGATTTTCGGACAGTGTGTTGGCAGCGGATTGGCTTTGTTTTTTAATCTGAAATATAATAAAGAAATTTCGTTGAGCCTGAAAGGTTTTAAACCGGATATTCCGGTAATCGGGAAAATCTATTCGGTCGGAATTCCGTCGATTATTATGCAGGCAATCGGTTCTGTGATGACATATGGCATGAACCGGATTTTGATATCCTTTTCCTCAACGGCAGCGGCTGTATTCGGCGTTTATTTCAAAATTCAGAGCTTTATCTTTATGCCGGTGTTTGGATTAAATAACGGTATGGTGCCTATTATTGCTTATAATTATGGTGCCGGAAAACGGGAACGTGTGGTTAAGACCTTAAAGCTTGCTGTCACTTATGCCATGGGAATCATGCTGTTTGGATTATTGTTATTCCACTCCGTTCCGGATTTATTTTTAAAAATGTTTGCTGCATCGGATCATATGATGGAGATTGGTGTTCCGGCTTTGCGTATCATCAGCCTTCATTTCCCGCTTGCGGCTATTGGCATTGTTTTCAGTAGTTTTTATCAGGCGCTCGGTAACGGAATCTACAGTATGTGGGTATCCTTAATCAGACAATTGATTGTTCTGTTGCCGGTAGCATGGCTGTTAGCAAAACTCGGCAATGTCATTTATGTCTGGTGGGCATTCCCGATCGCGGAAGTTTTTGCTCTTTGTGTGAGTATATGTATGATGATGATCATATTCAAAAGAGTTGTAAATCACATAGGAGAAAACCACTCTGAATCGATTTCATAGTATCACTTTTGGAATATAGGTATACTATGATATGGAATGATACCTATGAGGGTCGTTTATGGATGAAAAAGCTACGGTATATTTGTAAGTAGGATAAGGAGAAAAAGTGGAACAAAGATATGAGCTGGCGACGGCAGCGGATAAAAAAGAAATATTAAATCTATACAGCTCACAGCTTGGACGTGAATTTTGTCCTTGGACGGAACAATATCCGACAGAGAGGGAGATTGATTTTGATCTTGCCCATGATGCTCTGCTGATTAAAAGAGATGCAAACGGTGCAATCGTTGCTGCCATTTCGCTGGACATGGACGAAGAAGTGGAGAGACTGGAATGCTGGTCCAAAGAGCTTGCTCCAGGAAAAGAAGTGGCAAGATTGGCCGTAAAAGTGGAAAATCAGAATCAGGGTCTGGCGCAGGAAATGCTAAAATGTGCCATGCATGAGATTAAAAAGAGAGGTTATAAAAGTATTCATTTTCTTGTAAATAAATATAACGAAAAGGCTTTGAGCTCGTACCGTCATTTACACTTTTCAAAGGTTGGAGAAGTATTTCTGTACGAACAACCTTTTTATTGCTATGAGAAAGAGATATGAATTGCAATTATGTAGCTGAGTAAATTTGCTATTCTATCACAGACGCGTTCTCACTTGGATGACAACGTAACAGTACTAAATTCGCAATAAATTGTTCATTAAGTGCTGACGTTGTCATACAGTCTGTGAGTAGAATAGCAAAATTACTCAGCTACACAATTGCAAAATAATAGTTAGAAATTAAGAATATAAAGGAAGCGTTTGATTTAGATGGAAACGGAGCAGGAAAAACAGAATAAACAGAATAAACAGTTTCTTCAAATGACAACGGAACCGGTAGAACATTTACTGTTGAGACTATCGATTCCCACGATTATCAGTATGATGATTACCAATATTTATAATCTGGCAGATACTGCTTTTGTGGGAACACTCGGAACCAGTCAGAGTGGTGCAACCGGAGTTGTGTTTGGATTTATGGCTATTTTGCAGGCAGTTGCTTTTATGTGTGGACAGGGTGCAGGAAGTATCATGTCCAGAATGCTGGGACAAAAAGATATCCGCGAGGCGACGAAATACACTTCAACAGGTTTCTTTCTATCTTTTTCAATGGGACTGTTGATGATGGTCGCCACTTTTTTGTTTATGGATCCGATTCTCAGTATTTTGGGAAGCACAAGCACCATTGCACCCTACGCCAAAACCTATATTGCTTATATTGCGCTTGCAGCACCGTTTTTTACTTCATGCCTGACCATGAACAACTTACTTCGATATGAAGGAAAGGCAAAGCTTGGAACAGTCGGTATGATGACCGGTGCTTTACTAAATATCGGATTAGATGCCCTTCTCATTTTTGGATTTAAACTTGGAATTGCCGGAGCGGGAATGGCTACGGCGGTTTCACAGGTGTTCAGTTTTATAATACTGCTTGGAATGTTTTTGACGGGAAGGACGCAGACAAGAATTTCCATCCGCTTTGTGGCAAGAGAAATCGGTCCGATTGCGAATGTGATGGCAACAGGATTTCCAAGCCTTTTAAGGCAGGGACTTAACAGTGTTGCAACCATGTTATTAAACAATGCGGCCGGCGTATATCATGATGAAGCTGTGGCGGCCATGAGTATTGTCTCACGAATCAGCTTTTTCCCGATGGCGATTGCCATTGGAATTGGACAGGGCTTTCAGCCAATCAGCAGCTTTAATTTTGGTGCCGGCAAAAAAGATCGTGTCAAAAAGGCATTCTTTCGTGCTTTGTTGGGAGAAGAACTGGTATTGTTCATCTTAGCAATCCCAATGTATGTGTTTGCCCCATTTCTGATTCAGCTTTTACGGGATGATGAAGAGGTTATTACACTCGGAGTCAGAGCCTTGCATCTGATGTGTCTCGGACAGCTGTTTATTCCGCTTACGATGATGGTGGAGATGGGATTCCAAAGTACAGGTGCAAAACTGCTTGCCAGCTTCGGCTCCAGTTTGCGGAGCGGACTTGTTTTTATTCCGACCCTGTTAGTGCTTGCTAATTTGCGTGGGATGGCAGGTATTCAGGAGGCTCAGCCAATTTCAATCATTATTTCATTTACGATTTGCCTGTTTTTGTGTAAAATATATTTGAAACGTCTGGATGAACCTCAAATACGGACATGAAAATATGTGTATCCGGAAAGAGAAGCAGACGAATATAGAAATAAAAGATGTATATTGATTGAGATAAAAGATATATACAGATTCAGATAAAAGAGACGTATACAGATAATTAAAAAGAGTTACTGATAATGAATATAGACTGCGTAAGAATAGGAGGATGATACCATGGATGAACATGGAAAGAAAATGATTGCGCCGATTGTGATTACGATTCTGATGATTGCATATTATGTTTTCTATTTTGGCGTGCTGATTGCTGTTATAGATCAGATTGCTGTCAGGTTATTGTTTGGAATTATTCCGGTTTTACTGACCGGTGTAATGATATATGTATGTGTACAAAGAATTCATGAAATAAGAAAGGGAGAAGAAGATGATCTTAGTCAATACTGATTACATCAGCAAAAAGGAATTGGAAATGTTAGGACTGGTAAAGGGCAGTACCATTCAGTCCAAAAATGTTGGTAAGGATATTACCACAAGTTTTAAAACCTTAGTGGGCGGAGAATTAACGGCTTACAATGAAATGATGAACGAGGCAAGAGCGCTTGCCACAAAGAGAATGGTAGCGGAAGCAGAAGCACTCGGTGCAGATGCTGTTGTCAATGTCCGTTATGCATCTTCTGCAATCATGCAGGGGGCTGCGGAAGTCATTGCCTATGGTACAGCTGTAAAATTTGTTAATGAATGATCCTATGATACCAGGGTTGAAAGTGGCCCAATTGGGACGGATTTTAGTATTTTAAATATAATGGAAATAAGGCAATTGTAACATGCATAAGATTTTGTGGTTTTGTGCTTTGCAATTGCCTGTATTCTTTACTGTTTTAAAGAGTGAAAAGAGGAAAAAATGAAGAAAAATGCTATGGTAATCGTATATTATGTTGCCGCTTTCTTATTTATGATAGATGCCTGTATGGAGTTTTTTGGCGGTGGAAAAGTTGGAAATGGAGTCGTATGGCTGTTTTTGTGTGTGGTTACACTGGTGCTTGGATTTCAAACTTCCAAGAAAGATGCCGGTATTGATATGAAGGCGTTACAAAAGGATCCTTTTAAAGAAGGCAATCAGGTTGAATTAAAAGCAGACCTGTCTCAGGAATTTATTGAGGATTACGTAGAGGATGAGAAACACTAAACCATTGCACTAGCGAATACTTATGATATAGCGTAAATGGTTTAAAGGATAGAAGAGGGAATTTATGTTTGATATCAAACTTCAGATTGGATGTTTACTGGTGGTTTTATATTTTACCGCCGAATATTTGAAAGAAACGATTCGAAAAAAGATGCCTTGTAATGGCTATTTTGATGCTATTCTTATTATTGCGCCATGGGCAATTGTGTTTGATGGTATTACGGCGTGGACGGTCAATCATATGGACAAAGTTCCTGACTGGCTTAATATGGTCTGCCATGCTCTGTTTTTTATATTGATGGATATGCTGACAATTGCTATTTTTTTATATATCATCCAGATGACAATCGGTATCAATTCAGCAACGATGCGGTTTATGTTAATGCTTCCGGGGATTGTTTCCATTGCATTGATTATTCTGTTTATGGATGAGTTGTACTATATAAAGGGAAGAACCACCAACTATTCCATGGGTAATTCTGTTTATGTCTGTTTTGCATCCCTGTTTTTGCACTTTCTCATTATTTTTGGTGTGATACTGATTCATCGCAAAACGATTGAGAAAAAGAATTTGTTTGGAATTATCGTATTAATGGTGTTAGCACTTGGTGTTTTGATTGCCCAGATCATTTTTCCGGAAATCTTGATGACATCTGTTGTACCTGCGTTTATGGTAATCAATCTTTATGTGAATTTTGAAGATCCGGCTCTTCGGCGCCTTCAGAATTACAATGCCAATATGGTAACCGGATTTGCAACACTGGTTGAAAATCGGGATAATAATACCGGCGGACATATTAACCGGACCAGGGAGTATGTCAGGATTATTTTGGATTCCCTTTGGCTGCATCCCAAATACCGTCCGGTTCTTTCCAGAGATTATATCATGCATGTTTTAGATGCCGCACCGATGCATGATATCGGTAAAATTGCCACACCTGATCATATTTTGCAAAAACCGGGTAAGCTGACTGCTGAAGAATACGAAATTATGAAGGATCATGCCAAAATCGGTGGCGAGATTATTGAAAAGACTTTCTCGGATCTGGATGATCCCGATTATGAGAAAATCGCATATGAGGTTGCACGTCATCATCATGAAAAATGGAATGGAACAGGTTATCCGGATGGATTAAGCGAAGAAGAAATTCCGCTGCACGCCCGCATTATGGCAATTGCGGATGTATTTGATGCCATATCGGCAAAAAGATGTTATCGTGATGCCATGCCTCTTGAGAAATGTTTTCGGATTATTGAAGAGGGAGCGGGAACGGATTTTGATCCGGATCTGGTTGATTTATTCCTGGGCAAGAAAAAGGAAATTGTCACTTATTACAACCAGAGTAAGAAGACGGACAGCGATTTATAAAAAGAAGGAAGAAACAACATGAGATGTTTAATTATCAATGAAGATATTACGGATGAGGTGTGTGCCGGCATTCAGGCAGAATGCTATAAAAAAAAGAATGGGAAAGAGCTGCCTAAAAAGTTTAAGCGAATTATTGGTTGGAATGTGATTTGTAAAAACTGTGAATTTCATAAAGCTCAAAAATAATAGTATTTTAGTGGGGACGGTTCTTTTGTCATGAAGAGTGTCCCCATGTCACGTTTTCAAGGTGGTGTGAAGTTATACTATAAGGCTATATGATTTAGGTTTATATCTTATATATAATAAATAATAGCAGGATTGCGAGAGCACAAAGTACTAATGGTATCATGGGATCAAAAGGATAATTTGCTCCTGTGCTTACACAAAAAGAATTGCGAATAAGTAGGGGATTAGAAAATGGAAAACATGATTGAATTAAAAGAAATTACAAAAGAATTTAAGGTGCTAAACCGGAGAGAAGGACTGAAGGGAAGTTTTCAGGATCTGTTTTCCCGTGATTATAAAATCGTACGTGCAGTGGATCATATTTCACTGTCGGTAAAGCCGGGAGAGATTGTTGGATTTTTGGGACCAAACGGTGCCGGAAAATCAACCACCATTAAGATGATGACCGGTGTTTTGGAACCGACAAGCGGGGAATTGCTGGTAAATGGCAGAATTCCTTATAAAAACAGAACGCAGAATTCACAGGAAATCGGTGTTGTATTCGGACAGCGTTCCCAGCTTTGGTGGGCGTTGCCGTTAATTGAATCGTTTAAGCTGTTAAAGGATATTTATCAGATTCCACAGGAAGAATATGATGGAATGATGGAATTATATGCAAAACTGGTTAATTTCGATGAGATTTTACATAAGCCGGTCCGCCAGATGTCTTTGGGACAGCGTACACTAAGTGATATTCTGGCAGCTTTTTTACATAATCCAAAGGTTGTATTTTTAGATGAGCCGACGATCGGTCTGGATGTTGCGATGAAGAGCAAAATCCGGGAATTGATTTTGGAATTAAATAAGCAGAAACACACGACAGTCATCCTTACCACACATGATATGGGAGATGTGGATGCATTGTGTGAGCGGATTGTCATCATTGATAAAGGAAAAATGCTTTATGATAATGACATTGTACATCTGCGCAAATTCTTTGGTGCATACCGTACACTAAAAATACGTCCGAGAGAAAAAATGGATGTGATGGTGGAAGATCTGACAAAAGAATTGGAAATGATGGATGTGCGTATTTCCCATGATGATGAATGGGTTTTCCTTTTGGTAAATGAAGAAAAGACCAGTGTCCTCAAGGTGCTTGGGCTGATTCAGGAAAAGCATAAAATTAAAGATATGCAGTTAGAAGAAATCTCCACCGAGGATGTCATTAAAAAAATATACAAGGAGGGGATCTGATGAACCGCTTCAAAAAATATTTTGCCCTGACAAGAGCAGGTATTATTGAGTGTGTCAATTATCGTATGGCACTTGTTGTCATGGTTTTTGGCAATTTATTGTATCTGACCTTAATTTATTTTGTCTGGAAAGCAATCTTTGCTTCATCCGGAAGCGATGTGGTAAATGGAATGACATTTGAAACTACGATGATATATTTAGTTCTTGCCACCGCCTTGTTTAATTTTATGGAAATGTATATTGTCTGGGAGATGGGACGGGATATTCAAAGCGGAAAAATTGCTTTAAATCTGCTCAAACCGATGAAATACAAGGATTATTTATTTTGGAGTGTTTCCGGAAGTTTTGTGGTAAACTTTGTATTTACGTTTATTCCGACATTTCTCATTGTTATGCTTGTGACAAAGGGTACGATTGCAATCGGAATTAACTTAATCTATTTTGTGATTGCTGTCGTTCTGGCTGTAATCATTAATTATGAAATCGATTTTATAATCGGGACGGTTTGTCTGTATACTGAATCCATCTGGGGAATCAATGTGATGAAACAGGCGGTTGTGACACTGTTATCCGGTGCTACCATTCCTCTGGCATTTTTTCCGGAAAAATTGCGTACCGTCATAGAGTATCTACCGTTTCGGGCAATCTATGATACGCCTTTGACGATTTTGTTAAGTCGTAATCCGGATGCCGGTATGGTGGCAGAAAAACTGCTGATATCTCTTGCATGGGCTGTGGTTATGTCTTTAATCAGTCATCTGTTTTGGCATATTTCCATCAGACAGGTTACCGTGAACGGAGGTTGAGTATGAATACGAAAAAAAGAGGATTATCTTTTTATATCAAAATATATTTCAAAATTATTGCGCAGGACATCAAAAGCAGGATGAGTTACCGTGCGGACTTTATAATTTCGACATTGGGAATGATCGCAACCAATATCGTTGGTTTTGTGGCATTCTGGCTGATGTTTAGCAAATTTCCTTCCATCAATGGATGGGGGTATTATGAGATGCTCTTTTTGTACGGTTTTTCACTGGTTGCCATTACGCCAACACAGTGCCTTTTGGATAATAACTGGAATCTGAGACGATATGTTTATGACGGAGATTTTGTCAAATACTGTTTTCGACCGATTAATTTGTTTTTCTACTACGAATCGGAAGTCTTTGATGTCAAGGGATTTGGACAACTTTTCTTCGGATTGGGAACCATCTGCTATGCCTGGTATCATCTGGCTCTGCCGGTGAATTTCGTGATGATTTTAAAGCTGATCGTCTTTTTGCTTTCGGCTTCCCTTTTTATGATGGCAATGCAGACTGCGGCAGCAGCAACCTGTTTCTGGATTGAGAATTCCTTTTATATTCTGGATTTATCATTAAAACTGAAGGATTACGCCAAATATCCGATTACAATATACAATCCGTTGTTTAAGTTTATTTTTACATTTTTATTACCGGTTGCGTTTATTGCCTACTACCCTAGTCTTGTAATCTTAAGACCGGATGAAGTACCGCTCTTATCGTGGCTTTCACCGGTTATCGGTGGCTTATTTTTCTATCTGAGTTATAAGATGTGGATGAGGGGGGCTTCCCGTTATGACGGAAGTGGTTCGTGACAAAAGGCGTGTCTCCACCGCAATCATTGGAACTGTTCCCACGGAAATCAGTAAAATATAAAACGGGAGAAGATGATTTATAGAATTATCTGTAAATCATTTTCTCCTGTTTTTGTTTTGAAAATATTGTTTTGTATATTAGTGTTTCATTAATACATAGCAGACACTAAACCGGCTGTCCCACCCAACAATACAAAAAGTGCAACGATTATAAATACTAAAATCATATAGCAAAAATAAGAACGTGCAAAATTACGTAAATTAACGTTTTTGGTTCCTCCGAAAGAGAATACTATTAGAAGAATTAAACCAACGCAAGGGATAGAAAATAACAGCTCATAGCCGAAATATCCCCACATGCTAATCGGACGATAATCCTCGGGAATGTTGTTGTTCTGAATGTTGTTTTCCATAAAATGGCCCCACCTTTCTAAGAAAAATCTTTTGTGTTTTGAGTATATAACTCAAGTGTTTTTAGCATATCATTTTGATGCGTTGCTTACAAGTGAAAAAATAATGTGGTGATGTTCTGACCGGAAACAACAGGAAGAGTATCCAAGATAAGTCTCTGAATATAGAGTGCAAATGTTATCAGACATATTATAATTGAAAAGGGCATAGCTAAGGATGGACGTCTGCATAAAATATATCGGAAAAAGAGCAGATAAAGCAAGAAGGGTAACCATAAGTAAATCGTCGCATTCAGCTGTGCGGCAGCGATAAAATGTCCGGATAAAAGGAGAAACGCAGAACGTGTCAGACCGCATGCTGGACATGCTTTTCCTGTCAAAATGGCAAAGGGACATACTGTGTGAAATATACTCTGAGTCAAGGTAAAATAAATCAACAGGATTAGGAGAGCATAGCGAACACGAAAGATATTCCTGTAGATACGTTTCCATATTTCTGGAATAGAATGTTTTACGGTTTTAGAAGAATTCATATTTGCTCCTCTCGGTCTTTTGCAATTACAATTTATTATAGAATAAAGAACTTGTAAAGAGTTGTCAAATAAAAGAAAACTAAAGAAAACTCAGCAGGATGAAATACTTTTCTGGTCCGTCAGGAAATTAGGAATTGCAAGAACGATTATTAAATGTTATACTTTTTTCGCACTATATTTGAGTTATTCAAAACAGTAGCAGGAGGAACTTAATATGAAGTTTGAAACAAAGAAACTCGTTGGATTAAGCGTGTTGACAGCAATCATCATCGTCTTACAGGCATTGGCTATTTCAATCAGATTCGGGATTTTCAACATTACACTTGTACTGATTCCAATAGTAGTAGGTGCTGCACTATATGGATATAAGGCAGGCGCATGGCTCGGATTTGTGTTTAGTGTTGTCGTTCTTTTTACGGATGCAGGAGCTTTCCTTGCAATCAGCGTTCCGGGTACCATTATTACAGTTATTTTAAAAGGAACACTTGCGGGTTTGGCAGCAGGTATTGTTTATCTTGCATTGGAAAAAGTAAATAAATACTTGGCATGCGTTGTTGCTGCAATATGTGCTCCGATTGTTAATACCGGCATCTTTTTAATCGGTTGCAGACTTTTCTTTTATGAAACAATCAAAGGATGGGCTGAAGGGGCAGGTTTTGCAAGTGCGGGAGCTTTTATGATCGTTGGGCTTGTAGGTACCAATTTCTTAGTAGAAATGGCAATCAACATTATTCTTTCACCTACGATTTTGAGATTGGTTAATCTCGGAAAAAAATCAGTTAATCGATAATGATAAGTATATATAGTGCAAATAGCCCGGGTGTGTCTCCGGGCTATAAATAAATGAAGACTTTTTTGAATGTTTTAAGTTTACATAATATATAATAGGAGAAATGCTATGATTTTTGCAGTAGATACCGGAAATACCCATACCGTTTTGGGATTTGTGGATAATGATATGAAGATTGTTAAAAGTTATCGTCTTGCCACAGATATTAAGGAGACGGATAGTGGATATGCGATTAAAATTGATCAGATTTTTAAATTAAGCGGAATTACGATAGATGAAATAGAGGGCATGATTATTTCTTCGGTAGCTCCTGCTGTTACAAAATCATTGAAAAAAGCATTAAAGATTTTGAGTGGAAAAGATCCCTTGATAGTCGGGACCTTTTCTTCCGGTCTGGATATGAGTGCCATTCCCGGAGGCATGATTGCACCGGATCTGGAAGTGGCAGCAGTGGCTGCAAAGTCGTTATATCCATTACCTTGTATCATTGTTGATATGGGTACTGCTACGACAATTACAGTGGTGGATAAAAGCGGTGTTTATATTGGCGGAGCAATTCTTCCGGGTGCAGGAACGGCACTAAACGCCCTTGTTTCCAAAACATCTTTATTGCCGGATATTGATATTGTTGCGCCCCAAAAAGCAATTGCTGTAGAAACAACTACAAGTATGCAATCCGGTCTTGTTTACGGATCGGCAGGAGCCATTGACGGTATTATAGATCATTTTATCGAGGAAATGAAAGAACCTCCTGCCAGCATTGTTTGTACAGGCGGTCTGGGTAAGCTGATTGGAAGACATTGTCGTCATGATATGATTTTGGATGACGATCTGTTGCTGAAAGGTTTGTTTATACTTTTTAAAAGCTTTCAAAATTGATATTATTAAAAAACATACCACCTATGAAAAAAAGATGTTGGAAAATTCTATCAGTGAATTGATGCAGCTTTCTGCTGATATTGCATATGAGCATCACGAACGCTATGATGGGACCGGTTATGACAAAAGCAACATCCTCACTCCCGCTAATATGTTTGTGTATAATGCTAGTTCAAATTGGAAAAACAAAAAGAAATTTACTGAAAAATGCACATTGCTTTTCTTTGCCTATCAAGGTATCCTACTGCAAAGGGAATTTAATGGGGAAACAAATATGGAAGAAAATAGAAGTTTGAAACAAAGCGGTAGCGGATAGAGTATAAATTTGAGCATCACAAATAAGCCATCATATAATGGCTGGAAATTGAATATTAACGCAACACCTAATCAAGAAGCAGGTAAAGGATCATCTTTGATGAGATAACCTCGTTGTCTAAGAAGATTAAGTGCCTGTGAAGTAGTAAGTGTTTTATCTTTACTCACAGGACGGGATTCAAGAAAACCTTCTGGTGTATATGGCTTTAATTCCGTGAGTATGTGCCAGATCGCGGTCAGGATCATACGACAGATTGCAATGATGGCTTTCTTGTGACCACGGCGTGCTTTGATGCGCTTATAGCGAGTTGTAAATTCAGGATGTTTCTTAGATTTGATTAAAGCATTTGCAACTTGCACCAAAACTGGTTTAAAATAGGAACCAGCACGGGAAATCCGAGTGGATTTGATTTTGCGGTCGCTCTTATCATTTCGAGGACAACATCCTGCCCAGGAGACGAGGTGTTTCGCTGTGGGGAAGACAGACATATCACCACCAATCTCTGAAAGCACTTGAATAGCAGTCATGGGATTCTTGTCGAATCCGGGAACAGTCCTTATTAGATTTAAAGCAGCCTCATATTTATCACTGAGACGAAGGATTTCCTGTTCTACTTCTGAAATGTGCTTTTGAAGTTCATCGATGTGATCAAGGCACTGTCTAAGTTTCACAGCCTGTTCTTTCGAGATGGCACCATCAACAGCAGCCTGTATTTCTTCAATAGGAGTTTTACAGTGACCGTGAATAAATGGTGTTACATCAAATATTTCACCTGGGTGTTGTAAAATATGTTCTGTAATAGAACGAGCAGATTTACCAAATACATCAGAAAAGACATCATCTAGCTTTAAGTTAGATACAGTAAAACAATTTTGAGCACGATTCTTCTCACCGGTAATCATACATGTGAGTTTATATCGGTATCTTACAAGATCTCTAAGCTCTCTGATGTCGGCAGGTGGAATAAAGGAAGGACTGACCATACCACACATGTATAAATCACAAATCCATTTGGCATCTTTGCGGTCGGTCTTGTTTCCCTTCATCGGTTTTGTGTATTTGGGATGCGAAAGAGTAACCCAGATTTGGTGTTTCTCTAAAATATTGAATACAGGGATCCAATACTTACCGGTAGATTCCATACAAACGTCCTTGCAGTTGTATTTGGCAAGCCAATCACACAGCTCATTCAAACCTTTTGTGAAGGAAGAAAAGCGAGCTTGCTTATACTCAGTACGATTGTTGGAATCAGTAATACCGATACAGGCATAGATCCAGGTTTTGTGGACATCCAGTCCGCAGCAATTAAATTTTAAGATTTTAAATGACAAGTAACTACCTCCTGATTATATAGTAATAAAACTGACAGTGACTGGTCATCCGGCGAGATCGAGTCGACTTCGGAAGAGATAAGTTTACGGGCTACTGTTATGCGCCACTCACCTCCACGTGTTCTGTAGTGTGTCAGTCTTATAGGAAAATAATATCAGAAGGAACAAGAATAGAGAATAAGAAGCGAAAGTCGGCCAACATGTTTCATGACGCATGGTGCCTTTCGCAGAAAGGCGGAAAATAACTATGAAAAAACATCTCATTGTGGGGACGCCTTTTTTGCGTGCCCTTTTTTTAATTATTTTATTATGTCTTTTGGGTTCGGCACCGGTTTATGCAAAGAAAATTGTAGAAAAGCCGGACATTCTGCCGGATGAACCGATTACGCTAATTGTAGATTTGGAAAATGAATCTCGTTTTTTGGGAATGGATGTTTATCAGATTGCTGAATATAAAGATGGTACGTTTTCCTATATAGAACCATATAATGAATTAGATATTACTCCCTATCGGAAGCTTTCGCGTGGCACGGAGATTGATAATGTGGCACATGTCATTGAGGAGTATATTATAGAAAATCAGATTGAACCCACTGCTCAAATATCCTGTAAAAAGGGTACAGGAAAAGCAAATGGTCTTAAAGTGGGAGTATATCTGTTAATACAGAATGATTCGGATCACAATGCCATGATAAATAAGTCTTATGTGGTTGAAGCACCTATGTGGGCGGACGAAACAGAAGAATATTTATATGAAATACATTTGTTCCCGAAATGGAAGCAGGTGGTATGGTTTTCTTTTCGTCCTGAAGTTGTATTTCCGTTGATGAAGGTATTTACACTGATGATTTGTCTGGCACTATGCATATGGGGACCCAGAATCATTCGGAATGCTTTTTTAAGTGTAATTGCAATGCTTTCAGGACTTTTGGGAATGAAAATGGGTATGGCAATAAATGGTTCTTTTCTTGCACTCATGCTCTTTTTTATACTGTTTGCATTCATCGGATTAGGACTCATGCTGTTCATTTTGATGCTTTTTGAAAGCATAATTAAAAAAGTTTTGCTATATGATTATCTACAAAGGAAACAGTTTTGGATAGTACCTTTGATCGGAGCAGTTTTGTTTTCTTATTTTACGTATTCGTGGTTTATAAAAAATATATGGATTGTCACATTGGTATTTGTTGCACTTTCCATACTTGGAATTGTTCTTCAATATCTGAAAAAGGATGAGCAAATCATTTTTCATACGTATGATGACTTGCTTTTATTGAATAGGGAGGGGGAGACGAATGATCCTTGATGTAAACCGTGTTGAAAAAAAGTATCTGATAGACCCGGTTGAAATGCGGTTCCTAAAAAGTAGAATAAGCACCTATATGCAGGAAGATGTACATAATGGAAGATGCGGATATACCGTGCGATCGGTCTATTTTGATTCACTGTATGATAGTGACTACTATGATAAAGAAGATGGTGTTGATGACAGAAAAAAAATAAGGCTGCGTGTATATGACACAAATTCGGATTGTGCAAAGCTGGAGTTGAAGGAAAAGAAGGGTGGCGTACAAAGAAAACGCTCTCTCTTAGTAACAAGAGAGGAAGCCGAAGCCCTCATAAATGGAGATTTACATTTTTTAAAAGAGAATAAGGATATATTGGCACAGAATATTTATCTGATTATGCAAATGGGATTATATCGTCCCAAATGTATGGTGGAATATGACAGATTTGCCTATCTGATTAATGAAAACGATACACGAATTACCTTTGATTCAAATTTACGGGGAAGCGAGAGTAATTTTAATCTGTTTAAAGAAGATGCCATTCTATATCCGCTCATATATCCAACGGAAATCACATTGGAGGTTAAATACAACGGTTTTCTGATGAGTAATATCAAAAAAGCATTAAGCTACAAAATGTACACTCAGATTTCAAATAGTAAATATGTTAAATCAAGAATGTTATTGAGACAAAGAGGAGGAAAATAAGTTGAAGGAAACATTATATAATCTGATTCAAAGTCAGGGTGAAGGAGCAGTCACATTTGGTGATGTAGCAATCAATTTGATTGCAGCTTTATTAATCGGAGCACTTATCTATACGGCATATCGTGCTACCCATAGCGGAACGATTTACAGTGAGCGGTTTAATATTTCACTGGTAATGGTAACGCTTGTCACAGCGATGGTTATGTGTGTTATTGGAAATAACATCTCTCTTTCATTAGGTATGGTCGGTGCGCTTTCCATTGTACGTTTCCGTACTGCAATCAAGGATCCCAGAGATACGATTTATATTTTCTGGGCCGTTGCGGTAGGAATATGCTGTGGAGTTTCCGATTACTTAATTGCGCTTTTGGGATCTGTCATCATTTTCTTATTCTTAGTTTTATTTGGATTTGTAAGAAATACAGACCGTACACTTATCATTATCCGTGGAGGTGCAAATGCCTTAGCAGAATCTGAAAAAGTGGTCAATCTTGTGCTGAATAATAAAGCGGTAAGAAGGGTGCACAATTTAGATTTTGGAGTAAATGGTGAGAGTATTTATGAAACTTCATCTGCATTTTTGAAAAAATGTGAGAAAAAAAGTGGCTCTTTAGAAGGAAAACTGAGTGAGATCGAGGGATTGCAAAGTATTAGTATTGTGTGTCAGGATGATGAAATATCCGGATAATGTGAGGTTGAAATGACTGCAAATATGAAGAGACTGATTGCAGGTATTCTAGCAGTCAGCATTTTAGTGTTTGGATTAGCATATGTCAAATATCGTTTTGATATCAAAAACCAAAAGGACACATCCTCCTATTTGTATTATGGGGAACTTGTTGAAGATACTTCAAAAGAAGATCCGTTGCAATATATTGATGAGGATTTTTACATGAAGGAAGGTTTTTCATCAAACTTACCATTGGTCGTTTTGGAAACAGATGGAGAATTGCCAAATTATAAAACATTTGATGAAAACGAAGAGATTGTATATGACGATGTTGATCCGTGGATAACCGGCAAAATTCAATTATATGATAAAGAAGGAAGCAGAAATTCCATAAATGATAAGCCGGTTATGAGTAGTTACATGAAAATAAAGAAAAGAGGACATACGTCCATTTCTTTTGATAAACCGCAGTATTACATCAGCCTGACCGATTCGGAAGGAAATCCGGCACAGGAAAATGTATTTGGCATGGGAAAAGAGGATGCATGGATCTTAAACGGCAGCATGGCGGATAAGAGTATGATACGAAATTATATTGCATACCGGACTGCTGCACAGATCATGGAGTACGCACCACGTTGTCAGTTTTGTGAAGTTTTTATAAAAAAGGGTGACAACTACGAATACCAGGGTGTTTATTTGATGATGGATAAAATCAAACAGTCCCCCGTGCGGGTGGATATTGATAAATGTGATACCGATAATTCCTATACCTCCTATCTGGTCAGAAGAGATCGTTTTACCAATTTTGATACCATGTTGGATACCCATGGAAGAATAAACGGTTTCGATGAGGGATATATCGGTGTGAAATATCCATCTGTCAAAAAACAGACCGAGAAAAACCTGGATTATATTGAACAGGATTTTTCCCGTATGGAAAAGATTCTGTATTCCGAACAGGAAAGTGTATTTAAGCAATATAGTAATTATATTGATGTAGAATCTTTTGCAGACTATTTCCTCATCAATGAGTACTTTGGCAATTATGATGCAGGTGAACATTCTACCTATATGTATAAAAATCAGGGAGAAGTACTAAAAATCGGCCCGGTTTGGGATTTTGACCAGGCGATGAATAATTCCGTTACAGATGAGATGGATCCATACACTCTGGCAATGCAGGAAAAGCCGCTATTTAAACAATTGTGCAAGGATTCGGAGTTTGTGAATTTGCTCAAAACCCGTTATGCGATATACCGGAAGGATTATTTCAATGATCAATATATGTTTTCATTGATGGATGAAACAACGAAGTATTTAAAATCGGCCAGAGAGAGGGAATGGTATCGATGGGCAGCCGATTACTGTGATTCCGATACTGAAAACCTTGGAAACTTTTATTTGAACGATTATGAATATCGTGGAGAAATCATTTCTCGTTTTAACGATGATTATAATCAGGAAATTTATAATATCAAAGTTTATTTGAGTAAGCATGGGAAAAATATGCAGATTCTCCTGACACAGTTAAATGATCAGACAACTTTGACGACAGGATTAAAAGGAAATAGAGCGCTGTTTTTATTCGTTGTTGCTGCGTTGTTCTTTATTCCATCTATAATCATTAATCGGAAGTAGTTTAAAGGAGAATCATATATGGTTTTTTCCAGTATTACATTTTTATTTTACTTTTTGCCTGTAACACTCATATTATATTTTGTTTGTTCATTTTCCCGCACGTTGCAGAATATTGTGTTGTTAATTGCAAGCCTTTTGTTTTACGCATGGGGAGAACCAATCAATATATGGATTTTGATATTTTCCATTTTGTTTAATTCGTTAATGGGATTTTGGGTGTCGAAAGGAAAAAAGCGAAAAAGAAAATTCTTTTTAATTTTAACAGTGATTGTTAATATTGGAATTTTGTTTGTATACAAATATTTGGGATTTTTCATGGATATGCTTCCCAAGCATCTTCAAAATGATGCATTTGACATAGCATTACCAATTGGAATCTCCTTCTTTACTTTTCAGGCATTATCGTATGTTGTTGATGTCTATAAGGGAATTGTTCCGGCGGAAAATCCGTTTAACGTCGGACTGTATATTTCCTTTTTTCCACAGTTAGTTGCCGGACCTATCATCCAGTATAAGACCATTGCAGAGGATATCAGAAAACGAAAAGTAACCTTTAATAAACTATCGCTTGGCATGAGCCGCTTTGCGGTCGGTGTAATCAAAAAGGTCCTGCTTGCCAATTGTTTTGCTTCGCTTGCCGACAATGTATTTGGATGGTCTGCAATCGGAAGTGATAAATATGTGGTACCAGCAATGCTTGCGTGGCTTGGAAGTATTGCCTATACATTACAGATTTATTATGACTTTTCTGCATATTCCGATATGGCGATTGGATTAGCACTTTGTTTTGGCTTTAAATTCGGTGAAAACTTCAATTATCCTTATATTGCTTTGTCCATTCAGGATTTCTGGAAGAGATGGCATATCTCTTTGACAGACTGGTTTCGTGAATATGTCTATTTTCCATTGGGCGGAAGCAGAATTGAAAACAAGGATTATATGGTAAGGAATCTGTTTATTGTATGGCTGCTAACCGGTATTTGGCATGGTGCAAACTGGACCTTTATTTTATGGGGAATGCTCTACTTTGTAATTCAGCTTGCAGAGCGCTTTTTTGGATATGTTGACAAAATGAAATACAACTGGATGAAACATTTCTACACGTTGTTTGTGGTCAATTTGGCATGGGTTTTATTCCGGTCGGATGATTTATTCCAGGCGGGAAGATTTATTTTAAATATGTTTGGACTTAACAGAAACGGTATTTACAGCGGACTTGCGATGATACTCATAAAGGAGAATTGGGTTTTTCTGTTAGCCGGCTTTGTGTTTGCTACGCCGATAGCCAGAAAAGCGAATGAATATTTGTATCATCATAGAGTTTCAGGGAAAAATGCTGTGATTTCTGTAATGTACCCCATCGTTGTTTTTCTACTGTTTTTGGTGTCGGTAGGATATCTGGCAGCAGGCAGTTATAATCCTTTTATTTATTTCAATTTCTAGAACAGGGATCATTATGAGACGTTTTATGAACAAAATGAAACAAAATTTCATAGAGAATGCATACTTTATCCGTAAGCGCATATTTTTTATTTTATTCACAGGCTTTATTCTGATATTTTCTTTTTATAACGCCTATACAAAAAAAGTTGAGATTCAAAATGCGTTTTATGAATGCATAGCCGGAATCCGGGAAAATCCGGAGGATATAAGAACACAAATTTCACAATTCGAGACAAATCTGGAAGACAATTTTTCTGACCGAATGAAGTTTGTGGAATTGTTTGGCTTTGTACAAAAGGCACTGGATAAAAAAGAAATCAACAATTTTTCCTATATCAAGGACGATACCGGAAGTCTACATTATGCATCCTTTTATCGGGAAGAGGATACGGACTGTTTTGAATATGCGATGCGCATAAAGCGGTTAAAGGATTATGTGTCACAGTTTGACACGGATGTTTTGTTTGTCGTGGCACCATCAAAGTATGTGGCAAGTGACAGCCGTTTTCCAAAAGATATGCCGGTCAATGATCCGGAGGTAATCGTTGATGAGACCTTGTTTTATCTAAACAGGCTTGGGGTCGATACGTTGGATTTAAATCTCTATCTTCCAAACGAAGAAATTCCGTATGAAGAGGCGTTTTTTAAAACAGATCATCATTGGACCATTCCGTCCGCTTTTTATGCAACCGGAATTTTAGCCGATTATTTGAATGAACACTATCACTATGGTCTTGAAACAAATAAGTATTTAGACAAAGAGCAGTTTGATGTTGAGGTCTATAGACAGGGAATGCTTGGATCTATGGGACGTGCAACAGGATATTATTATTCGGGAATGGATGATATGACCGCATTATTTCCAAAATTTCATATGGATATTGAAAGAACTTTTATGGAAGAAGACGGTAATTATCAGGTGAAAAAAGGCGATTTGACGGAAACGGTTATTATGCCGGAACTGCTTAAGAAGGAAGATATTTACTCCGATTCCCAATATTCGGTCTATTTGAATGGATTGCGCTATTATGAGTGTATAAAAAACAATTCGAATCCGGATGGAAAAAAGATGTTCATGATTCGAGATTCCTATTTTTCGCCGGTCATTTCGTTTATGATACCGATGTGTGGTCAGATTGACGCAATCTGGAGTCTGGAGGAAATGGAAGCACTCGATATCGAGCAGTATATCAGAGATAATCGTTTTGATTGTATTATCATTGAAATGTATCCATATAACATTGGAGACGATGCATTTCAGTTTTTTAAAGATGAAAATAATGGAGAAGATTAGTCAGTGAGTCAAAATTGGAAAATCAATACGAAAAATTTCATAAGTGATTGGGGAAAAAAGGGCTGGTTTGTACTGAATTTTTTTTGTACGATTGTATACCTGACCTGGCGAATATTTTTTACGATCCCATTTGGCTATGGCTTTATTTCCGTATTTGTCGGAATTGCGCTGTTGATTGTCGAAACGCTGGGAATGGTTGAGGCTTTGGTTCATTATGCCAATATGTACAACACGAGAGATTACAAAAAACCTGATGTGCCGTTGGAATTATATCCGGATGTTGATATCTTTATTTCGACATACAATGAAGATTTTGTTTTGCTGGCAAAAACGATTTGTGCGTGCAAGCGATTAGAATATCCGGATAAGAATAAGGTACATATCTATTTGTGTGATGATGGACACAGAGATACGATGAAGTTACTTGCTTCGAAATTAAAAGTGAATTATCTGGACAGAGATACGCACGAAGGACAAAAGGCGGGAAATTTGAATCATGCGCTTGCAAATTCGAGTTCTCCACTTGTTGTGACTTTGGATGCTGACATGATACCGCAAAGCTGCTTTTTGATGGAAACAATACCGTATTTTGTGGATGCAGAACTCCGAAACAAAGGTAAAAAGCCGGAAGATCAGATAAAATTGGGATTCGTTCAGACACCGCAGGCATTTTATGATTTGGATCTGTTTCAGTTCAATCTGTATTCAGAGCAAAAAATACCAAATGAACAGGATTATTTCTATCGTGACATTGAAGTTGCCCGAACCAGAACAAATAGTTGTATTTATGGAGGATCCAATACGGTTATAAGCAGAGCTGCACTGAATGACATAGGCGGATTCTATACCGGAGCGATAACGGAAGATTTTGCGACGGGTATTCTCATTCAGAAAAAAGGATATGTGACATTGGGTCTTGGCAAGGTTTTGGCATCCGGTATGAGTGCCAATGAACTTCAAAATCTGATTCAGCAAAGGGTAAGATGGGCCCGGGGTGTCATATCAACGGGAAGAAAAATGCATATTTTCACATCCAAGGATTTGTCATTTGGTCAGAAAATGAATTACTGGGCATCGATATGGTACTGGTATGCACCAATTAAGCGATTTTTCTATATCATGTCACCGATTTTATATGCTGTATTTGGATATATGATTTTTCGCTGTACGCTATGGGAAGTTTTGCTTTTCTGGTTACCGATGTACGTAACGAGTAATATCAGTTTAAGCAGGCTGAGTAATAATATTCGAAATACAAAATGGACATCAATTTATGAATATGCATTGTTTCCGTATATGCTGGTACCGGTTGTTTTGGAGACCTTTGGCATTTCGTTAAAGAAATTTAAGGTAACGAATAAAAGCAATGACACAGGTAAGAGAAAAAAAGGAGAAGCGCTAATCTATCAGATTCCCGTGTTCATTTTGATTGTTCTTTCAATCATCGGTATTATTAATTGTATCAGAGTTATGTTTGATAGTGGTTCCATGGGGCCCATTGTCGTGCTGTTTTGGCTGATTGTCAATCTATACAATATGGTCATGTGCTCTTTCTTTTTGAGCGGCCGCGAAGCCTATCGAAAGGCAGAGCGTGTTGAGGTGCAGATACCGGCGACTTTGCATGTAAACGGAGTTGATTACGCATGTATGACAAAAGATGTTTCAGAGACCGGAGCTGCAGTGTATCTGGATAAACCACATTTGTTAAATGTATATGAAGAGGCAAAAGTCAGCCTGGAAATACAGGATCGCAATTATTTTGCAGAAATGATGTGTGAGGTCAAATTTACCAAAGAGGATAAGGATAGAGAAAATCCCTGGTTATATTCCATGGAATTTATTGGATTTAAAAGTAAACAGGGATATGATAATCTTTTAGGAATATGCTATGACAGAATTCCCACAAAGCCACAGGGATTGCAAAAACGTGCGGGATTTTATGATGATTTAAGTACCAATATCAGCAGGCGAAGTGTTCCGGTATTCCAATTAAAGAGACATTTTCCCCGAATTGAGATAAATAATCTGATAGCATATTCTTGCAAAGACGGAAATGCTTTCGCAAAGGCAATTGATTTTAATTATCAGTTTATCAGTATGGAAGGAAAGCCGTTAAATGATGAAATCACATTTCATTTTGATAAGCATGATTTAAAGGCTGTGTTAAGCAGACGTGTCAAAAACATGTATTTATATGAGATTGTGGACTTTAATCAGGTCTATAGCAATCAAGATAAATGCGATGAGATTATGGAATTTGTTCTTCGAATTGCGAAGGAAAAACAACCGGATTTGACACAGGTTAAAAAGAAAGTGGAAATGATTGAATTTAATGAGATGAGTTTGGTGTAAGAAATGTGGGGGACGATTTTTCGTGAAAAAAGAATCGTTCCCCAAAGTTTTGTTTGTAAACATGTGTCAAAAATCTTATGATATCAAAACCGGTTAAATCAGGTGTTATTAAATCTGCTTTCCAATGCTATGAAGTTTACACCACAAGAGGGTGAGATTGCTTTAAGCTTAAAACAGCTTCCCAATGAGGAAGATGGAAAAGGCACTTATGAGCTTCGGGTAAAAGATAACGGTATCGGCATGAGTGAAGAGTTTGCCGAAAAAATATTTGAACCTTTTGAGAGAGAATATTCTTCAACTGTCAGCAAAATACAGGGTACCGGACTCGGTATGGCAATCACCAAAAATATCATTGATATGATGGGTGGTACTATAGAGGTTCATACCAAACAAAATGAAGGAACAGAATTTGTGATTTGTCTTACTTTGCGGCTGCAAAAACCGGGGAAGGCGGCAGGAGCCGATGAACTTTTCGGGAATGTGAACGATGCAGAAAACAAAGAAAATGCTCTGGATTCGTTTAAAGGAAAACATATTCTGCTTACGGAAAACAATGTATTTTTAAGGACGATACTGGGATCAACTTTTGATTTCAAAGATATTGTCTGCTATGGTGTGGGATGCCTGCTACTGGGATTTTGTGAGTGGATTGGGTATAAGAGAAAAGAGCAATAGAGAAAATGATAAAAAATCAGGGACGAGCCAAAAGCTACGTCCCTGATTTTCCATTTTCCAATATGGTAAGCACTTTGACAATCGGTATAATCAGAAATCCGCAAAAGAAATTGCTGATACCGTGTACCATATCCCATGGTAATCCTGCGATAATCCATGCAATCATTGCCTTAAAATTCAATCCGTATAAAAGTGCCTGTGCCGGTGCATACAGTGTTCCGAATAGGAAACCGTGCAAAGAGCAACACACCATGTATACAATCGGTCTGACTGTTTTTTTCATATTGTGCGGAAGGAGCATAATGACGCCCCAAAGAACCGTCCATATATACAGATAAGGTATCCACCAGGTCGCAAATCCACAAAAAATTCCATTTAACAAAACATAGGTATAAATAGGATATAATGCTTTTTTCCGGTATACAACAGTAAAAGCAACGGTAAATACACTTAAGAGATGGACGTTCGGTGCCACTTCCATGATAACCTTTGAGGCATACATGAGTGCACCGAGCATCGCAAAAACAGTCAGCTCTTTAGTCGAAAGCTTCATTACTTTTCAACCTTAAAGGAGTATGTGTCTCCTGCAGTAACGTTTGTGGAATCAACACCTGTCTGAGCATATTCGCCATTTACGTAAAAAGCCCAGTAAGTCTGGTCTTTGTCGTAATCAGTAGTAATGCCGTTTACGGTTTTGACATAAAGGCCGTATTCGCTGTCCTCGCCGGCAATCAGATCAAGCTCTAAAAGAGCATCACCGACCGTTTCTTTATCGGTGTGGATTTCGAAATTCGTTTCATTTCCATCCGCATCTGTAACATGAAATGTAAAAACGGTCTGACCTTCACCAAGTACCGTTACATCTGTCTGTGCATCAGCCTCTATCTGTGTTTCGGTTTGGGCATCACTTTCTTTATTGTTTCCGCTACAACCTGTTGTACTAAATGCCATTGCCACAGTTAACATCATACAAAGGAGTAAGGAAAAGAATTTTTTGTTTCTTACTTTCATTTTCGTGTTTTCTCCTTATTTTGTTATTTTTTCTTTTTTCTGTTTTTAAAAGTTTGCTTTGATAGAATCGCAAATTTGTAAGTTTACAATTGAAAAAAGAAAAATGATATTTCTCCTTCTACCGGCACTCGCGGTTTATCTTTGGAGATATCCGGATATTTCGACTTGGCACCTTACCGTTCAACCTTCTCAGGATGACCCAATGGTTTGTCTCAAAACTGTGGCTTTTGATAAGAACGGTAGTATAGATGTGCCTTACGGCGACGGGCTCGTACAGGATTTTCACCTGTTTCCCCGGACATAAATGTTTTATCATTATTTCTGTGTAAATGCAAGTGAAATCACAAAGTATGAATTTAGTACATTTTTTTCATCATTCGTGATATGGTTATAGTAAGGGATAAAAAGGCAGGTGAGCGATGTGGCTTATGAAAAAATGCTAAATGAAATATATGCGGCGGTTTCCTTAAAGTATTTGTGGAAGGAGTATAAACCATATTTTATCAAGAGCGAGTCGCCGGATTGGATTAATGAGACGATGGATTTTGGACTGGAAGTCAGTCAGGCACTTCTGCCACATGATGGACAGGAAGAGGATTTTATTGAAAAATATCTCGGATGTCTGAAAGAAGAACTTCCATCCATTGCATTTGAAAAATATGGAGAACGATTGCATTTTTATAACGGACGTTTCTGGGCAATTTTGCCGGATTGTGCGGTGCAGCAGGATTATCTTTCCAAGGCAAAATTCCGGTTTGACAGAAAATTGGAAAAGCTGAACACAAATTATATGCAAAAAAAGTATAACGGTTTATATCTGTTTTTGCACCCGACGGATGAAAACGATATCGATGCAGGAGCGTTGTTTGAATATATGCGTTATACGCAGGAAAAAGTAAAGAAACGCTTCGACTGGGTATTTCTAAACTGCGGAAAAACGATTTATGTC
>JAGAJL010000010.1 GCA_017626095.1 Lachnospiraceae bacterium
GTCAGATTGAGAATCAGCATGTCCGTACAGCGAAAATACACTTCAGGGAATAAGCGGATTATTTTTGAAGCTAATGTGTTAAGTTTTCAAGGTGCAAATTTAAAAATGTTACTTTAAATCACCCGATTTGTCGGGCAACTCGTATTATGATGTTGGGGTCAAAAGGTATTTTGCCCCCATGATACCAACGGATTGCTACGCACTTTGTGCTCTCGCAATCCTAAAACATTCGAAATCCGCCCTTGTAATTGAAATCTGATTTTAAAAACAATAAAACTGCAGCATGCTTTTGGGTGCTGTAGTTTTTTATAGAATAAAAGAAAAGCAAAAATTAAAAGAATCTAAACTCGGTTGACATTATTTTCTAAATAGCATATAAAAATAAAGGTAAGTGACACCCTGTCATTTGTTTTTTAAAAATGATTCTTGTTTAGACTGATAAAAAAGGAGATAGTATGGGCAAAATATTCAAAAATTTAATCCCTTATTGGAAAAGTGTGCTGGTTATTTTTATCCTGTTAGTTGTCCAGGCATATTGCGATCTGGAATTGCCGCAATTGACTTCCAACATTATTGATACCGGAATTATCAATGGTGGTGTGGAACATATTATGCCACAGCAGGTTACAAAAGAAACCTATGATATGCTTTCCTACATGATGGATGAGAATGAAAAACAGATATGGGAGGAGAGCTATTCTTTCCGGGACGGAATCTATTATCTTTCTGATTACTCAGAAGATGAATTGGAACAGTTGGATTCGGATATGCTGATTCCCATTACACTTGCCTACCAACTGCAGAACATGCAGAATTCAGATGCCGCAGGTATGTCTGAAATGACGGATATTCCAGCTCTGCCTTCTGAAAATGCGGACGGAGAAATCCCGATGGATCAAATTCAGCAGATGATTTTACAGGCCAGAGCCGGGGTGGAGAAGATGGTTGAAACCACCGGTGAAAATACAACCAAATCCATGGCACTTCAATTTACCAGGAGCTGTCAACAAGAGGCCGGCATGGAGGTTGATTCGATTCAAATCCGTTATCTTCTGATGGCCGGACTGAAAATGCTTGCCATGGCTCTTTTGATGGCAGCAGCCGCTCTTTTGGTTGGATTGTTTGCATCCAGAGTCGGAGCTGATATCGGACGAAAGCTGCGAAACAAGGTTTTTGAAAAAGTAATTGGTTTTTCCAATGCGGAAATTGACAGCTTTTCAACGGCGTCTTTAATTACCAGAAGCACCAATGATATTCAACAGGTACAGATGTTTACCATCATGATGCTGCGTATGGTTTTATATGCGCCGATTATCGGTGTGGGCGGTGTAGTTAAAGTTATCAATACCCAGTCGGGAATGGGCTGGATTATTGTAGTTGCGGTAGTCTGTCTGTTGTGTCTGATCGGATTTTTAGTTACGGTTGCCATGCCGAAATTCCAGATTATGCAGGTATTGGTTGACCGGCTCAATCTGGTTTCCCGTGAAATATTAACGGGTCTTTCCGTTATTCGTGCTTTTGGCAGAGAAAAGAAAGAAGAAGAACGATTCGATGTCGCCAATCAGGATTTAATGAAAACACAACTTTTCACAAACCGTGTCATGGCCGTGATGATGCCCGGTATGATGATTATTATGAACGGAACTTCGATTTTGATTACCTGGGTGGCTGCGAAAAAAATCGATTTAGGCACCATGCAGGTCGGAGCCATGACCGCTTTTATCATATATGCGATGCAGATCGTTATGTCCTTCCTGTTTTTAACCATGCTTTCCATTATGCTGCCCCGTGCCGGCGTTGCGGCAGATCGAATTGACGAAGTGTTAAAAACACCTTTGTCTTTAACAGACAAGCCGGATGCTAAGGACTTCCATGTAGGGGAAGGTATTGTCCGATATGAAAAAGTGTCTTTTGCTTATCCGAATGCGAAGACCGATGTATTGGAGAATATTTCCTTTACGGCAAGGCCCGGAGAGATTACAGCCATTATCGGAAGTACGGGTTGCGGTAAATCCACACTGGTTAATCTGCTGCCGCGTTTTTATGATGTCAAAGAGGGTTCCGTTACCATTGACGGCGTGGATATCCGGGACATAAAGATGGAGGATTTACGGGAATCAATTGGTTTTGTGCCTCAAAAAGGAGTTTTGTTTTCCGGAACGATAGCTTCCAATCTTCGATTTGGTAAGCATGATGCAACTGAGGAAGAAATCAAGGAGGCAGCTTCCATTGCACAGGCATTGGATTTCGTGGAAGAAAAAAAGGATGGTTTTGATAGTGCTATTGCACAGGGTGGAAGTAATGTTTCCGGCGGTCAGCGCCAGAGACTGGCCATTGCAAGAGCAATTGTAAAGAAACCAAAAATCATGGTATTTGATGATAGTTTTTCAGCACTGGATATGAAAACGGATGCAGCACTTCGTAAGGCACTGGCAGATAAAATCAAGGATTCTACGGTTTTGATCGTTGCACAGAGAATTAGTACCATTATCCATGCGGATCAGATTTTGGTGCTGGATGAGGGAAAAATTGTCGGAATGGGAAAACATGAAGATTTGCTTAAGAATTGTGAAGTATATGAACAGATTGCCAAATCCCAGTTATCGGCCAAAGAATTAGGACTGAATGAAAAGGAGGCAGCATTATGAGTGAACAAAAAACATATCACAGACCTCCAAAGAGAAGAGGACACGGACCGGGCGGCCCCGGAATGATGCCGGTAGAAAAGGCAAAAGATTTCAAAGGCTCCATTAGTAAATTAACTGCTTATATCGGAAGATACAAACTTGCCATTTTTGTTGTCATGATATTTGCAGTCGTCGGAACTATATTCAATGTTGTAGGTCCCAAAGTATTGGGAAAAGCAACCACAACTCTTTCAGACGGACTGATGGCTAAAATTGCGGGAACAGGTGGAATTGACCTAACCAAAATCAGCAGAATTTTACTGTTTGTACTGGCTTTATATGTGGTCAGTGCACTCTTTACCTTTATTCAGCATTATATCATGAGCACCATCAGCCAGAAGATCTGCTACCGGATGCGGAAAGAAATTTCGGAAAAAATCAACCGCATGCCCATGAAATATTTTGAAAGCCGGACCTATGGGGAGGTATTATCCAGAATTACCAACGATGTCGATACGCTGGGAATGAGTTTGAGCCAAAGCATTAATCAGATTATCACATCAGTAACCACGATGGTGGGTGTTCTGGTTATGATGATTTCGATATCTCCGCTTTTGACATTAATAGCACTGTTTATTTTACCGATTTCCATCTCTATGATTGCATTTGTGATGAAAAAATCACAAAAATACTTCCGCTCTCAGCAGGAATATCTGGGAGAAATCAACGGACAGGTGGAGGAGAATTTTACCGGACACCTGGTAATAAAAGCATATAATAAAGAAGAGGAAGTCATTCGTGATTTTAATAAAACCAATGACCACCTTTATGAATCGGCATGGAAGTCACAGTTTTTATCCGGTATGATGCATCCCATCATGATGTTTGTGGGAAATTTAGGCTATGCAGCTGTTGCTTTGATCGGAGGGCTTCTGGCAATCAAAGGAACCATTGAGATTGGCGATATTCAGGCGTTTATCCAGTATGTGAAAAACTTTACCCAGCCGATACAGCAGATTGCCCAGGTTGCAAACCAGGTGCAGTCCATGGCTGCGGCAGCAGAACGTGTTTTCGAATTCCTCAATGAGGAAGAAGAAAGTCAGATTGTTGAAAATCCTGTCAGTGTTGACAACATTGTCGGAAATGTCTCTTTTGAGCATGTTCACTTTGGATATAAAGAAGACCAGATCATCATTCATGATTTCAGTGCCGAAATCAAACAGGGACAAAAAATTGCCATTGTCGGACCGACCGGTGCCGGCAAAACAACCATGGTAAAACTGCTGATGCGTTTCTATGATGTCAATGACGGAGCCATCAAAATTGACGGACATAATATCAAAGATTTTAACCGAAGAGAACTTCGAGATGCGTTTGGCATGGTATTGCAGGATACCTGGCTGTTTAAAGGAAGCATTATGGAAAACATCCGCTACGGAAGACTTGATGCAACCGATGAAGAAGTCATTGCTGCAGCGAAAGCAGCGCATGCGCACCGCTTTATTGAAACACTGCCCGGTGGATATGATATGGAATTAAACGAAGATGCCAGCAATGTGTCACAGGGACAGAAACAGCTATTGACTATCGCACGGGCTATTTTGGCAGACAATAAAATCTTAATTCTGGATGAGGCTACCTCTTCCGTTGATACACGTACCGAAATACGAATTCAGAAAGCAATGGATAACCTGATGAAAGGAAGGACCAGCTTTATTATCGCGCACAGACTTTCTACCATACGTGATGCCGATCTGATTTTGGTTATGAAAGACGGAGATATTATCGAGCAGGGTACGCACGAGGAATTGTTGGAAAAGAACGGATTTTATGCTAAACTGTATAACAGTCAGTTTGAAGAGGCTTCTTAAAGAGATAAATATTGAGGATAAAACATGAACGAGATTATTTCAAAACTAATTATTTATGGAGATTTACCAAAGGACTGCATCCTGATGGAGCTTGCAGATATCTGTGCACAGGTTAAATCCCAGGATTATAATAAGGATATCCTGATTACACGCATATATAAACAAATCAAGAAAATACTGGTAATTGCAACGGATTACGGATTTGATGACAATCTGTGGCAGAACTACCTGACTTATCTATTGATTACGGATGAAAATCCTTTCAGTATTACCTGTGAAAAGACCGGCGCGCAGAACGGCAGTGTCAATCACTTTGCAAAAAATGATTTTAAGGCATTTATGGATTTATTCCATTATGATTTTTCTTATCTGGAAAAAGCATTGGATATTGACTGTTTTTCCACGCTGTCCGATTATCATGCTATTGGAAAACCTGAGCTTATGTACAATAAAAATGTGAGTGAAAAGGTTCAGGCATTGAGCAAAAAGTTAGCGGGCGCTAACAATGAAGATGAATTTTTTGAATATGTAACCGGATTTTATAAAGACTACGGTGTGGGAATGTTTGGACTGAATAAAGCATTCCGCATCGGAAATGTGGATGAATTCGGACGTATTACCTTCCAGGCAATTAACAATATGGATAAAGTGATGTTAGATGATTTAATCGGTTACGAAATCCAGAAAAAGAAACTGGTAGATAATACCAAAGCTTTTGTTGAGGGTAAAAAGGCGAATAACTGTTTACTGTTCGGTGACAGCGGTACCGGAAAATCAACCAGTATCAAAGCGATTGTCAATCAATTTTATGATCAGGGACTTCGTATGATTGAGATATACAAGCACCAGTTTAAAGATCTCTCCAATGTGATTGCCCAGATTAAAAACAGAAATTATAAATTTATTATCTATATGGATGACCTTTCCTTCGAAGAATTCGAGGTAGAATATAAGTTTTTAAAGGCTGTTATTGAAGGCGGCGTTGAAACAAAGCCGGAGAATATCCTGATTTATGCAACTTCAAACCGTCGTCACCTGATTAAAGAGACATGGGGCGACAGAAGTGATGTCCAGGTTGATAACGGCATTCATAAATCCGACACCATGGAGGAGAAGCTTTCTTTAGTGCATCGTTTTGGTGTTACCATCAGCTATTCCAAACCTTCGCCAAAAGAATATTTCCATATTGCAACTGAACTGGCACACAGAGCCGGAATTCAAATGTCGGATGAAGAAATTCGTGCTGAGGCAAACAAGTGGGAGCTTTCCCATGGCGGAATTTCAGGACGTACGGCGCAGCAATTTGTTTACTATCTGAGTGCCATGGAGCAATAAATGAAAACGAATATTTTTGTCTGTACCCATAAACCGTTTGAACCCCCAAAAGATCCCATGTATATCCCGCTTCATGTGGGACATAAAGGGAAAAAAGATCTTGGATATATCGGGGATGATACCGGTATAGAAATTTCAGAAAAAAATCCATATTACAGTGAGCTGACCGGTTTATACTGGGCAGCTCATAATTGTTGCGATGCGGATATCAAAGGAATTTGTCATTATCGAAGATATCTGATTAATGAAAACGGTAAAGTGTATTCATCAAAAGAAATTGAGAATATCTTATCAGAGTACGATTTGATGACAACGAAAACATTGGAGCTTCGCTCTGCATATTATGATGGATTTGGAGCAGATCACAATTTAAAGGATTTAATTTTGGCCGATGAGATTCTAAAGGATAAATATCCGGAATACTATGAGACATATCAAAATCTGGTGCATCAAAATAAAACCTATTTCGGAAATATGGTCATTTGTAGAAGTGAGTTGTTTGATTCCTATGTAGATTGGCTTTTTTCCATCTTTTTTGAAATGGAGCCTCAAATGGATTTTACCGGATATGATGATTACCGAAAACGTGTTTTTGGCTTTATTTCGGAATTTCTTTTGAAAGTGTACTGTATCGTTAATCAATTAAAAGTACATGAATCTATGGTTGGTATGGTGGGTGAAAAAAAGGAAACTCTGGAAGTAAAAACCCGGCTAGAACATTTTATCATGGAAAAGAAGCTTTCGCAGGCAAAAGAATACTTTTATCAGGTCGTAAAAAAGCGTCCCGATATTTTGATGGAAGCAAGTGATATCAACGGAGAATTAAAACTGGCAATGCAGATTATTTCGTCCTGCGAACATGAATACGAGTTGTATCAGAAAAGTATTCTTGATCATATTGGTACATATAAAGAGCTAAAAGAATATTTTGATATGGTCAATAAAATTACCGTTGCAAAGCAGTTGGGTATGCTTTCGGAGAGTGAAAACATATGGCTTTTGTCCCATCCGGTATCAGATGTCACAAAAGAGATTTCCGAAATGCTATTTTGTTCTTGACAAGAGCTGAATTGTCTTGTAAAATAGGCAATGTCGTGAGACGCCCAGATAGCTCAGTCGGTAGAGCAGAGGACTGAAAATCCTCGTGTCACTGGTTCGATTCCGGTTCTGGGCACTGCATGCGGGTGTAGTTCAATGGTAGAACACCAGCCTTCCAAGCTGGATACGTGGGTTCGATTCCCATCACCCGCTTTCACATTGTGATAGGTTGCTATCGAAACCAAATCGGTTGTATAAGCAATCGTACCACAATGTTTATATATATGCGCGAGTGGCTCAGTGGTGGAGCACCTCCTTGCCAAGGAGGGGGTCGCGGGTTCGATCCCCGTCTCGCGCTCTTTTAATTTCAACGGAAATGCTTTAGTTTTAAGGCATTTCCGTTATTTTTATGCATTTGAAAAAGTGGGGACATTTGAGGACATTTTGGGGACAGTTAGTTTCTTACTTTGGAATGCTTTGATGGATACCACATTGGATGCCATATTAGATGCCATATTGTCTGCAACAGATGCTGTCGTGACTGCGCTGTTATCAGGCGAATCCATTTCTTGTGCGCCATCTTTCTTCCGTGATAACGCCTCCGTAAGCATCTTGTAACTCTCTGCCTCTGTCAACGGATTGTAGATATATCCGTAAGTGGTCGACAGGGAAGCATGTCCTAACTGTTCTCTGATGAAATCGATGGGTACGCCATTTGCATTGCACATGCTGGCGTAGGTCTTTCTTAACTTGTGGGAGCTTTTTACCTGCAAATCAAATCTTTCCGCATACTTTTCCAGCACGTAGTTAATCTGCCTTGAAGTAAGACGTTTCCCATCTCTCATGAAGATGTATTCGCTGGTTCTGGGAAGTTTTGCGAGAATCTCCAACGCATCCGGTATCAGATATACAAAACGGTCTGTATGAGTCTTGGTGTGGTCGGCAACGGTAATTTCGTTTGCTACCTGGTCACGCACTTCTTCACGGACGATATGTATCTGATTCCCTTCGCAGATATCTTCCCATTTGAGTGCAACCAGCTCCCCCACTCTCAGCCCCATAAAGAAATTCATCTTTACAGCCATGAAAGCAATATCACCAGTCTGCTCATACATCTCATCCAGATAGGTATTGAGTTTTTCTAGTTCTTCGGTGTTGTAGGTCTGAGTCTTTCCAGTTTTCTTCACCACCTGTCTGAATTTCACGCTAATGCGAATCTTCGGCATTAGGTTTTCCTGCAGATATTTCATGCGGTAAGCATACTCAAACATGCCATTTAGAAGTGTTTTCAAATTCACCCATTCCTTGTTGGACAGATTGAATTCTCTCACGATTCGGTTGCACTCGGTCTCCAGCAGAATCTCCGTTATCTTCAAAATCTGTACCTGATACAGCTTTGAAGAAGCGATATACTTCTTAAAGTGCTGCCTGTGCCGAAGGATGGTGTTGGGGCTTGTGGTAATCTGCGCCTTGTACGCAATCCACTCCTCAAACAATTCCTGAAGGATTTTCTTTTCAAGGTTCTCCCGGTCAAGATATAATGGAATCAGCTTATCTAGTAAAGCCTCTTCCGTTTGTGCACGAATGGTCTTTCTCTTGCCATTCCTGTCAGTGTAATTGGTTCTCCACCGCTCACCTTCTTTTGAGGGTGGCGTTATGGAGTACGGATGCAGGGCTTTCGCCTGCTCTCTCTTTGATGCCATACACAATTCATGCACTCTATCCAAATCGAGTATACCATTAGAAAGCGCATAAGATAAAGTGCTTTGTGCTTCAAAATCTAAACTTTTCATAGTTCTCCTAAAAATGAGTATAAAAAAGGCACCGCCATAAACGATGCCAAACAAAAAGACAGATTCTCTAATTAGAAATCTGCCTCGTGTTAAATATATTGTTTTTGATATTTGTATAATTTCTGTCACCTATACTTTATCACTTTTGAAAACCTACCGCAATGGACAAAAGGTAGACAAATGGTAGACAAAATATTTACAAAACCCCTACAAAATATCGACAGTTTATTAGCCGAAGGCGTAGCTTCTTCAAAATACAATTTGAAGAATTCGAAGGGTTTGGGATATTTCCCAACAAGCAGATTTGCGCAGCAAGTGCAAGGTATATACCTTTGCACTGCTTGCCAATTTGCAAAACCTGTACAGGTTTGCATTGCTTGCTACTTTTGTGACAGTATAACTGTATCATGTTTGGGATTCGGGGAAAAGCGTGACTTTGGGTGGATTTTCGGTGGAATGGGGGTGATATTCAGTGGATAATAATATTGATTGATGAAACACATATTGAGTAAAGATGCATGGAATAGCTAATTTCATAATTCAACTATGAGTTGAATTAATTTGAAATTTTCAATAGTAGAGTTATTGAATAATGCATAAGTTTAATCTATGCTGATATTAGTGATTGATATAAGGAGGCTGCGCTATGAATCATAATATTGGAGTATATATCGCAAAGAAAAGAAGGGAACTTGGCCTAACACAGCAAAAATTAGCAGAGCAATTGAATGTTTCATTTCAAGCTGTTTCAAAGTGGGAAAACGGAACAACAGTGCCTGACACATTATTACTGTCGCAATTGGCATCGGTTCTCAAAACATCAGTGGACACAATAGTTGGATATAAAGCCGTACCAATCACTGAATATGAAAAAAAGTATGAGGGTCAGGAATACTATTGGGGGATTGCACCTAATCGCCTATGCTATGAAATTATGAAACTTAGGCCTCCTGTTAAGCCGTACAAAGTATTAGATATCGGTTGCGGAGAAGGAAAAGATGCCGTATTTTTAGCAAAAAACGGGTACATTGTTTCTGCATTCGATGCAGCAGAAAAGGGGTTGGAAAAAGCAAGGGAGTTAGCACGATTGCATCATGCGGATGTTAATTTTTTTCAAGCTGACATTAATGAATATGAGTTAAGTGAGGAGTATGATATCATTTTTTCGAGCGGAGTATTTCATTACCTTACACCGAATCGTAGAGAAAAGTTTATTCAGAACCTGAAAGAACATACTACAATGCAAGGAATACATGCATTAAATGTATTTGTCAAAAAACCATTTATCGAAGTAGCGCCGGATAGTGAAGAAGCAGAATTACGAAATGAGCCTTGGTATTCCGGTGAACTGATGCGATATTATCATGATTGGATATTTCACAAATATGAAGAAGAAATTTTTGATTGTAATAGCGGTGGAATACCACATAAACATTGTATGAATAGAATGGTTGCAGAAAAGCTATCAGTTAAAGGAGGTGAGAACGATGGTATTGCCTGATTATCATGTACATACAGCATACTCTCCCGATTCAAAGATGGAACCTGAGGAAGCTATTATTGCCGCAATTTCATCTGGAATTTCGGAAATCTGTTTTACGGAGCATATGGATTTGGGACATCATATGGAATCTTTTAACCGTGTTCCGGATTTTGAACGAATAGAAAATTCGATTTCGCAGTTGAGAAAGAAGTATCCGAAAATAAACATAGGAAAAGGAATTGAAGTAGGTTACATTTCAGATACTGCCAAACAAACTGCAGCAGTTTTGTCAGGACAGAATTTTGACTATGTTTTGCTGAGTACTCATTGTGTTGATGGGATTGATTGTTATGTTCCGGAATCTAAGCGGGACAGGGATAAGTTTACCGCTTACAAAAGATACCTCGAAACGGTATATGACTCCGTTATGGATGATAATCTTACGAAGTATTACGATTGTATAAGTCATATTGGATATATAGCGAAATGTAACCATTATGAGGATAATGTATTTCCGTATCAGTTATTTCCGGAATTATTTGATGAGATATTGAGTGAAGTAATCAAACGAGGAAAAGGGATTGAAGTAAATACTTCGGGAATAAACAGAGCGGGACATGTTTTGCCGCATCCAAGCATTATTCGTCGTTATCGTGAATTAGGTGGACGGATTATCACAATTGGTTCGGATGCGCATAAACCTCAAAATGTAGGTGCATACATTAAAGATGCTATTGATATTATTGCACAAGCTGGATTTCAAGAAATTACATTATTTAAAAACCGAGAACCGAGTTTTATCAGTATATTATAGGTATAAGAGGTTCGATGCTTTGGAATTACAAGTGAATCATCGAAAAAATATTGCATAAATATATCTATTTGCATATAATAAATGTTAACAGAACCCAACACGCCTCTCAACGATGCGGACCATGTTGGGTCTTTTTAAATTGTGTCAGCAGTGCTGACACAATTTAGCTGTTATCTTCGAAATGTATTCTATATAAAACGGTGTTTTGAATTTGACGTAGAAACATATTTTGCTATATACTGAGAATAGTTGAGCATTATCGTTATTACTTGGGCTGGTCAGAAGACCCGGGTCCACCATCCGGCGGGTAAGACACCCGCCTTTTATTCTAGATAGGCACTAAGTAACATAAGAAAGGATATACATAAATGCAAAGTATTCAGGACAAGTTAGTTGAAAAATCCAAAGAAGCCTTTTGCATGGCGATAGAATTATATAATAAGCCAACGATAAAGTATCGTGTGGAAGGTTTTGCGCTTTTCATATGCAATGCATGGGAACTTATGCTGAAGGCGCATATGATAAAGACAATGGGCGAGAATAGTATTTATTACAAAGATAATCCGCAGAGAACACTATCTTTGGAAAATTGTGTGCAGAAAGTTTTTACCAACAATAAAGACCCGCTTCGTATCAATTTAGAAAAAATTATTGAACTAAGAAATACCAGTACGCATTTTATTACTGAAGAGTATGAAATGGTATATGTTCCCTTGTTTCAGTCCTGCGTTTTAAATTATAACGAGAAAATGATGGTGTTTCACAATGTGGATATGACTGCTGTGGTTCCACAAAACTTTTTGACATTATCCATAAGCATGAAAGCCCTCGACGAGTCCGAAATAATTGCGAAATATCCGGAAGAAATTGCAAATAAACTCTTGGTTGCAAATGATTCTATTGCTGATATGATAAATTCGCACAATGACAAATTTGCCATTAAGATTGAGCATCACCATTTCATTACAAAAGATAAAGCTAAAGCAACATCGCTTGTCGGAATTGATAATTCCGCTGATGCCAAGGTGAAAATAGTGAAGGAACTGAAAGACCCTAATGTAACGCACAAATACAGTACAACGAGTTGCGTTGCAGAAATAGGTGCCCGATTAAACCGACTTGGAATTACATTGAGGTACGGTGAGGAGACAAAGCGTTTTAACACATACCATTTCAACTTGTTTTGTAAATATTATGGAATAAAAGAGAACCCCAAGTTCTGTTATCAACATCAGTTGACTCACACATATGGTTACAGTATACAGACCATAGATTTTATTGTAGAAGAAATAAAAAAAGATCCTGATAACATTATTCAGAATCTTAAAGAGTATTTGGCAAAAAAATAAGCTAACCCCAGGGGCAAAGGAATTCTCAGTCTTACGACTTACTCCCATTCGGGAACCCAGCCTTATCCTTCACGAGTTAACTTATTTATATTATAACATACGTAAATGAATTGTCAATTATACAGGAGAAAATTGTTCGATTTCAATTAAAATTGGGACACTTTGGGGGACTGCTCATGGATAGAGTGCTTTCCTCCTTGATTTTACTTCTGTTTGTGAGCCATCCCGAATTCGATCCCCGTCTCGCGCTCTTTTTATTTCCCGGAAACCCTTGTAAAATGGGCGTTCCGGGATTTTTAATTTTGTGAAAAGGTGGGTACAGTTGGGGACAGTGGCCCCAAGCATATGAAATATGCCTGAAAATAGTGATTTGAGATATTCAGAATTCCACATAGTTATTTAATGATTGCAAAATATAGAATCAAAATTAAAAACGGAAAACTCGCTGATAAATTATTAATACGGTGTTATACTACTAATAAATAAAAAATAAAAACATCAAAAACGTTTATAAAATGGAGGCGTTCATGAAACTTCTTCGTATTACAGCGGAAGGATTACCGCTATTTAAGGAAAAGCTGGATTTGATTTTTTTTGCGCAACAGAGAGTCGCAGAAGAACAAAAGAATATTCTGTATCCATTATTTTCAAATATTTATTTGAATTCTGCAACTGGATTTATAGGTATCAATGCATCCGGAAAAACCTCGGTTTTAAAGGTTATTCTGCTTGCTTTAGAAATAATCAATAATGAGCCGATTAACCATATTGAGACCAGAGATATATTGGGAGATGCAAAAGAGGTCAAATTAAATATGTATTTCTTTTCCAGAAAGACAAATGAAATTTGTCGGTTGGAAACAATTATTGCATCCAGACAGAGTAAGTCAGAAGGGACAAATTACAGTATTGTCTCAGAGTTTTTATGGAAAAAGAATGTAGATGAAGTGATTACCCGCAAGGCAATGCTCGATTTTGAGGGAAAAGAGCCGGTAATAATCAGGAGCAGTCAGGAGGAATTTTTATCTGATGATGTGAGTATCATGATTGCCAGAAATAAAAAGACGAAGGAACACGTGCGTATTGTAAATCTCTTAAAATATACGAATGAAAATGTTCTTCCATTCTCAGAAGATATA
Organism: Lachnospiraceae bacterium; assembly: GCA_017626095.1. Classification (GTDB taxonomy): domain Bacteria; phylum Bacillota; class Clostridia; order Lachnospirales; family Lachnospiraceae; genus UBA2882. The sequence goes on from JAGAJL010000010.1 coordinate 13,450, forward strand.
CCTGCAGAGGTTATTACATTTTTGGATCCAACAATCGAGAGACTACATTTTGATGAAAAGGATAAAAAGACATTAATCCATCTGAAATTCAAAGGGAAAGAGGAAATTATTCTTAACAATCCAGCGGAATTGAATAATTATCTTTCTTCAGGTACGGTAAAAGGAATGATTACATTTACCTTAGCACAAGAAGTGTTGCAAAATGGTGGATATATTGTTGTGGATGAAGTTGAAAACCATTTCAATAAAGAAATCGTTACAACACTGATGCGTTTCTTCATGGACAGCAAGTTGAATAAAAATGGTGGCACACTTATTTTTTCTACACATTATCCGGAATTGCTTGATGAATATGATCGCAATGATAGTATATTCATTACCAGAAATTGCAATGGTATCACAGTAGAAAATCTATCTAATATACTAAAAAGAAATGATATCAAGAAGAGTGATGCATACCAAAGCGGTTTTCTTGAAGGTACGACTCCGACATATGAGGCATATATGCAACTAAAGAAGAGTATCGCCGCCTCCCTTGCATAGGAGATGCCTATGGAATTAGCAAAATATAAGGCATGTATCTGCGAGGGTGCAGCTGAAAATGCTATCATGGATATACTTCTGGATTATGGGCTTCTGATTTTTTCCCGTGAAGAGATGATTGAGGAAGAAGTGATTCGTTGCAGGGCTTACAAAAAGTTTATGGTGAATTATCCGATGTATGTCGTTGGTGTGAAGTTATGTGCATTTTCGCCAAGAGAAATGACATAAGTAATATATTGGATGAATTAATTTGTGACAACAGTGTTGACACAAGAAAGTATATGTTTGGTGTTTTGGAAGCTTTTGTGCGTTTTGGAAATAAAAGTGTAAGGGCAACAGCGACTGAAATGAAGCGTTTAGTTCTATTTACGGAGGCACAGTTTGATGAAAATAGTTATGCTTAATGGACAAAATCATAAAGGAAGTACTTATCATATTGGTCGTCTTATCGCGGATAAAATCGAGGGAGAAAATGAGATTACGGAATTCTTTTTTCCAAGAGATTTGAATCATTTTTGTGCAGGATGTTATAAGTGTATTGAAGATGTATCGTTGTGTCCTTTTTATTCTGAAAAAAAGAAGATTCTTGATGCAATAGATACGGCAGATATTCTTATTGTTACTACGCCGACTTATTGTATGCATATGTCAGCGCCGCTCAAGTCATTCTTTGATTTGACCTTTGATATGTGGATGTCTCACAGGCCGATGAAATCAATGTTTAGTAAGAAGGCGGTTATTGTATCTACATCGGCAGGAGCCGGGGTAAAATCGGCAATGAAGGATGTTGAAGATTGCTTGTTCTATATGGGGGTACCAAAGATAATCAAATATGGTATGGCAGTTCAGGCTATGAATTGGGATGGCGTTGCAGCGGATAAGAAAAAATTAATAGAAAAAAAAGCAGATATAATAGCTAAGAAACTGTGTTCTAAAACAAAACCATCCGTAGGAATAAAGACAAGATTTATGTTTCATATGATGGGAATGATGCAGAAAAAGGGATGGAATTCTTCACCGGTTGAGACAGAGTATTGGAAAGAAAATGATTGGCTTGATGGAAAGAGGCCATGGGATGTATAAGTGATAGTCTTATTGGATCTTCGTAATGTTTGTGTGATAGTAAAGTGAACTTTGATTACTTCTTTTAAAATGATACACTTGACAAAAAAGTGTATCATTTGTACAATGTAGAAAAACTACAGAAAGGAGAAGGTATACATGATCCCCATGGGCAATATAATTGCTCAGAGACTTCATGAAGTAGTGTTAGAAGGGGAACTTGGTATTGATTACACATTTGCTGGAGATCGCGATAAAAATATTGCTCTTCGTAGAAAATATAAAGTAAACGATGCTAAGATGAAGGAAATACTTTTGGAGATTTCGGAAACACATTATATAAAAAGTGAACCTAGTACAAATGTTAATCATCCAGATGATGTAGTGCATGTGTTTAAAATTCAAAAAGAGTTGATGCCTAAATTTGAAGAATCTTCTAGCTATGTAAATGTCTGCATATATGTAAAGATTACATGGCCAGATGGTAAAGAACCAATGTTTATCATTTCATTTCATGAAGATGAAGAGTAGGATTTAATTATCAAATTGAGAATCAGATAAAACAAAATACGACAATAATATATAATCTGTGGAGTTGTTATATGGAAGCAACTTCATGGATTGATATATTCAAAAATAGAGAATATAAGAAACGTAAACAAGTAAAAAGGAAAAGCAAGGAGAAGGAACAATGAGTGCGGGAAAGAGAGAACTTTTATGCAGTAAATGTTGTAAAAGAGTTTCATATCATATTTTCAAACGCCCTGCAAAAACAATAATTAAAGATATTGAAATTGAGTATGAAGAGTATTATGGCTTATGTGATGAGTGTCAGTCTGAAATTTATGTTCCTGGATTAGATGACAGGAATGAGGATGTAATTGAAGAAGAGTTCCGAAAGAAGAAAGATTTAATAACGATTTCTGATATTAAAAAAATACTTGAAAAATATAATGTTGAAAAAAGACCATTATCTAAATTATTGGGATTTGGAGAACTTACAATAACAAGATATATTGATGGACAGTTACCTTCAGCTAAATACTCAGATATTCTATTGGAAGTATCAAGAGATGAGCAAAAGATGAAGGAATACGTTGAAGCAAATAAAGAGAAAGTTTCTGCAGTGGCTTTAAATAAAGTAATAAGAGCAATTGAAAAGTGTGAAGTAGAAAAGAAATATGATAATTCTGCTGAAAAGATTGCTTTATATATAATAAGCTCTGGAAGAGAAATTACGAATCTTTTTTTACAAAAAATTTTATACTATGTGAAAGCAATAAGTGAATTATTTGAAGGGAAATCCATAATTATGGAACCATGTGAAGCATGGAAATTTGGTCCGGTATTTCCGTCTGTTTATGAAAAATACAGAGAGTTCGGTAAGCAGGAAATAGAAATTAGTTTATCTAAAGAATATGTTAATGGATTGCTTACAAAACAGGAAAAACAAGTTACTGATTATGTAATGAATACATTTGGAATATACAATGCATGGTTTTTGAAGGATTTAACACATCACGAAGAGCCATGGATAGCGGCCAGAAAAGGATTGTCAGAGGATGATGCAAGCAGGAACTTGATGGACGAAGAAATCATTTCACATTATTTTGCGAAAATAAATGAAAAGTATGATTTAAAAACGGTAGTTGGTGTAGAAGCGTATATCAACGATATGAAAAAAGAAATGTAAATATGTATGTTCTTTCCATTTCGTACAACAAAAATACCATTTCGTGTAAAAAAATATTAATTTATAAAAATCTCATCTATAATAGTAGATGAGATTTTTATATTTAAGGAAAAATGCACAAAAAAGAAAAGCAGAAAATATGGTAGGCGTTGTAGCAAAGGAGAAAAGAAGATGAAGAAACTTAAAAAAAGATCTGTGAAACTGGCTGGGGCACATATATTTTTGGAACGCTGCCTTCAGGCAAATATTTTATTACTGGTAAATACGATTTCTCCGACCAAAAACTCCATCTCTACATATGTAGTGGAGACGGCACTTATAAGGAGGTGATTTCTTCTGAGCCGTTGTATGATTATGCAGGACTGAGCGACAAGCAACTGCTTTGTATTACAAATGGGGAGGGAGACTACGGAAATCTAGCAGGATATGATTTGGAGACAGGAGAAGAGACGAAATATGGCCCACTACCGGGAATAACGGAAGCGAAATGGCCCGGAGAACCGCAGTTAATGTATGCTGAAAATGATGAAATCTGGTTGCAACTCTCTACTTATGAAGGAACCGGTCATTTTTTTTCTCATGACAAGTATGTGAAGATTAAGTGTGGTATACCTGACAGTTTAGAAGAGGTAATCCCTGAGGGCACACCAATAGAAGAGAAAGACGTAATAAAATCTCCTAAAGTTATATTAAGGGACAAAAAACTAGTCTATGTGGAAGGCGTTCCATATAACGCCTACGTGAATTCGGAGGGAAATCTGGGAGTCTTTGATGGAAATGGTAACTTTGTAAAGATTGCTTCCGGCTATGACATGTTGGAAGTCCAAAGCGATGGTACCATAATGGACACAAAACATTGTGAAGCGGTTGGCGGAGATATTTATCTTGTTAGAAATCGTTTGCAGAGAGCACCTGAGGAGGATATTGGTTGGAGATTTGCCTATCAACGTCTGGAGACATCAATACTGCGTATTAACATAATGAATGGAGAGTGTATTACAATCGATCACAAAGAGAAGTAGAACGGAATCGTTTTATTCCAATCAGTTTTTCGGATTTGTGTTCCCAATATATTATTAAATGACCGGGTTCAAAACTCAGACTTCGTCTTTAGGCAGTTGAAACCGGTCATTATTTTTGCTCGCTTATGCCGCTAAGAAAGAAAATTTCTAAAAAATGAACCTGCCACAAAGTTACGACAATATATAAGCATAAGGGCAATATCCTTATGGTCGACTAGAGGGAGAAAGGAAAAAGGATAACTTGTGATGAATAATTGTGAATTCGAGCAATTTGTCCGGGATAACGGAAAGGACATATTGAGGTTCTGCAGGATGACTTGTGGTGATAAAGACGCCGGAGACGAGTTGTACCAGGATACAATGTTAAATCTGCTTAAAAAAAGACAACAATTGGACATCCAACAGAATGTAAAAAGCTATGCCTTATCAATATCCATTTTGCTTTGGAAAAACAAAAAGAAAAAGTATGCGAACAGGAAGCGTTTGATACCTATGGAAAGTATTGATTGTATGGAAAGCGAGGGTAATCCGGCTATTGCAGATATGTCTGCTATGTCCCCGGAGAGTTGTATCATACAAGAGGATGAAAAGAATATGGTTCAAAGGATAGTTGCAAATTTACCGGAGAAATATAGAATGCCCATACATTTGTATTATTCAGCAGATTTGCCCGTAAAAGAAATAGCAGGAGTATTACAGATACCCGAAGGGACGGTTAAAAGTCGCATGAATAAGGCAAAACACTTGTTAAAAAAAGAACTGGAGGCGCTAGGATATGACGGATGAAAGATTAGATCAAATCTTAAAGCAGGCCCTTTCTCCAGAAATTGACGATTCAGAAATTCAAATTCGGAGAAAGGTTAGGAATCGAAAAATGAATATGAAAAAAATAATCACATCTGGACTTGTAGCATGTGCAGCACTGACATTGGTTGTGACCGGAGGATACTTCGGTGGTCATTCAAAAGCAGGAGGAGATGAAACTGTTAATGTGAACGAGGAACATAATGCATTATCGGATGAAACGGCTGATGTAAAGGACGGATATAGTGTTGCAGGACATAATCTGTTTGTTATTACAGCAAATGCAGCAGAATTACCGGAGGAAGTTTCTTCCGGAGATGTTGTGGGACTTAGCGCCGTTGTGGCACGTGTTGGAAGTTCGGAGTATCTGGATGGCAGATTTGTAATTTCGGGACAAAATATCGAAAAGGTAAAAATTGTTACTGACAAATGTAATCTCTATTCGGCAATATCTATTTATGAAGGGGATGCCGAATACGAGAAAGCCCAAAATGCTACAGCAAGCGGTGAAGGTGAAGCGTATGAAATGATAGCCGATGCGGATTTTTATTATGATGAAGCGACTGCTAACGAACCAATTCCATATCACTATGAGCATTTGGTAGTAGAAGGTGATACCTATGAAGGTGCTTATAATGAAAAAATGCTATTCGGTATGTCAATTCCGAAAGAATTGCGGAGCAAGAATGATGATGATCAGGCAGCTTATCACGAGGATGTAGATCAGGTAAATGGTGCAACGCTTACGATTGAAGTCACATTCCTAGATGGTAGTACGGAAACACATCACTACAAATTAAAAACCGGAAAAATTTTTGTTCCGTCTGATGAAAATGGATATCTCCAGTGGGATAATCTTACAAGATTTGTTACATCGGAAGAAGAATGTTACACATATGGATATCTGATGGAGAAGATAGATTAGTTTTGAAATAATTCTGATACAGACAAGCATGCACTAATAGGATCAATAAAATAAATAAAGAGCAATTCTTCCATACATTTATTATCATGGATGTGTGGAAGAATTTTTCATGTAAAGTGAAAAATATTGATGTCAGTTAGATGGCCCGCGTTTTTACTATGTATGAGAAATTATTTTAATGGAGACGAAAAGGTTAAATTGTTACATGCATTTTACTTCTGTTTTACAGCTTATTGGTTGAACTTTTATCATAATCCAAATACTTTAAAAGAGACTGAGAGAATATGTACGTTGGAGGAATTTATGAATAAAAGAAAAACATTAAAGATTGCATTGCTTCAGGAGTTGACCTTTACTTTTCTTATCCCCTTTTTCCTGGTACTGACAGAATATTATGGAGTGCCGGATGAAACAGATGCGGAAGCTGTAGCGTTTTATAACAGTATACCTGAGAAATTAAAGCAGGTTTATCGTGCTATGACAAATGGAGAAAGTGGAAGTATCATGGCAGAGGATCAGGGGAAGTTGTCACTTTACTCTTATTATCCATTGGGCGTACATAATATGTCTATCTGTATTGTCTCACCTGTTAAAGAGGCATTTTCTTTGGTTGCCGGACTGCTGTTTGCCATGATCATAGCTGTTTTTATACTTTGTGTGGTTGGATTGGTTGGAACCTTTTTCCTTTCTGCGAAAATGAATTCTCTGATACAATGGATTGGTAACCAAACATCAAAGCTCACAAAGGGTAATACGGGCATCGAAGATGAAAAATTAGCTTATGATAAGACACAGGAAATTCAACATTAAAAAAAAGCAGTGTTCATGTTGGCTGAGAGCCTGCGTAACATCCTAAGTCAGCAGGGAGAACAGTCAAATGAATTAAAGGCAATGGTTGGTACGGTTTCGGAAAACGTTGATTTAGCAGATACCAATGTAGAAAATGTTTCAGAAAACTTACAACAGTTTGCTCAGGGAATTGCCGATGTTACAATGATTACAGAAGAATTGCGCGAAAGCTCTGCGAAAAATCTGAATTTTGCTACAGCTATCGCTGATTATGCAAAAGAAGGTAATTCTTACACCGGGGATATGCGAAAAAAAGCAGAAAAATTTGAAGAAAATGCAAGAAACGGTCAGATATCTACGCTGGAATTGTTGTCAGAAATCCGGGACAAGTTATCCGTTTCCTTAGAAGAGAGTAGCAAAGCATCTCTGATTAGTGAGCTGACAAAAGAAATCATGGCAATTTCCAGTCAGACGAATCTTTTGTCCCTGAATGCCTCTATTGAAGCGGCACGAGCCGGAAATGCCGGTCGAGGTTTTGCAGTAGTTGCTTCAGAAATACGCAGTCTTGCAGAGCAATGCCGCAGTACTGCAGAGAGAATTCAAACAATCAGTACAATGGTTAATCAGGCAGTACAAGGTCTTAGCCAGAATGCAGAAGAACTTTTGCAGTATATTGATTCTTCGGTTATGCAGGACTACAAATTCTTTTTTGGTATAGCAGAAAATTATTATCAGGACGCATCAGAAATTTCTAAAATGATGAATAGATTTTCCTGACATGCCGAGCAGCTTAGAGAATCCTTCGCTGTGATGGACGAAAGTATCTCCAACATTTCAATAACCCTGGATGAGAATAGCCGGGGAATGGGAGAGATTGTAGATTCTACCACGAAATTTGTACAAACATTGCATGAAATTAATTCGCAGATTGATTCCTGTGACGGCATCGCTCTGCAGTTACAGGAAAGTCTGGCACAGTTTCAGGATAGATGAAATCAATAGGCAGCAAAGAATTAATATGATGCCATGCAAGTAAACACTTGCAGAGAGGTAGTCTATGTACGACGAGACACAATTAAAAATTATCGATGCAACAATGACCTTAATTATTGAAAAGGGATATTCCGGAGCAACAACAAAAAATATTGCAGCACTTGCCGGTGTTAATGAGTGTACTATATTTAGACGATTTCGCGAAAAAAAAGAAATCGTATTGGCCGCTCTTGAAATGCCTAAATGGAATCCGGGATTTAGAAAAGAGGATTTTGTGTATTGTGGGGAATTAAGAAAGAATTTGATTTCTTTTGCCACAGTTTATGCTTCTATAGTCACCCCACGGATGATAAAGATTTCCATAGGATTAAGATCTGCGGAGTTGGAAGATGCGGCTCTTTCCGGAATCATGCAGGTTCCCATGATATTTAAAAGTGTATTGATTGAATATTTTACGATGATGCAAAAGAAAGGCTTAATCAAAGCATGTGATATAGAAGCAATCGCATTACAATTTATATCCTTAAATTTTGGATTTGCTTTTTTGAATGCATCCTTTCAGGATAAATTGGTAGGCGTAAGCAAGGAAGAATATATTGAGAGCAGTGTAGAAGTGTTTGCTAATGGAATAGAGATAGATTGATAATGTGCCTGTTTTTGGCAGGCACAAAAAAATGACCTATGCGCAAGTGGTTACTTGCATGTGCTTTGAAACCGGTCATTACATAATACTTTGTGAGCATGCCGCTTAGAAAGACTGGAAACCGAAGTACGAGGCGGTAAAGATATATATTGGGAACACAAATCCGAAAAGGGAAAAACAGATTAAAAAATGAATGAGGAGCATTTTTATTATGGATGAAAAAAGAGAGTATTTGAAGAGTATCACGCACTAAAAGCGTTGACAATTATGGCGGTACCCGCTATTATCAGTCAGCTTATTACACTGATTTATAATATTGCTGACATTTGTACGATTCTGTTTTCATATGGAGTTTACTTTATGGTGACAAAAAAAGAACTTAGAACGCCAAAATAGGGTTTAATCTGTCTATTGCTTTTCGTTGTTATGGCATTTAGAATATCCATATAGGATAACGGAGGGGATAAGAAAGGTATGAAGGTATCGTCTTTTTTACATTTTGCCGGATTTGGTATTAAGACAATTTTATTTAGGAAAAAAGATCCCGTTCTTGGAACAATCATTGTTACTGACAAGTGTAATTTGAAATGTAAGCATTGCTCTGTGAACAATATAACGGCGATTGTTCATCCATATGAGCAAATACATCAGGAAATGCAGCAGCTTTATTCCATGGGAATTAGAATTCTTTTCTTTTGTGGTGGAGAAACCTTCCTTTGGAGAGACCAAGATAAAGGACTTCGTGATCTTGTTATAGAAGCAAAAAGAATGGGCTTTTTAATTGTGAATGTTGTGACAAACGGAACCTATCCGCTTGATTTGCCGGAGGCAGATTTAATTTTGCTTAGTCTTGATGGTGATAAGAAAAGACATAACGAAGTACGTGGAGATACTTATGATAAAATTATGGAAAATATAAGTAAGGCTACTTCGGACAATATATGCTTCTATATGGCAATAAATCAGATAAATAAGGAAGCTGTTGGTAAGGTTTGTGAAATTGCAAGAGATACGAAAAACGTAAGAGCAGTTTCTTTTAATTTTCATACGCCTTATCCGGACACAAAGGAACTTGCTTTGTCCAAAGAAGAAAAGGCGGCCTGTTGTGAAACCATCGGGCAGATGATGAAGGAAGGAGCACCAATTTTTAATCTTAAGAGTGTGTTCCCGTATTTGATTAATAATAATTTTCCAACACCTTGTTATCAATGTGTTGTAATGGAGAATGGTAAACTTTCTACCTGCGGAAGATGCATTGAGGTACCCGGTCTTTGTGAGCAGTGCGGTTACTTTTTTGTGGCAGAATATACGTTGCTTTTCCGGGGAAATATAAAAGTTATCTTAGAGATGATGCGAACATATTTAAAATATGTATAATTGGGAGAAAATTGGGAGAAATATGAGTATTATTACGGAGCTTACCCGCATGTGGCTTACCCGTTCCACAAAGCGATTTACATTTAGGAAAGAATATGATGAGCAGCTTCCCTTTGCGGAATGTGACAATTTGGGACTATATGTACATATTCCATTTTGCAAGAAAGTTTGTAATTTTTGTCCTTATTGTAAAGTCATTTATTCAAAGGAAACCTGTGACAGATATATCAATGCACTCATTCAGGAAATTCATATTGTTGGGCAGCAATATGAATCAAGAAAGAAGGTCACAAGTCTGTATTTTGGCGGGGGAACACCGGCTCTGGCAGCAGACAGAATCAAGGAGATCATTGATGCAATCAGGGAATATTTTATCATCACAGAAGGTATTGGAGTGGAACTGCATCCGGATAATGTGGCACCGGAGATTTTACGTGTACTGAAAAATGCGGGTGTCACCAAAATCAGCATAGGAATCCAGTCATTTCAACATAAGTTCCAGGGAATCCTTGAAAGAAACAACATAGATACGGTGTCTATGAGAAATGCATTATCAGAGGTTAGCTTTGAGACTGTATCGATGGATTTTATATTTGCTTTACCAACACAAACTTATGAAGATTTGAAGATGGATATGGAAACTGCTTTTTCTCTTGGAGCAAATCATGTGGCAATCTATCCCTTCATCAATTTTACTTTTACCAGTAGTAAGGTAAAGCCGCTTCCCAAAAAACAAAAGCGGGAAATGCTGGATAGAATAACGAATTATTGTAAGGAAAAGGGATATGTCAGAAATTCTATCTGGACTTTTTCAAGCGAAGAAAGAGCTGGATATTCGTCTATGACAAGAGATAATTTTCTGGGGTTTGGATGTTCCGCTACAACACTTTTAAAAGAACAGTTTAAGATTAATACATTCTCTATTGAAGAATATTGCAATAGAATTGATGCAAAGAAACTTCCGACATCTTTGACCATTCGTTTTACACTCCGCCAGCGAATGGTGTATTACCTTTTTTGGACGGCCTATAGCACAAAGGTTGATTCCCGGGCATTTGAGATGTTTTTTGGCGTGAAACTAAAAAAGATGTATGGATTTGAACTGAGGCTGGCGAAACTCTTTGGTTTTGTTACGGAAGAAAATGGAATCTATTCCATGACACTGAAAGGCGCATTTTACTACCATTATTATGAGAATTTCTATACACTTGCCTATATTGATAAAATGTGGGGAATTCTGCGAAAAGAAGCCTTCCCCGAGAAGATAGAATTTTGAGTAAAATTATAGTGAGTTGGCTTTGAAATAGTGGGAGAAGATGAACAGGACTATTTCCGAACTAAGAATCTGTAAGATAATACAATCATAGTTAAGGAAAGAATATTAAACAAATGCTAAATTGCAGAAAGAGATAATAAATGATTGAACCTATATTTTATGCAGGAATCATAATATCCCTCACATGGATGATAGCAACTCTCATTGTAAAAGAGAAAAAAAGAAAAATATTGATGACACTGGGTGTTGTTGCATGTTTGGTATTATTATTGTACACACGTCAATGGAAATTGTTTGAATATGGCATTATTGGCGGACTTCTTTTCGGAAGTGTTGGAATTGGTTATAGACAGGACAAATTAAGGGAATTGCAAAAAGAAAACGGCATTGTGCAGACAATGATGATCTGGGTTATTGCTCTTGTTCTATTTCTAATGTTTTTAGCCGTCTCTACACCGGATATGAACTGGGGAATTAATATGTGAAGGATGTAAAAAATATGAAGTTGACTAAAAAAGATCGGAGGAATATATGCAGGAAATAGAGATTCGATGTAAAGGGTGTGGAAAGAAGCTATTAAAATATAGTCAAAGTAGCTTCAGAAAATATGGAAGTCCATTAAAAAACTGTAAAAAATGCGGAATGCGTTATGCAGATCCAAGATATCATGAAATAGCAATCGAGGGAGTACCAAAGGATACTTTTAGCATTTCTTCCTATCTGATTTTGATGCTTTTAGGTGCATTTCTATTATATAGAGGAATTCATTTGTTCAGAATGTATCAGCTTGGAGTGCCGAGTGGCATGCAATTTCTCCTGCCGACAGTTTTTGCACTAGGTGGGATTATTTTGGTATTTGGAGGTATATGGGAAATCATAACGATTGTGACAGGAATAAAGGCAAAGAGGTTTGATAAATTACGAGTGGAATCGGAAATGCGTTTGATGGATCGGACATATGCTTATACGCTTCAGGATTTCGGATATCCAGTTCCGGAAAAGTATTTAGAATGATGGGATAATATGAGGGGAAAAGCCGAGAGAGGAGAAAAGCGATGAAAAAAAAGATTGGAAATGTATTTCTTATTTTGTTGGGGATTGTGATGCTGCTGTATCTGTTAATAACGGCAGTACTTGATCTGACCAATAAAGAGGATTTACATACGGTGCATGTCGATGGAGCATTTGCAATATTGGAACTGGAGCATTCCATTAATGGATTAATTCCGATTGGCACAGATTACTATTATGTCGGAGTAGAGGAAGAAACTTTGGATGCTTATTTGATTAAGGCTCCCAAAAACTGGTTGGAAAAGAATTTTGATTCCGAGAATATGTCACTTCAGGCAGATGGAATGCAGATTACAGCATTGCTCAAGAAGGTGTCGGATTTTGAAACGGCGAGAGAACTTTCTTCGCGTGCATCTCAAATTGAAGAATTGCAGTATCCGTTTGGGACCGAATACTGCCTGGATTTGGGATACAAACAGATGGCAATTAAAAAATTAATCTTATTTGTGTTGTCAATTATAATAATTATTACAGGGATATCTATTTTCAAAAAGACGAATGATGTAAAACCTGCAGTGGTAAAATGCTGGCTGGTAGCACTAATCATTTGGCTGGTACTTTTGCTGGGAGTATTTCGGTAATAAGATGCTATTTAAAAGGGCAGAAGATGAAAGAAATTAATTACAAAGGAGACTTACAATGAACGATACATTAAAAGTGCTTGAAACAAGAAGAAGCTGCAGAAACTTTGATCCGGACAAAATGATATCTCAAGAGGATTTAAACGCCATAATCAAGGCCGGGACTTATGCTCCTACAGGAATGGGCAAGCAAAGTCCCATTATCATTGCAGTTACAAATAAGGAAATGCGCGATATGATATCCAAGGAAAATGCAAAAATAATGGGAACGGATAGTGATCCTTTTTATGGGGCGCCTGTTATTCTGATTGTCCTTGCCAATAAAGAAAGCAGGACATATCAATATGATGGCTCGTTAGTGATGGGTAACCTTTTAAATGCAGCTGAGAGTCTTGGACTTGGCAGTATATGGATTCACAGAGCGAAGGAAGAATTTGAGTCCGATTTCGGAAAGAAGATTTTGGCTGATCTTGGAATCGAAGGAGATTATGAGGGCATCGGACACTGTGCTCTTGGCTATGCGGCAGAGCCTGCAAAAGCTCCGGCTCCCCGAAAAGATAACTATGTATATTATTTAAAATGATTGAGACCAGTCAGTTGTTTTTGAATCGTCAGACGGATGTGGATGATTTGATGTTAAATACAGTCGGCGTTATCCTGGGCTTACTGTTGTATAAATTATTAAATCGGAAGAATAAGTATTTTATAAGAAAATTCAGAGTGGATTAGGAAAATAACACCCTTTTCGGGAAATATATATCTTTGCCGCTTCATACTTCGGTTTCCGGCATTTCTAAGCGGCATGCTCACAAAGTATATATTAAATGCCCGGTTTCAAAACTCAGACTTCGTCTTCAGACAGTTGAAACCGGGCATTATTTTTGTTCGCTTATGCCGCAAGAAATGCCAAGAAACCTCGCCAAATTCCGCGGGTAAAGACATATATTTCCAGAAAAGGTAAAAAGTAGACTTTAAAGAAAAATGAAAAGAATAGTTAGTTTTAGAAATGTAATAATAGTTTTAATTATATCATTCTGCATCTACATCATCTGCAATGTGATTTCTATTTGCAGATATAGTTCCGTCTATGAAAATGAATCCTGCGACGTGGCAATTGTTTTAGGAGCGGCAACAAGTGGTAGTGAGGTTTCTGAGGTATATAAACAAAGATTGAATCACGCAATGGAACTTTATCAGAATGGCTATGTAAAATATATTATTGTTACGGGCGGTAAGGGTAAAGGGAATCGTATTTCGGATGCGGCTATTGCCGGAGAGTACCTTGTATCAATGGGTATTCCCGATGAAGTTATTTTGGAAGAAGATACCTCTACAATCACGCAGGAAAATCTTGAAAATGCGAAAATCATAATGGAAGAAAACGGGTATGAAACTGCGGCTATTGTGAGTGATCCCTTACACATGAAGAGGGCGATGTTGTTGGCAAAGGATTCCGGAATAGTTGCCATTTCATCACCAACAAAGAGCAGCGCTTATAAAACTCTGAAAACAAAGATCCCGTTTGTTGCGAGAGAAGCTTTCTTTTATATAGGTTATAAATGGTATCGTATATGGATCTAAAGGGTATTAATTGTTGAAAAATGTCACAATTTATGGTAAAGTAACGCTTGGTATAAGTCCACAATCGGGTGGACGTCTCTACCAACCACCGGAATGGTTGACTACCGTGATTTATCGGAGTCACCATTTTTTAATGGAGGTATTTATTATGTATGATGTATTAATTGTTGGAGCAGGTCCGGGAGGTATTTTTACCGCATACGAATTAATTGAGAGAAACCCTGATCTTAAGATTGTTGTGTTTGAAATGGGACACGCATTGGAACAAAGACATTGCCCGATTGACGGAGAGAAAATCAAATCATGTATACACTGTAAAAGCTGTTCCATTATGAGTGGATTTGGAGGAGCCGGTGCATTTTCAGATGGAAAATATAATATTACAAATGATTTTGGTGGCACCCTATATGAGTATATTGGCAAAAAAACAGCTTTGGAACTTATGAAATATGTGGACCGGATTAATCTGGAATACGGTGGAGAGGGAACAAAACTATATTCAACTACGGGCAGCAGTATTAAGAAAAAATGTATGCAAAATGGCTTATACTTATTGGATGCCTCTGTCAGACATCTGGGTACTGATATCAACTATATTGTGCTTAAAAATCTATATGAACATTTAAAGGACAAAGTGAACTTTTATTTTGATTGTACTGTAGAGAAAGTGGAGCATGAAAAGGGAATTTTCAGATTGCACACATCTAACGGTATTTTTGAGGGTACAAAATGTGTGATTTCTGCCGGACGAAGCGGAAGTAAGTGGATGGAACAGGTATGTCGGGATATGGATATCAATACCCGATCCAATCGGGTTGATATTGGAGTGAGAGTGGAGTTGCCTTCCGAAATTTTTGCACATTTAACAGATGAATTGTATGAAAGTAAAATCATATATCGGACGGAGAAATATGAAGACTTAGTCCGAACTTTTTGTATGAATCCAAAAGGGGTTGTGGTAAATGAAAACACAAACGGGATTGTTACTGTAAATGGACACAGTTATGAAGATGCAGCTCGTCAGACACAAAATACGAATTTCGCACTGTTGGTTGCAAAACATTTTTCTGAGCCGTTTAAGGATTCGAACGGATATGGTGAAAGTATTGCGCGGTTAAGCAATATGTTAGGAGGCGGCGTAATTGTTCAGCGTTTTGGCGACTTAGTCCGCGGGCATCGGAGTACGGAAAAGCGAATTGCAGAATCGTTTACGGTACCTACACTGAATGCGGCAGCAGGAGATTTGAGTCTTGTGCTACCGAAGCGCATTTTGGATGGGATCATCGAAATGATTTATGCGCTGGACAAAGTGGCTCCCGGTACAGCGAATGATGATACTTTACTCTATGGAGTTGAAGTAAAGTTTTACAATATGGAAGTAGAGGTTGATCCAAATTTGATGACAAAGTATGATGGCTTGTATGTCATCGGTGATGGAAGCGGGATTACGCATTCTTTGTCACATGCCTCTGCAAGCGGAGTTTATGTAGCAAGAAACATTACAAAATGATAGTTATTCAAGGACGTTTTTTTTGGGGACGGTTAATCCGTCCCCAAATCAATAATTACAAATCCGCTTTACCGGAACTAGAAGGAAGATTGCCAAGATTGTTGTTTTCCGTTCCGTCCGGAATGGATTTTAAATATTCCGTATCTTTTCGGTGTGCAACGCCGACACCCTTAATTTCGCCTTCTTTTGCGAGGGCAACACCCTCTTCTTTTGAGACGGTATTTCCGTCAGAAAGCTGATAGCCGGTAATTTTACCACTTTCTTTTACAAGTCCTACAATATCCTTTGCATCGGATTTGGGTGTGGGGATATCATCTAATGTATTTTTTGCCAATGCGGCAGTAAAATCCTGATCTTTTTCCTGATTCTTCATAAAAAACTCCTTTCATTTCAACAGTTTTTCTATTAGTATGACTGTCAATCTTTTGATTATTCTGGAAAAAAATGTAAAAACCGGGCTGTAATGGAGGCGTGTAAATTTTTACAAAAAATAATGACAAACTCATTCATAAAAAGGTATAATGTTACCAAAGTATGAAATATGTAAAAAATGTATATAAATGGTAAAAGAAAGGAAATGCAGATGAAAAAGAAACTATTGGCACTCATGATGACCGTGTTAATGACGGTTTCACTGTCCGGCTGTGGCAATGATATTATTGTTGATGTGGTAACAAATGATGATGTGGAGATGTCCGGGCAGGATATCACAAACGATACGAAGGAAACTCAGGAAGAAAAAGCCGAAGTTGCGGAAACGAATCCAGCAGGTCTTAAGACGATCCCGATTGAAGATGTTAAAGTCGGAATTTTGTACATAGGCAGTGCTGCCGATACCTCAGGATATACTTATGCGCATGAACTGGGTATTCAGGGCATGGTATCCAATCTGGGTATGTCGGATGATCAGGTCATAAGGAAAGAAATGATTGACGACGGAGATAATGAAGCAGTCAAAAAAGCTTTGGATGAATGTATAGCCGAGGGTTGTAATATTATTTTTACAACCAGTTGGGGATATATGGATGAAACGGCAGAATACGCAGAAGAATATCCGGATATCTACTTTGCGCACGGAACCGGTTATCTGAGCAATGGAAAGAACTTTACCAATTACTTTGGGCGGATTTATCAGGCGAGATATCTGTCAGGAATTGTTGCCGGATTAAAAACAGAGAGCAATCTGATTGGATATGTATCTGCCATGGGAAGTGATAACAGCGAATGCACCGGAGGTATTGATGCATTTGCGATGGGTGTGGAACTGGTCAATCCAAATGCAAAAGTTTTGGTAGCCGTGACTAACTCCTGGTTTTCACCTGATGATGAGCAAGCCGCTTCCGATGCATTAATCAGACAGGGATGTGATGTTTTGGCACAGCATGTCGATACAACAGCACCACAGACTTCATCAGAAAAGAACGGAACCTGGGCCATCGGATATAATTCAGATATGAGCAAGGAAACCCCGGATGCTACACTTACTTCCGTTATCTGGAACTGGAGTGCGTACTATACTTCTTATGTGAACAGTATTGTTAATGCTACTTATGATGGATCTAATTACTACGGTGGTATGAGTGAAAGTCTGGTTGGACTGACAGCACTTTCCTCTCTGTGTGAAGATGAAACGCAGGAAAAAGTTACTGAAATGCAGCAAAAAATCCTATCCGGTGAGTTTGGTGTCTTTGATGGGGAAATCCTTACAAATGACGGAACAACGGTCGGAGAAAGCAAAAAGACGCTGGATGATGCAACAATTACAGGTGGAATTAACTGGTATTATCACAATGTAGAAATTGTGGATTGGAAGTAGGGGGAATTACATTGAGCTTTTTTCGGAATTTAAAGTTACAATACAAGATGATCCTGTTGGCGGTATTTCCGGTACTGGTTATGTGTATTGTGGCAATCTTAATCAGTAATACCGTTGTAAAAAATAAACTTTTGGAAGATGCAAAGCAGAAACTGAGAGCAACTTCCAATGCCGTGCTTGCTGCTTATGATCAAAATACCGGAGATTATTTTTTAAATTCGGCCGGAGATGTCTGGAAAGGAGCATATAATGTTTCGTTATCCACACCGTTTATTGATGATATTGCAAAAAAGACCGGCATGGAAGTAACCTTCTTTTATGGAGATGAAAGACTGGTTACCTCTCTTGTAGACGAATCCGGAGCCCGGATTACCGGTTCAAAAGCCGGAGAGTTTCTGGTGGAAAATGTTTTGAAAGATGGAAATGATGTCTTTACAAATCGCGTACTGGTAGAGGATGAATTCTACTTCGGTTATTTTATCCCGGTACATCAGAACAACAGTGATGAAATAATTGGTATGATTTTTGCCGGAATGCCGACAAATGAAGTCTATGCAAGTCTGAATTTGATTAACACGGTATTTTCGGTTGCAATTGTTATAATTTTATTACTGACCGTTTTTGGCTGTACCTTTGTTTCAAGAGAGATTGCAAAGAGTATTCAGAGTAGTATGGATGTGGTACAGCAGATTTCGGAAGGAAATCTGGATGTTAAAATTCAGAAAAAGATGCTGGAAAGAAAAGATGAAGTCGGTGAATTATCTTCCAATACGCAAAAGCTGGTAGACAGTCTTTCCAAGATGATTGGTTTGATTTCCAATAATACGATGACATTAAATGCTTCTTCGCAGGAGATGAATGCCGTTGCCGGACAGGCAAGCAATGCGATGGAAAATATTAACAGTGATCTTCGCAATGTGCTTACCGGTGCAGTAGAGCAGACCGGCAATGCACAGAATATCCGACAGAATATTGATAATATCAACAGGCATCTGGAAAAGACACTTGGTGAGGTAGACAAGCTGGCGGATGAGACGCAGAGTATGCTTGATGCCAGAGACAGTGTGGATAAGTCTTTGGATCAGTTGGATCGCTCCAATCAGGATGTTTTGGCGGAAGTTGAAAATATTCAGAAACAGACAGAGCAGACCAACGAATCGGTGGAAAGGATTATGGCTGCCGTCACCTATATTTCGGATATTGCCGATCAGACAAACTTACTTTCTTTGAATGCTTCCATTGAAGCAGCAAGAGCCGGCGAGGCGGGACGCGGCTTTGCCGTGGTTGCGGAAGAAATCAGTAAGCTTGCCAATCAGAGTAATGAAGCATCCATAGAAATATCTCAAATCGTCCAGTTGCTAAGCAGTAATTCTTCATTGACCATGGAGATTATGAACAATGTTCAGAACGCCATCAATGAGCAAACGAAAAATGTATCGGATACGGCAGACATTTTCAAAGAAATGCAGAATCATGTATCCCGTGTAGCTCTCGGTGTTGATTCCATCCGTGAGGCCACTACACATCTGGGTAGTGAAACGGATGAAATCGCTAGAGATATTAAGAATTTGAGCGATATTGCCCAAAGCAATGAGGATACGGTAAAGGGAACGATTTCTTTCAGTGATGAAGTATTAAATACCGTAAATACCGTGACAGACATGTCGGTTGAAGTCAGCACATCAGCAAATGACATGGCTGGCGTGGTATCACAGTTTCATATGTAGTTAATCTTTGTCTCCGATATCGCAATAATTTAAGAATACTAACATAATTTTTATTCCCGATGACAGATGTTGTCGGGAATATTTTATTAAAAATGTATCTTACAACCCCAAAATGCATGTTACCTTGCCTTTTGTTGCGTGAAGTATTTTCTCATCATATGATGATGTAAATGCACAAGTACAAGATGCGTTTGTACTTGTACAAAACAAACGTAAACGGAGGAAAACATGAATTATTTATTATTATTTTTATTTATCGTCGCAGAAATTGCATTTGTGATTTGTACATTTTCAGAAAATGCTCAAAAAGCCATATGGTTTCGCAATCGCTTTTTGATTAATGCACTGGAATTTGTGGCTTTTCTGATTTTCGCATTATTTCCGGAATTGATTTTGGATTTCGATTTAAAACACTTATTTTTGTTCTGGTCATCCGTATCCTGATATCCGGTATTACTTATTTTTGTAAGCGAAGGGTAACAGGAGACAAGAAAAAAGCATATGCCATATTAAGTGCACTGTTATCCATTGTTTGTATTGCTCTTAGTCTTATACCTTCTTTTATCTTTAAAGATTACCGTGGCAGAGAGACAACCGATAGCTATGAGGTGGCAAAGTTCCCTTTGGTAATTTGTAAATATATGAGATATTTTCGCTTGACATGTTTTGCGCTCTTTGATAAGATAGCAGAAACTCTTTGCACTGCAAGTTAAATACAGTACAAACTGATCAGGCCAAAGCAGGATGCTTGGAGCCGGGTTACAATTGTAACAGTGGATGAATCGCCCATGGGACAGTAGATACAAGACTGCTCCTATGGGTTTTTTTATACTTTGCCGAAGGTCTATTGGATGGTTAAAAATGCATGGGTATAGTGGAAGAGTAGAGGTATATCAGTAAAAATGTATCAGTAAAATGTTTTGGTGGAGGTAAGATGAATGGAAAAAGAAAAGAAATATATTACGGCAGAACAATTTGAAAAAGAAGCGATAAGAGTATCGAATGTAAGTATCATCGGCAATGTGATATTATCACTTTTAAAACTATTTGCCGGTGTCGTCGCCAATTCATCGGCAATGGTGTCGGATGCCATACATTCGGCATCAGATGTTTTTTCGAGTATTGTAGTTATTATTGGTGTAAAGCTTTCTGCAAAGGATTCGGATGAAGAGCATCCCTACGGTCATGAAAGAATGGAGTCAGTAGCCGCAGTTGTGCTTTCTATTGTATTGGCAATTACCGGTTTGTTTATCGGTCATGCTGCTATTGAAAAATTGACTTCAGGCGTGTATGAGGAGTTAAAAATGCCCGGTGTGCTGGCTGCTATGGCTGCCATTATTTCGATTGTCTGCAAGGAGGCTATGTACTGGTATACAAGGCATTATGCAAAAATGTTTGATAGCGGAGCTTTGATGGCAGATGCCTGGCATCACAGAAGCGATGCATTATCCTCCATTGGTTCCTTAATCGGAATTGTCGGGGCAAGAATGGGCTATAAATGGCTGGATCCATTGGCCAGTTTGGTAATCTGCATCTTTATATTAAAAGCAGCATTGGACATTTTCATGGATGCCATGAAAAAGATGGTAGATCATTCCTGCAGCAAAGAAGTCAGCGATGCTATAACGGAATGTGCAAAAAAACATCCGGATGCACTAGGCATTGCCGGAATTCAGACAAGGGAATTCGGTAATAAAATCTATGTGGATCTGGAAGTATTTGCAGACAGAAATATTTCTCTTAAAAAAAGCAATGAGATTGCGGAACAGATTCATGATTCTATAGAAAGTGAGTTCCCGAAAGTAAAACATATTGCGGTGGCAATGAAGCCGAAGTAAAATTAATTTAATTCATTTCTGAGAAAGGTGCAGTTTAACGTACAGACAGTATACAAACGTTTGTATAATTAAGTGCTACTTCACCGGAATAATAAAGGAATTAAAAAAGAAAATGTACAAAAAGAAAAGGATAAAGAAAGGGCGAATACACATGTGGTTTATATTTGCTTTATTATCAGCGATTTTTGCCGCTCTGACATCGATACTTGCGAAAGTCGGTATTGATGGAGTCAATTCCAATCTCGCGACGGCAGTCAGAACCGTTGTTGTTATCATTATGGCATGGGGAATGGTCTTTTTAACAAATGCTCAGGGCGGACTTGTAGAAATCAGTAAGAAAAGCTGGTTATTTTTGATTTTGTCAGGACTGGCAACGGGGGCTTCCTGGCTTTGTTACTATAAGGCTTTGCAGATGGGAGAAGCATCCAAGGTTGTTCCGATTGATAAACTGAGTGTGGTTTTTACTTTGATTTTGGCGTTTGTTTTTTTACATGAGAAGTTTACACCAAAATCCCTGATTGGATGTATTCTGATTGCTGCGGGAACTTTAATTATGGTTCTTTAAGACACATACTGTATGAGAACGCGACCGTGGTAAATTTAAGAATAACACAATTGTAAAAAGGATTATTTGATATTATAATAGATTGATAAGAAATAGATATGATTTCATCTTTCGATGATTGTGGAAATGACTAAAATTCAGTCAGATATCATTGTATAATTAAGAAAGTGGCAAAATTTGGTTTTGCCACTCATATCTTAATTTGAAAACAGAAATGTGATTAAGGGATTCGCGACATATGGAAGAAAACAAAAGAAAAAAACATTCCCAATGGTATAAAGTTGCGCTATTGGTTGTTATAGTCATTGGATTTATGCTGTTGCTGGAATTTGGTATTCAGACGATCGGCAATAAAAGAACAGCAGAGAATACTTCGGAAATGCTGCTCAATCAGGTAATCGGAGTATTGAAAAAGAATGATTACGAAGAGACAGAGCTGTTGGCATCCTTAAAAGAGGATTATATTGTCCGTGCCAAGGCAGTTGCATACATGGTTGACCAAAATGGCACAAAAGAACTTGATGTGGATGATTTTGTCAAAATGGCTGAGTTAATGTCAGTAGATGAAATTCATCTGTTTGATCGAAAAGGACGAATTTATAATGGATCAAATCCGGAATATTATGGACTGAGTTTTGATGACGGTGAACAGATTAGCTATTTTTCTCCGATGTTAAAGCATAAAACATTATCAATGTGTCAGGACGTTACACCCAATACCGCAGAGGGTAAGAGTATGATGTATGCGATTACCTGGAATGATGCCGGCACGAGGATGATACAGATTGGTGTGGAACCCAAACGGTTGTTGAGACAGCTTAGACAAAATAAGATCGATGTCGTAGTCGATGATATGCCGATGTATGAGGGATTTGAAATCTGTGTTGCCGATAAAACAACCAATGAAATCTATGGTGCTACGGATATATCCAAAATCGGTCAGACGTTTTCAGATCTTGGCTTTCAGTTGCCGGAAGAAGATTTAAGCAAACCGTATCATACAATTTATCAGATACAGGGTGATAGGAGTTATTGTGTTTTCCAAGAATATGGTGATTATATCGTCAGCATCTTTTTCCGGACACAGACTTTTCAGAAAAACACATTGATTTCTTTGGGTGTTGTCTTTATCTATTTGTCAGTTGCTGCGATTGCCATTATTTTTATGCTTTCCAAGTTATTCCGGGCTAACAAAGAAAGAGATGAACAGCTTTCGATTCTAAAGTCTATGTCGGATATTTATTACAGCATGCATTATATTGATCTGACAAGAAATTCGTTGAAAGAATATACGGCACAGGGGCAGGTGGAAGCAGTCGTTAAAAAGAATAACGGCGTGGATGCCAAGAAAATGGTACGTGAAGTTATGCAGGCAACCATGACACCGGAATATCTGGATGAAGCACTTGCATTTACGAATCTGAGTACATTGCCTGAGAGAATGAAAGATAAGAAAATTATCTCCAAGGAATTACTGGGCAGGAATGTCGGATGGATTCAAATGTCATTTATAACTATTGAAGCTGATTCTAATCATGTTCCTACGAAAGTCATCTGTTCCATCATGGTTATCGATGAGGAAAAGAGAAAAGAAGAAAGTCTTGTGAAACAATCCAATACGGATGAACTGACCAACTGCTTTAACCGTAGAGCCTACGAAGAAGATGTCCGTTCTTATATGGAAGAATTGCCGGAAGACTATTTTGTTTATGTTTCCATGGATGTGAATGGATTAAAAGCTGTGAATGATACATTAGGGCATGCGGCAGGAGATGAGTTATTACAGGGAGCAGCAAAGTGTATGCTACAGTGTTTCGGTAATTACGGGAGAGTATACCGGACCGGTGGGGATGAATTTGTTGCCATGATTTTTGCAAATAAAGATCGTTTAACCGAAATTAAATTGGACTTCGATGATGTTTCCCTGCACTGGCATGGCGATCTCGTAAAAGAGATTTCTGTTTCAACCGGATATGTGACAAAGGCGGAATGTCCTGATTTGGATGTAAGACAGATGGCTGTTCTTGCTGATCAGAGAATGTATGAAAAAAAGGATGATTATTATCACAACAAAGGGATCAATCGCAAAGGATTGCAGGAAGCACACGAGGTGCTTTGCAGATTGTTTTATAAGATATTAAAAATAAACATTACGCAGGATAGTTATGAGATTGTTTCCGTGAACGAATCAATTAAGAGTAATGAAGATGATTACGGAAATCAGATTTCGACATGGCTATGCGCATTTGCAAGAAGCAATCATATTTGCGAGGAGGACTTGGAAGAATTCCTGAAAAGAACAGATCTTGCATACCTACAGGAGAGTTTTCAAAGTGGGAAAAAGGTTGTTGATGTTTTGTTCAAAATGCAGATGGAAAACCAGATAAAAAGTGCAATTATGAAGTTTGTCCCAGCTAACGACTATACAGATGATGATCAACGCTTGTATTTGTATGTGAGATTTTTTGAATAATATTATGAAACCGGAGTCAAAAGGTCATGCGAGAACCAGGCAAGCTGTAATTTAAACAACTTATTGTAAAACAGGAGTACAAAAGAGAGGAAACGAAATGGATAATTTTATTTATGAAACACCAACTAAGGTATATTTTGGAAAAGATGAAGAGTTAAAGGTTGGAAAACTGGTGGCAGAGTATCATCCGCACAAAGTTTTGCTGCATTACGGCGGTCAGTCTGCCCAAAAGAGCGGATTGCTTGACAGAGTCAGAAAATGTTTAGAAGAGGAGCAGATTGCATATGTTGAATTAGGTGGTGTGGTAGCCAATCCCGAGCTTTCACTGGTTCGTAAAGGAATTGAACTTTGCAAACAGGAGGGTGTAGACTTTGTGTTAGCTGTTGGTGGCGGATCGGTTATGGATTCGGCAAAAGACATTGCTAACGGAGTAGCCAATCCGGATGTTGATGTCTGGGATTTTTCTTTGCAAAAGGCAGTGCCGACTAAAACATTGAGAAAAGGAGCTATTCTGACATTGTCGGCAGCAGGTTCAGAGATGTCCAATTCTTGCGTAATTACCAATGCAGAAACCGGTCAGAAAATGGGATACGGATGTTCCTGCAACCGAATGGATTTTGCAATTGAAAATCCGGAATTAACCTATACCGTAAATGCTTATCAGACTGCATGCGGTGCCGTTGACATTGCCATGCATACCATAGAGAGATATTTCTGTCCCGGTGAGGATACCTATTTGACGGATTCCATTGCTGAAGCCGTGATTAAAAGCGTCATGAAAGCAGGCGATGATTGTTTGAAAAATCCTTGTGACTATGAGGCCAGAGCCAATATGATGTGGGCTTCTTCTCTTGCACACAACGGATTGACACAGTGCGGCAGAAGCTTTCTTTTAACGGTTCATCAGTTTGAGCACGAAGTGTCCGGAATGTATCCTCAGGTTGCCCATGGCGCAGGGCTCGCAGCCTTATGGTGCAGTTGGGCAAGATATGTTTATAAAGCAAATATTTCCAGATGGTTACAGTATGCTTCCCGTGTATGGAATTTGGATATTGATTTTGAACATCCCGAAAAAACCATAGAAAAAGCCATTGATCTTCAGGAACAGTATTATAAGAATTTGGGAATGCCCACAAGCTTAAGAGAGCTGGATGTGAAAGAAGAAAGCTTAGAAGCACTTGCACTTGGCTGTTCACGTAACAAGACCCGTGTTTTAAATGGATATATGAAGCTAGGATATGACGAAATGCTTGATATATACAAGATGGCTTATTAAAAACCACATAGTTCGCAATCTTTGCGGGATGGCAGCCGCCCATACAGAAATATATATCTTTGCCACTTCATACTTCGGTTTCTGGCATTTCTAAGCGGCATGCTCACAAAATATAATTAAATGCCCGGTTTCAAAACTCAGACTTCGTCTTCAGACAGTTGAAACCGGGCATTATTTTTGTTCACTTATGCCGCTAAGAAATGCCAAGAAACCTCGCCAAATTCCGTGGACAAAGATATATATTTCTGTATGGGCGGCTGCCATCCCGCAAAGATTGGAATCCTTGTGAGAAACGATGACAGAGAAAAGATTATTTATTACGGCGTATGGTATCTTTAAGTTTTTCGATAACTACGCCGTATTTTACATGTTTAAATTGAGGGAATACCTTCAGATATCTGGTTTCCAGTTCAACGAAAGTCCTGTTTACACCTTTTAATCGTACGATAATGTTTTTTCCTTTTCGGACAATGGTAAATCGATTTAAACTTTCTTTTTTGGCGTTTAAGATATCCAGACCGTTTTCCACGTGCTCATCCCATGCATCATAAAGAGCTTTACATTTTTTGTTGAGATTACACATGCTGACTATTGTAAATGTTGCATCGAAGACAAAAATAATGGTAAAACCGATTGCAGCAATTACACGTGATCTCACAGAAAAATGTGACAACATATGTAAAGTAAGCGGATGCAGCCATTTAATCAAAACCCAGGATACAATACCAAAGAAGAAACCGGACACAACACTGATACGGCCATTGATATTGAGAGGATAATAACTATAATCCCAATAGCGGGTACCAAATATTTTTTCCAATGCATAAGAAGTTACATATTCGATTGCACAGATAGACAGACCTGCTAACAAGATGATGCGGAAGCCACTTGTAATCCCTTCCAATAAGTACAAGTTCAAAACACAGGCTACACCGTAGATTGGACAATAGGGGCCGATGAAATATCCCCGGTTCATAAAAATACCCTGTTCACAAAGCGAAAAAATGGTGGACTCATAAAACCACCCTAAAAAACTGTACCACATCAGGACACAAATCAGAGTAGCAAGATCCAGATGTATAAATTGAAAATTTTGTAAAAAATGTATCATCTTCGATTTATGGTTTCTCTGGTTGCGCAGATCTTATCAGCGAGGCAGAGAATCCATCCTTCCCTATATTTCGGAGGACAAGGAGTTAAAGGAAACATATGATGCAAAATCATATTTTCTTCGCGCTTTGAAAGTGTAAAATCTTTTAGTGCTTCCTGCAAAGCCGTTTTGGGATGTGTAAATCCATGGATTTGATTTCGCAAAAGTTTTTCATGCCAGTCATATAAAAAATAGTCATGAAGTAAAGCTCCACGGATCAATTCCCTTTCGTTTACCTTGATACCTGTCTTTAATGCAATATAATAGGCGGTTGCGGCTACGCGGATACAATGTCGTTTGACAGTTGTATTGCCGTGTTGTATAAATTTATTACATTCATGAAAGCGAGAATTTTTGGAAATTTCTTTTAATATGGAATAAAAGATTTCTCTTTCTTCATCACTGAAACACTTTTTTTGTAGATTCATAGAATTCTCCTTGTTACCAATGTAGATATTATATCGGATAATAAATGCAGAATCAACGTTGTATACGCATATTAAAAAGCTTTTGCAGATATGAAAAAATATTCTTGCAAAAGCTTAATCAGATCTTAATAATTGCATCATATGATTGCAGCTATTTCGACATTGTCCAATAATTTTAAATCAATGAATTTTTCGCCAATCTGGACGGTGGGTTTGGAAAGGGCAATCGGATTGATATAGATGATACTTCCTTCTAATCCATTGCTTAATCGTACTTTTTGATTTAAAAAAGTATTAACGACATTTTCCAAAAAAGTTAATAAAAAGCCGGGGTCATATTTGAGCAAACCGTCATTTTCAAAATGAGTAATTACACGAAAAGGACATAAAGCATCACGATATGAACGATTACTGGTCATAGCTTCATAAACATCAGCAATGGCTACTAATTGGGCAAAACGTGTAATTTTGTCAGAAGAAAAACCATAGGGATAGCCGGAACCGTCACATCGCTCGTGATGCATTAATGCGGCATTTTTAACCTCATCCGATAGCTGAAATTGAGAAATCATTTTATATGAATGAAGAGGATGGGTTTTGATGACGCGGAATTCTTCAGGTGTTAATTTGTCGGGTTTTTGGATGATTTCACGAGGAATTTTTAATTTTCCGATATCATGAAACAAACCACAGGCAGTTGCCAGTTCCCTGTCTTCAGGAGTAAAGTGGAGCCAGCCGGCAAAAATATTACAAATCATTGCAACATTTAGAGAATGTGCATATGTACAATCATCATACTCCTGCATATTGAGCATCAAATCCATAATGCCGGTAGGAGAAGAACGGTGATTTATCATCTTTAGAGTGTCTTCCAGAATCACACTTGGATCAAATTCTGAATTTCTTTCAATCAAAGAATTAAATGCAAATTCCAGCTTTTCAACATTTTTTCTAAAATCTTCCTGAAACACGGCAAATTCGGGAGAAGATTTTACTTTTTGGGCGTATGACATTTCTGCACCGCTAGGTACATCCAGATTGGATGATAAAACTACATCTTCCACCCGGATGGAAAAAATATCAAAAGAAAAAATTCTGGCAATTAAATTTTCTGTTAGTGCAATCCCCTTTGGAACAACCAACTGACCGTCTAAGGAAAAGACATCTTCCGCTGTGATCATTCCGTTTTTTAGGTCAGA
The DNA here is from genome assembly GCA_017626095.1 of Lachnospiraceae bacterium. Taxonomy (GTDB): domain Bacteria; phylum Bacillota; class Clostridia; order Lachnospirales; family Lachnospiraceae; genus UBA2882. Next base: position 41,792 of record JAGAJL010000010.1, read on the forward strand.
AAGCAATACCTTTTTCATAGAAATTCCCCCATTTCTATTTTATTTATACTCGTTTAATTCATTAATTTGAAACTGCAATTCATGAATTGCGGTTTGTAGTCCGCTAATTTCTTTAGCCCTTTGTCGATTGCTATGCACTCTGTGCTCTTGTAATCCTAAAAACATTCGAAATGCGCCCCAATCGGGCTACTTTCTCATGTTTTGCACTTTTGATCCTGATATCATTATTATAGTTTCCCCGCACAATAAGAGTCAATCGGTTTCCAAGGAAATCCTAAGGTTTCATTTGAAAAAATGTGGTATGATGATATATGTTAAATATAGTAATCTGAATGTATTATATGATATCTTAGAATTACTTCGTACTTTGTGCTCATGTAAGCACGAAAAGTATGACCTTAAGCCTCTGGTACTTTATCGATTATGAAAAGGAATAAATTATATATGAAATTTTTGTTAGTGGCGGTTAACTCAAAATATATTCATACTAATCCGGCATTATTCAGCCTTTATTCGTATGCAATACATTATCAGCCCGAATTAAAAGAGCACATTTCTTTGGCAGAATACACCATCAATCAGCGAATGGATGAAATTCTAAGTGCAATTTATAAACAAAAGCCGGACGTCTTGGGTTTTTCGGTTTATATCTGGAATGTGTCCATGGTCTTTACTTTAGTTAAAGAGATTAAAAAAATAATGCCGGGGGTTCCTATCTGGCTGGGAGGTCCCGAAGTATCATACCGTGCAGAAGAAGTTCTAAATAGTTATCCTGAGCTAACCGGAATTATGATTGGAGAAGGCGAACAGACTTTTTTGGAAGTATGTGAGTGTTATCGCGAGTTGTATGAGCAACGTGGGAATGCTTTTGCAAATGACGTTGCGGCATTAAAAGAGATTAATGGTCTGCATTTTCGAGATGGATTGGAATTGTATAAAACGGAAGATAGAAAACTGACGGATTTAGGTGCAATTCCTTTTCTGTACCAAGACTTAAAACCTTTCGAACATAAAATCATTTATTATGAAACGTCGCGCGGATGTCCGTTTCGTTGCAGTTACTGCCTATCTTCCATTGATAAGAAGGTAAGACTTCGTGATATGGAAATGGTAAAAAAGGAATTGCAGTTTTTTCTGGATCGTAAAGTACCACAGGTAAAATTTATTGACCGGACTTTTAACTGCAACCATCAACATGCCATGGAAATATGGCAATATATCAAAGAGCATGATAATGGAATAACAAATTTTCATTTTGAAATTGGTGCGGATTTATTAAATGAAGAAGAACTGTGCCTTTTGAATTCATTAAGGTCCGGTGCCGTACAGATGGAAATCGGCGTACAGACTACCAATGAAAAAACTCTCCGGGAAATTCGGCGCATCATGGACGTTGAAAAATTAAGAACGATTGTTGCGAGACTTCACCGGGGAAACAATATCCATATACATTTGGATTTAATTGCGGGACTGCCGTATGAAGACTACGAAAGTTTTCAGAAATCTTTTTCGGATGTATACCGGATGCATCCCGAGCAATTACAGCTTGGATTTTTAAAGGTCTTAAGCGGTTCGCATATGAAAGAAGCGGAAAAAGAGTACGGGATCTGCTATACATCGCAGCCTCCGTATGAGGTATTGAGCACAAATTGGATTTCTTATGAGCAGATTTGTCGGCTAAAGCAGATTGAAGAAATGGTCGAAATTTACTATAACAGTAATCAGTTTACCTATACCATTCCTTATCTGGAGCAGTTTTTTGAAACGCCTTTTGCTCTCTATGAGGCTCTGGCTGATTTTTATGAAAAGAAGCACTATTTCATAAATACACCGTCCAGAATGCACCGCTATCATGTGCTTTTGGAATTTGCAGGTGAGGTCTCTGCATGTGATCCGGAATTGGTCAAGGAACTTTTGACCATGGATGTATATTTGCGGGAAAATGCCAAGAGCCGACCGGAATTTTCTACAGATTTGTCTGCAGACAAAGAGACAATTAATCATTTTTACCGAATGGAAGTAAAGCGACGGGAAACAGGATGCCATATTCTCAAAAACTATGAAGAATATGATGCTAAAAGTATGGTGCGGATGACTCACATGGAACCCTTTACATATGATATTTTCGGAGACAATCCGACCTACCGGAAAAGGGAGAAACGGATATTTGTACTTTATGATTATATGGAGCGAAATCCATTGACATATGATGCAAAAATATTGTTTCTGAATGAAGAGGAAATGCTGAGTGATTGTGAAATATGAAAATATGGGTATAGTGCCAATATAAATTATGGAGATTTTAAAGAGATCCAACAAAAAGACCACAGATAAAACAACAGATAAAATGACAGATAAAACAACAGATAAAGCAACATCTAAAACGACAGACAAAATGACAGTCAGGAAAAATAGGCAGGAGAATGACAGTCAAAACTACAGAAAAGGTGATAACATGACAAAAAGAACAAAAGAGATTTTAGACAAACTGGACGAAGTGTATACAACGGAGTATAAATGTTATTTAGACCATGACAGTCCATGGCAGCTTTTGATTGCAACGATTTTGAGCGCACAATGTACGGATGCCCGTGTGAATATTGTTACAAAGGATTTGTTCCAAAAGTATACCTGTCCCGCAGATTTTGCGAATGCAGATTTAAAAGAACTGGAGAAGGATATAAAATCTACCGGTTTTTATCACAATAAGGCAAAAAACATCATTGCCTGTTGCAAAGACCTGGTAGCAAAGTTTGACGGAGAAGTTCCCGAAAGCCTGGAAGATTTGACCTCTCTTGCGGGTGTGGGCAGAAAAACAGCCAATGTGATTCGTGGCAATATTTTTCATGAACCGAGCGTTGTTGTAGACACGCATGTAAAACGCATCTCAAAAAAGCTTGGTTTTACGAAGGAAGATGATCCGGAAAAAATCGAATATGATCTGATGAAGGTTTTGCCCAAGGATCATTGGATTTTATATAATATACAAATTATTACATTTGGAAGACAGATTTGTTTTGCCAGAAGTCCGAAATGTGAAGAGTGCTTTTTGACAGAGTATTGCAGTTATTATAAGGAACAAAACAAGAAAAAGAGTTCTAAGAAAAACGGAAATTAGCAAATCGTGGAAAATATGAGAAAAGAGTATGAAAAGTTCACGGTCGTTGATATTGAAACAACCGGACTGGATCCTAAAAAAGATAAGATAACTGAAATTGCAGCGATGCGGATAGAAAATGGTAACATCACAGATACTTTTCATACGCTGGTCAATCCCGGGAGAATGTTAGAGGAACGAATTGTAACATTAACAGGTCTTTGCGATGAAGATTTAAAGAAAGCTCCTTATATTGGAGATGTCATTGGAGATTTTATCAGATTTGAGACAACGGGCTGTTTACTGGGGCACAGCATTCTGTTTGATTTTTCGTTTTTAAAAAGAGCGGCCGTGAATGCAGGAAACACATTTGAAAAAACAGGGATTGATACATTGGCTATTTCCAGGAAATATTTAGCGGATCTGGAAAGTCGGTCGCTTCCGTTTTTATGTAAGCATTTTGAAATCCGGCACATCCCACACCGGGCGATGTCAGATGTAGAGGCCACTTATGAGTTATATAAGATTTTGTTGCAGAAATTTGGAGAGGCAGAGGATGCAGATAAGCTGTTTGAACCTTCTATGCTAATTTATCAGGTAAAAAAGGAAGCTCCCATTCAGCCCAAACAAAAGGAGCAGATTAATAGATTTCTGTCCTATTATCATGTGGAAAGCTCATATGATATTAATGCATTAAGCAGAAATGAAGCCAGCCGGTATCTTGACTATTTAATCAGTCAGTACGGACGTATTCCTCCAAGGCGTGTATAATGGATTTTTTGGAAACGGATGGGAGATTTTTGGCTGTTTCCATCAGTTTATCGATTTTTTCCGTTTCTTGGTGTTTTTTATAGATTTGAGCCAGAAGGAGATAGGTGGCTTTGATATCCGTATTGCTTTCAATGCAGCGTTCTAACAAAATGCGCGCATTGCTTTCATATCCCGCATCATAGTAAGCGTGGGCTAACTTATTCATGGTGCGTGCATAAAGAGTGTAGTTTTCGTCGTATTCCATTAAGATATTAAGATTGGGCGCACCATATTCCAATTTTAAATCCGTATTGGTATAACCGGTCAGGTTGACGATTTTTCTTTCGGAAAGATGTTCCAGAATACTTATGCAGTCGCTTACGTCGGGATCCTCGGATAAAAGGCTTTTGGGAATATATTCCAGAGGCACTTTGATGTAGGAAAGGTTATCTAAAGATTTTTTCCTGACAAGGTTTGCTTCTCGCTCCTTTTCCCAAAAATCCGCATATGCTTTTGTATCGATCCGATCGTGTTTTTTTAGCTCGTAAGTCAGCCAGATGACGAACACGATGGTTGCCAAAAAAGGGAACATCGTTTATAATATCCTTTCGTAAGAAGAGGTGATTTTATGTTTAATAAAAAAGGAAAACAGATTATTTCTGTCATCATTATCGTAATCCTGATTCTTGCCATGGTACTGCCTTTGGTATTGTCTGTTGCAGGAATCTGATTGACAGCAGTATTCGTAGTTGTGTAATAACTCAAAGCTATTATAACACATGGAGTAGATTATGAAAAAATTTTTAAATATTATTTGTTTAACGGCAGCTTTTACACTGCTTTTTCTGCATACAGATTTTTCCGTGTCCGCAAAAGCATTGGATGAAGATGTCATTGAAAGCGGTATCTACATCGGTGATGTGGATGTTTCCGGGCTGACAGCTTCAGAGGCGATGCAGAAAGTGACCGAATATATGGATACAATCGGTGAAAAGAAATTGACACTGAATGCCATGAATAATAATACAGTTGTGATATCCATGAATGATCTTGAGATTAACTGGATCAACACAGAGATTGTTCAGGATGCTGTAAAGATTGCAAAAGATGGTAATCTTGTTGCCAGATATAAGGTGAAAAAGGATTTAGAGCATGAGAATTTGGTTATACCTATGGAATATGAGGTAGAAAAAGATGCTGCATTAAAGATAATTTCTGATAAATGCAAAAAATATAACGTTTCGGCTGAGGATGCGACACTGACAAGGGAAGATGGGGAATTCGTCATAGTCCCGGGGCAGGTGGGCGTTGTGATTGATGAAGAGGCTTCCGCAGATGCCATCGTTTCTTTTGTATCAGACGGCTGGGATGGTCAGGATGCTTCCATAGATTTGGTTGTGGAAACCGATGAGCCCCGTGGTTTGGAAGAAGACCTTGCAAAGGTAAAGGATCTTTTGGGAAGCTTTACTACAGATTATTCTACCTCCGGTTCCAACCGGTCCGGAAATGTGGCAAACGGATGCAGCCTGATTAATGGTTCTCTGCTTTATCCGGGAGATACTTTTTCCGTATATGAGGCGGTTAGTCCGTTTACTGCTGACAACGGATATTATATGGCGGGTTCTTATTTAAACGGTTTGGTCGTTGAATCTCTGGGTGGCGGTATCTGTCAGGTATCGACGACATTGTATAATGCGGTATTGCGTGCAGAGCTTACGGTAAAAGATCGTTATAATCATTCTATGATTGTAACTTATGTTGATCCCTCTGCCGATGCAGCGATTTCCGGCACCACCAAGGATTTAAAATTTGTAAACAGTACGGATTATCCGATTTATATTGAAGGATATACCAAAGATAAAAAGATTACATTTAATATATATGGTGTGGAAACACGTCCCAAAAATCGCAAAGTGACTTATGAAAGTGAAGTATTATCAAAGACTGTACCGCAAGGTGAAAAGGTTGTTGCGGACAGCGGTCATGGTGTCGGATATATCAGTGTGCAGAGTGCACATGTCGGATATAAAGCCAGATTGTGGAAGGTTGTAACGGTTGATGGCAAAGAGGAAAGCCGTGAAATCGTAAATGAGAGTTCTTATGCTGCGGTTCCCAGAACGGCGGCAGTCGGAACGGCAACGGCAGATCCCAATCTTTCCGCAGCTATCAATGCGGCGATTGCATCGCAGAGTATTGATGCGTGTCGGGCAGTAATAGCAGGCGGTGCGGCAGCGGCTGCGCCCACACCGGATGCCAATGCTATAGCGGCACAACAGGCGGCTCAACAGGCAGCGGAAGCGGCGGCGGCTCTTGAGGCTCAGCAGGCGGCAGAGGCAGCGGCGGCACAGGCAGCAGCAGATGCGGCAGCGGCTGCCCAGCAGGCAGCCCAGTAAGCAGTTGCTGGAGAACTGGTGCGGTTGCAATTTTAAAATTGAAAATTAAATCAATAATGAGTAATAGCAAACAATAATAATCAGATGTATTTAGGACAAATGAAAACGTCTGTCAGGGAATAAAATATGGAAATCGGCAAAGTACCTGAGAACGTTTTAAAACGTTCCATTCTAAAGCAAATTAAAACAAAACGCCCCGAAGTTTTGGTTGGTGCCGATGTTGGAGAGGATTGTGCCATCATCGGGCTGCAACCGGATGAGGTTATGGTTTTATCCACAGATCCGATTACCGGAACCACAAAAGAAATGGGAAGATGGGCCGTTATGATTTCAGCCAATGACATTGCTTCAAGCGGAGCAGAGGTTGTTGGTGTATTGGTGTGCGCATTACTTCCGCCACGTATTCGGGAAATAAAAATCCGGGAGCTTATGCAGGAAATCGAAGCTTGCTGTCAGGAATTAAATATACAGGTTGTCGGCGGACATACCGAAGTGACGGACGCGGTTAACCGCCCGGTTTTATCCGTTACAGGGATTGGAAAAGTCAAAAAAGACCGGATGCTTCCGACCAAAGGCGCAAAGCCCGGACAGGATATCGTAATTACCAAGTGGGCGGCACTTGAAGGAACCGCAATACTGGTGAAAGAAAAAGAAGAAGAACTGTTACAAAAATTTCCCGCGTTTTTAATTGAGGAAGCGAAGGGCTACAGTCAGTATCTTTCTATTATAAAAGAGGCTGCAATCGCCGGAAAGTCCAATGTGAGCGCAATGCATGATATCACAGAGGGCGGTGTATTTGGAGCACTTTGGGAGATGGCAGAAAGCGCAGGCGTTGGACTGACCATTGATTTGAAAAAAATACCGATTAAACAGGCTACAGTTGAAATATGTAATTATTTTGATGTAAATCCATATGAAATGATGTCGTCCGGGAGCTTGATGTTAGCCGCGGATAACGGTTACGACCTGGTAAGAGTACTGGAGGAAGCCGGTATTCATGCAGCCGTAATCGGAAAAGTGACAGAAGGCAACGACAGAGTTGTCACAAATGGAGAGGAAACCAGATTTTTGGAGCCCCCCAAGACGGATCAATTATATAAGGCGTTGTAAATGTCAGAGAAGTAATGGAATATCATGATACCGGGATTAAAAGTGTATAACAATCTGTCGGTATCGTGATATCAAAATACGTTTTGATCTTAATATATATGGAAATAAGTATGCCAATGATGGAAAGACAATTAGGAAAGGAATCGATTATGAGAGAAAAAATCTTAAGCATTATTGAAAAAAACAGCAGAGTTGATATAAAGGAACTGGCTATCATTTTAGGAGTTCCGGAAATTGATGTTGCAAATGAATTAAAAGCCATGGAAGAAGAAGGCGTTATCTGTGGTTATCATACGCTAATCGACTGGGAGAAGACCAGTATTGAAAAGGTATCCGCATTGATCGAAGTACGTGTAACACCTCAGAGAGGACAGGGATTTGATACCATTGCTGAGCGCATTTACAAATATCCGGAAGTTAATTCGGTTTATCTGATTTCCGGAGGATATGATTTACTTGTTTCTCTGGAAGGCAAGAGTTTAAAGGAAGTATCATCCTTTGTTTCCAATAAGCTTTCTACTCTGGATTCGGTTTTAAGTACCGCAACACATTTCATTTTAAAGAAATATAAAGACCACGGAACCATTATGACAAAGAAATATGAAGACGAAAGAATGAAGGTGACACCATGAGAGATCCATTATCAAAACAGATTCGAGGAATTAAACCTTCAGGAATTCGCAAATTTTTTGATGTCGTAAATGAAATGCCCGATGCTATTTCACTTGGTGTAGGTGAGCCGGATTTTGACACTCCCTGGCATATTCGTGATGAGGGTATTTATTCTCTGGAAAAAGGACGTACATTTTACACATCCAATTCCGGTCTGAAGGAATTGAAGATTGAAATATGCAACTATTTAAAACGCAGTCAGAATTTAGATTATGACTACAACAAACATGTAATTGTAACCGTTGGTGGTTCGGAAGCGATTGACGTTGCGCTTCGTGCCATGCTCGATCCGGGCGATGAGGTACTAATTCCCCAGCCCTGTTATGTATCGTATGATCCCTGTACCATTCTGGCAGGAGGAGTTCCGGTTCCGATTAACCTGAAACATGAAAATGAATTTCGTCTGACACCACAGGAATTAAAGGCTGCCATTACGCCCAAGACAAAGGTATTGATTATGCCTTTCCCCAACAATCCGACCGGTGCCATTATGGAAAAAAAGGATTTAGAAGCAATTGCAGATATCATTATCGAAAACGATTTATATGTCATTTCCGATGAAATCTATGCAGAGCTTACATACAAAGAAAAACATGTTTCCATCGCAACATTAGAAGGCTTAAAGGAAAGAACCATTTTAATTAACGGATTTTCCAAAGCGTATGCAATGACCGGATGGAGACTGGGTTATGCAGTCGGACCGTCGGAAATCATTGAACAGATGACGAAAATTCATCAGTTTGCGATTATGTGTGCCCCTACGACCAGTCAGTATGCTGCAGTGGAAGCTTTGCGAAATGGGGATGATGACGTAGCAGAAATGCGCGAAGCATACAATCAGCGACGTCGATATCTGATGCATGCATTTCGTGAGATGGGATTAGAATGCTTTGAACCTTATGGAGCATTTTATGTATTTCCCTGTATCAAAGAATTTGGCATGACCAGCGAAGAATTCGCAACCAAATTTTTGGAAGAGCAAAAGGTTGCTGTAGTACCCGGCACCGCATTTGGTGACTGTGGGGAAGGATTCTTACGTATCTCTTATGCATATTCTTTAGAAAACTTAAAGATTGCAATCGGAAGATTAAATGAATTTGTAACAAAACTTCGTAAAGAGAAAGAGCAGGCATAATATGAATATCGTATTGCATCAGCCTGAAATCCCGGCCAATACCGGAAACATCGGCAGAACTTGTGTTGCAACCGGTACAAGTCTGCATCTGATTGAGCCTTTGGGATTTTCGTTGAGTGAAAAAGCTTTAAAAAGAGCGGGAATGGATTATTGGAAAGATCTGGATGTTCATACCTATATGAATTTTGAGACTTTTTTAAAAGAGAACCCCGGAGCTAAAATCTGGATGGCAACAACCAAGGCCAAGCATGTCTATTCCGATGTTACTTTCGAACCGAATGATTTTATTATGTTTGGAAAAGAAAGTGCCGGAATACCGGAGGAAATTCTGGTAGAACACGAAGAAACCTGTATACGAATTCCCATGGAGCCCGCAATCCGGTCACTGAATTTATCCAATTCGGTTGCCATCGTTTTGTATGAAGCTTTGCGCCAGCAGAATTTTGAATCCATGCAGTTAGAAGGAGAACTCCATCGACTGAATTGGAAGGCAACGTAATAATGTTATTAATTGCAATTTTGGGGACATAGTAGGTCGTCCAAGCAGAAAATGATATATCTTTGCCGCCTCGTACTTCGGTTTCTAGCCTTTCTAAGCGGCACGCTCACAAAGTATTTATTAAATGCCCGGTTTCAAAACTCAGACTTCGTCTTCAGACAGTTGAAACCGGGCATTCCTTTTTGTTCGCCATGCCGCTAAGAAAGTCACAAAACCTCGTAAAAGCCGGCGGGCAAAGATATATCATTTTCTGTTTGGACGACTTGCCATGTCCCCAAAGTATCGAAAACTTTATTTTATTCGTCTTCTTCGTCTATGTCAGAGGGGGCCAGAGAAAAGATGAATTCAGTTCCAACTCCTTCGGTGCTGACAACATTGATGTTCTCGCCGTGGGAGTGAATAATTTCTTTGGTAATGGAAAGTCCCAGACCGGTTCCTTTTTTATCTTTACCGCGTGACAGATCTGTTTTATAAAAGCGGTCAAAAATGAGATTTAGGCTTTCTTTCGGAATGCCGATGCCGGTATCTTTTACGGATACAAAAAGTTTCTTGTGCTTTAATTTTGTTTCAATGGTAATGGTGGAATTGGAATGCGAAAATTTTATCGCATTGTCCAAAAGGTTATATAACACCTGCTGTATTTTATCAACATCAGCATGTACATACATTTCCTCTCCAGTCAGAATGAGATTAATGGAAATCTGTTTTTTCCGACAGGTTCCCTCAAACGTATCTACGGTTTTGTGAATGACCTGATTGATATTGAAATCGGAAAGTTCCAAAATCATTCCCTTCGTATTCAGATTGTTTAATGTTAAGAGAGAATTTGTGAGCTTTGTCAGTCGTTCGGTTTCATTCAGTACGATTTTCAAATATTTTTCATGTAATTCCTGCGGGATGGTTCCGTCAATCATTGCCTCCAGATAGCCCCGGATAGAAGTTAGCGGGGAGCGGAAGTCATGAGAGACATTGGCAACGAATTTTTTTTGGTTGTCTTCGGAACGGGCAATTTCACTTGCCATGTAATTGAGTGAGCCGGCCAGATATCCCAACTCATCATTGCTGTCTACGGAAAATTCATGATGCATGTTTCCGGCGGCATATTGTTCTGTTGCATAAATGATTTTCTTTAATGGAATATAGAAAACTTCCGTAAAGAAGATCAAAATAATCAAAGACAGAAACAGTAAGACCACCAATGTGATATATGTGATACTCAGATAATTATCACTGCGGCTTCTTAGAGTATCCATCGGCTGAAGAATAATGACGTAGCCTTTGATTTTGTAATTGGAAGTAATCGGGGTAAAAACCGTTAGCATTTCCTCATCGTATTGATTGAAGAAATTTCCCTGCACATAATAAGAGGATGCAGTAACGGAAGGGTCAAAATCTTGAATCATCTGTGGATCTGATAAATTTGGGAGATTTAGGGAATTGACAACCACGGTACCGGATGGATTAACAATCCAGATGTCCGCATCCAGATAAACAGACAAGGCATGAAGCTGGGAATAGGCATTTTCCACGGTAATCTGATTGTTGTACAGGTCACTGGCATAGGTTTTGGAAATGGTGGATGCCTCCCGGTAATACTGCTCTGCCGTTCTCTTGGTTTCATGATCCAGTGTCAGGGCAGAAGAAACGGTCGCAACGGCAATAAAGCCGAAGCAACCGAAAATAATATACGCTAAAAGAAACTTTAAAAAGAGTGTTTTTCTCATAAAAGTACCTCAAATTTGTAACCGATTCCCCATACGGTGGATAATCTCCAAGCCCCGTGATCCCGGATTTTTTCACGCAATCTTTTGATGTGAACATCCACGGTTCTGGTATCACCGATGTATTCATATCCCCAGATCTGATCTAAGAGCTGCTCTCTGGTAAATACCTGATTGGGTGAAGAAGCAAGAAAATACAATAATTCCAGCTCCTTAGGAGGCATTTCCAGACTTTTGCCTTTATAAATAACCGAATAATTGGTAAGATTAATGGTCAGATCCGGATATTCCACTTTTTTGATCTTCACACCGGGAGCTGCCGGTTCTTCTACAGCGGGCGCAGAGGTGTTTTTAAAGCGTCGCAGTACTGCTTTGACTCTGGCAACCAGCTCCTTGGAATCGAAGGGTTTTTCCATATAGTCATCCGCGCCTAACTCCAGCCCCAGAACTTTGTCAAAAATCTCACCTTTTGCAGAAAGCATGATAATCGGGACAGTGGAAGTCATACGAACTTCACGGCACACCTGGTAACCATCCATGCCCGGGAGCATCAAATCCAGAATAATCAGATTTGGATCAAAGCTTTTGACTGCATCCAGAGCCGATTCCCCATCATAAACAATTTGTGTTTCAAAACATTCTTTGGTCAGATACAAAGAAATTAATTCTGCAATATTTTCATCATCATCTACAATTAATATTTTTTGTTTGTTAGCCATTGCTTACCTCCATATAAAAACATATCCTTGAAGCTATCCTTGTTTGATGTATGTGACAAAGAAATTATCTGATTGCTCAAAAGTAAATAAAATACAATGTGAATATGAAAACTGCTAAACATTAAGCTATTTAAACTCAGCAATCGTAACACCCGCGTCTCCTTCGCCGAATTCCCCCAGTCGGAAGGATTTGATGTAGGACTGGCGTCTTAAATGGTCGGAAACCGCTTTTCTGAGAGCACCGGTTCCTTTGCCGTGAACAATCCGGACACTGGGAAGATGAGCAACATAGGCATCATCCAGATATTTATCCAGAGCGGATATTGCTTCATCGCAGGTCATACCCAGCAGATTGATTTCTGTGGAAACAGAAAGACTTTTGGACATCTTGATCTTGGAACTTTGAGATTTTAATCTGGCAGGAATGGTAATATCTTCCTCCTGTGCCAGAGATAAATCCCGGATATTGACCTTGGATTTGATAATGCCGCATTGTACAAAAAGATTGCCTTTTCCATCCGGCATGGAAACCACATAGCCTTCCACACCCAGAGAATGCACCTTTACCTTCTGACCGGCAGATATATCATCTGCGGTCAGGGAACCGACGGGCTTAGCCTGCGGTTTTATGGAAAGCTTGGCATTCTTTTTGGCAATTTCGGCACCTACCTTCTGGCGTTGTGTTTCCATTTCCTTCATTGGTGTCGCAGAACCGTATTTATGGAAATTGCGGATGGTTTCATCTGCAACATCCTTGGCCTTTTGCAAAATGTCTCGCGCTTCTTCATTGGCATCTTTTAAAATCCGCTCACGCGCCGCATCCGCTTTTTCCTGTTGCTTTTGCAATTGTTCTTTTAAAGCGGATATTTCTTTTTTATGGGTTTCAATTTCAAGCTGTTCTTTTTCAATGGTCCTGCGGTTTTTCTCCAAATCGGCCAAGACATCTTCAAAACTCTTGTCTTCACTCGAAAGCTGTTCCTTTGCTTTTTCGATGATATCTAAAGAAAGCCCCAGCTTTTGCGAGATGGCAAAAGCATTACTCTTCCCCGGAATACCGATTAACAGACGGTAGGTAGGAGATAAGGTCTCAACATCAAATTCACAGCTGGCATTTTCCACGCCGTCTCCGGAAATCGCATAGAGCTTTAATTCGCTGTAGTGCGTTGTTGCCATGGTAAAGATACCCTGGTTATGCAGTCTTGTGAGAATAGAGATGGCGAGCGCAGCGCCCTCTGTCGGATCCGTTCCGGAACACAACTCATCGAACAGACATAAACTGTCAGAATCTGCTTCACGTAGAATGGAAACAATATTGGTCATATGAGAAGAAAAAGTCGAAAGTGACTGTTCAATGCTTTGTTCATCTCCAATATCGGCAAAAACCTTTTTAAAGATGCGAAGCTCACTGCGGTCCAATGCCGGTATGTGAAGTCCGGCCTGCCCCATCAGTGTCAATAATCCGACGGTCTTTAGGGAGACAGTTTTACCACCCGTATTGGGACCGGTAATGATTAACTGGTCAAAGCCGTCGCCTAAATGAATATCAATCGGAACCACGGTTTTTTTGTTTAACAAAGGATGGCGGCCTTTGCGAATCCGGATAATTTTGTTATCCGAAAAAACAGGCTCCGTAGCATTCTGCTCTAATGCAAGTTTGCCTTTGGCAAAAATAAAGTCAAGCCGGGTCATCAGCCTTGCGTTTTCACCTATGGTCTCTGCATATGGCATAAATTCAGCAGAAAGATTCGTCAGGATTCTTTCAATTTCCTCTTTTTCAGCAGATGCTAACTCTTTCAATTTGTTATTTAAATCCACAACAGAAGCGGGCTCAATAAAAAAGGTCGAGCCGGTGGAAGACTGATCATGAACCATGCCGGGAACCTGACTTTTGTACTCCGCTTTGACCGGAAGACAATACCGGTTGTTGCGCATGGTGATAACAGCGTCCATCAGATATGTCCGCAAAGAGCCATTGACCATGGAATTGAGCTGACTGTGGATTTTATCTCCTGTCTGGTTGATTTTGCGTCGGATATCTTTTAATGCGGGCGAAGCATCATCGGAAAACTCATCCGATCCGAGAATGCATCTGCGCACCTCTGTGCTCAGGTTCGAAAGAGGTTCCAGAGCATCAAAGTATTCGGTTAAGGAATCTGTGAATTCTTCCGTGCGGTCACTGCGATTATAATGCTTTACTCTGGCAACATTTTCCAAAAGTCCGGCAAGGAGCAGTAACTCCTCGGAATTGAGGCTGCCACCGATGGATAAGTGTTTGGTGATAAAGGCGATATCTTTATTGTTTCCAAAGGAAGTAGAGCCATTGCGTAACAGACGTGCCAAGGCATCGGCAGTCTGTTTTTGTAAAACGCCAATCTTTTCCGGGTCTGATTTGGGGGTCAGGCGTAAGCAAAGGCGCCTGCCCGGTTCCGAATCTGCATGGGTTGCCAATTGTTCAATTATCTTATCAAATTCTAATATACGAAATGTTTTTTTATTCATGCCAAAAGTATAGCATACATCAGAAAAAAAGCCAACGAACCTTTACAATAAAAGGCTCTTCCGATATACTGAAACTGAAAAGAAAGAGGGCAGAAAATGGACGAAAAAGAATCCTATTCCTTTGTGAATGAGACAATCAAAAAAAAGCCGGTTAATAAAAGAAAGCTGTTTAAAAAATCCATGGTTACCATAGTCAGTGCAGTTGCGTTCGGATTTATAGCATGTCTGACTTTTTTACTGTTAGAGCCGGTTATCAGCAAGAAGCTGTCACCGGAAGAGATTACCAAGATTGAGCTGCCGGAGACGGAAGATGAAATCAGTCCGGAAGAGCTTTTGACGGATGAAATCGTCGAGCAGGAAGATGCAGAATTAGAAGAACAGTTTAACTCACAGATTAATGAGCAGATTACGGAGCAGATTCAGCAGGAAGTCAGTGACAAGGATTTGGCAATCAAGACCTATCAGGCGGCCTACGACGCTTTGTACAAGGTTGCCATGGAAGCCTCCCAGACGATAGTGGTCGTTACAGGAGTTTCCACGGATACAGACTGGTTTTTAAATGAAGTAGAAAATATCAATGAAACTTCCGGCGTTGTCATAGCTAAAAGTGAAAAAGCTTTATATATTCTGGCGGATGTCAATGGATTGCCCGATGCGGAAAGCTATATGGTTACATTTAGCGGAAAAAACATTGTAGAAGCTAATCTTTTACGTTCGGATCCGGATACGGGACTGGGAATTTTTACGGTTGCCAAAAGCAGCCTGACCAATGAACAGTGGAGCAGTCAGGGAGTCATTGAACTGGCAAACTCGAAGAAAGCCAATATTGTCGGCAGACCGGTTGTGGCAGTCGGAAGTCCCTTAGGTCAGAGCGGTTCTATCTGCTATGGAATTGTGACATCCAATCAAAAAGAAATTTCTTATGCGGATTATTATTATAATGTTCTGACGACGGATATCACCGGAAGTGAAACTAATTCCAGCGGAATTATTGTCAATACATCCGGAAAACTGATTGGCGTCATTACCTCCGAATCTTCTTCGGCAGCAAGTGGTGCGCTTTTGGCTTGCTTTGGTATTTCTGATATTAAAAAACTTGTGGAGCAGCTCTCAAATGAAGAAGATCGCATTTATTTGGGAATTCATGGGGCATCCGTAACAGGAGAAATCCATAATGCGCAAAATATTCCGTACGGTGTTTATGTGACTGAGGTGGATCCCGGTTCTCCTGCTTTTGACGGCGGAATTAACAATGCTGATGTGGTAATCGCTATCAATGATGTTGAGATAAAAAGTCTGACAGACTATATGAACTGTCTGGACAATTTATCTGCGGATGATTTTGTGAAAATAGAGCTTGCCCGTTATGATGGGGAAAAATATGTTACGACGGAAACCGAAATCCGGCCGAAAGTAAAGTAGGGCGAAATAAATAAATAGTATATGATTAGAAATGTTATTTGTAAGGCAATAGCTGATAAATAATAAATGCCAAATTTGCTGAATATTAGATAAAAAATAGGTGATGTATATAAAGAAGATTGTTTTGACAAAATCTTTATAATCGAAATGTAATCGAAACTATAATAAATTTGATTTATAAAAACAATAGAATGGAGAAAAAATGAAATATTTAAAAGATTATCACGACGGTGACAGAGTAAACGAAATATATATGTGTAAGCACAAACAATCCGCTGTGACAAAAAACGGAAAACCCTACGAAAGCGTGATTTTGCAGGATAAGACAGGTACCATGGATGCAAAGATATGGGACCCGTACAGCGGTGGAATTGATGAATTTGATGCATTGGATTTTGTGGAAATTCATGGCGATATCACCGTTTTTAATAATGTGCTACAGGTCAATGTAAAACGCGTAAGAAAGTGTCATGAGGGCGAATATAATCCTGCAGAATATCTTCCCATGACTCCTTTTAATATTGATGAGATGTTTGCTCGCTTAAAGGAAATCATCGCTTCGGTTGAAAATACATACTGCAAACAGTTATTGGAGTATTTCTTTATCAAGGATGCTGATTTTGCAAAACAATTCTGCTATTCGTCAGCAGCAAAGGCTGTCCACCACGGTTTTGTGGGAGGACTGCTGCATCATACCCTGAGCGTGGCAGAGTTATGTATCTTTTATTGCACACGATATCCGATTTTAAACAGAGATTTGCTACTGACTGCCGCAATTTGTCATGATATCGGAAAAACAAAGGAATTGTC
Organism: Lachnospiraceae bacterium; assembly: GCA_017626095.1. Lineage (GTDB taxonomy): Bacteria > Bacillota > Clostridia > Lachnospirales > Lachnospiraceae > UBA2882. The sequence goes on from JAGAJL010000010.1 coordinate 58,619, forward strand.
ACCTTTTCCGATGAACGATTACACCGATGACGGAAATTTATTGGGACATATTGTGATCGGAAGTGAAATGGTCAGTGAAGCCGCAAAGACGATTCCCGGATTTCCGCCTGTTTTGCTTGGTGAGTTAAAACACTGTATTCTGGCTCATCACGGAGAATTCGAATACGGTTCTCCCAAAAAACCGGCGCTGGTAGAAGCAATGGCATTGAACTTTGCCGACAATACCGATGCCAAGATGGAGACCTTTACTGAATTAATGAACAGTACTGAAGAAACCGGATGGCTTGGTTTTAATCGGATGTTTGAAAGCAACGTTCGTGCGACGCGGATGGAATAAAAAAGTAAAGAGAAGAATATGAAAGAAAAGAAATGTTTTGCAAAAAATGATAGAGTGACGATTACGATTGAAGATACCGGAATGGACGGCGAAGGCATTGGTAAGGCCGATGGTTTTACTCTTTTTGTCAAAGATGCCGTAGTTGGTGATGTCATTGAAGCCAAAATAATGAAAGCGAAAAAGAATTATGCTTATGCCAGATTAGAGAAGGTGATTACACCTTCTCCTTTTCGTGTGGAGCCTGCATGCAAATTTGCAAGAGTTTGCGGTGGCTGTCAGCTTCAGGCAGTTAGCTATGAGAAACAACTGGAATTTAAACAGAATAAAGTTATCAATGATTTAATTCGAATCGGGGGTTTTGATGCGAATTATATTAAAAGCATCACGGAACCGATTATCGGAATGGAACAGCCTTTTTTTTATCGAAATAAGGCACAATATCCCATTGGGACAGATAAAGAAGGGAATCTGATTGCCGGCTTCTATGCGGGAAGAACGCACTCGATTATTGCAAATACTGATTGTAAGCTAGGGCTAACTATCAATCGGCCGATTTTGGAAGAAATACTCGCGTTTATGAAAGAAAAGCATATTCCTGCATATGATGAGATACTGCATCAGGGTCTTGTCCGTCATGTTCTGATCCGAAGCGGATTTTCTACAGGCGAAATTATGGTTTGCCTGGTAATAAACGGCAAGGACCTGCCGGAAAAGGAAACACTGGTCAAACGACTTTTGCAGATTGATTTTGGAAATTATTATTACGATGTAAAAGGTGTGTATACAGAAGGAAAACTTGATCGAAAAGATTGGAAAATCACCAGTATATGCCAAAGCTCCAATACACAGGATACCAATGTCATTATGGGAGATCGCTATGAAGTTATCTATGGTAACGGTTATATTACCGATAAAATCGGAGATGTTGCATTCCGTATTTCACCCTTATCCTTCTATCAGGTCAATCCTGTCCAGACAGCAAAGCTATATGAAACAGCGTTAGCATATGCTAATTTGACCGGCAATGAGACCGTGTGGGATTTGTATTGCGGTATCGGAACCATTTCCCTATTTTTGGCACAAAAAGCTGGCATGGTACATGGTGTCGAAATCATTCCCCAGGCAATTGAAAATGCAAAAGAAAATGCAAAATTGAATCAGATTAACAATGCCTTATTCTATGTGGGAAAAGCCGAAGAAGTTTTGCCCAGAGAGTATGAAGAAAACAAAATCCATGCAGATGTCATTGTTGTGGATCCGCCCAGAAAAGGTTGTGACGAGAAGTGTCTGGAAACCATGATCAAGATGCAACCGGAACGGATTGTATATGTCAGCTGTGATCCGGCTACATTGGCAAGAGATTTGAAGTATTTGTGCGGCAACGGATATCAGCTACAGAAGGTGCAGGCGGTGGATCAGTTTGCACAGACGGTGCACATCGAGTCAGTAATAATGATGCAGTATTGTGGAAAAGAGAAGAAAAAGTAGGGGTTGACCACAAGATGTTGTGGTTTGAGGGCAAAAATTAGACCGAAAAATGGCCAGTTTTTGCCCGATTATTTTGCCAGTTTTTAAAGATGCATAGGGGCAAAAAAGTGGTTTTGGGAGTGATTTGGAGAAAAATACAGGAGGGAGTGGTAAGCAAAGTTAAAAATGAATATGGGTTGGAACGCAAGGCGGTACTTATTTTGAAATGAAATAGGTGCCGCCTTATTTTTGTTTATGGAGGTAAGAATGTCAAATTTATTTTGTTTAAGTCCGGGACTTCGGATACTGGAAAGGCAGATGCAACAACCGCCGGGGTACAGACCGAGAGGATATGGCATCTGTATCATTGAGGAGATGGATTGGAAGAGCCGGGGCAACTATTCTGAAATCGTGGATTGTGTTATCAGTCGGATGCAGTTGGAACATCTGAAGAAAAGAGTGGAGGAAATCTTCACAGAAGTGGATAAGGAACTGATTTTTCGAAGCATAAAACACAGAACTGATTTTTATTCCCTGCTTATGGGAAAGAGATCAAAAACATTACAACACACACCAAACTATGCTGCCGCTGTATTTCTTTTGTCAGCGGATGAAGAACTTTGGGATAAGGTATGCAAAAATGTGTTGGATACCGGGATTTACTTTGACCGGGTAAGGCTTGGAGGTGTGACGCTGGAACAGTATATACTATTCCATGCAGCTAAGGATGTTTATAACGGAACCAAGCATATCCGATTGTCGGAGCTGACAGACCGGGACTTGATACCGGATGAGATACTGAGACTCATCGTGAATGCTTTTGTCATCGAGAAGTGTGGTGTGGAAATTGTAAAGCAGGAGGTGGGGAATGCGGATTAAGGTATTAAGTGGAGGAAAAAAATATATCTAACTGCCATTGTCGGATGCGGAATTAAACTTCCAGATGAGGCAGATTGGTATCGAGGAAACGGTACATATGCGCAGGCTTGTGGAGGTGTCTGAGAAAGATAATCCCTTGCATCGGTTCGAAGGACAGACTGTAAATATGGATGAGGTTAATTTCTTTGCCAAGCGGATGGAAAGTTTGACAGAGTATGAAAGAAAAGTTTTGTCAGCGTATGTCACTGATTATGGTGTAGGAACCATGCAGGATTTAATTAATTTGACATTCAGTATGAAAGGTCTTTCTCTGCTTACAGATTTTTCAGATGCCAGACAGGTCGGGGTACGTCTTTACTTGGATGAGTTCTTGGGAATGTCAGAAGAAGAAAAAGAGCAGACCAACTTTATAGAGTTTGCAGAAAAGACTTTAAAGGAGAGCCGGGTGGAAGTCCTGCCCTATGGAGTTTTTGTAGATCATGGCTTTGAAATGCAGGAAGTTTATAACGGAAAAACCTTTCCGGCATACATTGCATCGGACAAGACTGTGGCAGTTGTCGAAGTACAGAATAAAACCGGGGATACGGAGTATTTGTATTTGCCGACAGATATCTGTTCCATGAACAAGGTAAAGGAGCGGTTGCAGGTACAAGATTATTGGGAAATGAAAGTAACCGGAATCGAAAACCTACGTTTGCCGGACATCCTTGTACCGATACCGGAGGATTTAAAGGAAATTGAACAGATGACACTGTTTAATGAAATGTGTCAGGCAGTCAAAAATACATATACCGCCATGTTATAGTAGCTGGATTCGATAATCTTCTTCAAGTTTACTGTGATGGCGAAAAAATAGCTACTCATCCGATAGCCAAAGGAAAAAACATGGCAGTAATTAGCAAATATCATTATGATTCGATATCTCACTCGCAGCATGACAAGCGCCGGGATTGGTTTCCCGTCGCTTGCTTATTATTCGTTATCAAGTTGTTTTCTGTAATTGCTAGGGGAGATTCCTTTTTGTTTATGAAATATACGACTGAAGTACAGCGGGTTATCATATCCAACAATTCTTCCAATTTCAGTTACAGAATAAGTGGTTGTTTCTAAAAGAGTTTGAGCATTGGTCACTCTAGTTGATACAATATACTGCATAGGTGTTGTGCCGGTATATTCTTTAAAGTTTCTAATGAACCAGCTTATACTCATACCTCGTGAAAGCGCATATTCTTCAATGTTTATTTCAGTATTGTAATTATCGTTAAAGTATTGTGTAGCCAATTCCATCTCATTATCTAGGTACTCATTTTTCAGAATTCGTTCTTTTGATAATTGTCTGTTAATGGCAATAAGAAGTTGACGGAGAAGCATAGCGATTAATTCTTCGTAGTCAGTCTGACAGCGTTGTAGTTCAGATATAATCTTTTTGAAAATTCTTTCATACTCTATTGAAGAGCCGACAAAGAATGTTCTCATATCGTCTTTTATGCCATATTTTCTTAAAATCATCTTTACATCACTTCCGGTAAAATGAATCCAAAATACTTCTGTTTTATCTTCACCATAGTACTCGTACTTTTGAAATTCCTTTGGTCTATAGAGAACCATGTTTCCAGCGGATACAACAGTCTCATTTTCTGCATTATCAAAGTGAAAATACGCTTTTCCCGAAGCAATATATATTATTTGGTAATCAACCCTGCCTCTTGGACGATAAGTAGGCATTTTAGGATGTAAAGAAACTCTATAGTTGCCACAACTGCCTACAATAAGGGGTTTTGATTTATCTTTGAAATCTTGGTGTGAGTTATTGTAATAACCAGAATTAATATGCATATAAACACTCCTCTGCTGAATTTTTATATATTGTATCATTTTGTGCATATTTTGTCTAATTGAGTTTATAGACTTAAACGGCCAAAATTCATATAATAACATTAGAAATTGGGACGGAGATAAAAGAAGAAGGTATCAGTTAGTTGAAACTGAAATGGGAAGAGGCATGAAAAAACGTGTATGTCTTAAAGGAGGTTACAAGATGTTAGTGCCAAGATATTATGAGAATCTTTCGATACTACATGAAAACACTATGCCAACAAGAGCATATTACATTCCTGCATCGAAGAGAATGGATGATTTAGTAGAGCATAGAGAAAATTCAGACAGAATTCAGTTCTTGAATGGAACTTGGAAGTTTAAGTATTTTGAAAGTATTTACGATGTAACAGAAGCTTTTTATGAAGAGGGATTTAGTATAGAAAGCTTTTCTGATACAAAGGTTCCGGGTGTATGGCAGATGGATGGATATGATAATCATCAGTACACAAATATCAAATATCCATTCCCTTTTGATCCACCTTTTGTGCCACAGGATATTCCTTGTGGGGAATATGTTTATGAGTTTGAATATGAAAAATCTGAAAAAACTCCAAAAACATATCTTAACTTCGAAGGTGTAGATAGCTGCTTTTATGTATGGTTGAATGGAAAGTATGTGGGATATAGTCAGGTTCCTCATGCAACAAGTGAATTTGATGTTACAGAGTTAATCAAAGAAGGAAATAACAAGATTGCAGTTCTTGTTATGAAGTGGTGTGATGGTTCTTATTTAGAAGACCAGGATAAATTCCGTATGAGTGGTATCTTCAGAGATGTATATCTTCTTAAGAGACCTGAGAAAGCGGTTAGAGATTATCGTGTAAATACAGTTGTGAAAGATAACAAAGCAACAATATCTCTTGACGTGATGTTTACAGCGAACACAGAGGTAAAGGTTGTTTTAGAAGATAAAGATGGAAACACTGTAAGCGAAAAAGAAATTGCTGAAGAAGGAACTCTTACATTAGAAGTTGAAAATCCGGTTCTTTGGAATACAGAAAATCCATATCTTTACACATTGGTTCTTGAAACTGAAAATGAAACAATAGTTGAGTATGTAGGTTTCAGAACAATCGAGATTATTGATAAGGTTATCTATTTCAACGGACAGAATATCAAGTTTAGAGGTGTTAATCGTCATGATTCTGATCCTGTTACAGGTTTTGCAATCAGCATGGAACAGCTTATGACAGATATTACAATGATGAAACAGCATAACTTCAATTCCATTAGAAGCAGCCATTATCCAAATGCTCCGTATTTCTATCAGTTGTGTGATAAGTACGGATTCATGGTTATTGATGAAGCTGACATTGAAGCACATGGACCTTTCTTAATTTACAGAAAAGAAGATACTGACTATAACAGATTTAAGCGTTGGAATGAACAGATTGCTGATGATCCGGCATGGGAAGCGTCAATTTTAGACCGTGTGAAATTGATGGTAGAAAGAGACAAGAACAGACCATGTATTGTTATGTGGTCAATGGGAAATGAGAGCGCATATGGATGTAATTTTGAAAAGGCGCTCAAGTGGACAAAAACATTTGATCCAAGCAGAATCACACAGTATGAAAGCGCTAGATATAGAAATTATGATGTGACATATAATTACGAGGATTTGGATATCTATAGCAGAATGTATCCTGCTTTTGATGAGATATATGAATTCTTAGAAAAGGATGCTAGCAAGCCATTCTTGTTGGTTGAATATTGTCACAGTATGGGAAATGGTCCTGGAGATTTCGAGGATTACTTCCAACTCATTCAGCAGAACGATATTATGTGTGGCGGATTTGTATGGGAGTGGTGTGACCACGCAATAAATAAGGGTGTAGCTGAAAACGGGAAAACAGTTTACTACTATGGCGGTGATCATGGTGAGAAGGTGAATGATGGAAACTTCTGTATGGATGGACTTGTATATCCTGATAGAAGACCTCATACTGCACTTCTTGAATATAAGAATGTATATCGTCCGGCAAGAGTGGTTTCATACGATAGCAAGAATGGAAAAGCAACACTTCACAACTATATGGATTTTGACGACTTGAAAGATTTTGTAGACATTAGTTATGAAGTGACAGCGGATGGAATAAAAGTTGATAGTGGGAATATTGCTGCAATATCAGTTGCACCCCATTCAGAAGAAACTGTAGATCTTAACATTAAGATTCCTGCAAAAGGAAGAGTATATCTTAAAGTGATTTACAAGTTGAAAAAAGAAATGGTTCTTATTCCTGTAGGTCATGTACTTGGTTTTGATGAGATTCTTGTTGAAAATGCAGATGGTAAAAATCAGACAGCACAGAAATGGCTTGAGAGTGCTAAAGAAGAAAAGGAAATGGACGTAGTTGAAACAGAAAGTCAGGTTGTGATTAAAGGACAGACTTTCAACTATATTTATTCGAAGAAAAATGGAATGTTTACAAGCCTTTGCTACGCTGGAAGAGAATACTTAAATCATCCAATGGAAGTTAATATCTGGAGAGCACCTACAGATAATGATATGTATGCAAAACTTGAGTGGAAGAAAGCGCATTATGATGGTGCATATGTTAGAGCATACGAGACAGTGGTTTGTCAGAATAAGGAAGTGGTTGAGATTAGAGTATCTGCATCAATGGGTGCAGCTACTGTGCAGAAAATAATGGATATTGAAATCGTATGGAGTATCGATGGAAACGGAGGAATTATATCATCTATGAGTGTTAAGAAAGATGAAGAATTCCCTGATTTGCCAAGATTCGGTATTCGCTTGTTCTTAAATAACAAGCTGGAGAATGTTTCTTATTACGGTATGGGCCCTTACGAGAGCTACCGAGATAAGCATAGAGCAACTAGCCACGGTTTATATCGTGCAAAGGTTGGTGAGATGCATGAGGACTATATAAAGCCACAAGAGAATGGAAGCCATTACGATTGTGACTACGTAGAACTTGCAAATGGTCAGTTTGGTCTTGCTGTAGCATCAGAAAAGACGTTCTCCTTTAATGCTTCTGTTTATACACAGGAAGAATTGGAAAATACTAAGCACAATTACGAACTTGTAAAGTCTGACAGCACAGTGCTTTGTATTGATTATGCATTAAACGGAATAGGTTCAAACAGCTGTGGACCTGTTGTAATGGATGCATATCGATTTGATGATGTAGAATTTGAGTTTGGATTCAAATTAGTTCCATTTGTTAAGGGGTAAAAAATAATTGTATAGAAGGTAATGGGCGTCTTAACATGTTCTGACCGGGAAGAGATGCCTAGATCCTTGTATATGATTGCTTAAGAACAACGTTAACGGCTCTAAATTGTTTGGGGACATGAAGGGCTTGCACTATTTAGATGAGAAGGAGCGACTTTTATGGAAGAAAAGAAATATTTAAAGTGGTATAACAAAGTAGGATATGGCTCTGGTGATATCGCTGGAAACGTAGTATATGCACTTTTAGCAGCGTTTGTAATGATTTATTTAACAGATACCGTTGGGTTAAATGCAGGTATCGTAGGAACATTAATTGCAGTATCAAAAATATTTGATGGTATTAGTGATGTATTCTTTGGAGCTTTGATTGATAAGACAAAATCAAAGATGGGTAAGGCTAGACCTTGGATGTTATATGGATATTTCGGCTGTGCAGTATGTTTGGCTGCAATTTTCTGTATTCCGGTTGATATGGGACAGAAAGCACAGTATGCGTGGTTCTTTATAGCATATACATTATTAAATGCAGGATTTTACACAGCTAATAACATTGCATACTCTGCACTTACAGCACTTATTACAAAGAATAATTCTGAACGAGTTCAGATGGGAGCTATTAGATTCATGTTTGCTTTTGGTACAAGTATGTTAATTCAGGCAGTAACAGTTGGTTTTGTTGCAAAGCTTGGTGGAGGTGCTGCAGCTTGGAGAACAGTAGCTATTTTTTATGCAATCATTGGTGTGATTTCAAATACACTTTCTGTATTGTCTGTTAAAGAGCTTTCTGAGGAGGAACTTGCTACAGATAAGAATGAGGATGAACCAGAAGAAAAGTACAATCTTATCGATGCATTTAAGATTCTTGTTCATAATAAATATTTCCTTATGATTTGTGGAACATATCTTTTAATGCAGCTTTATTCGGCAACTCTTGGAATGGGAATATATTTTATGAAATATGTACTTGGAGATGAAGGTTTGTTTGGTACATTTTCATGGGCAGTAAATATTCCTATGATCGTAGGACTTTTAGTAACACCAATTCTTGTAGCTAAGTTTAACGGTATGTATAAGTTAAACATTGCCGGATATGTTATCGGTACAGTAGGAAGACTTGGCGTAGTTGTTGCTGGTTATATGGGTAACATTCCACTTATGCTTGCTTTTACAGCTATTGCAGCTCTTGGAATGAGTCCACTTCAGGGTGATATGAACGCTCTTATTGCAACAACATCAGAATATACAAGGCTTACGACAGGAAAGAAAGTTGATGGAACAATGTACTCTTGTACATCTTTTGGTACAAAAGTTGGTGGTGGACTTGGTACTGCTATTGTAGGCTGGATGCTTGCAGCAAGTGGATATGTTCAAAATGCAGCTACACAGTCTCAGTCATGCGTGAATATGCTTCATGTAATGTACTTATGGCTTCCAATGATTTTCAACTTACTTATTACATTTGTACTTATCAAATTAAATGTTGAGCATGCGAACAAAGAACTTCAGAAAGAAGCATAATAATGCCTTTTCTGTAAAAGTTGATAGGAGGTTAGAAATTTGGAAACAAGAAGAATAATTTCAGAAATTGAAAATGGTAATTACGACAATCTGTTTTTAGATATTTATGTGGATGAGGATAAGATTTCCTATCAGAAACAGAGATATGTGAATGCGATTGAAAGTTATATAGAAGAATTTGGGGAAGATGATGTTGAGATATATAGTGCACCGGGAAGAAGCGAAGTAGGTGGTAATCATACGGATCATCAGCATGGAGAAATCTTGGCAGCGTCTATTAACCTCGATGCAATAGGAATTGTTAAGAAAACAGATGATATGAAGGTTTCTATTTTTTCAAAGGGTTATACATTAACAACTATATCACTTGAAAATCTTGATATGCAGGAAGAAGAAAAAGAAACAACGATAGCTTTAATAAAGGGTGTGGTTGCAGGTTTAGCCAATAGAGGATATAAGATTGGTGGATTTAAAGCATATATTACAAGCGATGTATTAGTTGGAGCAGGACTTTCGTCATCAGCTGCCTACGAAACATTAATTGGAAACATTGTATCTGGTCTATACAATAATATGAGTGTTTCGGCAGAAGAGATAGCGATTATAGGACAGTTTGCAGAAAACGTGTATTTTGGTAAGCCTTGTGGACTTATGGATCAGATGGCTTGCTCGGTCGGAAATATGGTTCATGTTGATTTTGCAGACATAAATAATCCGAAGGTTGAAAAAGTAACATTTGATCTTAATAAATACGGATACAGTCTTTGTATTACGGATACCAAGGGGTCTCATGCTGACCTTACAGCGGATTATGCGGCAGTGCCAGAAGAAATGAAGAAAGTGGCAGCGTTTTTTGGTAAGGAAGTGCTTCTTGGTCTCACTGTAGATGATATTCTTGAAAATATTGTGAAAGTTAGAGAACAGGTTGGAGATAGGGGAGTTCTTAGAGCACTTCATTTTATCCGTGAAAATGAAAGAGTTCAGAAAGAAGTATCATACCTCTCAGATGAAGATATTGAGGGATTCTTAAAAACGGTGGCAGCATCGGGAAACTCGTCATATAAATACCTTCAAAATGTATATTCTAATGCTGATGTACAACATCAGAATGTATCACTTGCCCTTGCAATTAGTGAGGATTTTCTTGGAGATAATGGAGTTAGCAGAGTTCACGGTGGTGGATTTGCAGGAACTATTCAAGCGTTTGTAAAAAACGATATTGTTATTGAGTATCAGAAAATTATGGATAAGGTATTTAGTCAGGGCGCGTGTAGCGTATTAAAGATTAGAAAATATGGTGGAATGAAAGTTTTATAGATTGGAGGAATTGGTAATGGGTAGCATATTAGTTTTAGGTGGAGCTGGTTATATCGGTTCTCATACAGTATATGAATTGATTGATGCTGGAGAAAGCGTTGTTATCGTAGATAATTTGTTGACAGGTTTCAAGGAGGCGGTTCATCCAAAGGCTAAATTTTATGAGGGTGATATTAGAGATAGAGCGTTCATGGATTCTGTTTTTGAAAAGGAAGATATTGATGGTGTAATTCATTTTGCCGCTAGCTCTCAGGTAGGAGAAAGCATGAAGGACCCATTAAAGTATTACAGCAACAACTTGTGTGGAACGGAAGTTCTTTTAGAGAGCATGGTTGCACATGGAATTGATAAGATAGTGTTCTCATCAACTGCCGCAACATATGGTGAACCAGAGAGCATTCCTATTTTAGAAACGGATAGAACTCTTCCGACGAACTGTTATGGAGAAACAAAGCTTTCTATGGAAAAAATGTTCAAATGGACTTCAAAAGCTCATAACCTTCGATTTGTGTCATTGAGATATTTTAATGCTTGTGGCGCACATCCAAACGGACAGATTGGAGAGGCACATAATCCGGAAACACATTTAATTCCACTAATTTTACAGGTGCCAAACAACCAGAGAGAATACATTTCTGTATTTGGAAATGACTATGATACAAAAGATGGTACATGCGTCAGAGACTACATTCATGTTAATGATTTAGCACAGGCGCATATTCTTGCAATGAAGTATTTGAGAAATGGTGGAGAAAGTGACATCTTTAATCTTGGAAACGGAGTTGGATTTACTGTAAAAGAAGTTGTTGATACAGCAAGAAAAGTTACAGGACATCCAATCCCAGCAAAGGAAGAAGAGAGAAGAGCAGGAGACCCTTCAACACTTATAGCTTCAAGTGATAAAGCCAAAACAATTCTTGGGTGGAATCCACAGTTTGCAGATCTTGAAACTATTATTGATACAGCATGGAAATGGCATCAGTCACATCCACACGGTTATGAAACTGTATAGGAGGCGATGATTATGATTAATAAGTTAATCAATGAATTGATGGAGTATGGAATAGAAAGCCATCTAGTTGACCCGGCAGACAAGGTTTATGTTACAAATTCTCTTCTTGAACTATTTGGACTTATGGAGTTTACAGAGGAGACAGTTGAAACAAAAAGAGCACTTTGTGAAATCCTTGAGGATATGATGGCATATGCCTTTGAAAACGGTATTATGGTTGAAGATACCATTACTGCAAAAGACCTCTTTGATACAAAGATAATGGGATTGCTTACTCCGGCACCTTCTATTGTTAGAAAGAATTTCATGGAACTGCAGAAGACAAGTAGTAAGATGGCTACAGATTATTATTATCAGTTTAGCCAGAGAACAAATTACATTCGTACTGATAGAATAGCCAAAGATGAAAAGTGGATAACAGAAACGGAGTATGGTCCAATTGATATTACAATAAATCTTTCAAAACCAGAAAAGGATCCAAGAGATATTACAAAAGCCGGAAAGGCCAAAAAGTCAGGATATCCTAGTTGCTTACTTTGTATGGAAAACGAAGGGTATGCAGGACACTTCTCACATCCGGCAAGACAGAATCATCGTATTATTCCGATTAAACTCGATGGAGAGGATTATTTCCTTCAGTATTCTCCGTACGTATATTATAACGAACACTGCATTATTTTTAATAAGCTGCATACACCAATGAAAATAGACAGAGCAGTGTTTAAAAAGATACTAGAGTTTGTTGACCAGTTTAAGCATTATACTGCTGGATCAAATGCTGACCTTCCGATTGTAGGTGGATCAATATTAAGTCATGATCATTTTCAAGGTGGTGGATACGTTTTTGCTATGGCAAAAGCGCCTTATGATAGAACTTTCACCATAAAGGGTTACGAAGATTTAACTGCGGGTATTGTAAAGTGGCCGATGTCGGTTGTTCGCTTGCAAGGTAAGAATATCGACAGAATAGTTGAAGCAGCAGACCACATTCTTGGTGCTTGGAGAGGCTATACAGATGAAAGCGCATTTATCTTTAGTGAGACAGATGGAACACCTCATAATACAATCACACCAATTGCAAGAATGCATGAAGATTTATATGAACTTGATTTAGTTCTTAGAAATAATATTACAACAGATGAGTGCCCTTGGGGTGTATATCATCCTACAGCAGATCTTCATCATATCAAGAAAGAAAATATTGGTTTGATTGAGGTTATGGGACTTGCAGTTCTTCCGGCGCGACTTAAAAAGGAGATGGCAATTTTGGAAGAGTACATTCTTGAAGGCAAAGATATTCGTAGCAATGAAGATATTGAGAAACATGCAGACTGGGTCGAGGAATGGATGGGTAATTATTCTTTCAATAAAGATAATATTCATGACATTATTCAGGATGAGATCAGTAAGGTGTTTGTAAAAGTATTGGAATGCGCGGGTGTATATAAGAGAACAGAAGATGGCATGGAAGCATTCATGCGATTTGTAAATTCATTATAAAGCACTTCCCAATTTATGAGGGCGGTTCACACTCGTGTGTTCCGTCCTTTAATAATAAAAAGGACCATGTCACGATGTGAATGGCCTGTTTTTAATCAATATTCAGTTTTCACAGGGTAGATCCTTTTAGATTTGTTATGCACGATACATATGCATGAAGTATGGCTCGTAGAAATCTAAAAGGGTGTTGATATAATTCTTAATCTTGCTCATTTTGTGTATCCTCCTTTCCTTTCGTTCTGATGTTAGTATATGCAAAAGATACTTTGATTACTTGCCAAATTGTATTAAAAAGTAGTCAAATATTGCAAGGATAAACTTGTGGATTAGTGTTATTTTGTGCATGTTCTGTATTGTTCGATTTATGGATTCGTTGTACTTTTAGAAGTATAATCGTGAGAGAAAGGTGATGATTTTATGGTCTTGAATTACAAGAAAACAGATGCAATGCTTGATATAACTGATAGGAAATTGCACCATGTTGCGCCTCATCTTCATGGTGTTTTGGAAATGGTTTATGTGACAGAGGGAACGTTGGAGATAGGTGTAGGGACAGAATTGTATCATATGGAAGAAGGAGACTTTGCGGTTGTTTTTCCCGATTTGATTCATCACTATCAGGTATTTTCTGAAGGGACTAATAGAGGTTATTATGTTCAAGCGGCAAATTCAATGTGTGCGGCTTTTTCTGAAACTATATCAAAATGGTGTCCGGCAAATCCGGTAATAAAAAAGGACATGATTTGTAAAGAAGCCCAAAATGCAATAATGGAGTTGGTGCATCTGCCAAACGATGAAACCATCATGGCGCAGGCATATATTCAGATAATATTGGCAAAATGCATACCACTATTTGAATTAATTCAAAAGGATGAAGTAGGTCAAGATGATTTAGTGTATCAGACGGTTGCATATATATCTTCTCATTTTAGAGAAGAGGTAACACTTGGAATGATGGCTGAAGATATAGGCGTAAGTAAGTATGTACTGTCACGTATTTTCTCAAAGACATTTCATAGGAATTTTAATCAGTATTTAAATGATGAGCGATTGAATTATGCAATTAGGTGTCTTGAGTATTCTGACTTAAGTATTACGCAGATCTGTATGGATAGCGGATTTGACAGTCAGAGAACATTCAATAGGGTCTTTAAGGAACGATACAAAGTGACACCAAGAGAATATAGAAAAGGTCGGACTGAATAGATAACGAACTTTGCGCGGTGGTATCACGACTAAGGATGTTTTGTTTTTATATGAAGAAAACGTTCACATTACGGCGGGGTAGTAAATCCCGCTGCTTATACCAGAGAATCAGAAGTGGAAAGTATATAAAAGAAAAAGAATAGGTTGTGATTATAGATGAAGGTCTTAGACTTAGGCGCAATAAAAGACCCAGAGGTTGAATTGAAAATAATTCCAACAATTGAAGATGTGAAATTTCAAGGAGACTTTGATTATGCGGTAATCGCACAGTCTCCAAATTATACTCCTGCAAGTGCTGATTTTATTTTAGATATTTTTAGAGAGTATATTGTTGAAATATGATGTTTGATAAATTAGGGTTGATATGTTCCCGTGTACGAGCAAATATCAAAAAACGGCGTTGATATGTTTCCACGCACGGACAAAAGGAGAAAAATCGGTATGATAAGTTTCCGACTACGAACAAAATGGCAAAAATGCCGTGGATATGTTCCCAGTTACGAGCAAACCCCTAAAATCCCGTGGCTTGACATTCATAGTGTTTTCGCAACCCATGTGGAGACGGTTGTGTTGATGTCAAAGACGAAATAAGAAAGTTGCAGAAACGCCGTTGATAAAGGGTTTCAAGACCAATGGTAGTATTGAAAAGTGCTGCTGTTGGTCTTTTTCTTTTGCCTTGCTCAGAATATATCTGTTCAAAGATGTTCCTGTTGGAGAGTAATGGTATTGATGAAAAAGGTATACAACGGATGTTGGAATAATGCATTTTTATAAATGTAACTTAGTTAGAGTTAAAAATTGAAAATTTAGGACACATGTGCCTTTGATTTTCAATATAACCAATTTAATAAAAGTGCCGTTTGCGGAAAAAATATTAAACGGATAAGCGAATAATAAATACAAGTACACAAAAAATAATATGTATTTGTCACGGAAACAATGCAATAATCGTGACAAATACACTGACTGTTTTCATATTAAAGATATAATCATTGAAAAAGAGGGGCACAAATGCCTGAAATTATCAAAATATAGATTGGAAATAATTCATTGTTGAAGTATAATATTGAAAAGAGAGGCACAATATCTCTAAATTATCAACATGGAGGCATTATGGAAATAAAAAGAGACATATACCTACAGAAATTAATAAACCGTATGCATAACGGGATGATAAAGGTTATTACAGGAATCAGACGTTCCGGGAAATCATATCTTTTGTTTACTATTTTTAGGAATTACCTCAAGTCGCAGGGGGTTGCGGATGACCATATTATTGCAATTGAGTTAGATACTTTTGAGAATGAGAAATATAGGGATCCACGAACACTTCTTGAGTATACCAAGAGCCAAATGACAGATGATGGGCAGTATTATATTTTTCTAGATGAAGTACAGTTACTGCCAGCGTTTGAGTCAGTATTGAATTCATTTCTTCATATGCATAATGTGGATGTTTATGTAACTGGCAGCAATTCAAAATTTCTGTCAAAGGATATCATTACAGAATTTAGAGGACGTGGTGATGAGGTTCATGTTTATCCAGTTAGTTTTAGAGAATACATGGAAGTATTTGATGGGGATAAATATGAAGGCTGGAGTTCCTATGTTAGTTTTGGTGGGTTGCCATTAACAATTACAATGGCTACCGATGAGCAGAGAATGGAGTACCTTACTAGGTTATTTGAAGAAACCTATATAAAGGATATTATTGAGCGAAATCGCATTGAAAAGGTTCAGGAAATAAATGACTTAATAAATATTCTGGCATCCGGCATTGGCTCTCTTACGAATGCGTCAAAAATAGAAGCAACATTCAAGAGTGTTATCCAGTCGGATATTAGCCTTAATACAATAAGAGCCTATATTGACCATTTGAAGGATGCGTTCATAGTCAACGAAGTAAACAGGTATGATGTAAAGGGCAGAAAATACATTGGTACGCCACTCAAGTATTATTTTGAGGATGTGGGACTGCGGAATGCTAGACTAGGATTCCGTCAAGTAGAAGAAACGCATCTGATGGAAAACATCATTTATAATGAACTTCGTGTGAGAGGTTACCAGGTTGATGTTGGTGTGGTTGTTAAGCGAGGCAGAACAGAAGAAGGCGTGCAGGAAAAGAAACAGCTTGAAATTGATTTTGTTGCCAATATGGGGAGCAAGAGATATTATATCCAGTCTGCTTTTAGTCTGCCGGATGCCGAGAAGAGAGCACAGGAAAAAGCCCCTCTTATAAATGTGAATGATTCATTCAAGAAGATTATTATTGTGAAGGATGTTGTAAAACCATTACATGATAATGATGGCATCCTTACGATGAGCATATATGACTTCTTGTTAAACGAGCATAGCTTGGAACTCTAAAAATGAAACAAGGATATGTTCCCGTGTACGAAAAATAGGCGTTTTATTGCAATTTCTAGATTTTGAAAATTGTTTCAAGATGAGCAAATTGTTGAAGTCAAAAAGTGGCTGGGAAAACCGCATATATATAGGAACCCGTACTGTTTTTTCGTGCCATGTGGAGACGGTTTGTTTACTCTCAAAGAAATGACCAGTTTAAACGGGGGTGAGGGATTTTTTGAAGAATATATACCTGTGTTTTTAGCAGGGAAAAATAAGGGTGCAAAAAATTTGTTGATACTAAAGTTGTGTGCTGGAATAGTGTCGGTTGTATTTTGGTGTCCGCGAATAGTGTCACACAAATGATAAAATTTGAAAGAATTTATGGGAAATTTCTATGTTACTGAACCAGGGACAAAGAGGATAAATTGTGAGATAGAGGAGCTGAGACGAATGATAAAAAAGGAAATAACATTTGAAAATAAGAAGCTTTCGGAATTGGTTGATTATTTAGATATATATGTTAAGCACGAAATAGAGAATGATAATAACCTTAAGCCTGAAGAGAAAAGCATTATATTAAATTATCCTGTAGTGTATATACATACATGGAAAGCATCAGGAAAATTGCATGTTTATGTTGGTGAGACAATCAATCTTGTCAGAAGAACGAAGGAACATGTAGATAACGAAAAAGAAAACAGTTGGCAGGAAAATTGGAAAAATGGACAAAATCATTTATCATTCTATTTTAGTGCTTCCTGTATGAATAAGTCATTAGCTCTAGACATTGAAGATTCACTGATTGCTATTTTTAGTTTTTTAAAAGAGAAAAATAACCTTTGTATTAGTAATGGGCGAAACAATCAACAACTGGGATACAGTAATAAAAATAAGAGAGATGAATTGTTGGGAGAAATATGGAGTGCCATTAATAATAAATTACTCAACTTTCCCACCTGTAAATCAGGTATAAATGCTTGATTTTTCAAGTAAAATAATTGAATAAAACGGTGCATTGACAATAAAAAAGCACCTATTCTTTGGTATAATAAAGTTACCACACAA